>NZ_JBNCNZ010000011.1:0-195938 GCF_049847245.1 Micromonospora sp. DT68
CCACCCCGAATTCATCCCACCCACCTGGCTCGACCCCACACAAATCCCCCGCCGCAACCACTACCACCACCGAACGTGAACACGACAAGCAACGACCACCACCTCCGTCAAGCGGCGTGGTGAAGGCGTGCACCGGCTTGGCCGCCGCCGAACCGGCCAATCGGTGACCGTTCACCGAGGCCGATTACCTGCGACCCGCACGCCCAGCGCGTAGGGCAAGCGAGCCCGCGACAATCAGCGAGTGCCCAGGAACCCAGCGGACAACTGGCACCAGCCAGCGACAAAGGCCAGCGGGAAAAGGGCAACGGCCCACGCCAGCGGGCAACAGCCAGCAGAAGCAGACAGCAGGCGGCGGGGCGGCGGGGCGGCGGGGCGGCGGGACGGCGGCCGCAGGAGGCAGGCAGCGGGCGGCAGGCAGCAGGCAGCAGGCAGCAGGCAGCAGGCAGCAGCAACCAGCAACAGGCAGTGACGCAGTGGTCAGCGGCAGCCGCCCAACAGCCAGCCGCCCCGCGCTCGTTCGGTCGAAGCGATTGAGGCAGACCGGCGACCTACGGCGAGTCCGCGCGGACCGCCGCCGCAGGCCGTTTAGATGTCGGTGACGCGGATGCCGGCGTGCGCCTTGTAGCGCTTGTTGATGGCGATCAGGTTGGCGGTGAACGCCTCGATCTGGTGGGCGTTGCGCAGGCGGCCGGCGTAGATGCCGCGCATGCCGGGGATCCGGGCGGCGAGCGCGCCGACCACGCCGACCAGTTCGCGGTCTTCGGTGCAGATCAGCACGTCCAGGTCGATCCGGTCGACCTCGGGGTCGGCCAGCAGTGGGGCGCTGACGTGGTTGAACGCGGCGCAGACGCGGGAGTTGGGCAGCAGCGCTGCGGCCTGCTGGACGGCGCTGCCCTCGGGGACGGTGAGCGCGTACGGGCCCTGCTTGTCGAAGCCGAGCGGGTTGACGCAGTCGACGACGATCGTGCCGGCGAGCGGCTCGGCGAGAGCGGCGATGGTCGCGGCGTGTCCGTCCCACGGCACCGCGATGATCACCACGTCGCTGCGGCGGGCCACCTCGTCGTTTGCCGCGCCGGTGATGGTGGCGTCGGCGGGCATGCCTGGCAGCGCGGCGATCTCGGCGGCGGACTCGGAGGCCCGCTCCGCTGACCGGGAGCCGATCAACACCGTCTGCCCGGCCCGCGCGAACCGGTAGGCGAGACCCCGCCCCTGATCGCCGGTGCCACCGATGATGCCGACCGTCAGCCCGGACACGTCGGGCAGCGTGCTCGCGTCGTATGCCATGGGTTCATCCTCGCAAACCGCCTGGTCCGGCAGCAGCGGTGGGCACTGTGACAATCCCCGCTACGCACGCGCCGGATGCCCGCCAAAGGCACGCCCAGCGCGGGCCAGCAGCGCGCCGGACTCCCGGTCAAGACGCGCCGAACGCCGGGCCAGCGACGCGCCGGGCTCCCGGCAGGCGTGCCGAACGCCGGGGCGAAGGCCGACGGACACCCGAGCGAGAAGGCTCAGGCCAGCTCGAACAGGACGGTACGGGTCGTCGGGTCGGCGGTGACGAGGCGGACCCGGACCCGTTCGCCGAGCGGCAGTTCGCCGAGGCAGCGGGCGCGGACCGGTGGGGCGTCCAGGGCCACCGTCCCGCCGGGCGGGCGGGGGCGGGACTTGCCGTTGGGCGGGGAGTCGACGTCGAGGACCGCCGCGTCGAAGGTCTCCCCCACCCGGTGCGCGAGCAGCACTGCTTCGGCCAGTTCCACTGCGCCGCGGCTGGCCGCCGAGGCGGTCCGGTCGGTGCTGGCCATCACCTCAGGCAGCCGGGGCAGCGCGGCGCGCGCCCAGTCGGGCACCTCCTGGCCCTCGTGCAGGGCCAGGCAGACCTCTGTGGCGTACCGGTCGGCCAGGCGCCGCAGCGGCGCCGTGACGTGGGCGTACGCGGCGGCGACGCCCCCGTGTTCGGGTTGTTCGGGCGTTGCCCCGTCGAATGCGGTGTACGCCGCGCCGCGCATCAGCTCGGCTGCCTGGTCGATGAAGGCGGCACAGCGCGGTTCGGCCGGGTCCAGCCGTGCGATCACCTCGCCCGGGGCGGCGCCGTCGGGCCAGTGCACGCCCAGCGGCGCGGCGGCGGCCCGCAGCCGCTGCACCGCCTCCGGCTTGGGTCCGGGCATGGTGCGCAGCAGGCCGACGCCGCCGGCAAGCATGATGTCGGCGGCGGCCATCCCGGTCAGCAGGGAGATCTGCGCGTTGTGTTCCTCCATGGGGGCCGGCCCACGCAGCACCAGCCGCCAGCCGTCGCCGTCGGGCTCCACGTCCTGTTCGGGCAGCGGCAGGTTGATGGCACCCCGACGCAGGCCTCGGGCAGTCAGCCGGTCGCCGATCTCGGGCAGCAGCGCGATCGGGTCGGGCAGCGTGCCGGCGTCGGCTGCCGCCTGCACCCCTGTGTAGTCGAGCTTGGCGCGGCTGCGGACCAGTGCGCGTTCCAGCTCGACGGCCACGGTGCCGCCGTCGGCGTCCAGGTCGATGGTCCAGACCACTGCGGCCCTGTCGTCGTCGGGCAGCAGACTCGCCGCGCCCTCGCTGAGGGTCAGCGGGTGCAGCGGTACGTGCCCGTCGGGCAGGTAGACGGTCTGCCCCCGCCGCCACGTCTCCTCCTCCAGCGCGCCGCCGGGGCGGACGTGCGCGGCGACGTCCGCTATCGCGTACCGCACGCGGTAGCCGCCGCCCGGACGGCGGGCGAGGTGCATCGCCTGGTCCAGGTCGCGGGAGGTGGCAGGGTCGACAGTGACGAACGGTACGTCGGTGCGGTCGACGGCTGGCCGGGGCGGCGCGGCTGCCGCCGCGTCGGCCTCCCGCTGGGCGTCTGCCGGGAACTCCTCGGGCAGGCCGAGTTCGCGGCGCAGCGCGCCGAAGTCGATGCGGGGGGCGAGTACGCGTCGGATCACCACGAGGTCAATCCTGACAGCGCCGCCGGTGATCCGCTTCCGGTGACCGGCCGAGATCTCCCGGCCGGTTCACTCCTCGGATCGGGCGGCGTGCGCTCAGCCGGTCGCCTTCCGGGCGGTGCTGCGCGTACCCCGGGGGGCTGTGGCTCGTGCGGCGACCGGGCGGGCCGGTGACTTGCGGGCGGTCACCTTGCGGGCGGGCGCCTTGGCCGCGGCGGTGGTCTTCTTGGCGGGAGCCTTCTTGGCCGCCGCCTTGCGGGTGGTGGCCGACGAGGTGCTTGTCGACTTCGCGGCGGGGGCCTTCTTCGCCGCGGCCTTGCGGGCGCCGCCGCTCGGGCGGGTGGACGCGGCCTTCTTCGCCGCCGTCGTCTTCTTCGCGGGAGCCTTCTTGGCGGTCGTCTTCGTGGCCGGTGCCTTCTTGGCCGCGGTCTTCGTCGCCGACGAGGTGGTCTTGCGGGCTGGCGCCTTCACCGCGGCGGTGGTCTTCTTCGCCGCCGACGAGGTGGTCTTGCGCGCCGTGGACGCCGGGGTCCGCTTAGCCGCGGTGGTGGTCTTGCGGGTGGTGGTCTTCTTCGCCGGGGCCTTCGCGGCCGCCGTGGTGGTCTTCTTGGCCGGCGCCTTCTTGGCCGCCGCAGTGGTCGTCCGCGCCGTGGTGGTCGTCCGCGCCGCGCTGGTCGTCCGCGCCGCGCTGGTCTTCCTCGCCGCGCTGGTCTTCTTCGCGGCGGAGGTCTTCTTCGCCGCGGTGGTCTTGGCTGTGGTGGTCTTCTTCGCTGGCGCCTTCTTGGCGGCCGTGGCGGTCTTCTTGGCCGGGGCGCGCCCCGCGCCGCCGGCTGCCTTCCGGGCTGGCGCCTTCGCCGTGGTGGACTTGCGCACGGGCGTGGTCCGGCTCGCTCCCGTGTTCCGCTCCGCCGCTGCGGTCTTCTTAGCGGTGGTGCGCCGGGCAGCCGGGCGGGTGGTGGCCTGCTGTGCTTCGGCCATCGTGGTTCCTCCTTGAGGACGTGCTCTCGCGTGCGTCCTCGCGGAGCACGAATCACCGCGACGCGGGCCGTCCCGCGCCGTCTACTTGTCCTCCCCAGCCCAACGGGCGTCCTCGGCATCCCACGCCTCGTTGCGCTCCTGCACCCGTTGCAGTGCGTTCTCCGCGTCGGCCGCCGAGTTGTACGGGCCGAGAACGTGCTTCGCCGGGCACACGTCGGCGTCCGTCTCGACCCGGTGGTGCCGCGTGCACCAGTAGAACTGCCCACCACGTCCGCTGTCGCTCATGGGAATCACTGTGCACCGGGAACCGACCGGCCGCCACTGGATCGCGCAAGTCGCCGACTTCTCCACAGTAGAGCTGGTTTTAGCCGCTTGGGCCAGAACAGCGAAAGAAGCCCAAGTCGGGATACTTCGTCCGCCAGCGGCAGTCGGCCGAACGGCCGGTTCCGCCCTTCCGAAGGGTGGGGCAGCATCGGTCGCCGTGATCAACACGGTGACCGGCACGGGGGCGTGCCCGGGGTGTGGGGCAACGACGGCGTCCGTACGAGACGCGGTGCCCTGGTGTCCCCGCTGCGAGTGGAACCTGGACACGTACGACCCGGTGCGGCGCGAACAAAGGAGTACGAGCGCTTCCGCCGTACCGTCAGCTGGTCGGCGTGACGCCGACGCGGCCTGACGCCGATGTGGCGCGCCGGGACGACGGCGGCCGCCGGGGTCGTGCCTATGATCGCCGGATGGGGACACCGGACTACATCGTGGGGATGCGTGAGCACGTCGGCCACGACCTGCTCTGGCTGCCGAGCGTCAGTGCCGTCATCCGTAACGACGCCGGTGAGCTGTTGCTCGGCCAACGCTCCGACGACAGGCGTTGGTCGGTGATCAGTGGGTTCGTCGAGCCGGGCGAGCAGCCGGCGACCGCGCTGGTCCGCGAGGTACGCGAGGAGACCGGCCTGGACGTGGCTCCGGTGCGGATGTCCAGTGCCGTCTCGCACCCGCACACCTATCCCAACGGGGACCGGTGCGAGTACCTCAACCTGGGCTTCCTGTGCCGGGTGGTGGCCGGCACGGCACGGGTCAACGACGACGAGTCGCTGGCCGTGCGGTGGTTCCCGATGGACCGACTGCCCGCGCTGGACAAGCACGCGCTCCTGGTCATCGCGTACGCGTTGCGCGAGAACACCACTGCCGGCTACCTGCCGCCGGGCACCACGTGGGACGACGTACCCGACTGAGCCGCGCCGGGCTGCTGCATGATCCAGGTCGGCAGCGGCTCTGCCACGTACCGCACGATCTCCCAGCCGGCGCGGCGGTACAGCTCGACGTTTGCCGGGTTGCTGGTCTCCAGGACCGCCGGTAGACCATCGGCGGCGGCCCGATCCAGCCCGGCCCGCATGGCGGCGCGACCCCAACCACGTCCGGCGCTGTCGGGGTGGGTGCCCAGGACGCCGAGATACCAGTACGGGAATTCCGGCAGCGCGGCGTGCACGGCAGCGTCATAACCCTCGACCCGGCCCAGCACGTCGGCCGGGTAGTGAGCGGCGAGGCTGACCTCCGGCGATCCGTGGCCGTCGGCCGGTGGCTCCCAGATGGCGACCGACGCGCCGCCGCCGATCGTCCAGATCGACGACCTGTGCACCCGCTTGTCGAAGAGGTGCCCGAAGAAGGCGGCGGCGTACCGCGGGTAGGTCTCCTCGTCGGGGAACAGGTACCGCAGGACGGGGTCCTTGACGAACGCGGCGACGAGCGTACCGACGACCGCCGGACGGTCCGCTGGGGTGGCGATCGTGATCTCGGGCGCTGTCACAGCCGCCGACACTATCGCGGGCCGAGCGACGCGGGTGTCGTGCGCTATCCGAAGGTGAACGCGTACGCCTGCGCGCCGGGTCCACCGAACCTGATCTCCAGGGTTCGCTCACGCACGGTGTCGTGCTGGCGGACGAGCTGGTAGAGCCGGCCCTCCTGGAGTACGCCGTTGCCGCCCTCGTCGACGTCGACGCCGTGCGACGCGCCGGGAGCCGCACCGTCGATGAGCACCTGGAACCCGACCGGCTGCCGTACACCTGATGACAGCACGAGATGCGCGTCGCGTGCGTGGAACCGGAAGGCGATGCTGCCGCCGGCACCGTCGAGCACGACGTTCTCCGGCCCGATCGTCCACTCCCCCGCCAGTGCCCACTTGTTGAGGTCCAGGCGCTCCGGTATGTCGTAGGCGCGACGTTCGTCGAGCGCCGCGCCGTTCGGCGACGCGAAGTGTTCGCCACGGCTGAATCCGAGGTACGTCTCCGGCGTGCGCAGCTGCCCCCAGTCGGCCTCCGCCTCCACGCCGACGCCTTCGACGGGTACGGGGGCGCGCTCGACGCCGAGCAGTTGCTGGATGACGCGCTCGGACTGCTCGTAGCGTCCCTCGCCGAAGTGCTGGTCGCTGATGACGCCGTCAGCGTCGACGAAGTAGAGCGCCGGCCAGTAGTGGTTGTCGAAGGCGCTCCAGATGGCGTAGTCGTTGTCGACAGCGACCGGGTAGTCGATCGCCCGCGCGGCGACCGCCTGCCGTACCCGGTCGGTGTCGTGCTCGAAGGAGAACTCCGGCGTGTGCACACCGACCACGACCAGCCCGTCGTCGCGGTACGCCTGGGACCAGGCGCGGACGTACGGCTCCTGGCGCAGCCAGTTGATGCACGTCAGGGTCCAGAAGTTCACGAGGACGGCACGGCCGCGCAGCCCCGCGGGGTCGAGTGGCTCGGAGTTGAGCCACTCGACCGCCCCACCCAGCGGGGGCATGTGCACGGTCATCTAGCGCAGCGACCGGAAGGCGGTACGGATCTCCTCCGAGAACAGTTTCGGCTGCTCCCAGGCCGCGAAGTGCCCGCCGGTGTCGAGCTTGTTGTAGTAGATGAGGTTGGGGTACGCCTGCTCGGCCCAACTCTGCGGCGCCTCGTACAGCTCGTCGGGAAAGACGCTCACGGCAACGGGGACGTTGACGCCCTTCGTGGCGAAGAACGAGAGCTTGTTCTCCGCGTACAGGCGGGACGCGGAGACCGCCGTGTTTGTCAGCCAGTAGAGCGAGATGTTGTCAAGGATGTCGTCGCGGGTGAGGCCGGCTGTGGCGCCGTCGAAGACCTGCGCGATCAGGGCCAGGCTCTTCGCGTCGTGGTCGAGCAGGAACGACGCCAGACCCACTGGAGAATCGGCGAGCCCGGTAAGGGTCTGCGGGCGCGTCGCCATCATGAGGGCGTACGCCACGTGCTTCCAGACGTAGTCCAGCTCGGTGGCCGCGCGCATCTCGTCGTCGGACAGCCCGGACGGCAGCGAACCCATGGCGTTGTTCGCGCCTGTGGTGTCGCCCTGGAACAGCAGGTCGATCTCCGGCGGCACCGCACCCGGCATGTTCGTGTGGATGCCGAGCAGCTCCGGGGGCGCCTGGACACCCATCTGGTCCACGACGACAGCACCCCAGTCGCCGCCCTGCGCCACGAACCGGTCGTAGCCGAGACGCTTCATCAACTCGGTCCAGGCCGTGGCGATCTTCTCCGGGTTCCAGCCCGACGCTGTGGGCTTGCCCGAGAAGCCGTGGCCGGGCAGCGACGGGATCACCAGGTGGAAGGCGTCCGACGCGCTCCCGCCGTGGGCAGTGGGGTCGGTAAGCGGCTCAATGATCTTCAGCTGCTCGATGATCGAACCGGGCCACCCGTGCGTGACGATGAGCGGCAACGCGTCCTCGTGCTTGGAGCGGACGTGGATGAAGTGGATGTCCACCCCGTCGATGGTGGTCAGGAACTGCGGTACGGAGTTCAGGCGTGCTTCGACAGTGCGCCAGTCGTACTCCTTCTCCCAGTAGCGGGCGACGGCCTGGATCGTCGCGAGCGGCACGCCCTGCGACTGGTCGTCGACAGTCTCCTTGTCCGGCCAGCGGGTGGCGGCGATGCGCCTGCGTAGGTCGTTAAGGTCGGCCTGGGGGATTTCCACCGTGAACGGCCGGATCTCCGTGGTGCCGGGACGTGTCTTGGTCTTGACCGCCATGCGTGCCGTCCTCTCCCGTTCGAGTTCACTGGAGGGTGCCGTCTGCTGGGCGCGGGCGGGCGGCAAAGAGGCCGCCGCGAACCCGTTCGTCAGGCCACTGCCGGGCTCCGGTGCCCGTCGAACCAGGGCACGCCCGCCGCCACATCTCGAAGCGTAGAACGGCCCGCCCCGTCATCGCGGGCATACCAGCAAGGCCCGTCCGGGACCAGCATCCGGCGGCCGGCCAGGCCGTCGTCACGCCATCGGGTCGGCCGTACGCCGTGGTCGACGTTTACGACGACGACGCGCACGATTGCCCATCTGAGCCGGACCGCTGCGGGGCTTTCGGCCCGGCCGGGGCCAGCCGTTCAACGGCTTCAGGACAGAAACGGCAGCGGACAGGGGAAAGATGGCCAGAACCGGCAAACCGATCGCCAGCGCCACAGCGAACACCCACTCGATCTCGCCATCGGGCCACATCCACTGCGCCCCCGGACCACTGACCCGACCGGCGACAGTGGGGCCAGGGTGCTCATCGCCGTGCACGAAAAGCTGCACCGAGTCGATGTGGAGCTCACCCGCGTCCGAGGTGAAGGGGCCGGTGCAGCTCCAGCCGAGCGTCCAGAACTGCGGGTCTTCCGCCGCCGTGCTCTCCTGACAGACCACGGCGACCGAACCGGGCACACCCCAGATGGTGGCCCGGACGCCGTCCCAGGCGTCGGGCAGCACGAGGTGCCACCAGGCCAGCGCGATCGCAAGAGCGCACGAGACCAGGACGCCGGACACGAGGCGGTCCAGCCAGTCGGCTTCCCGGATCGCTGCGGGCAGATGCTTCAGCCGCGGACGGCGGGCTCGTGACCTCCGCACACGCCGCATGGTCGGAGGGTAGCTGCCCTCGGCTTCACCACCGTCGGCCAGTAACACCGCCAGCGACGCAGAACCTCGATGACGGTGATCCCGGGAAGGACCACCTTCATATCGGGGTTCTGCGTCTTCTCGTTGCGCCGCAACGAGACCGGGCGCGTCCGGACCGCCGATCGAGCCAGCTACTCCAAGTCATCAACCCTTACTCGGAAAGGCCCAGTGGAGGATCAGCAGGGGGTCAGCTGCCAAGTCACCTTCGTCACGTTGACCGGTATATACAGGTCGCCCCCGGTCCCGCCGGCAGGAGCGCAGCTTTTGAAGGGAATCGACGAGCCGAAAGTGAACCCGGATATTACGGCGTCGCGGCCTGTGCCGTTGTAGAAGTTGAATCCCTGGATGCTGCCGGTCCACTCGCTGTTGGTCGTCAGAGACGGCGTCTCGACGGGGCCCTGCGGCGGGTGATTCCAGTTGGGCCAGATGCAGAGCATGCCCTGCGGGCAGTTCCCGGACCCCCAGTCTTGTATCGACACTCCGGGTGCCGCCGCCGAGGCGGCGGGGGCGGTGGCCAGCAGGCCTGCGACGGACGCGGCGATGGCGATGGCGATGGATTTCAACAGCACGGTTCACCCACTCTTAGATAGATGCTTATCATTGCGAATTTAAACTACCGGCGGAAAATTGACAGGTCAAGCACCTGAAGCGACGTAGTCCGGGCGGGTCGCTCGGAAGCTGGCGTCCTTCGCCACCATCCCTCTCCGAACGGCCTGCGACCCCGTCGGCGTGGCGGGTGACGGCCCACTCGATGATCTTGCGTTGCCGCAGGGCACTGCGGCAGCATCAGGCGTCATGATGGCGCCAGACCCGGACCCCAACGACGACATCCCGGCCGGCACCAACGGCACACGCCGGTGGCGTCGCCGTGCCAGACACTTGTTGGCCGGAGCCGGAATCACCGCCTTGGCGGCCGTACTCGGCATCACCCTCGCCGTACGTGGCGGCGCCACCCCGGCCTGCGCCGCGCCACCCACCGGAGACACCGTCCACAAGGCAAAAGCCAGCTTCTACGACGCCGGCCGATCGGGCGGCAACTGCTCCTTCCCGGGCCCACCCGCGGACCGGCTCTACGTGGCCCTCGGCTCGTCGGCATACTCCGGGGCCGCGGCCTGCGGCAGCTACCTGGACGTGACCGGCCCGAAGGGCACCGTCCGGGTCATGGTGATGGACCAGTGCGGCGGGTGCGGGTCCGGCAAGATCGACCTCTCCGAAGAGGCGTTCGCGAAGATAGCCGACCGGGCGCAGGGCATCGCGCAGGTGACGTACCGGGCAGTGGTGGACCCGCCGCTCGACGGAGGGCTCACCTTCCGGATGAAGGGCGGCGCCTCCCAGTGGTGGTTCGCCGTGCAGGTCGGCAACCACGGAAACCCGCTCCGCTCGGTCGAGGCGAAGGGGCCGGGCGGCAACTTCCGCAAGGCCGCCCGCCAGAGCGACAACTACTGGACCGTCGAGGGCGGGCTCGGCCCCGGGCCCTACAGCATCAGGGTCACCGACGTGTACGGACGCGAGGCGACCGCCACCACCATCCGGATGGTCACGAAACAGGCCCAACGCAGCACTGCCGTACTCGCCTCCCCCACCCCCAGCAGTTCACCTTTACCTTCAGCTCCGCCGTCCCCCAGCATCACGCCCTCGCCGACCCCGTCCGAATCGGTCGCACCAACAGCGACCGTCGAAGCGCTCGCCGGCGCCGCTCCCCTCAACGTCCCCCGCTGCTGACCGGCGAGGCCGTCGGGCCAGAGACAACCACCCGAGGAACCTCGCGTGCATGGCGGGCAGGTCCGGCCGCAGCCCCAGGCCGTACACATCGTCGATCGCCTCACGCATCGACGCGGCCAGATAGAACGTCAGCGCGATCGAGTGGCCGTGGAACTCGATCATGAGGCCGAGTTGCGCCGGACTGCACGGCCAGGGCGCGGCGCAGGTGCGGCACAACCACGCCGGGCGCATCGGCAGGTGCGGACGAGGCCGGGTCATCCGACCCGCACCGGACCCAGCCGGGCGGGACGACGCTTCACAGACCCCGACGGTACGACGGGCAGGGCCAGCAACCGCACGCCCGCGCGCATCACGAACAACTCCCGCCGCGCCACCGCGTCGCCGGCCGCGTCCAGCTCGTAGCCCTCAACCCATACCCATCCGTCGTACGTGTGCCGCTCGGGCAGCTCACGGATGACGCGTACGAAGATCGGGCGCAGGAACTACACGCTCGCGGCGGTGGTCAGGTAGACCACGTCGCCCGCCTTCATCGTCCCGATCACTGCTCGGGGCTTCCGGACTGGTCGTTCGCGGACGTTGGTCTTCTGCTCTCAGGCTCGTCGCCAGGCACAGTGCTCCCCCTGGTGCCGTCGGAAAAGGGCCGCAACCGCGAGTGCTGTGCGGCTTCGGTACGGACGCGACCGCCGGTGTCGTGGTACCCGCCGGACGCCGCCTGGTGACACTCTGCTGTGGAGGCCACTACGCTCGGAAGGTGCTCGCGACGTCCGGGCTGAGCTGGCAGAACAGGTGCCCGACGTGTGGTGCCACGGGTAGTTGATCTCTGATTTGGGAGGCGTTGAATGGGCGATGTGCCGAGTCCCCTCGCGGACTTCATCGTCAGCGAGATCCGCCGCGCTCGCGGCGCGGCCGGGATGACGCAAGAGGCGTTCGGCCGGGCGGCAGGGTTCAGCGCTTCCCACGTCAGCGCAGTGGAGAGCGGCACCCGAGCGCTGACGATGGACCTGATTCGTGGAGCAGACCGCGCCTTCGGCAACGGCGGCCTGTTCGGACGCCTGGTCGGGAAGCTCGGCGCACCGTCGTGGTTCCTGCCGTGGCTCGACGCCGAACGCGGCGCGCGACAGCTTCGACTCTTCGAGCCACTACTGATCCCGGGACTGCTCCAGACCGAGAACTACGCGCACGTCGTGATGCGCCTGAACGACCTCATGTCGGCCACAGAGGTGGACCAACAGGTGAGCGCCCGCATGAGTCGGCACAAGATCCTGACCGGTGACTCGCCGCCACAGGTGGTGGCAGTGCTTGATGAATCCACGCTTCGCCGCGCAGGCGAGGAACACGCCGGCATCATGGCTGAGCAGGTCGCCCACCTCATCGCCGTCGCCGAACTGCCCCACGTCCACGTGCATGTGATCCCGGCAGGCGCCGGCCTCCACATCGGGCTGTCCGGGCCGTTCGCGCTGGCGCGGGCAAGCGACGGGGCGTGGGTCGGGCACCTCGAAAATCAGCTGGGCGGGATCGTGGTCGACAGCGAAGATGGGCTACATACTCTTCAGGCGAGGTGGGAAAACGTCCGGAACGAAGCCCTCCCGCGCAGACAGTCCAACGAACTGATGAAGGAGGTACTCAGCCATCATGGACCTCACTAACGCCACGTGGCGAAAGGCCCAGCGCAGCGGTTCGTCGGGAGGCAACTGCGTCGAGGTCGCCGACAACCTGCCCGGAGTCATCGGCGTCCGGGACAGCAAGGACCCCGCCGGCCCGGCCCTCACCTTCGGCCCGGCGGCATGGCGGGCTTTCGTCGCTCACGTAGCCACCCAGCAGTAACCGAGCCAACAGGGAGACCGCCCCCAAGGGAGTAGGAGCCAGCTCCAAGCCAGGCCGTGACGGAAGCCTGCGGGGCCACTCTGCGCGGATGGCCGGGGCTTCCGCCTGCCGCGCCAGTCCAACCTCAGGACTGGCTTGCCACCGGGTCACCGGGAAGGAAGCAGATCAGGAGGCACCCAGCCTGATCGTGCTCTGCAGCCGTACCCTCGTGATCGTCGAGGAGGTTGCCGGGTGACCATTTCGTGGGGTGCTACGTGTCCGACGTCAGGGAAGTTCGCTTCGGTGGAGCGGTCGGACTTCGCTGGCCTCATCGAGCGGTTCGAAGAACTGCGTGCCCAGAGGCGCGGCTACCTCGAAGTACGGGGCAGCGCCGTGTTCCCTGTGCTGACGCTCGGGTTCGCGGGTTCTGCAGCGGTCGTCCATCTGATGATGGACGAGGACGCCATGTCTCTCCTGGCCGCCGATAAGCCTGCGGACGCAGATGCGGAAGTGGTGGTGCTGGACGACCCGGTCGACTTCAACGCGGACTTCGTTCTCAATCTCGAACGCGCCTGGCAGATTGTCGAAGAGTTCGTCCGCACCGGTGATCCTCGTCGGGCAGGAGAGTGGCGCGAGTTGTAGTGATGGCTACGGCCGGATTGCTCCCGCGCGTCGCCGCAGCGGGCAGCCGGCACGACGCTTGCTGAGCCGGCGCTCAGGGTGTCTCCAGGGCGTCCGGGCGTCGTTAGGCCGTCAAACGCCGACCATCGGCGCCCGGACATAGAACCAGCTCACAGCCATGATCGAGGCTCTGGGCTGGTGGGCGACGGACGAGTCGACCTGTACGCCGGATTCTGTGCGCGACGCGTACCCCGGAGGGTTGCGCCGGCGGCGGCCATCCATCTCGGCCTGCCGTTGCCGGCAGGCTCCAGCGGCCTACCCGCAGACATCGGGCGGGCAGCCCTCAAGCGTCTGCGCCGGGTCGTCATCTTCCGGTGACGGCCCTTGCTTGGCCTTGCTCCGGGTGGGGTTTACCGAGCCACCCCGGTCACCCGGGGTGCTGGTGGGCTCTTACCCCACCGTTTCACCCTTACCGACCCCCGTGGGGGTTGGCGGTCTGTTTTCTGTGGCACTGTCCCGCGGGTCGCCCCGGGTTGCCGTTAACAACCACCCTGCCCTGTGGAGTCCGGACGTTCCTCGGCGGCGGGCCGGGGCCCGCCGACGCGACCGCCCGGTCGACTCGTCCGTCGCGCTCTCATCCTAACGACGTACGGTCGGCTGGTATTGCCGCCCCGCACTGGGCAAGATCGCGCAGCTCAGGGGCCGACGGTCCGGCGGGTGGATTGCCGGGGGTAAGGACTAGCCTCAGGGGGCTATGGATCTCCCTCATGCCGCGCTGCTGCTCGCCGCCGGTCTCGCCGCTGGCACTGTCAACGCGGTGGCCGGCGGCGGTTCGTTGATCACCTTTCCGGCGATGATCGCGGCCGGCTTGCCGCCGGTGGCGGCGAACGTCAGCAACTCGGTGGCCGTGTTCCCCGGCTACGTGGCGAGCGTGGCGGGCAGCAAGGCCGATCTGCCACGCCGTCGGGCGCTGGCGACCCTCGTGCCCACCGCCCTTGTCGGCACGATCGCCGGGGCGTTGCTGCTGCTGGCCACGCCGGCCCGCGCGTTCGAGGTCGTCGTACCCTTCCTGGTCCTCGGTGCGACAGCGGTCCTGGCCTTCCAGGATCCGCTGCGCCGCCTGGTCGGTCACCCCCGCGATTTGTCGCCGCGCCGCCGGACGGTCGCGGTGCAGACGATGGTCGCTGTCGGCGCGGTGTACGGCGGGTACTTCGGCGCGGCATTGGGAGTGATGCTCGTCGCCGGCCTGGCACTGGTGCTGGACGCGACACTGGCACGGGTGAGCGCGATCAAGAACCTGCTCTCCGCGGTGGTCGGCCTCACGACGCTGGTGGTTTTCGCCCTGTTCGGCCCGCTGAACTGGGCGGCCGTCGCGGTGGTCGCGCCAGCCACGTTGATCGGTGGGTACGCCGGTGCGCGGCTCGTCCGCCGGCTGCCGCCGGTGGTGCTCAAGACGCTGATCGTGGTGTTCGGCACGACGATCGGCTTCTACCTGCTGTGGCGTGCCTTGAGCTGACCGCCCCGCCCACGCGCGCAAGATCTACGCAACTTCACTGGTAGTGCTGCCTCAACCGGCGTCGAGGCAGCACCTTCCCCGAACTTGCTGCCTCGCGAGCCCGGCGCGGGGAGCGGGCGTCGGGTCGCTCAGTAGGCCTCGCCTACCGGCTCTTCCGGGGCGTGTTCGCTCGACGACGGCGATGCCAGCGATGGCGAGGAAGGCCACCAGCGTGGTGGCGTAGATGGCACTGCGGTTCGGTTCGGTTCGCCGATCCACTGCGACTCCCGAGATAGCTGTATGATACAGGCACTTATCCTGTATCATACAGCTATGAGCGACGACCCCCGCCGGGACACCGAAGCCGCCCTGGACGAGGCCACCCTCGGCCGCATCGAGACCGAGGTAGCCCTACTGATGCGCTTCGGCGAGGCGACGCGCCGGGCCACCGGCAACGCCGAGCACCGGGTGCTCGACCGCGCGGCGTACGTGATCCTGCGCCACCTCGACGCCGCCGGCCCGCAGAACGTCTCCGTGCTCGCCGCCCGGCTCAACCTGGACGGCTCGACAGTGACCCGGCAGGTGACCGCGCTCCAGCGGGACGGCCTGATCACCCGTACGCCCGATCCGTCCGACGGCCGGGGCACGGTCATCTCCCCCACCACCGCCGGCCTGCAACGGATGGCGGCGGTGCGGGCCGCGCGGACCCGGCTCTACGGCGACATGCTCGCCGACTGGACCGCCGACGACCGGGAAGACCTGGCGCGGTTGCTGAACCGCCTCAACCAGGCCCTGGTGGACCGCAACAGCCGCCGTTCCTGAACCCCGCGCCGCCGCTCCGAAGCGCCACACCGACGGCTTCGGCCCGACGCCTGGCACCTAGCGCGTGGTGCTAGGCGCCAGGTGCCAGGCGTCGATCTTCGGACGGCGGGGCGTCAGGAGAATGTCCGCCGCGCCCAGGTGCGGAAGTCGGTGGTGGGCAGACCCATGGCACGGGTCAGCTCCGGACGGGCGGGGCTGCCGTTCTCGTTGATCTGCTCGACCGCCTTGACCATTGCGGGCAGCAGGCCGCGCTCGACCGCCTGCTGCGGGGTGAGCACGGGCGCGCTGATCTCCCGGCCGGTTACCTCGCTCAGGATGGCCGCGAGCTCGGTCATGGTGAGCATGTCGCTGGCGAGCTCGACGTCCAGGCCGGCGAACTTCTCCGGGTTGGTGAACGCGATCGCTGCGGCCTCGCCGATGTCGTCGACGGTGACCCACGAAATTCGCGTGTCCTCAGCGAAGCCGGTGATGATCGTGCCGCTGGACCAGTCGCCGAAGAGGTAGGACCAGCCGGTGAGGTTCTCCATGAAGGTCGACGGCTTGAGGATGGTCCAGCGGGCGAAGCCACCGGCGCGCACCATCTCGTCGATGGCTGCCTTGCTCTCCCAGTAGTGCTTGTCCCACCGACCCTCGGCCCATCCGGGCTGGTTGCGGTGGAACTCACCGGCACCCGAGACGCTGCTGTGCACGACGTGCGACACCCCGGCCCGGCGTGCGGCCTCGACGACGTTGCGACCCCGGGTCACCTCGGCGTCGCCCTCCATGTCCGTCACATCCGGGTACGGGATGGAGAAGAGGCCGTCCATGCCGTCCGCCGCGGCGAACAGCGACTCCGGGTCGTCCAGGTCACCAGTGACCAGTTCGACGCCCCGATCCCGCAGAGCCTGGGCGTTGTCGGCGCCGGGATCGCGGACCAGGGCACGGACCGCGACGCCACGATCGAGCAGCGCTCGGGCTGTGGCCCCGCCCTGCTTGCCCGTCGCGCCGATAACGAGAACAGCCATATTTCCTCCTGAGAACAAGTGGGGTGACCCCCCACTTCTCGACGGTTACGATATGGGGGACTACCCCACTTTTGCAAGGGCGAGCCATGAGAGCGGACGCGCAACGCAACTACGACCTCATCGTCAGGGCGGCCGCCGAGGCGATCGCCCGCGACGGCGCGTACGCCTCGCTGGAGGAGATCGCCCGATCCGCCGGGGTGGGATCGGCGACCCTGCACCGGCACTTCCCCACCCGGTGGTCCCTGCTCCAGGCGGTCTTCGGTGGCTGCGTCAGCAACCTCGCGGCGCGCGCCGGAGACCTGCTCGACTCGCGGGACGCCCTCGACGCGCTGACTACCTGGCTCCACGAGGTCACCGCGTACGCCACGACAACCCGAGGTCTCGCGGATTCGCTCCTGAACGAGCCGGCCGAGAAGCCCGACGCCTGCGGCGCGACGCTCGTCGCCGCCGGTGAACCACTGCTGCGCCGGGCCATCGACGAGGGCTCGGTACGGCCCGACGTCACGATGGCCGACCTGATGATCCTGGCCAACGGCATCTCACTCGCGGCGCAACCGATGGGCGCGGCCAAGGCGGAACAACTGCTGACCTTTGCCCTGCAGGGAATCGGGTCAGCGGGCCGACCGCAGCCGTGAGCACCGCCGCCCGGGTGGACCGGCGTGAACCGGTCCACCGGGCGGTGGGTGACAGCGTCCGCTCGGGCGTGGGCCGCGTCAGCGGCCGGTGCCGCACAGGGCCGTCTCGACGGTCTTGTTCACCGCGGCGAGCATCTGCTCGCTGTTCGGCAGGCCGGTCACGGCCACCACGGCGCTCCGGCCGTCCTGGGTGGCGAGGTTGCGGGTCTGGAAGCCCTGGATGTCACCGCCGTGACCCCAGGCATAGCCGCCACAGGGCAACTCATAGCGGGCCACACCCAGCCCGTACGCGTACTCACCAGCCAACTCGAAACCGGGCGCGGGCACTGTGGTCATCAACGCCGCCTGCTGCGCGGGCTTGAGCAACCTGCCGCCCACCAGCGCGTCGAAGAACGTCCGCAGCTCGTCCGGCGTGGAGACCAGTTGACCTGCCGCCCAACCCAGGGACGGGTCCATCACGGTGACATCCACCCACGGCACGCCCGGCGCCAGCGAGAGGTAGCCCTGCGGGTGGGTGCCGCGAAGACGCTGCTCCCCGACGCCCGGCCAGTAGGTGTCCCGCAGCTTCAGCGGCTGGATGATCCGGTTGGTGATCTCCTCACCGATCGGACGTTCGGTCACCTGCTCGACGATCAGCCCGGCGAGGACGAAGTTGGTGTTGCTGTACCCCCACTTCTCCCCCGGCGGGAAGTCCGGTGCGTTGGTGAGCGCCGCGTCCACCATCCGGCGCGGCTGGTAGTACGCGCTCCTCTTGTCGATCAGATCCTGCGGCCCGGTGAACACCACGTTGTCGTAGTCCGGCAGACCGCTCGTCTGTTGCAGCAGCTGACGTACCGTGATCTTGGTGCCGTCGTGACCGTTACCCCGCACGACCCCCGGCAGGTAGTGCTCGACAGGGCCATCCAGGTCGATGCGGCCCTCGCCCACCAACTGCAGGACGACCACAGCGGTGAAGGTCTTGGTGTTGCTGCCGATGCGAACCTGGCCGTCGCGAGGAACCGGGCGGCGCTTCTGGAGATCGCCGACCCCAGCCGTGTAGTCGCGCTCGCGCCCGCCGGCCTCCCGCACCGAGGCAAGCGCACCGGGGAAGCCACTCTCGCTGACCAGACCGTCCAGATGCTGCTGCACGGCGTCCCGCGGGCCGCCGTGCCGGCCGGAGTCGGAGTCGGAGTCGGCGAACGCAGACGGGCCGGTCAGGGCGGCGCCGACAAGGGCAGCAGCCACCGCGACGGCAGCCATCCGCGTGACTCGACGACGGTGGGCGGGATCGCCTGATCTGGCGGGCATGATGGCTCCTCGGTGTCGGAAACGCTTGCCCCTCAACGGTGCAAGAAGTCCGATTAAGGAACGATCCCCCCTGCTGCCATCCTTCAGTACAGCCTGCACTACCTAGGCTGTTCGGTGATCCCGGCCTCCGCGTCGATCATGGAGTTGTGGTGGGGGACGATTAGCGTAAATCGCCATCCACCAGGCACCACAACTCCATGATCGACCGGGGAGGGGGCGGGGACGCGGGGACAGGGCGGGTGGGTGGTTAGGCGACTGGTTCTCGGGTTGCGGTGGCTTCGGAGGTGGGGCCTGGGGTTACTCGGGGGTCGCCCTCGTCGGCGAAGTAGTCGTCCGGGGTTGTTCCGTCGACGCCCTCGGGGGCCTTGGCAGCACGCAGGATCAGCGTCAACAGGGCCGCTACCGCCAGGTTGACGAGCACCGCCACGATGCCCACGTAGATCGTCTTGGGGGTGTCGAAGCCGAACTTCTCCAGCGGGAACGCCGAGCCGCCGAAGTGCTTCCGGGTCGGGCTGGCCACCTGGTAGAGCATCCACATGCCGAGCCCCATGCCGGCCGCCCAGCCGACGATCAGCGCCGTCCGGTGGAACCAGCGCGTGTAGAGGCCCAGCGCCACCGCCGGCAGCGTCTGAAGGATGATCACGCCGCCGATGAGCTGGAGGTCGATCGAGAACTGCGGGTCGAGGAAGACGATGCAGGCCACAGCGCCCACCTTGACCACCAGTGAGGTGATCTTCGAGACGTTCGCCTCCTGCGCGGCGGTCGCATCGCGCTTCAGGTATTCCTTGTAGATGTTGCGGGTGAACAGGTTCGCGGCCGCGATCGACATGATCGCCGCCGGCACCAGCGCGCCGATGCCGATGGCGGCGTAGGCGACCCCGGCGAACCAGTCCGGGAACTGCTGGTCGAACAGCAGCGGCACGATCGTGTTGTTGTCGACGCTGCCCTCGGTCGCTCCAGGCAGCGGCTTCACCCCCGCCGCGATGGCCATGTAGCCCAGCAGCGCGATCAGACCGAGCAGCAGACTGTACGCGGGCAGCGCCGACATGTTCCGCTTGATCACGTCGCGGTTCCGGCTGGCCAGCACACCCGTGATGCTGTGTGGATAGAGGAACAGCGCCAGCGCCGAACCGAACGCCAGTGTGACGTACTGGAGTTGGTTGTTGCCGTTGAGCAGGATGCCGTCGTTCGGGTTCGGCGACGCCTGGAACTTCGCGTCCGCCGCGTCGAAGATCTCACCCCAACCACCCAGCTTGTACGGCAGGTAGATGACCGCCACCAGGATCACGATGTAGATCAGGCTGTCCTTGACGAACGCGATGAGCGCCGGCGCGCGCAGCCCCGACTGATAGGTGTACGCGGCCAGGATGGCGAACGCGATGATGATCGGCAGGTGCCGGGCCAGGGTGCTCTCCCCCGTCACGCCCATGGTCTTGAGGACCGCCTCGATGCCTACCAGTTGCAGGGCGATGTACGGCATCGTGGCCACGATCCCGGTGATCGCGATCAGCAGCGCCAGCACCGGCGAGTCGAACCGCCTGCGGACGAAGTCGGCGGGGGTCACGAACCCGTGCCGGTGCGATACCGACCAGAGGCGGATCAGCACCAGGAAGACAAGCGGGTAGACGACGATCGTGTACGGCACCGCGAAGAACCCGGCCGCGCCGGCCCCGAACATCAACGCCGGCACCGCCACGAAGGTGTACGCGGTGTAGAGGTCACCGCCGACCAGGAACCAGGTGATCCAGCCGCCGAAGCTGCGCCCGCCCAGGCCCCACTCGTCCAGGTGCGCCATGTCCTTCGGCGCCCGCCAACGCGCGGCCACGAAGCCCATGGCGCTGACCAGCAGGAACAGCAGGGTAAAAACGATGATCTCGGTGATATGGTCGCGCCACATCAGCGAACCCCCCGCTTTTTCGTCATCTGGTAGACGAACGTCGTGGTGGACACGCCGAGCAGGATCCAGGTCAGTTGCAGCCAGTAGTAGCGGGGGAACCCGAAGATCCGTGGTGCGTCGCCGTTGAAGAACGCCGGGATCAGCGGCACCACGATGGGCACAAAGAGCAGCCAGTTCCAGGGGCTGTGGTCCTTCGCCCTGGACTGGGCCGTCGTGGGCGCCGTGGTGGGCGCCTCCGGTTCCGGTGCAGCCATCTGACACACCTCCGGGGAGTCGTGGCTCTCGATGTAACGGCCGGAGGCTACGACTCTGTGACCGCCATCACGGTCGATGAATGGACGGCGCTGCGCCGAACGGCGTCCGTAGTGCGCCGAGCGGCATCGACAGACGTACCAGGTGTCAGGCCGATCCGAGCCGCCCCGGAGACGGCGTGGGGCCCGGGTGCGAAACGCACCCGGGCCCCACGTGGGCAGGCTGTCAGCTCACCCGATCAGACTCAACGCTGGGCTGCCCAGAGCAGCGCCCGACCGAGCTGCGACTGCAGACCCTTGGGGTGCAGGCGGAACGTCGGGTCGGTGCCGAACAGCACCACACCGTTGCCGGCCGTGGAGACGGCCCGCACGATGCTTGCGTTGTTTGCCGCAGCGGCCTGCCCGTTGGCGCCGCCGGTGGCCCACCAGCCCGACAGCAGCGGGTCGGCGGCGTACGACTGCTCGACCTGGACGTTGGCGCCCAGGTTGGTGAACCAGACGGGCTGGCTGATGAACGCGTGCGGGATGGCCGAGGTGGTGACCGGCCCGCCGTTGTTCACGATGTTGGCCACGCCGCTGGCCAGGCTCGGCGCCGCGGTGGCGGTCACGCTCAGCAGCCCCGTGCCGTTGCCGAAGGACGCCCCGGGGGTACCCAGGCCGACCACGCCGCCGCCGCGGGCCAGGAAGCCGTCGAGGGCGGCCCGGTTCTCGGCGGTCAGGTTCGTCAGGTTGACGTTGCTGGCGACCAGCAGCACGTCGACGTCGGACGTCAGCGTGCCGGCCAGCGTGGCGGCGGTGACCGCACGCGCCTCGAAGCCCAGGGCTGCGAGGGTGTCCCGCTCCTCGACAGTGCCGATGTAGCCGACAACTACCCGGTCCAGCAGGGTGCCCCGCCAGCCCTTCGGCGCCGCTTCGAAGCGCACGCCGTGAGCCTTCACCTCGGCACGGGCCAGCTTCTGGTTGGCCGGAGTGTTCGGAACGACCACCGAACCGTCGGCGAGCCGGTAGACCGCGACGTTCTTGGCCAGCAGCGAGTTCACCGCGAGCAGGTCGGCGGCGTCCCGCAGGTCGAGGCGCAGGTCGGACTTGCCGGCCGGCAGCGTGCCCTCGGCCCGCGCGTCGTAGACCCGCTCCAGACGCACCCCGGGGAGGGTGTTCCACAGGGTGTCCACAGTGGCGCCCCAGGTCAGGCCCTGGCTCCAGGCGGCCGGGCCGGCGTAGAGGTCGCCCACCCGGTCGGTGATGTCCGCGCCCGGTTCGAGCAGCGAGTTGACCAGACCGCGCTTGGGCTGGTGCATGTCGACGACGTACGAGCCGGCAGGGTAGGTCTTGCCGTCGGCCTTGAACGCCTTCTTCGCCTGCCACACCCGGCCGCCACTGCCGACCAGCAGGTCGACCAGACGGGCCGCGGCGGGCTCGGAGCGCTGCCCGGTGCCGGTGGGGATGACGTACGACCGGGGGAACGTGGTGTTGTAGTTGTCCTCCGGACCCCAGCCCGGGACGTAGCCGTCGGGGATGTCGCGCAGCGGCTCACCGGCGAGGCCCCGGCGGTAGACCTCGGCCTGGTCGTGCAGCACCTGCGCGCGGTTGTCCTGGATGTAGCGCAGCGACGTACGGATCGCCACCTCGTGCACGTCGGTGTTGATGCCGGAGCGGCGGACCCGCTCGGCAGGGGTGAGGTTGGTGCCGCGCGGGTTCAGCGGTGCCTCGATGGTGTACGGGATGCTGCTCTGGAGCATGGCGAACGACGGCACGTAGATCGGCGGGAAGTCGTCCCACACGCCCGGCTCGTCGTCACGGAACGGAATCCGCGCCTGCTGGGTCTCGGGGTAGCCCAGACCGCGCAGGTCCTCCTCGATCGCCAGGGCGTTCGGCAGGCCGTGCTTGATGTACAGGTCGTACTCGTTGTTGACGTTGTGCGGCGGGGTGCTGGGGTGCAGCAGGGTCGGGTTGACGTACCCGTGCAGGTCCAGCGTGATGATCGGCTTGGTGTCGATGATCAGATCGCGGATGATCTTCGTCTCGGGCTGCGAGACGATGGTCAGGTCACGGTTGAGGTCGTAACCCGCCGAGTTGGGCCGGGTCCCGGCCACCCGTCCGTCCGGGTTCGCGGTGACGATGAAGACCAGCCGGTTGCGCTTCAGCAGCGCGGCCACCTCGGGACTGCGGTCGGTGGCGAGGTTCTCGATGACCCGCAGCGCCGCGTCGGTGCCCTCCCACTCGTTGCCGTGCAGGTTGCCGTTGACGAAGAGCGGGGTCTTGTAACCGGCGAGCAGCTTGCGGTCGCGCTGCGCCCGCGCCGGGTCGTCCTCGATGAGCCGCTTCCAGGTCTCCTGCTGCTGTGCCTCGGCGCGGCTCTCCGGCGCGGTCACGGTGACCACGTACAGGTCGTAGCCACCGGCGGACTTGCCGGCGACCTGGGCGGACACCCGGTTGCTGGCCCGCTGGAGGGCGTTCAGCTTCGGCGCGATCTCGTCGTAGGGGATCACACCGATCGGGATGGAGGCGTCGGCCGGATTGTCCGGCCAGAGCGGCAGGGTGCTCTGCCGGGGGTAGCCCCGGACGTCGGAGTGGCCGGCACCGTGCTTCGGCCCGGGATGCCCCGGGGTCGAGTGCCCCGGTTTGGCGGACGCCGGGTTCGTGAGGGCCACTGTGGCCAGTAGCGCGGTGCTCACCACCGTCACGGTGAGGCGGGACAGACGTCTCTTGAGCAACATGGACAGATCTCCTGTCGGGAGGTACGCGCAGGCGGACTCGCCGCTGGGCCGGAGACCAGCGGTGAAGGGGGTACGCCTGCTGCGTGCGAGAAAGGGTGGACCCGGCGTCAGATGGAGCGTCGACAGGCTGCGCTGGCGACGCGCAGGAGGTCGATGTGACCCCGCTTCGTCAGGTGAACGCTTCGCACAAACCGATCTTGGGGCGCGCGAGCTCCACTGTCAACGGTTTCCGCCCTGGTCGGAGCCCTGGAGCTAAAACCCTCCCGACAGGTGGGAATTAGTCGATCTTTACGAGGTGTGCGGTGTCGTTCACCGTGCGCACCGCGATCCCGCCGTCGGGCCACATGTCGAGCACCGAGATGCCGGCCGCGTCCAGAAAGAGCCGGTGCAGGAAGCCGTCACCGGCGGCGAGCGCATCGCGCAGCGCCAGCTTGATCGGCGAGACGTGGGAGACGACAACCACAGCCTCAGCGGGGTACGCCGTGGGCAGCGCGCCGACGACCCGCCGGATGCGCTCGGCCACCTGGGTGAACGACTCGCCACCCGGCGGGGCGATCCGGGGTGAGGCGAGCCAGGCGTCCATCTCCCCCGGCCACTGCTGACGCACCTCGGCGAAGGTGCGCCCCTCCCACTGGCCGAAGTCGCACTCGATCAGGTCGTCCTCCGTGCGGACCGGCACGTCACCGAGCGCACTGGCGATCGCCGCCGCCGTGGACGTACACCGGGACAACGGTGAGCTGAGCACTGCCGCGACGGACGGGACCAGCTCGGCGACCCGGGCGGCGGTGGCGCGGGCCTGGGCGCGACCGCGCGCGGAGAGCGGCACGTCACCCCGGCCGGAGTAGCGGCCCTGCTCGGTGTACTCGGTCTCGCCGTGACGCACCAGGACCAGCCGGGTGGCGGTGAAGCTCGGACGCGGCTCCCAGGACGCCGGGGCGGTCGCCGGGTCGCTGCCGATCACGGCACCGCCGGCGGGGGCGCTGGCCGAGGCCGGGGCGCTGGCGGCAGAAGGCGTGGGGCGACCGGCGGCAGCGTCCATCGCGGCGTTGGCGAGCGCGTCGGCGTGCCGGTTCTGGTCGCGGGGAATCCAGGTGAACCGGACGGCGTCGAACCGGCCCACGAGCGTCGCCGCCTGAGCTGCCAGCGGACGCAGACCGGGGTGCTTGATCTGCCACCGGCCGCACATCTGCTCGACCACGAGCTTCGAGTCCATCCGGACGTCCACCTCGCCGGCACCCACCTCGGCGGCGGCCGTCAGACCAGCGATCAGACCCTGGTACTCGGCGACGTTGTTGGTCGCCGTACCCAGTGACTCGGAGCGTTCGGCGAGCACCTCGCCGGTCTCCGCGTCGCGCACCACCGCGCCGTAGCCGGCCGGGCCGGGGTTGCCCCGCGACCCGCCGTCGGCCTCGACGACCACCACGCGCGGTGCCACGACCTACAGGCCCGACTCGTTGGTACGGACCATGATCCGTCGACAGTCCTCGCAGCGGACCACGTCGTCCGGGGCGGTCTTGCGGATCCGCGCCAGGTCGGCGCCGGACAGCTCCAGCCGGCAGCCTCCGCAGCGGCCCGCGGTGAGTAGCGCCGCACCCAGCCCGGTCTCTTCGCGGATCTTGTCGTAGAGGGTGACAAGTTCGGCCGGGAGGTCGGCAGCGAGCGGCTGACGGGCGCCCCGCTTGAACTCCTCCTCCTTGGCGATCTCGGCAAGCGCGTCGTCGCGGCGCTGCTCGGTGGCGGCCCGCTTCTCCCGGACCTCGGCCAGCCGCTTCTCCACGCCGTCCAGCACGCCCTGCGCGGTCTCCCGCTGCTCCATCAGCTCCAACTCGGCGTCCTCAAGGTCACCCTGGCGCCGGTTGAGCGAGACCAACTCGTGCTGCAACGCCTCCAGCTCCCGGGCCGGCCCGGTGCCGGCGGCGAGCCGGTTCTCGTCCTTCTCCTTGCGCGCCCGGACCTGGTCGACGTCCTTCTCCAGGCGGGCGATGTCCCGATCCAGATCGTCGACCGCCACCTGGGCGCGGACCCGCTCGTCCTCCAGCGACGACAACTCCCGGGCCAGCGCCTCCAGCTCGGCACGCTCCGGCAGCGACCGACGGCGGTGCGCGAGCTGGGCGAGGTTGGTGTCGATGGCCTGAAGGTCGAGCAGGCGGCTCTGCACCTTGGGGTCAGCCTTCACGGTCGGGCTCCTTGTCGTCCACAGCGGGTGCGGCGGCGTGCACGGTCCACGGGTCGGTGTCCAGGTCGGACACCAGCGTCTCGACGCCCGGCGCCTCCCGAAGGAGGGCGGCCAGATCGTCGAGCCACGGTCGTTCGGTCGCCCAGTGGGCGGCGTCGATCAGGGCGGGACCACCGGCCGCGAGGTGCTCGCCGGCCGGATGGTGCCGCAGGTCGGCGGTCAGGAACGCGTCCACCCCGGCAGCGGTCGCGGCGCCGAGGAAACTGTCCCCCGACCCGCCGCTGACGGCGAGGGTACGAACCATACGCCCGGGATCCCCCGCAGCGCGAACTCCCCACGACGTGACGGGGAGCACGGCGGCGGCGTGCCGTGTCAACTCGGCGAGGGTCATCGGGCGAGGCAACTCACCGATCCGGCCGAAGCCCCGGTCGTCGCCGTACGCGGTGGAACCGGGCGCTGGCTGCTGCAACGGGCGCAGCCCGGTCAGGCCGAACCGGGCGGCGAGGGCATCGGAGACGCCGGGCGACGCCACATCGGCGTTCGTGTGCGCCACGTAGAGCGCCACCCCCGCCCGGATCAACTGGTGGACGATCCGGCCCTTGAAAGTCGTCGGGGCGACCGACGAGACGCCCCGCAGCAGCAGCGGGTGATGCGAGACGATCATGTCCGCGCCGACGGCCAACGCCTCGGCGACCGTCTCGGGCACCACGTCGACCACACAGAGCACCCGGCGGACGAGGGCGGCCGGCTCACCGAGCACCAGGCCGACCCGGTCCCACTCCTCGGCCCAGACCGGCGGGTAGCGCCGCTCCAGCTCGGCGACCACGTCGGTCACCGAGGGGGTGGATACGCATACGCTCACGGCGGCCCAGCTTACCGGCGCGGCGACGGTCCGGCGGCGACGCCCGGCCGCGCCGGTCGGGCTGCCTCGCGGACGCGGCCGGCGGGCGGTCAGGCCGCGCGGTAAGCGACGGTACGCAGCGCGGCCAGCGGCATCTGCCAGGGGAACATGTGCATGTGCTGTTCGCCTGTCCCGGGCGGGTGCAGGGCCACCACATGATCACCGAAGAGCATCGTGACGCCCCATTCCGCCAGCCGGGCCACACCGGCCCGAAATGCCGGGTGGGCGGCCATCGCGATGTTCGTGTACGGCACCGCCACGATGGGCAGCCCTTTGCCCTGCGCCTCCACCAGCAACCCGAGGGCCAGCGTGTCCGCGATACCGGCCGCCCACTTGTTGATCGTGTTCACGGTCGCCGGGCACACGATCATGGCGTCGGCCGGTGGCAGCACGTCCGGGTCACCTGGGTTCTTGTAGTGCGTACGCACCGGGTGCCCGGTCTGACGGGTCAGGGCGGGCTGGTCGACGAACTTGGCCCCGTCCGGCGTGGTGATCACGCAGACGTCCCAGTCGTCCTGCTGGGCCAGGTCGACCAGACGCCCGACGTGACGTGCCAGCGGCGAACCGCAGGCGATGACATAGAGCACGGAACGGTGCTCGCTTGTGCGCTGTCCGCCGGCCATCAGACCGGCTCCGCGCTCATACCCCTACTCCCATGTGCTCAGCCAACTCCGCTACCGGAGAAGGCGGCGCACCACGTGTGCGACGAAGGATGTCCGACATGACCTCGTGGGCGATCGGACGGCAACGGATCTCCGACGGCGCGAGCCGATCGCCGAGCAGCAGCATCTCGCCGGCGTTTGCCACATCGCCGATCTGCGCGTACCCGCGGGCGATGTCGAGCAGGTGATGAGCACGGCGTTCGGGCAGCAACGCGTTGAACAGAGGCTCCGAGATGCGCAGCCTGTGCACCTCCACGGCCCGGCCCCCGTCGCCCAACTCCACGGCGGCGGCGGCGCGGTGCAACTCGACGTTCGTCGGGCCGAACGACGTCCAGTAGTGGTTCTGGTCGCTGCCGAGCAGCGTCGCCGCCTCCTCCGCGCAGTTGATCAGGTCATCGACGCTTGCCGAGTCACCGATCCGGGAAGCCGCCATCGCGCCCTGGAGCAGCAGCATCCCGTAGACCGAGAGCCGGGCCGGCGAGACGTCGTTGCTGCCGCCGGGCGCCAGCCGGTTGGCGATCTGGACGTTCAGCTCCAGCGCCGGGCGACCCCTGCCCATGGCGACCAGTGCGTTGCAGACCCGGGTGGTGGCGATTCCGGCCAGCAGCGGGTCGTCCGCCCGCTGGGCCACAGCCATCGACCGGTCCGCCGCCAGCCAGGCCAGCTCGCACTCGCCGAGCTTGCGCAGCACCGAGGAGGCGATCTGATAGACCTGCCCGAGCAGATGGGCCGCCTCCGGCGCCTGGGCGCCGCCGTACGCGGCATCGGCCGCCTGGGCGTCGCGCAGCAGCTTCGGCAGCGCCCGGGTGAGCATCCCGTACCGGCCGTACTGGTAGGTGAGCCAGGCGTGGTTCACGGCCTTGCGCACGTCGTCAAGCGGCGGCGGGCAGGGCGCCGCGTCGAAGTACGCGCTCATCGAGTCGTACCGCTCCAGGGCCGCCCGGATCTCCTGCACCTCGACCTGGTCGATGCAGTTCAGCGCGTCGGTACGTCGCTCCGGGTCCCGGCCCAGCAGTAACTGCACGTCCATCTGGAGGATGTCGGCGATCTCGTAGAGGACCGAGAACTTGTCCAGCCGGCGGACCCCGCGCTCGACCTTGTCCACCCAGCTCTTCGACTTGCCCAGCCGGTCGGCGAAGACCTGCTGCGACATCTTGCGCCGGCCCCGCCAGTAGGCCACTCGCCGCCCTATGGGTAGCTCGTCCATCTCCCCATCCCCTCCCCTGCCGCCACCGTCCATCGGGCCGGGGCGATGTCCGCGGGTGCGGCGGTCCAGCGTCCTGTTCAGGTTTGCGCTGGTCGCACAGCGTGTACGTCAGCCGGATAGCCAGTCCTCGTACTTTTCGTGCAAGTTGCACGAGCCGTTCGTCAACCTCAACGATCGTGGGTTACGGCAGTGACGGCGCTCGACATGCGACCTGGCGTTCGCCAGGCCCGACGAAGGGAGATGGCACATCATGTGGCGAAATGTCGGACCGCGCGTCGCCGAACTGTCGCCGTTGGAGCGGGTCCGGCTGCGCCGGGTCGCCATCAGGTACGCCGTACACGGCTGGGAGGTCACCCCCGGCGCCTGCCTGGCCCGCAGCCGGTTCGTGTGCGGCCGGGCCGGCTGCCCCACCGTCGGCTGCCACCCCGCACTGGAGAACTGGGAGTTGGCCGCGAGCGCCGACCCGATCCGGGTGGCCACCTGGTGGCGGACGCGCCCGCACGGCGTACTGCTGCCCACCGGGCGGGCCTTCGACGTGCTGGAGGTGCCGGCGCACCTGGGCCGGCACGTGCTCGACGCGGTACGCACCCACCCGGCCGGCACCGGCGTACGCGGACCGGTGCTGGTCACCCCGACGGGCCGGTGGATGTTCCTGGTCCGCCCCGGCGATCCGCTCCGTCCGGAGTTGGAGCACTGTTTCCACGTCGTCCGCCACGGGCCGGGATCGTGGATCCCGGCGCCGCCCACCAGGCTGCCCGAGGGGACGGTCCGCTGGGCGGTCGCGCCGGAGCAGGCCCGGTGGCAGCTTCCCGATTCCTACCTGGTGCAGAACACGCTCATCGAGGCGCTGCGCGCCACAGGCGTGACGCTCACCCTCGACCTGCTCCCCGGCCACCTGCCGCTCCCCCGCCGGGGCATGTGAGCCGGCGCCACCCTGCCGGGGGCGAACTCGATCCGGTGACCGACAGCGTCGCCGGAGCGCCGGTCCTCGTTGAGCAGTGGGACAGCGACCAAGTGCCAGCGCGATCGCGCGCCACGAACGGGGGAACGATGTCCACGGACGACAGAGCGCCGCATCCAGGCGGCACCGAGCCGCCCCGCCGCAGCCACCCCGGACGCCGTTGGGCAGGCACCCGTCCCGCCGGCTCACGCCCCGGCCGCCCCCGCCCCACCGGCACCCGCCCAGCAGGCACAAACCGCCCGGTGCGCTGACCCCACCCCAGAATGCCCCGCGATCTTGCACTTTCTGCCCGGACAAACGCCTTAGTCACGGCAAAACGGCGACCGAAACTGCAAGATCGCGGCGACGTCGGGGCGGGGTCAGGTTGTTGTGGGGAGGGTTGGGGAGTGGTATTGGCGGGCGTTGTCCGTTATCACCGCGTGGGTGTAGTCGGGGCAACGGTCCAGCCAGCCGCTGCCGGCGGCGCCCATGGCAAGGGCCGCCGTGGCGTACGCGTCGGCCACCCCGAGATCGCTGCCGACCACCGTGACCGACCGCAAGCCGCTGGCGGGAGCGCCACGACGCGGGTCAAGTACGTGTCGACCCCGCTCGTACACCCCGGAGGTGGCCACTGCCAGGTCGGTTCCGGCGAGCACCAGGCAGGTCGCCATCGCGTCCCACGGGTGCCGGATGCCGATCCGCCAGGGCTCGCCCGCCGGGGAGAATCCGCGTACCCGCACGTCGCCGCCGGCGTTGACGCAGTGGTTCGGCGCTCCGGCGGCCAGCAGCCGGTCCGAGGCGACCTGCGCCGCCCAGCCCTTCACGAACCCGGACGGGTCGAGCCGCCCGGTGGCGTACGCGTCGAAGAATCCGTCGGTGGCACCCCACAGGTCGGCGCACGCCTCCAACACGAACCGCAGGTCCGCCGACGCCTCGGAGAGCAGCACCTCGCCCCTGTCGAAGCGGCACACCTCGCTGTCGTCCCGGTAGGTGCTGAACCGGGCGTCCACCTCGCGCATCCAGCCGAAGACCTCGTCGGCAAGCTCGTGCAGGCGTGCCGGCGGCAGATCGTCGGCGAGGTCCACGGTGATCGCCGTACCCATGATCTGCTCGACCCGGCACAGCCCGGGTCGGGTCGTCGTGGCCGGCACGTCAGAAAGCCTGCTCGATGGCGGCCCGCAGCGACTGCTTGTAGGCGTTGCTGGTTGCGGTGGCGCCGGAGACGGTGTTCAGGTTGGCGCTCTGCTTCTGCACGACCTCGCCGCCGGTGCCGTTGTACCTGTCCCGCACGTCGCCGCTGTGGATGTCGGACTCGCCGCCGCTGGGCAGCGACAGGGTGGTGGCCTCGACGATGCGGTTGCCGGAGACCACGATCTGCACCTGCACGTACCCGTACTCGTTGTCCACGCCCGGCCCGGTGATCCGGCGCGTGGTCGGCTGGGGTGCCTTGGTGGTGGTGCGCGGCGCTGTCGGCGCCTTCGCCGTGGTGCGGGTGCCCGACGGACGGGCTGTGGTCTTGCCCGGCTTGGGCGACGTGGCCGCGTCGGCGCTTTCCGACGGCTTCGACGTCGCACCGGTAGGGCCGGCGGGGGCGTCCGGGGCGACACTCGGGTCGGCGCCCGGGCCGGCGGGGTTGACCGGCTGGGACGTCGGCAGGTTCTGGGCAGCCGGGGTGACAGCTGGCGAGCCCTTGAGCACCACAAGCGCTGTGGTGCTGGCGGCCAGACCGGTGATCGCGAGCAACGCGCGACGCATGCGATGCCTTCCTACAACTCGAAGGTGGCCAGGTGGATCTGCCGGCGCGGCACGCCGGCCCGGCGCAACGCGCGCACCGACTGCTCGACCAGGCCGGGCGGACCGCACAGGTAGACGTCGCGGCGGGCCACGTCGGGCACCAGTTGGCGCAGCCCGTCGGGGCTCATGAGCTGGCGGGGGCCGGGATCGTCGCGGGAGCCGATGACGTACCAGATGGAGGTGTCGCGTTCCTGGGCCAGCCAGTCCAGCTCGCGGCTGAGCAGCACGTCGGCGGGCGTACTGGCCCGGTAGATGAGGGCGGCGCCCGGCGGCAACTCCTCAAGCATGGCCCGGATGGGCGTGATGCCGCTGCCGCCGGCGATCAGCAGGGCCCGTTCGCGGATCCGGTGCGCGGCGGTGAACGTGCCCGACGGACCCTGCGCCCAGACGCGGGTGCCCGGTTCCAGGTCGCGCAGGTCGGCGGTGTGCGTGCCGACCACCTTGACGGTGAGGCGCAGCCAGCGGCCGTTGGCGGCGGCCGAGACGGAGAACGGGTGCGACTGCCACCAGCAGCCGCGGGTGAGGAAACGCCAGCGGAAGTGCTGCCCGCCGAGCATCTCCAACCGGCCGAGCCGCTCGCCTGTGAGATAGATGGAGACGGTGTCCGGGCTCTCCGCGACCACGTCGGCGACCCGCAGCTTGTAGCGCAGGTTGAACGCCAGCGGCGCGATCACCCGTCCCCAGAGCAGGACGGCGACCACCAGCAGGTACAGGGCGATCCAGCCAGTACGCACCGGGCCGGGCCGGTAGAGCTGCGCGCCGTGGGTGAACTGGTGCCCGTAGCCCAGCAGCAGCACCAGATAGCTGGACCGGTGCAGCAGGTGCCACAGCTCGTAGGGCAGCGCCCGCCGGATCCCCCGCACACTGCTGAACCCGACGAGCATCATGATGCCGGTGGCGACGAACGCCGAGATCATGTCCTCGTAGTCGCCGAGCAGCGTGCCAACCTCGGCGACGATCGACTGGTTTCGCAGGTCGGCGTAGCCGACGAGGATCAGCGACATGTGCGCCAGCACCGCCACCAGCAGCGTCGCGCCGATGTCGCGGTGCCAGCGGGACAGATGCTCGCCGCCGATCCACCGTTCCAGCACCGCCAGCCGGCTCATCAGCAGCACCTGCACCAGCAGCAGGTAGCCGGCGATCAGGCCGGTGATCCGGCCCGCCGCGGTGACGGTCGCCGCGGTGGTCCGCAGCGAGCCGGCCGGCGTCCCCAGCCACCAGGGCAACACGCTTGCCAGCAGCCCGAGCACGAGCAGCACGACAAGCAGCCGCCGGCCGCCGGGTCCGCGCCGCTCCGGCACCTGCGGGGGTACGGGCGCAGCCGACCGGCCGCCGTGCCGGGACGAGGTCCCGGTGCGGCGGCCGGCGGCGTGGGTGTGCGGGTACGTCACGCGTACAGCTTCATCGGGGCGTACTTCATGCGGGGGAACACCTTCTGCACCTCCGCGTTGGTGAGCCCGAACCGACCCTGCGCCAGCGAGCCGTAGACGTTGAACATGTTGTTGTATTCCGGCACGTCGCCGGAGTCCAACTTGTCCAGGCCGTTCCAGGTGCCGAGCAGCGAGCCGGCGAGCTTCTTGCCGGACAGGACGGTGATCACGCCGCCGTGTCCGTGGTCGGTGCCGCCACCGTTGGAGCGGACTCGGCGGCCGAACTCGCTGGACACCATGATCGTCACGTCGGCGGACTGCGGGCCGAGGTCGGTGAAGAACGCCGCCATCGCCTTGGCCAGTTCGCCCAGCCGGCGGTGCAGCTGGCCGCCCTCGCGGGTGCCCTGGTTCTCGTGGGTGTCGTAGCCACCCATGCCGACGGTGGCGACCCGGACGTTCGCGCCGCCCTTGATCAGCTGGGCGAGCTGCTGGAACGCCCGACCGACGCCCTCGTACGTGACGCCCTCGGCGGGCTGGTACGGCTTGGCGGCGAGCTTCTGCGCCGTGGCCAGCGCACCCATGCCCTCCTGCACGGCCTCTTCGACCGGGTGGTTGATCCCGGTGAACAGCCCCTTGATGGCCTTCTCGGTGGCCGCCCGGAACTTCTCGTCACCGTTGAGCCGCAGCGAGCCGACGCTGTTCAGCGAGATCGCGCCGTTGTTGCCGACCAGCGAGCGCGGCAGCGTGCTGCCGATGCCGACGCTGCGGAACGCGGTGCCCTTGCCGAGGTTGTCGACGAGGCCGTCAAGCCAGCCCCGGCCGCCGGTCTCGTTGGGCAGGCCACCCAGGTTGCAGGCGTCCGCGGCCTGGAAGTGGCTGCGGGACAGCCGCTCGTCGGAGGCCGCCGGGATGAAGCCCAACTGGCCGGCCTTGAGCCACTGCTCCAGCGGCTTGAACGCGCTCGTCAGCTTGAAGCCCCGGCTCAGGGCGAGCGAGTCGTTGCCGAGCAGCAGGTCGGGGCGGGCCTGGGCGAGCACCGGGTCGTTGTCCGGTGCCACCAGGCTCAGCCCGTCCAGGCCGCCGTAGAGGAAGACGTGGATAAGCGTGCCGGTCTTCGTCGCCGCGAACGACGCCGACGTGGTGACGAACTGGGCGGTGGCCAGCGCGGTGGCGGTCGCCGCCGCACCGGCGACGAAGGTACGCCGGGTGACACCGCGACCGTCCTGCTGGGCCTCCTCCAGGTTCTCCAGCGTGCGGTAGCGGTCCGCCTCGGCCGCGTTCTCGGCGGCGACGAGGTCTGCCTCGGCACGCAGCAGCGCCTCGGCCGGGTTGTCGGCCAGCCGCCGCAGGTCGGGGCATTCGGGGTGCAGGGGGAAAGAGTTGTACACAGTCTTCTCCATCGGGTGCCTCACCGGAGGTGGTGCTGGGGGGACGCGAGGATCGCCCGCGCGACGGCGGTGATGGCCCCGTTGAACGTGGCGTCGACCTTGGCGGTCGCCGGCAGGCCGGCCACGCCGAGGATCAGGTTCTTCTCCCGGGTGCTCAGCTTCTGACCCACGAGTCGCAGGGAGAGCGCGTCCACGTACGCCCCGGCGGTGGCCGGCGGCTTGGCGACGAGCTTCTGCGCTGGCGTGTACGTGAACACGGTGCGGTAGCCGGCGACGATCTCGCCGGCCTCGTTCCAGCCGTTGACCATGGTGCCGGCCGAGGTCCACGCGACGTAGACGTCCGGGTAGCCGTCCGGGGTGGGCTGACCCATCGGGTACTGGCCCAGCTCGCGCAGCTTGTCGTGGACCTGCCGCAGGCCCCGGGCGAAGGGGGTGCGCTTGCTGTCGCCGTTGTTGTGCGTCGGCGACGCGTCCGGGCTGACACCAAGCGTCCGGTACGTGGCCACCAGGTACTCCATCGGCCGGCGCACCTTCTGGCCCACCGCCGCCCAGAACTCCGAGGAGCTGAACAGCGTCATCAGCACCGGCTTGATCAGGCCGTTGTTGCTGCTGTACGTCTTGGCGAGCCGGTCCACAAGGGACTTCGGCGGGGTGTCCGAGACGAACCGGGTGGCGAGGCTCTGCGCGACGTACTTGGCCGTCGACGGGTGCAGCGCGATGTAGGTGATGTACTTGTCGATCGCCGCGTCCACGGCGGCGATCTCCTTGTCGGTCGGGTTGTTGACGTCCTTGATGCTGAACGTGTTCGGGTGGGTGAAGCCGAGGATCTTCACCTTGCCCATGTAGTGCTGGTTGACCCGCAGGCGGTACTGGCCCTTGTCGTCGACGCCACGGCCGGTCTGCAGCATGGCCGCCTGGCGGACGTCGCCCTCCGTGTAGCCGCCGTCGACGCCGACCGAGTACAGCTCGAGGTTCTCCCGGGCGAGGTTCTCGTTGATCGCGTCCTTGCGGGAGTCCTTCTGGTTCAGGTAGATCAGCAGCGCGGGGTGCTTGTTCGCGGCGACAAGCATCTCGGGGTAGCTGCCCAGCGCGTGCTTGCGCACCACGTCCTTGTCGAACGAGGTCCGGTACGCCTCGCCACCGTCGAAGTCGGCGGCGACGTGCAGGAAGTCGTTCCAGAAGTCGACCATCACCTCGAACAGTTGGCGCTTCGACCAGATCTGCCGGGCGATGGTCGCGTCGACAACCTCCCGCTGCGCCTGGGCGCCCTGCTCGTTGAGCGCCTCCCGCTGCTCGCGCAACTGCTGCACGGTGAGCTTCTGGGTGGGCAGCTCGGCGATCTTCAACTCGGCCTTGCTCGGCTCGATCTTGTCCGGGTCGAGCTGGGCGCGGATCCAGGCGTCGATGCCCTGCTTCTTGATGTCGGCGATCACGCCCGGCGTCGGACCGAAGGTGGTCCGCCGGGCCAGGTGCAGGATCGGGTCCTTGGCCAGCACCGTCTTGACAGTCACCTGGGTCTCCGCGGCGGCTGCCGCCGGCCCGGAGAACGTCCGGCCACCGGCGGGCGCGTTCTTCTTCAGCGCCTCTCCGGCCCGGGAGCCCATGTAGCTCTCGTTCTGCTCGGTGTAGGTGCGCACCGTGCTGGGCTGCTGGCCGCTGGGCCGCGCCGCGTTGCCGTCGGTGACAGTGCTGCCGGTCGCGTCGCCGGCCGCCGCCTCGTCGCCGAAGAGGCCACGGATCTGCGGGGTCATGGCGAGCGCCGCACCGCCGGCCACGACGGCGGCCGTACCGCCAAGCGCGACGATGGCCTTGCGCCGGCCGACCTTGCGGCCCGGCTCGTCGTCATCGTCCAGGGTGGGCAGTCCGCTGCCGGCCGGGCGGGCGGGGGCCGGGCGGCCCAGACCCTCCGGTCCGACCCACTGAGGTCCGCGCGGGGCTGCGGCGGGGTGTCCGTATCCGTCGCCGTACTGGTTACGCGGGTCGGACTGCGCCGGGTAGCCGCCCTGATGGGAGTCGGGCGAGTCGTACCCGTACGACGCGGACGCGGTGGAGTCGCCGTACCCGTCCGCACTGTGGTGCTGGCGTCCGTCCCAGCCGCGGTCGTCCCGCGGTCGACGTGGTGGCACATTCTGGTCGGCCATGTACCAATCCCGATTTCTGATGAGCGCCGAAAGCTGCGACCGAGCGGGTGCGGCAGGTGCGGCGACTGTTGCCTGAGGGGGTTGCTACGGCAAGGTAACCAAGCGCCCAGGTGCCTTCAAGCTGTCCTGAACGCCCTCGTGAGGGCACTTAAGACAGGGCTCACCAGCGCCGTGGTGCCGGTTCGGGCACACGAGACGGGCATCGACCTTCCCAGCAGGGCGGACGTACCGCAGCCGGGGACGGATCGGACCACGCCGCCGTACGCGAGACATTCGGCGTCGTCCGCGACCACAGACAAACTTAAGGTACGGATAAGCAGGACGTGAGGTGCCTTCACGCGGGAGGAAAAGTAGGAGCGGCGGGCGAGCGTGAGCCGCCACCGCAGCGGGTATGCCGCCGAACCGCTGAACGCGTGAGGGGAAGGCAGCGCCATGCTCAGCAAAGAGGATCAGCGCAGGTTCGACCAGATCACCCGTCAGCTCCGGGAGAGCGACCCAGCTTTCTTCGCCCGGCTCGATCACCGGATCCGGGGCCGCCGGGGCCGCTACCTGATGTTGTTGACGATCGTGCTGTGGGCTTCGCTTCCGGCGATGGCCGTGTTCGCCGGCCGGCTGGCCGGTGCGATCTGCGCGGTGGTGCTGATCGCCAACGCGGCGGTCATGTGGCGGTTCCGCCGCCGATGGACATGACGGCTCACCGGTCGGCCGGGTCGAACGCCCGGTACGCGCGCCGCAGCCGTTCGAGCAGTCCCGGCCCGCCGATGGCCGGCGCTGGCGGACCGAGCTGGCGCAGCAGGAGGTCCGGTCCGGTCGCCAGCCTGGGCGGCCGGTCAGGAAGCGGGACCGGCGACGCCCAGAACCTGTCCGTCGCCTCGGCGAGCGGGGTCGCCGACAGCCCGGCGAGCGCCCGCGCCGCACCGGCCGGCGGCAGGACGTCCACATCGGACCCTCTGCGGTCTACGGTGGACGACTCCGGGACGGTGACCGCCGCGCCGGTGGCCTCGGCCCGACGGGCACGCAGCCGGTCGAGCAGGTCCGCGCGGGACCGCCCACGCCAGTGCAGCAGCTCGAACGGGTCCGCGTCGAACGCCTCGGCCAGCAGATAGAACGTGGCCGCGAGGTGCTTGCACGGCACCGCGAAATCGGGACAGTTGCAACGCTGGGTCAGCTCGTCCACGGCGCCCGGAAAGAGCGGCGCGCCGGCTGCGGCGAACAGCTCCTCCAACTCGTCGGGCAGGTCCCCGGCGAGCAGTCGGGCGCTGAAGAACGCCTGCCCGGCCAGTTCCGCCTCGACCTGGGACCACAGCGCGGGCGGAAACGCGGCAAGTGCGATGGAGACCTCGTACGGGCGCGGCCGGGAGCCCTGCACCTCGGCCGTGACCCGCCCGGGCGCGATGTCGAGCCGGAGCACTTGACCAGCCCGCGCGTACGATCTGCCACGCGTCAACCGGGTGCCGAGCGCGAACGACTCCAGCACCTCCAGGAAACGCCGGGACCACCAGGACCGCCCGATCGCGCCACGGGCGCTGCGGGCGCGCAGACCCCCGTCGACCCGGCGGGGACGGCCGTAGTCGGCGAACCTGTCGGTGCTCACGCCAGCACTCCGCTGCGATCCGTGCTGCCGCGAGGCACAACGCTGCTGTGCCTGATGGTTCGCTCGCTCCGCTCGCTCACTACTCCACCACCGCGCCGGCCTCCAGGGCGAACAGCTCCCGCAGCTGCCCGGTGGACAGCTCGGTGATCCACTGCTCGCCGGTGCCCACCACCCGCTGCGCTAGGGCGCGCTTGTCCGCGATCATCGCGGCCACCTTCTCCTCCACGGTGCCGGCGCAGACGAACTTGCGGACCTGCACCCGCCGCCGCTGCCCGATCCGGAACGCCCGATCGGTGGCCTGGTCCTCCACCGCCGGATTCCACCACCGGTCCACATGCACCACGTGGTTGGCGGCGGTCAGGGTGAGCCCGGTGCCGCCGGCCTTGAGCGACAGGACGAACAGCGGCGGCCCCTCGGCCGACTGGAACCGCTGCACCATGGCATCCCGCTCGGCCTTGCCGACACCGCCGTGCAGGAACAGCACCTCCCGGCCGAACCGCGCCGACAGGTGCCCGCGCAGCATCGCACCGAACTCGGCGTACTGGGTGAACAGCAACGCCCGCTCCCCCGCCGCCAGCACCTCCTCCAGGATCTCGGTCAGCCGGGCCAGCTTGCCGGAGCGACCGTCAAGCGGCGAGCCGTCGCGCAGCAGTTGCGCCGGGTGGTTGCAGACCTGCTTGAGCCGGGTCATGGTGGCCAGCACCAACCCGCGCCGTTCGATGCCGTCGCTGGACTCGATCCGGGCGAGCATGTCGTCGACGACCACCTGGTAGAGGGCCGCCTGTTCGGCCGTGAGGTTGCAGAGCACCTCCATCTCCAGCTTCTCCGGCAGGTCCGAGATGATCGACGAGTCGGTCTTGAGTCGACGCAGCACGAACGGTCCGGTGATCCGGCGCAGCCGCTCGGCGGCCTCGGCGTCACCGTTGCGCTCGATCGGCTCGGCGAACCGCTTACGGAACGTCGCCGCCGGCCCGAGCAGACCCGGATTGGCGAACTGCATGATCGACCAGAGGTCGGCGAGCCGGTTCTCCACAGGCGTACCGGTCACCGCCACCCGTTGCCGCGCGGGCAGCGCGCGGACCGCCTCGGCCTGCCGGGTCGACGCGTTCTTGATCGCCTGGGCCTCGTCCACTACCACCCGATGCCAGTCGATGCCGGCCAGATCCACCGCGTCGCGGGCCGCCACCGAATAGGTGGTGAGGACCAGGTCCGCGCCGTGCGCGGCCGCCGTGAACTCCGGCCCCCGCACCCGCTCCGCCCCATGGTGTACGTGCACACGCAGCCCCGGCGTGAACTTCGCCGCCTCCCGCTGCCAGTTGCCGACAAGCGACATCGGACAGACCAGCAGTGTGGGCCCGGCGTCCGGCGGATCCCCGGCGAGCAGCGCCAGCAGCTGCACCGTCTTGCCCAGCCCCATGTCGTCGGCGAGCACGCCGCCCAACCCGAGTGAGCGCAGGAAGGCCAGCCAGGCCAACCCACGCCGCTGGTACGGCCGCAGCGTCCCCACGAAACCCGGCGGCGGATCGAGCGGGGTGAGCCGCCGCTCGACAGCACCGGCGAGAAGATCACCCAGCGGACCGTCGGCGGTCACCTCCAGCACCGGCAGCGCACCGGTGTCGTCGCCGTCGGCGAGCCCGAGGCGCAGCAGGTCGGCGACGGTCAGCTCGCCCGCCGACCGGAGCAGACGCAACCCGGCGGCGAGACGCCCCGGGTCCAGCTCCACCCAGCGACCGCGCAGGCGTACCAATGGGGTCTTCAACTCGGCGAGCGCCGCCAACTCGTCGGCGGACAGCGGTTGGTCGCCGAGCGCCACCTCCCAGCGGTAGTCGACGAGCGCGTCCAACCCGACGCCGGCCTCGGTGCCGGCCACCGTGCCGGGCGCGGTACGGCTGCGGGCGCGCAGCCGGGCGCCGAGCCGCGCCGACGGGCGCTGCCACCAGGACGGCAGCAGCACCCCGAAACCGGCGGCGTGCAGCACCGGAGCGCCCTCGCTGAGGAACCGGTGCGCGCCGTCGACGTCCAGGTCCATCGCCTCGGGCGCGGCGGTACGCAGCGCGGCGTCCAGATCCGGCCAGAGCCGGCTGGCCCTGCCCAGCTCGGCGAGCAGGGTCTCCTGCGGATTGGAAGTGGCGCCGGCCAGCCCACCGAGGGTGTGCGGCGACCGCCAGATCTGCCCGGCGTCGACGTGCAGGCCGGGCTCGTCAGCGGCCTGCAAGCCGAACTCCAACCGCCACCGCCCACCACCGGCAGGCCCGTCTTCGACGGGGCTGGGGGCGGCCGGGCTGGGGGCGGCGCGACTGCCGTCGGCGTGGCTGGCATCGGCGTGGCTGGCGTCGGTCGGCGCGGACCGGGTGGCGAGGATCGGTTCGGTGATCTCGTCGGGAGGCGGCTCCACCAGGCGGAAGCTGGCCCGGACCGCGCCGCCTGCCGCGTCCCGCTGCCAGTCGTCCAGTTCGGTGCGGAGGGTGGCCAGCGCCGCCGCCTCGATGGTGAAGTCGCGCCGCGGCCCGGCGAGCGCCGCCAGCCAAGCCGGTGCCGGCCCGCCCGGACGCAGGCCCCGGGCCAGGGTGGTGGTCGCCAGTGCGGCCCGGGCGGCGGCGTCGGTAAGCGCGTCGAGCGCGTCCGCGACCAGCGCAGCAGCGGTCAGCTCGGCACCGCTCGAACCGGTGGTCTCCGCGGCGGCGGCTCGGGCCGCTGGCGGCAGGGCCAGCGCCAGGGATCGCGCCCATGCGGCGTCGGTGCCGGTCAGCAGCGGACGCCAGACGGCCAGGGCCGGAACCTGGCCGCCGGCACCCGGCAGCGCCACAGCGGCCGTCGGGCTGACGCCGGGTAGGACGCGGCCCCGGGTCACCAGGTCGGCGGCGAAGTCGGCAACCTCGGCGAGGTGGCGCAGGGTCGAGCCAGGCACCACAGGGAGATCGTGCAGGGCGCGTAACAGCGGTAGGGCGTCGTCTGGGGCGTACACCAGGATGGGGACCCGCCACCTGGCCAGGGTGAGCCGGGCTCGGGCCGGGGGTGCGACGGCGGTCCGGATCAGCTCGGGTGAGTCGGTCGGCGCGCCCGCCCGGGTCGGCAGGGTGAGCAGCGCGGTGTCCGGGCGTGCCGGCTCGGCGGCGTCGGCGAGGACTGCGGCCAGGTCGGCGTGCCCGGCGACGAACGGGTGCTGGCGCTCCCGGGGCGGGCGGCCGGAGCGCGGCGTGGCGGCTACCGGGGCGGCGCTGTCCTCCGCCCACACCGCGAGCCCCGCGGACGCGCCGTCGCCGGGCAGCCACAGCCCGTGGATGACAAGCACGTACTCCCCCTCGTCGCCGCCCGCGCCCAGGATAGGCGGCCCAGGTGGGAAGACGACGCGCCGCCGCCCATGATCGACTCGATTTCACTGAAATCGCGGTATCCGCGTCGGCGGGACACCCCGATTTCCATGAACCCGGGATCAAGCGGTTCGGAGCGCAACAGATCAGACCGCGCCGGTCTCGCCGTCGGTCAACTCCCGCAGGATGTCGGCATGACCGGCGTGCCGGGCCGTCTCCTCGATGAGGTGCACGAGAATCCAGCGCAGCGACACCTCGCCGAGCTGCGGGTGCGACACCACATGGTCGAGGTCGAATCTCGCAGCGACCGCCCGGGACCGGGCGCAGGCCCTTTCGTACGCCTCGGTGAGCCCGGCGACAGTGTCCTGGTCGTCGAGCGTGAAGCTCGCCGCCGCGTCCTCGGCCGAGGTCAGGTGGACCGCACCGGGCTCCGGGGCCAACAGGGTCGGAAACCAGTTCCGCTCGACCAGGGTCAGGTGCTTGACCAGACCGACGAGCGTGGTCGCCGACGGCACCAACCGGCGACCGGCATCGGCGTCGGACAGACCGCGCAGCTTGCGCAGCAGCACGGCGCGGTGGAAGTCGAGGAACGACTCCAGCACCGCCCGCTCGTCGCCGGTGCGGGCGCGCACCGGACCGAGCGTCATATCGATGGACTGCTCTGCCATCCGCCGACCCTAGCCGCGCAACTGTCGTCGCACTGCCCCGCTATCCGCTGCGGGCGGGCGGCACGGCAGGCAGGATGGGCGCATGGCTTCCTCCGTGCAGATCCTCCTCGTCGGCGGCGCGGCGGACGGGCAGACCGTGACCGTGGAACTGGACAGCAACGGCCGCCCGCCGCTCACCCACCACCACCTCGGTTCCGGAGGGCTGGCCGAGGCGCAGATCTACGAGTTGGAGTCCGCCCGCGAGGAAGACCGCGAGTGGCGCTACCGGTGGACCGGCCCGGCGGTGTGACAGCCGGATCAGACCCGGGTCAGCGTCTGGCTACGCAGGCTCTCCAGCACCGCGCGGGTGACCTCCGAGGTGCCCCGGGCCTGCTCGCAGACCTCGGCCACCCGCCGCGCGGTGGCCTCGGCGCGTTCCTCGCGTTCGTCCCAGAGCCGGTCGACCTCGGCAAGTAGCGGCCCTTCGACCTCCCGCTCCACGCCACGCAGCGCCGGCACTCCGAGCCGCTGGGCAAGGTCGAAGACCTTGCCGGCGTACGGCAGTGGGAGGAACGGCGTGCCCACCATCGCCGCGAAGATCAAAAAGTGCAGGCGCATACCGACGGCCAGGTCGAAGTGGCGCATCAGACCGAGCACCTGCTCCGGGGAGTAGTTGCCGTGCAGGATCCGCCCCCGCTCGGCGGCGACCATGTGCGACAGCACCCCGTGGGAGTGCCGGATGTCGTCGCGTTCCATCGGCACGAACAGCACGTGCGCGTCGATCCGGTGCACCAGGAAGTCGCCGATCTGGGCCAGCAGCCGGTGGTATCCGTCGACGTCGAGGCGTTCGGCGGCCCGTCCCGGCTCCCGCACGCTGATCCCGACAAGAGGTTTGCCCACCGGCACACCCTCCTCGGCCAGCAGGTGGGCCGGAAAGTCGGCTGGCTGCAACAGGAACGCCGGGTCGGCGGTGACAGTGATCGGGTTGAGCAACCCGGCCTCCTCAAGCACCATCCGGGACTCCTGGTCACGGACTGTCACCTGCACGGCGCTGGCGAGCGTCTCCCGGACCATGCCGGTGTCCACCGAGTCGCTGAGCGGCCCGACCCCCACCGCGTACGTGATAAGGGGTAGCCCTCGTTCCTGCGCGACCCGGACGACCCGCAGGTAGCGGCGGGCCTCCCGGTCGTAGAGGATGCCGCCACCGCCCAGGATGAGCAGGTCGAGCTGGGCCAGGACAAGCGCCGAGTCGGTACGGCTGACGCCCTCCCAGGGCACCGCCTCCACGTCCGGGTGGGCGGCACGGGTGTGCTCGGGGTTACGGGAAAAGACGATGATCCGGGCGTTCGGCTCCTGCGTGCGCAGATCGGTGAGCAAGCCGGTGAGGATCGCCTCGTCACCGAGGTTCCGACCACCGTACGAGCCGAGCACACCGATTGTCAGTCCGGCGCCATGCGTCATCCGTCGCTCCTCCCCGGGTGCGGTCCGGCGCGGTTTCCCGCTGGACGGACGAACAGTCCTGCTCAGAGGACCGGCGTCGCCGCAGGCTCAGCCCACCGGGTCGATCGGCTTGGCCATCTGCTGCGCGGTCACCTGGAACCCGAGGCTCTGATAGAGCCCGATCGCCACGGTGTTCGTGCCGAAGACGTTCAACCCCACCTCGGGTACGCCGAGTCGGGCCAGTTCGGCCTCCATGAGCTGGATCATCCGCCGCGCGTAGCCGCGTCCCCGGTGCGCCGGATGCACCTCGATGTTGTGAATCCAGGCCCGGGTGGCGTCGGTGGTGCCGGCCGCCCCGGGCAGGGTCACCCAGATCCAGCCGACCTCGGTGTCGCCGACCCGCGCCAGCCGCAGCAGCGCCTCCTCGGTGGCCGCGCCCGCCGGCAGCAACTGCCGTAACTGGTCCGCCGACCGCTCCCGCGCCGCCTGCACGCTCATCCCCTGGTGCGTGGCCAGATCCTCGGCGTACGCGCGTTCCAGCGGGCCCAGAAGCCGGGCCAGCTCCTGCTCACTCATCGGCATCAAGGTCAACTCCACCGGCTCCGCCTTTCTCTGGGTGTCGGGATCCAGCAGGAAGTGGAGCAGAACCGGCCCGACCCTGCCACCCCGTCAGCGAGCCGCCCGGTCCCCGTCGCCGGTCAGCGTGCCGTGGGAGCCGACACGAGTCCGTCCGCCAGTTGCGTCAGGTCGACAAGCCGCAGGTCGCCGTCGAGTCCCTTCAGCGCCGCGGTCATCGCGCCCGCCGCGCGCCCGGCCTGCAACCCGACCTCGGCGTCCTCGACGACCAGGCACCGCTCCGGCGGTACGTCGAGCAACGCGGCCGCACGCAGATAGCCCTCCGGGTCCGGCTTACCTACGCGTACGTCCTCGACTGTCACCAGCACCGGCGCCTCGATGCCTGCGGCACCGAGGCGGGCCTCCGCCAGCCGGACGTCGGCGCTTGTCACCACCGCCCACTGCAACCCCAACCGGGCAAGGACCGCCAGCACCTCGTGTGCGCCCGGGGTCGCTGTCACGTCCGACAGGTCGTCGTACTGCAACGTCAGCTGCCGGGCCGCCGCCACGGCGACGGCCGCGTCGTCGAGCCCGGGCAGCAGCCGGCGAATGGTCTGATCGGCGGGCCTGCCGTGCGCTATGGCGAGCGCCGCCACCGGGTCGACGGCGTACTCGGACGACCACCGCTCCCACGCCCGCTCCACGGCGGGGTCCGAATCCACAAGCGTGCCATCCATGTCGAACAGCACCGCGCCGATGTGCGCCAGTTCCACGATCACGCTCCCTGAATTCGCCCTGCCCCGAGGGTAGGGCGCTTCCGAGCGGACTGCCGGTCAGGTGGCCGCCGTCATGTCCTGGACCACAAACCGACGGCACTTCAGCGCACGCGGCCTCGACGGATCAGGTGGCGCGCCGGCTCGGGGGTGGGGTCAGGTGGGCGCGCCGACCCGGTGGGTGAGGAACGACAGCACCGCCGCCGGCAGGGCCGGTGCGCCGACGATGTCGTAGTGCGTGTGGCCGGGCAGCACAGCCAGTCTGGCGGCGGGCCGGTCGGTGCCGTCCCAACCGGCGTCGCGGTGCCCGCCGCCAAGCAGCCCGTAGAACTCCGCCACGTGGTTGGTCGGGATCGAGTCGGCGTCGGCGAAGACCAACATCGTCGGCATGCTCAGCCGGGCCACCTCGCCCGACCAGTCGTAGTCACGGCGTAGCAGGTCACCGCTCTTTGCCCACAGACGTGGCCAGTCCTGCGGGCGCGGCGCGACACGTTCGTAGAGCAGGTGTGGTGGCGTGCCGCGCATCCGCTCGCCGGTCCGCTCGTCCTGGGCGGCCATGGCGGCCAGCACCTCCGGATACCAGCCGGCGCTCCGACATGGGGTGGAGACCAGCACCAGCCGACGTACCAGCGTCGGATGCTGGATGGCGGTACGCAACGCGACACCACCGCCGAGTGAGTAGCCCAGCAGATCGGCCGTTGACAGGTCGAGGTGCCCGAGCAGCGCGGCGATGTCGTCGGCCATCGTCTCGTAGCGCAACGGCCTGTCGACGTCGGCAGTGCGCCCGTGACCCTGGAGGTCCACCGCGACGACCCGGCGTCGCTTGGCCAGCGCCGGCACGATCGGGGCGAACATCTCCGTCGACCCGTAGCCGCCGTGCAGCAGCACCAACGGCCGACCCGCGCCGTACGACTCGTACCAGAGCCGCAGCCCGTTGACCTGCGCGTACCCCACTCGGCCTCCCGCTCTACGGCGTCACAGGTCCCGATCCAACACGGGCGCACAGCATCCACGAACGCAACGCGCCGATCCGTCCGTACCTCGATCGCGGCAAGCCAGCGCTCCCGGTGCCTGTCGCGCAACGGCACCACCGTTCCTCTGGTGGGCCAGGGTGAGTTGGTGGGCGGGTTGCCCGGGTCGTCTAGCTTGCGGGCATGTCCCCTCGCGTGGCGCGCCTGCTGATCTGGCCCTTCGCGGTGGCCGCGCTCGCCCTGCGGATCTGCACCGAACTGTGGTTCAAGCCGGTGACCTGGCGGATCGAACCGAGTGGCCTCGCCTTCGTGGTCTGGGCGGCCGCCCAGGCCGCATGCATACTTCTGCCGGCGGCAGCACATGCCCTGCTCACCAGGCGGGTCCGCCAGCGTCCGGCGACCTGGGAGATCGCGGCCGGGACGGAGAGCTTCGTCGCCACGGCCAGCCCTCGCTGGCTCAGCCACTGGGCGATCCTCGTCGGCTGGCTGGCCGGAGGTGCGGTGTTGACCGAGCGGGTTCCGGGCGCGGACCGCGTGCGGCTCGCCGAGATCCCCGGCGCTCTCGCCCTGAGCATTGCCGTCCCGGCCGTCGTCCTGGCAGCCATGGCAGCCGTGCTGCTGCTGGACCGACCGCGCCTGATCCTGGACCGGGAGGGCATCACCAAGCAGTGGCTGGCCCGGCGCGCCTTCGTCCGCTGGGACCGGCTGCTCCCCGGCGGCCCACCGCCACCGGCCCGGCGCACCGCGAACCTCACCCTCATGCAACAGCCGGCGACGCCGGGCCGCCCACCCGTACCGTTCTCGCTGCCGATGGCCCACTGCACGTCGATCCGACATTTCTCGCGGAAACGATCCGCCACTACGTCGAGCACCCCGAGCACCGGTCGGCCATCGGCACGCAACACGAGCTGGATCGGGTACGGGCACGTTGCTCGTAGGCTCGCCCAGGAGTCAAATATCCGACGCAGGCGATGCAGACAAGATCACGGCCGTCGGTCGTGTTCAGAATTGTCCCACTTCTCTGCCGGCTCTCGGATTCGGCCGTACGCGACAAGTTTTCATCCGCCGTTAGGATGCAGCACCCGAGGCAGCCACACCGGCGGAGAGCGCAGATGCTTGGAGCTAAGAGATCGGTGAGGACGAAGCTGACCATCTGGCGCTACCGGCTGTGGCGCTTCCGACTCACCACCGTCGGCATTGTCTTGGCCTCGTTCGGCGCAGCAACCGCCCTGGTCAATCCGCCTCGGCCAGTTAGTGTGGCTGCGGGACTTGCTGGCGCTACCCTCTCCTTCATGGAGACCCGGGCCAACCGCCGCCGCTCAGAGGAATTGCGGTTCCAGCCGCGAGAGGGCGACAAATACAAGGACGTTGTAGATCAGTCGGTCGCCCTCGGCCCGAGCATAGAAAGCGCCCGAGACGTAGGAATAATGCTGTGTCGGGAGAATGCCGAACTCCGCAAACGACCCATCCGCGCCATTCTTCAAACCCCGGACTACGTGCTTCCCCGTGATTTGAGGACCTGGTCCCTTGACTATCTGACCCGCCGCGCCAAGACCGGGAAGATTTACAACGACCGCGTGCTCTGCCTGGCATCGGATCTTCTGGGCGACGACGTCGCCAAGCTGAGAGCCGCCCGCTACTTCGACTTCTTGTGCAGCAACCTGCTCGCCCCCCTGGATGTCTGGGAGGTGGGACGCAAGAGTCCCGCCCTTCGTGGTCGTGATCTCATCCTCGACCCCGAGGGACGGCTGATCCCCTTCAGGCGAAGCCGCCTCGCGAACATCATCGGCGTATCGACGCTTGCCTTCACCACCGACGGGCAATTGCTCCTTGTGTCGCAGACCCCCGAGAACATGGGCAGCCCCGGCTTGCTTGCCCCGTCCGGATCGGGTGCACTCGAACCCAAGGACATGCCTCACAACATGGCCGACTGGACTATCCAAACTATTGTTATCAACGGCGCCGAGCGCGAACTGCAGGAAGAATGCCACCTGGAAGCGAACGAGATACAGGGCAGCGCTGTCGTTGGCCATGGTCGTTGGATCAGCCGGGGAGCCATGCCCGAATTCTGCGCCGCAACCCTCCTCAGACTCACCGGTGACCAGATGCTCGACCGATCAGTGCGGCGAGTGGAGCGGTCTTTCGTCCACGAAGTCATGCCGGTCAGCCTCGCACCGGTGCGGCTGTGGGACCCTCGTCAGCCGCTTGAGATGCTGCCGCGCAAGCACCGGGATGCGGTTTCCTGGCCTCTGGCACTTGGGCTGGCCTGCCTAGCAGAGTGCATCAATGACGAATCGTGGCCCTTGCGTAATGAACTGATATCCCGACTGGCAGGTTAGACCCGCAGCAGTTCTCGCGCCGGCTTGACGTCGCCGTACTGACGCCGGATGCACCACGCGCCCGCGGAGGAGCCCGGACTGCTGTCCGGGCTCCTTCAGTAAATGCAGTGTCGTCAGGCAGGAATCGCGGTGAGGTACCAGAGCTGACCGGTCACGTTCTGGCACTTGTCCGTGAACGACGCCCCCTTCAGCACGGACGCCGGTGCGAACCGGTTACCTTCCAGGCATTCGCCTTCCTTCTCCCGGAACTTCGTCTGTAGCCGGAAGAGGTTGTCACCGGCTTCGACCAGCTTCCACTGTTGTCCGGTGACCTCGCGGCAGGTGTCGAGGAATGCGGCGCCGCCGAGGACCTTCCCATCGATCTGGTTGCCTTCCAGGCACTTTTCCTCGCCGAGGAACTTCGTCCGCAGCGTGTAGTAGCCGTCGGGGCGCTTGGTGAAACTCCAGGCTTGCCCGTCCACGTCCTTGCAGGTGTTCTGGAACGCGGCGCCGGCGAGGGTCGAGTTGCCGTCGACGCGGTTGCCTTCCAGGCACTCGTCCTCGCCGCGGAACACGGTCTTGAGCTTGTAGTACCCCGACGCCGAGGCTGGGGCCTGCGCCGCCGGCCGCGCCTTGACGTCGACCGTCTTCACGGCAGCGGCGTCCGAACCGTCCACCGGCTTCTCGTTGGTGGACGTGTCGATGTCGACCGCCGCGGGCGCGGATGCGGACGCGGACGCAGCTGCGGATGCCGCGCTCGTCGGCGTGGCCGGCTCGGACGCAGACGGGCTCGACTCTGCGTCCTGCCCACATCCCGCCGCCGCCATGGCCAGAACCGCCAAGACCGCCACAGACCTTCTCATTTTCTTCACATTAAATCCCATCAAAGATGAATTCCGATTCCATCAGCACCGCTGCAATTGCCACAATTCATCTGGCTAATCACACGGAATGCTGGTGCGGCAACCGTACGGGTGCGGCTGATGGCCGACAACAGGTCAAGCGGCTGGCAAAACTGTGCCTGCGGGGTGGCCCGCCTGGTTCCTCGGCTCGATGTGGACGCTGGGCGGCGGCGTCGGATCCACCGGCTGGCCGGAACCCTAAATGCGATTTACAATAAGGCAATCAGGAATGCCGATCAAATACATCGGTCCACTGCCGACAAATTGGGTATCCCAAGCATCCGCAACACAGGTCGTAACATTATCTTGAATAGCGAAGATCTTCCGATTGCCGCCGTCTCGGACGGTAATGCTCAGCCACAAATACCCCTCATCCCACCGAAAGTGCGAACCCCGGCACCGCCGAGCAGGTGGGCCCGCCGATAGTTCTGGGCGCTCGGCCGGCTCGTCCACGCACCGGGTGCGGCCCGGTGACTGACCGTCCGCCGCCCCGGCGCCGTCGAGGCTCGGTTCCGGCAGGGAGCCGCAGGGCGGAGCCGCCGCCTGCCGCAGAGCAAGTACGGTGTGCCATGGGAAATTCGAGGAACCGTCGACGAGCCTCGCAGACAGTCGCCGCTTGTGCGGTCGCGATCGCCTGCGCGATCCTCGGTTACGGTCTGCGCTTCTCGCGGCCAGACCGAGAGGCGTGGGGCGAGTTGGAGGCCGGCGGCAGGTTCGGCGCGTTCATTTTCATCTACCTGCCGTTCTACTTCCTGGCGCTCGTCGTGGCCGTCGTGGTCGTCCTTGCCCTGGTCTCGACCCGCGGCTGGTTGTCGGGGCTCCTGACCACCGCTGCGGTCGGGGTCGCGCTCTTCGCGTGCTGGGTGGCCCTGATCGGCACCCCTCTGCTCCAGGCCCAGCCCCACCTCCTGGCGTCCCTCAACTGGTCCCTCGCCGCTGACGGCGTGGCCTTCGTGGCGCTGGCCGGCGTATGGCTGACCCACCCGAATCATCCGGCTCGGACAGTGAACGGATGATCAGTGGGACGATCCGCCACCGGCGGAGTCCCGCCCGATCAGCTGGGGGCGCTACCCGGCCGGCCGCCGGCGCACGCGACTAGCCTTGCCCACGGGGGTTTGACACCGTCGAGGCAGTTGGACGGCTTACCGTCACTCCGGCCTGTCGGTGTTCCTCCCTACACTGCCGCGCATGAGTTCGACGTACATGCAAAGGTTCATCGACCCGTTCCGCGCCAAGGCGGCCGAGCAAAGCATCCCGCCAGCCGACGTCGACGAATGGATTAGCGGCCTCCGCCCGTTTGCGACGCTCCTCCCTTACGGGGACGGGCCGGTAGTAGGCCGGTGGGGTGGCAACCCGTGGCTTCCGGCCGACGTGCCCCACCCGCCGTTCACCCTTGTCGCCTCGATCGACTGCGCGGCCCTGCCTGCCGAGGCGACAGACCTGCCCCTGCCCTCCGACGGTCAGCTGCTGCTGTTCTCCGGCGACGACGGCGACGCGTGTTGCGACCTCGGAGGCACGGTGCTGTATGTCCCCGCCGGAGCAGCCGTCGCCGAGCGACCCTGGAGCGTCGAGGGCGAAGACGAAGACGAAGACGAAGACGATGAAGACGAAGATGGCCCGTGGCCCGTGGAGAGTCTGCGCCTGACGATCGCCCCCTATCACCCTCTCCACTCTGCCGACGACAGCGATACCCCCGAGCATCCGTGCGGCAAGGGCCTGTCCAGGGCGTGGGAAGACTCGCAGGTATATCCACTCGGCGAAAGAGGGGTGCAGCTGGGCGGCTTCCCCATTGAGCTCAACAACGGGCCCATCGACGCGGTCACAAAGGTCGCCAATCCGCGGCCGCCCGCTTCCGGCATGGAATCGCCAACGGACGAGGACTGGGTTCTGCTGGCCTCGGCGGACGGCACCGACATGGTCAACGGCGGGGAGCAGAACCTCATCAGCTGGATGGTTCCGCGCCAGGATCTGGCCGAGCTGCGCTTCGACCGGGTGTACGTCCACCTGGACGGCGCGTGAACCGACGCGGCAGACGGCAGGCGGTGCGCCCGGTAAGCGAGTGCTGTCCGAGCGCCTGAGCGATCGGGTGGTGCTGCACACCTCCCACGTTTCCGCAGGTGAGAGGGGTTTGTGGGCGCGGCAGGTTTCGAACCTGCGACCCCTCGCTTGTAAGGCGAGTGCTCTCCCACTGAGCTACGCGCCCGGAACGCCCCGTGTGTGGCGGGCCGGTGGCTGGCAAGCTTACCTGCTCCCGCCCGCTCGGGGCGCGCGGCGTACCCCGGGTCAGGCGGCGGCTTCCGCGATGGCCTTGCGCCAGCGGGTTTGGACCCGGGCCTCCCCCGGGCTGTTCATCTCGGCGAAGCGGACGATGCCGGTCTTGTCGATGACGAAGGTGCCCCGGTTGGCGACGCCGGCCACGTCGTTGAAGACCCCGTACGCCTGGGCGACAGCACCGTGTGGCCAGAAGTCGGCGAGCATCGGGAACTGGTAGCCCTCCCGGTCGGCCCAGATCTTGTGGCTGTAGACCGAGTCGACGCTGACCGTCAGAACCTGTACGGCGTCGTTGACGTACTCGTCGAGGTTGTCTCGAACTTCGCTCAGCTCGCCCTGGCAGACGCCGGTGAAGGCGAGCGGGTAGAAGACCAGCAGCACGGTGCGACGCCCCCGGAAGGCCGAGAGGCGGACCTCCTGGTTGTTCTGGTCCTTCAGGAGGAAGTCCGGCGCCTCGGTGCCGACCTGGATGGGCATGAGGGCTCCTCGTGTTGCTCGATGACGCCAGCCTGCCACACCCGGCGGTGTGGACCGCCGGGTGCGGGGGGCCGGTTGGGCTACTTCTTGGCCTTGGCCCCCCGGCGCAGCACCAGGCGGGCGCCGCTCCAGTCCCGACCGGCGTTGACGGTCGAGGTCTGCTGAAGGCCGGCGGTGGGCGCGGACTCCGCGACCTCACTCGGCTCTACGTGACCCTCGCGCCCCGCCTTCGGGGTCAGCAGCCACACGACACCGTTGTCGGCCAGCGGGCCAAGGGCGTCGACGAGAAGCTCGAAGAGGTCACCGTCGCCGTCGCGGTACCACACCAGCACCGCGTCGACCACCTCGTCGGTGTCCTCGTCGACCAGGTCTCCACAGCGGTCGGTCAGGGCGTCCCGGAGATCCTGGTCGACGTCGTCGTCGTACCCCATCTCCATGACGACCATCCCCGGTTCGATGCCGAACCGGTCCGCCAGGCTGCGTACCCCGTCGGCGGCCTGACCAGCGGTCGCGCTCACTGTCGCGTGCCTCCTCTTCTTGTTCCTGCTCGCGGCGTCGTGCCGACGCCGTCTGGCAAAGTCCACACAGTTGTGGGCCCCCGCGCAAGTGGCACACCGGGTGGATCGGAATTTACCGTGCCAGCAGCGTACGGGCACCCTCGGTAATGGCTTCCACGGAGACCAGAACCTGGCGTGCTGCCGGACCTAATGGTACAAACGAGTCAACTCCGGCTACTCGACGCGCCGCACCGACATATCCGGCGTCGACAAGCGCGGCGATGACACCCTCACCGACCCCGCCTGATCGGCGTGTCTCGTCCACCACGAGCACACGGCCGGTCGCCGAGGACTCCCTGATGATGTCGGCCACCGGCAGCGGAGCCAGCCACCGCAGGTCCACGACCCTCGTACCCACCCCCTCCTCGGCGAGAACAGCCGCCGCCCGCAGCGACATCCGTACCCCGTTTCCGAAGGTGATGATCGTCAGGTCGTCGGCCGTACCGACCTGGTAGACCCGCGCCCTGCCGATCGGCACGTGCCCCGTCACCCACGAGCCCGGCTCGGGATAGCCGGCCAGCCACTCGCCGTCGCCATCGGCGTACAGGTCGCGGGTGTGGTAGAGCGCGATCGGCTCCAGGAAGACGCAGACGCTGCCGTCCACTGCCGCGCTGGCCAGGCAGGTCCGCAGCATGGGCGCGGCATCGTCCGGCCGCGCCGGCACCGCGATCACCAGACCGGGCACATCCCGGAGTACGGACACCGAATTGTCGTTGTGGAAGTGCCCGCCGAAACCCTCCTGGTACGCCAGCCCGGCCACCCGGACCACCATCGGGTTGCGGAACGCCCCCTGCGAGAAGAACTGCATGGTGGCGGCCTCGCCGCGCAGCTGGTCCTCGGCGTTGTGCAGGTACGCCAGGTACTGGATCTCCGGCACCGGCAGCATCCCGGCCAACCCGGCGCCCAGCCCCAGCCCCAGCACCGACGTCTCGTCGAGCAGTGTGTCGAAGACCCGGGCCGCCCCGAAGCGGTCGCGCAGACCCTTCGTCACCCCGTACACGCCGCCCTTTGCGGCCACGTCCTCACCGAAGACTGCCATCTGCGGGTGGTCGAGCATCCCGTCGGCGAGCGCCGCGTTGATGCTCTGCGCCAGTGTCAGCGGGCCGGTCAGCTCCGGCGGCTTGCCCCCGAACGCCTCCGCGCGGGCACCAGCGCCGGGCCCGCTGGCCCGCGCCGCCGCGTCGGCCACCGCACGTGCGACCCGCACCGGGCGCCGCGGTGCCAGCGCCGACACCACCTCGGCTGCGGAGGCCAGCTTCGGCTCACCCAACACGTCCTCGGCGAGCCGGCGGATCTGCCAGCCGGTCTCGTCGTACCGGGCCAGCAACTCCTCGCCCGTCGCCACGCCCGCCTCGACGAGCAGCCGGGCGGTGGCGGCCACCGGGTCCCGGGCCACGTCGTCGGCGAGCTCGGCCGGGCTGCGGTACGCCGACTCGGCGTCCGCGCCCGCATGCCCCATCAGCCGGACGGTGTGCAGGTGCAGCACAGCCGGTCGCCGGTGTCGACGCACCCAGGCCGCCGCCTCGGCCGCCGCCGCGTACGTACCCACCGGGTCCGCGCCGTCGGCGCTGAAGTAGCGGATACCCGGCTTGGAACGCAGCGTCGCCTCCACCCAGCCCTTCGGGGAGCGGACGCTGATGCCCAGCCCGTTGTCCTCACAGACGAAGAGCACCGGGATGCGCAGCCCCGCGTGGTCGTACCAGCCGGCAGTGTTGAAGGCGGCGGTGGCGCTCGCGTGGTTGACCGACGCGTCGCCGAAAGAGCAGACCACTATGGCGTCCTTCGGCCACGGCGCGTTCCCGGCACCGCCCACCTGAGCCCCCGCCCCGGTACGCCGGCCGGCGCTTTCCATCCGGCGCAGCCGCTCCACGGCCAGCCCCATCCCGACCGCCCGGGGCAGGTGCGAGGCGATGGTGGACGTGGTCGGCACGATGGCCAGATCGGCCCGGCCGAACACCTTGTGCCGCCCGCCGGCGATCGGCTCCTGGCTGGAGGCGACCATGCCCCGCAGCACGTCCCGGGCCGCCTCCGCGTACGCCTCGAAGCCACCGAGCGGCGTGGACCTGGCCGGCACCTCTGCGGCGGGGTCGGCCGCCGGCTCCCCCTCGGTCGAAGGGCCTGCGCTGGACCGTGACTCGGCGCTGGGGGCCGGCACGGCGGTCGAGGCGAGTCCGGCAGCGGAAGCGGGTCCGGCAGCGGAGGCCGGCTCGACGTTGGAGGCGGACCCGGCCGCAGAGGTGGGCATGGCAGCGGAGGTGGGCACGGCGCTGGAGGCGGGCCCGACAGCGGAGGCGGGCCCGACAGCGGAGGTCGGCGCGGCGCTGGAGCCGGATCCCACAGCGGAGGTCGGCGCCGCGCTGGAGTCGGACCCGGCCGCGGAGTTCGGCTCGACGGTGGACGTCGGTGGCGGGTCGGCGGCGGCCTGGGCGGCGCGCACGCAGTAGAAAGCCCCGGAGCGGTAGTGCAGCAGCGCCGGGTCGGTGGGGCGCAGCGCGGCGGCGACCGCGGCGTTGCCCTCGTGCCCGGCCGAACCGATCGTGTAGAAGCCCTCTCCGAAGCTGCGTAGCCAGCGACCGGCAAGGTCGAGCTGCCTGCTGGTGACCTGCGCGTCGAACAGGTCGAGCAGTTGCGCGCCGGTCAGTGGAGCGTCGTCGGTGACCGGGTCGGCGGCATCACGCCGGCGTTGCTCGGCGGGAAGTGCCGCCAGCGTCTCCCGGAAGCGGTCGTCGAGATCTTGCGGGGTGGTCACGTCGCACAGCATTACCGACGCGGGCCATAGTCGCCCACTGGGACACGGCGGGCACGGGTCGACTGGCGCCGGTTCACACGCCTGCGCGCAGCCACTGTCGGGCACCTTCCACACCAGGTCACGCAGGGCAGGGAAACTCCCGACCAGCCAGCCCGGCCGGAAGTCGGGAGTCAGACATCACCCCGACCCCTACCCATGACCCGACCCCGCACCGCGCGGGCAGCAGGCGACCGAGCCGGCTCAAGATCCGCACAAGATTAGTGAAAGTGCTGCCTCGGCGTGTGCCGAGGCAGCACTTTCCGGGTAGTTGCGCGGATCTTGAGGCAACACGGCCGCACCCGCACCCGCACCCGCACCCGGGTTCAAGATCCGCGCAAAACCAGTGAAAGTGTTGCCTCGGCACGCGCCGAGGCAACACTTTCCAGGAAGTTGCGCGGATCTTGAGGCGGGACGGCGGCGCGGCGGCGCGAGGGCGGGCCGCGGCGGCGTCAGCCGGGTAGGAACGAGAAGCGGACCTGGCGGGTGGGATTGTCGCCGTTGGTGTCGACGAGGCAGATCGACTGCCAGGTGCCAAGGGTCAGTCGGCCGTCGAGCACCGGGACCGTCGCGTACGGCGGGATGAACGCCGGCAGCACGTGGTCGCGTCCGTGGCCGGGCGAGCCGTGCCGGTGCCGCCAGCGGCCGTCGGTGGGCAACAGGGCGTCGATCGCGGTGAGCAGGTCGTCGTCGGAGCCGGCGCCGGTCTCGATGATCGCCAGGCCGGCGGTGGCGTGTGGCACGAACACGTGCAGCAGTCCGTCGCCTTCGCTGGAGACGAACGCCTGTGCCTCGGCGGTGATGTCCCGGACGGTCGGCCGCGACCCGGTCTGGACGGTGATCACGTCACTGCGCATACGCCGCATTCTGCCGCAGTACGCGGTCAGGAACCGCCACCACCACCGCCACCGCCGTCACCCCCGGACGAGCCGCCGGACCAGCCGCCGCCGGAATCTCCACCGCCGGACCAGCCACCACCGGACGAGCCACCGGAATCTCCACCGCCGGACCAGCCACCACCGGAGTCTCCGCCGCCGGACCAACTCCCACTGTCTGATCCGCCGTAGTACGTCCCCGGGATGCTGGTGTCCGCGTGCCGCATGCCCTGCCCGGGGCCAGGGCGCACCGGGCGGCGTGGTGCCGGAGCGCGAAGGCCAGCGCGTAGCCGCACCGCGCCGAAGAGCATGGCGCCGCCGCCGATGATCATTATCGGCAGCGGTGCCAGGTCGCCTGTCAACAGCACCCGCGCGGCCGGAAGCACCGCGAGGACGCCGGCCGCCAGCAGAAGGCCACCCACCACCACCCGTCGCCTGTCCATGCCCGGCACGGTAGTGGCGCCGGGCAAAAGAGGGGTTCGGGCGACCGTCGCACTAAGTTACCGATGGGTACCTGTGTTCAGCATCGCGTCCGGGGCACCTAGACGTGACGAGGGGTGCCACCAGGGGGCAGGATGGCGCTAGAGACCTATCCCACACACAACCGAGGGACCGCCTGTGGCTACGGAACGCAAGCGCCCGGTGATCAGCGACGGCCTACCGAGCCAGCTTCCGGACATCGACCCTGAAGAGACAAGCGAATGGGTCGAGTCGCTTGATGGTGTCATCGACGATCGCGGCGCCAAACGCGCTCGCTACGTCATGCTGCGCCTGCTGGAGCGGGCTCGGGAGCGCCAGGTCGGGGTTCCACCCCTGACCACCACCGACTACATCAACACCATCCCGTCGGAGCGCGAACCGTGGTTCCCGGGTGACGAGCACGTCGAGCGTCGGATCCGGGCGTACGTCCGGTGGAACGCCGCGATGCTTGTGCACCGGGCACAGCGCCCGGAGATCGGCGTCGGCGGGCACATCTCGACGTTCGCCAGCTCGGCGTCGCTCTACGAGGTGGGCTTCAACCACTTCTTCCGGGGCAAGAACCACCCCGGCGGCGGCGACCAGATCTTCTACCAGGGTCACGCCTCCCCCGGCATGTACGCGCGGGCGTTCCTGGAGGGCCGGCTCAGCGAGCACCAGCTCGACGGGTTCCGCCAGGAGCTGTCCCACCCGGGCGGCGGCCTGCCGTCGTACCCGCACCCGCGGCTCATGCCGGACTTCTGGGAGTTCCCCACCGTTTCGATGGGTCTCGGCGGTCTGAACGCGATCTACCAGGCCCGGTTCAACAGGTACCTGCAGCACCGCGGCATCAAGGACACGTCCCAGCAGCACGTGTGGGCGTTCCTCGGCGACGGTGAGATGGACGAACCGGAGACGCTCGGCGCGATCGGTGTGGCCGCCCGCGAGGAGCTGGACAACCTCACCTTCGTGATCAACTGCAACCTACAGCGGCTGGACGGCCCGGTCCGGGGCAACGGCAAGGTCATGCAGGAGCTGGAGTCGTTCTTCCGGGGCGCCGGCTGGAACGTGATCAAGGTCGTCTGGGGTCGTGAGTGGGACCCGCTGCTCGCCGCCGACACCGACGGCGCGCTTGTCAACCTCATGAACACCACGACCGACGGTGACTACCAGACCTACAAGGCGGAGTCCGGCGCGTACGTGCGGGAGCACTTCTTCGGCCGCGACGCGCGGACCCGCAAGATGGTCGAGCCGCTGAGCGACGACGAGATCTGGAACCTCAAGCGGGGTGGGCACGACTACCGGAAGCTCTACGCGGCCTACAAGGCGGCCACCGAGCACACCGGCCAGCCGACTGTCATCCTGGCGAAGACGATCAAGGGCTGGACGCTCGGCTCGCACTTCGAGGGCCGCAACGCGACCCACCAGATGAAGAAGCTGACGCTTGAGGATCTGAAGACCTTCCGCGACCGGCTCTACCTGGACATCCCGGACTCGGCACTGGAGGAGAACCCCTACCTGCCGCCGTACTACCACCCGGGTGAGAAGTCCGAGGAGCTGGCGTACCTCAAGGAGCGGCGCGAGCAGCTCGGCGGCTACCTGCCGTCCCGGCGGACCAGCACCAAGCGGCTGGCCATTCCCGGGCCGGAGCGGTTCGCCGACGTCAAGCGCGGCTCGGGCAAGCAGAAGGTGGCCACCACGATGGCCTTCGTCCGCCTGCTCAAGGACATCATGAAGGACAAGGAGTTCGGCAAGCGCTGGGTGCCGATCATCCCGGACGAGGCGCGTACCTTCGGCCTCGACTCGATCTTCCCGACCGCGAAGATCTACTCGCCGCACGGTCAGCGCTACACCTCGGTCGACAGGGAGCTGTTCCTGTCGTACAAGGAGTCGACGACCGGGCAGATCCTGCACGAGGGCATCAACGAGGCCGGATCGGTCGCCTCGTTCACCGCCGCGGGCTCGGCGTACGCCACCCACGACGAGCCAATGATCCCGATGTACATCTTCTACTCGATGTTCGGGTTCCAGCGGACCGCCGACGGGCTGTGGGCGGCTGCCGACCAGATGACGCGGGGCTTCCTGCTGGGCGCGACCGCGGGGCGGACCACGCTCAACGGCGAGGGCCTCCAGCACGAGGACGGGCACTCGCTGCTGCTGGCCGCCACCAACCCGGCGGTCGTCGCGTACGACCCGGCGTTCTCCTTCGAGATCGCGCACATCATGGAGAACGGCCTGCACCGGATGTACGGGGACGCGCAGGAGAACGTCTTCTACTACCTGACGGTCTACAACGAGCCGATCCTTCAGCCGGCCGAGCCGGAGGGGGTGGACGTGGAGGGCCTGCTCAAGGGCATCTACCGCTACTCCCCCGCGCCGCAGGTCGACGGTCCGAAGGCAAACGTGCTCGCCTCCGGCACGGGCATGCAGTGGGCGCTCAAGGCCCAGCAGTTGCTCGCCCAGGACTGGGGGGTGGCTGCCGAGGTGTGGTCGGTGACCTCCTGGACGGAGCTGCGCCGCGACGCGGTGCAGGTCGAGGAGTACAACCTGCTCAACCCGGGTGCGGAGGCGAAGGTCCCGTACATCGCGCAGAAGCTTGCCGACGCCGAGGGGCCGAAGGTCGCGGTGAGCGACTGGATGCGGGCCGTACCGGACCTGATCTCCCGCTGGGTACCGGGCGACTACACGTCGCTCGGCACCGACGGGTTCGGCATGTCGGACACCCGGCACGCGCTGCGCCGGCACTTCCACGTCGACGCGGAGTCGATCGTGGTCGCCACGCTGCGGCAGCTCGCCCGCAGTGGCGCGGTGCCGGCCACGGTGCCGGCCGAGGCCGCCAAGAAGTACGCGATCGACGACGTCAACGCCGCCCCGGTCGGGGAGACCGGCGGGGACAGCTGATCAAGCGGTAACGAGAAGGGCCCGGCGCACCCGCGCCGGGCCCTTTTTGGTGCACCCGCGCCCTCGCCCCGTACTCCCCGATCGACCGGGCGGACGGCGGGTGAGGTGGGGCGACGGCGGTCCGGAGTCCCTGGCGGGGATCCCGGGCCACCGCCGGGGCGGGTGACGCCAGGAGGTGCGGCGTCAGCCGACTGCGGCCAGGTCGGTGAGCCGGGCCAGCGACTCCTCCAGGTCGGCGCCCACCCGGCGCAGGCCAAGGCGCAGCAGGGCCGCCTTGACCGGGCCGGCCGGCCAGCGGACCACTATGAGTCGCACGATGGTCCCGCCCTCCTCCTCGTCCGCGGTGAGCTGGACGTAGATCTCGGTGCGCGCCTCCGCACGAGCACCGGCACCCTTGGCCCGCTCTCGCCAGCCGATCAACGTCGGCTCCTGGTAGGCGATCACCTCGGCCTCATGCGCCGAACCGCGCCCTGCCTGGACCAGTTGCCGCCGGCCGAAGCCCTCTCCGGAGAGCACTTCGGCCGCGCGGACTCCCGCCAGCCAGGCCGGCAACTGCTCGGCCCGCTGTACGACGTCCCAGACCACTTCCATCGGCGCCGCCACGTGCGCACTACGTTCCACGAGGATCATTTCCGTCTTTCCTCCAGTGAGGACATCCCACGATATCGGCACTCTATGCGTTAAATCGGACTTACCTGGACGGGTTCGGAAAAAGACACGCCGATCAACCATTGCGGATTGCGCCAGGCCGGCCTATGGCGCATTCATCGACAGCGCCCTAAAGTCCCGAGCACGTTTCACGTTGACCGGGAGGGCGCGCATGTCGACAGCACCGATGCCCCAGTTCCCCACCGGCTTCCGCTGGGGTGCCTCGACCTCGGCGCACCAGATCGAAGGCGCCGCCACCGCCGACGGTCGCGGACCGTCCATCTGGGACACCTTCGCGCAGACCCCCGGCCGGATCGGCGACGGCAGCACCGGCGAGGTGGCCTGCGACCACTACCACCGGTACGCCGAGGACGTCGCGCTGCTGGCAGGGCTGGGCGTCTCCGCGTACCGGTTCTCGATCGCCTGGCCCCGGGTGCAGCCCACCGGCACCGGTGACTTCAACCCCGCCGGCCTGGACTTCTACGACCGACTCGTTGACGAGCTGCTGTCCGCCGGCATCGATCCGGTCGCCACCCTCTACCACTGGGACCTGCCCCAACCCCTTGAGGACGCCGGCGGTTGGCTGCACCGCGACACCGCCGCCCGGTTCGCCGACTACGCCGAGAAGACCGCCGCACGCCTCGGCGACCGCGTCCGACTGTGGATCACCCTCAACGAGCCGTTCATCCACATGAGCCTCGGCTACGGCATGGGTGAACACGCCCCCGGCCGGATGCTGCTCTTCGACGCGTTTCCCGTCGCCCACCACCAACTGCTCGGCCACGGGCTCGCCGTCGCCGCGCTGCGCAGCCGGAGCAGCAGCCCGGTGGCGATCGCCAACAACTACTCGCCGGTGCGGGTGCTCGGCGACACCGACGCCGACCGCGCCGCCGCAGCCGCGTACGAGGCGCTGCACAACCGCCTCTTCACCGACCCGCTGCTCGGCCGGGGCTACCCGGACCTGCCCGGCTTCGACCCCGACCTCATCCACCCGGGCGACCTCGACACCATCGCCGCCCCGATCGACGTACTGGGGGTCAACTACTACAACCCCACAGGTGTACGGGCTGCGCAGGAAGGTTCGCCCCTGCCGTTCGACCTCGTCCCGCTCGACGGCTACCCGCATACCGCCTTCGACTGGCCGGTGGCCCCCGACGGGCTGCACGAGTTGCTCGGCTGGCTGCGCGACACCTACGGCGACGGGCTGCCGCCCATCGAGATCACCGAGAGCGGCTGCGCGTACGACGACGTACCCGACGCGGACGGGCGGGTGGACGACCGGGAGCGGATCGCGTACCTCGACGGGCACCTGCGTGCCGTACGGGCCGCCCTCGACGACGGCGTGGACGTACGCGGGTACTTCGTCTGGTCGCTGCTTGACAACTGGGAGTGGGCCGAGGGGTTCACCAAGCGCTTCGGGCTTGTGCACGTCGACTACGCCACCCAGACGCGTACGCCGAAGTCGTCGTACACCTGGCTGCGGGACGTGATCGCGGCCAGCCGGGAGGGGTCGGCGCGGTGACCACCGTCGACCCGACACCGGCGGCGCTGCCGGCCGCGCTCGCCGAGCCGACCGCGCCGGTGCGGCGAGGCTGGATCGGGTTGATCTTCGCGGCGAACCTCGGGGTGTGGATGGCGTTCTTCACACCCATCCAGGTGCTGCTGCCGCAGCAGATCGAGCAGATCGCGCCCGGCGACAAGGAGAACATGCTGGCCGTGGTCACCGGCCTCGGTGCGCTGGCAGCGGTGCTCGCCAACCCCCTCGCGGGCGCGCTGTCGGACCGGACCTGCCTGCGGATCGCCGGGCGGGAGTTCGGCCGCCGGCACGTCTGGACCGCCGGCGGGGCGCTGCTCGGCGCGGCGGCCCTGGTGCTGCTGGCCCAGCAGCGGACCATCCTCGGGGTCGCGCTCGGCTGGGTCGCCGCGCAGGTCTGCTTCAACGCGATGCTGGCAAGCCTCACCGCAGCCATCCCGGACCGGGTACCGGTGACGCAGCGCGGCGGCGTGTCCGGCTGGGTGGGTATTCCGCAGGCGCTCGGACTGGTGCTCGGAGCGGTGCTGGTCACCGCACTGGTCACCGGAAACGCCGCCGGCTACCTGGCCATCGCCGTGGCCATCCTGCTGCTGTCGCTGCCGTTCGCGCTGCTCACACCCGACGAGCCACTGCCGCGTACGCACCGGCCAGCGCTGCGGATGCGGGCGCTGCTCGCCTCGATGTGGGTCAGCCCGCGCCAGCACCCGGACTTCGCCTGGGCGTGGATCACCCGGTTCCTGGTCCAGCTCGGCAACGCGCTGGGCACCCTCTACCTGCTGTACTTCCTCACCGACGGCGTGCGTTACCCCGACCCCGAGGGCGGGCTGCTGATGCTGATCCTGCTCTACACGCTCGGCATGATGCTGACCGCCGTGGTCGCCGGCCGGCTGTCGGACCGTTCCGGTCGGCGCAAGATCTACGTGATCGCCTCCGGGCTGATCATGGCGGTGGCGGCGCTGCTGCTCGCGGTCGCGCCGATCTGGCCGATGGCGATCGTCGCCGCCCTGCTGCTCGGCGCCGGATACGGCGTCTACCTCTCGGTGGACGCCGCGCTGATCACGCAGGTGCTGCCCCGGGCCACCGACCGGGCCAAAGACCTCGGCGTCATCAACATCGCCAACTCGGCGCCACAGGTGCTCGGGCCGGCGCTCTCCGCCCCGCTCGTGGTCTACCTGGGCGGCTACCCCACGCTCTACGCGGTCACCGCCGTTGTGACCCTGATCGGCAGCGCACTGGTCGTCAAGATCCGCTCGGTCCCCTGAGCTGTTAGGAAGGGCCCCCTGTACAACACCAGGCGATAAGAAGGGGCCCTTCCTTACTCGGTTGTCCGTCGCCGTAGGCTGGGGGACGTGACGGTACGTGTGCGCTTCGCCCCCTCCCCGACCGGTATGTTCCACGTCGGCGGTGCCCGCTCAGCCCTGCAGAACTGGATCTTCGCCAAGCAGCAGGGCGGCGTGTTCGTGCTCCGCATCGAGGACACCGACGCGGCGCGCAACAAGCCCGAGTGGACCGAGGGCATCCTCACCGCGCTGGAGTGGATCGGCATCTCCCGGGACAGCTACGAGGGGCCGTACTTCCAGTCGACGAACGCCGGTGAGCACCGCGCCGCCGCCGCCCGGCTCTACGAGTCCGGCCGCGCCTACTACTGCGACTGCACCCGCGAGGACGTGCAGGCCCGCACCGGCTCGCAGTACCAGGGCTACGACGGCTACCACCGTGACCTGGGCCTCGCCCCGGGTGAGGGTCGGGCGCTGCGCTTCCGTACGCCGGACGAGGGCGCGACTGTGGTGGTGGACCTGATCCGCGGCGAGCCCACCTTCGAGAACAAGCTCATCGAGGACTTCGTGATCGCCCGGGGCGACGGGTCTCCGGTCTTCCTGCTGGCCAACGTGGTCGACGACATGACCATGGGAATCACCCACGTGATCCGGGCCGAGGAGCACCTGCCCAACACGCCCAAGCAGCAGTTGCTCTGGGAGGCCCTCGGCGTCAAGCCGCCGGTCTGGGCGCACGTACCGGTGGTGGTCAACGAGAAGCGGCAGAAGCTGTCCAAGCGCCGCGACAAGGTGGCACTTGAGGCGTACCGCGAGGAGGGCTACCTCGCCAGCGCGATGCGCAACTATCTGATGCTGCTCGGCTGGGCGCCCTCGGGCGACCGGGAGATCGTGCCCTGGTCCGTGATCGAGGACGAGTTCCGGCTGGACGAGGTCAACCCCTCCCCGGCGTTCTTCGACGAGAAGAAGCTGCGCGCCTTCAACGGCGAGTACATTCGGGCGCTGCCGGTGGACGAGTTCATCGACGCCTGCCAGCCGTGGCTGACCGGCACGGGGACGATCGCGCCGCCGCCGTGGCAGCCCGAGGAGTACGAAGCCGCCGCGTTCGCCGCCGTCGCCCCGCTGGCCCAGACCCGGATCGCTGTGCTCAGCGAGATCGTGCCGAACGTCGACTTCCTCTTCCTGGCCTCGCCGCTCATCGACGAGGCGGCCTGGACCAAGACCATGAAGGACGGCTCCGCCGACCTGCTGGACGCCGCCGTCGCCGCGTTCGAGGCGCTGGAGTCCTGGGACGCCGAGTCGCTGAAGTCGACGTTGGAGGCCGTCGGCGCCGAGCGTGGCCTCAAGCTCGGCAAGACGCAGGCACCCGTCCGGGTCGCTGTCACCGGCCGTACCGTGGGCCTGCCGCTGTTCGAGTCACTTGAGGTGCTCGGTCGGGAGCGCGCCCTGACCCGGATGCGCGCCGCACGCCTCCGCCTCGTCTGACGGCCCTCCGGTCGGCGTCACCTGCGCCGGCCCGGGTTCGTCCCCTCGCCCCGCGCGTCCTTTGCTCTGCTTCACTCCACGCACCACTGAGCAGCATTTCTGTTGCGTCCGTTGAAGCAGAGCAAAGGACGTGAACTGGGGCCACCCGGCTGGCCGAGGCCGGGCAGCGCGAGCCCCAGAAGTTTCAGCGTCGCGCGGCGCGTCGGCGCCAGAGGAGTCCCGCCACGAGAGACCCCAGCACCACGACCGCCGCGATCGTCCACAGCCACCAGCTCCGCCCGTCCGGGTTGTTGCTCTCCTGCGCGGCAGGCACGGGCGTGCTCGAAGCGGCAGCCGCCCCCTCGGTCGCGACGGCGGTCGGCGACGCCGACGGCACCGCCGACGCGACGGTGGGACCGGCCGCCGAGGCATCCGGACTGGCAGCCGGGGACGGCGGCTGGGCGGCTGTGCCGGTGGTGAGGGTGAACCGCACCTCGCCCTTCACCGGATGACCGTCGTTGGAGGCCACCTGGTAGCCGACGGTGTAGAGCCCGGCGGCACCCGGCGTGAACGGCACTCGCACCTTGCTGCCGTCGAAGACGGGCTGCCCGCCAGCGACCACATTGTCCGGACCGGTTATTGTGATCTTCGTCGTAGCCGGAGCGGGTCGGGCCAGAAACCGCAACTCGATCCGGGCCGGCGCGGTCGCCACTCGGGCTCCGTCGCGCGGGTCGCTGCCTGTCAGCGAGTTGTGCGCGGCGGCCGGTGCCGGGGCCAGCAACGACACACCGAACGCCACGCCGAGCACCACTGGCACGATCCGCGCCACACGTGTAACCCTGCCCCCCATGAACCCCTCCCTAAGGGTACGATCCGCCCGCTGATCAACGGCTCATCATTTAGTCGAGCAGAGATCGCAAATAGTTCCAATTACTGTTCCACAAGCTGCAATTCATCGACGTTCTGCGGAGTCTGTGAGAGTGGGCCCGACCGCACGGCCGGTGGCATCACCGGCCGACCGATCCGGACGTCACAACGAAGCCATCCATCGAACGGGGCGAGGAGGCGGGATGGTCCGACAGATGAGGCGGGCACTCGCCGTGCTGGCGGGAACGCTGGCCGCGGCAGTGCTGACGCTCGGCACCACCGGCCCGGCCACCGCAGCGCCGAAGGCCGCGGGTTCGAAGGCCGCGCCCTTGCAGGCCACAGCTTCGAAGGCCCCAGCGCCGAAGTCGCCGCCCGCCGGGGTGGACGTCACCGGCGAAGGACTGGCCGAGCCGCTGCGGCTGCGCTCGGACACCCAGCCCGCACACGTGGTGGCGGTCATCGACCAGGTCAACTTCCTCGGTCGCACCGGCCAGCCGAACGGGCCGAAGGCTGCCAATCTCGGGCCGAAGTACACGGTCGTGGTGCTCGCCGGGGACACCCCGAAGCAGACGTACGACCTCTATCCCAAGGCTGTGGGCGGGCCGCGCGTCTACCGGCCGGCCAAGCAGCCGGACGGCCGCAAGACCAGCGCCGGTTGGTTCCTCGGCCGGCTCAGCATGTCCGAGACGCTGCGCACCGCCGGAGTGCCGCTGGAGCGGCAGTTCGACACGGTCAGCGGCGGCGTGGGTGGCGGTGAGCGGGTGCTCCCGGAGGAGGCCCTCGACCCCGCCAGGGACATCGACGAGGCACTTGGCGAGTTGCAGCGGCTGCTGCTGCTCAACGTCGCGGTGATGCTCACCATCACGATCGGCCTGGCCGGCATCGCCCTGCTGATCCGTCGCCGCACCCGCTGACCAGCCCCACGGCCGTGGACAGCACGGCCGTGGACAGCACGGCCGTGGACAGCACGGCCGTGGACAGCAGAGCCGTGGACAGCAGAGCCGTGGACAGCAGAGCCGTGGACAGCACGGCCACGTCGTCAGCAGGGCCGTGGACAGCAGAGCCGCTTCGTCAGCACCAGCGGCGCGGCGGGCGCTCCCGTCGGGTGGCGCGCTGACGTGGCCGGACGGGTCCGTGCCGGTGGGCCCCCGCCCACCCGGGTAGGCCGCTGCGGCAGCCCGCGTCGTCGTCGGGCTCGGCGGGCAGCGCCTGCTCACCGGCCCGCTGACGCGGCACCGGCACGTCGTCGGCCCACTCGGCAGGGCGGCAACCGGCCGGCTCCGCCGGGTGCGCCGGGTGCGCCGGCAACCCACCGACCGGCCGACGAGGTTTGCCTGCCCCCTGGTGGTCGTGGTGACCCGGCCGGCAGGGCTCGCCCTGGGCGCAGCCGTTCTCGGCCTCCCCGTGCGCCATCCCGGTCTCCTCACGCTCGCACTCACACGCGGGTGCTCCCCCCGAACGTGCCCTGTCACCGTACTGGCCGGGGCCGACGGGTCGTGCACGCGTACCCGGGGGTCAGTGCTTCGGACGGCGCGGGAAGAGGGTCTCCCACACCGGGAAGGCCACCAACCAGACCACGATCGCGACGGTGAGGCCACGGATCCAGCCGCCCAGTTCACTGGTTCTATCCGCGTCGTTCACCCAGAGGATCGCAGCGCCGAGCAGAGCGCACGCGACGGCCCAGCCGAGCAGTGCCTTGCCCCACTCCCGCCACTCGTAGCGGGTGCGGGCCCAGCCGTGGCGGGGCGGCCGGACCGGCGGCGGGCCACCGGCGAAGCGGTGGGCGAAACGCTGGTCCGCCCAGCGCACCACCGAGTGGCCGAAGGCCACCGAGAAGCCGAGATAGACGGCGGCGAGGCCGTGGCCGACGCTCGCGGTCGCACCTCGGCGCAGGTCGATCACCGACGCGACGAGGAGCACCAGGTCCACGAGCGGTACGCAGATCAGCAGCGCCGCTCCGAGCCGTGGCCGGCGCAGTGGGTAGCGGGCCACGAGTCCGGCGGCGAGCACCACCCAGAATGCGATCTCACAGCCGATGATCAAGGCGACCAGCATGTCGACTCCCCTTCGTCGCGACCCAGCGTCGCTGATCAACAGGGCGTTGACCTCGGCACGAGAGACGACATCGCGTCCTCCCTTCGACGGACTCGTCCGCCCGCGAGCGCTCGACGTACCCCTTTCGGCGCATGTCGGGGACGGCGAGGTCCTCCCCCGGTCGGAGCCGGCGGGCCGACGGTTGTGGTGGGATCGGGGCATGCGACGGTGGCTCGGCTCCGGCACCCCCGGCCGGGATCTGATGCTGGCCGGCGCGTCGCTGGCCGGCGGTCTGATCCTGTACGGCCTCGGTTGGCAACCACAGGTCCGTCCGCACCCGGACGTGCCGCAGGTGCTGTTCCTGCCGCCGCTGCTCGCGGTTTGCGTGGCAGTGGGCCTGCGCCGCGTCGCCCCGCGCGCGAGCCTGGCCGTCGGCACCGGGGCGCTGGTCGTGGACACCGCGCTCGGCTCCTCGCTGGGGACGATCCTGATCTACACCCAGGTGCTCTACGACGCCTGCGTGTACGGCCCGCCACGCCTGTGGCGGTGGTTGCTGCGGGTGACCGTCGGGCTGAGCCTGCTCGGCGCGGTGGTCGGCGTGGTCGGGTTCGGGCAGTGGCGCGGCGTCGCCGTCGGGGTGCCTGTGGTGCTCGCCGGGGTGCTGCCGGTGCTGACCGGGATCAGCGTGCGGCAGTACCGCGACCAGGCTGCCGCCGAGCGGGCGCGCGCCGAGCAGACCGCCCGGCTGGTCGAGTTGGACCGCCGGCAGGCGGTGAGCGCCGAGCGCGCCCGGATGGCCCGGGAGTTGCACGACGTCGTCGCCAACCACCTCAGCGCGGTGGCCATCCACGCCACCGCCGCGCTGTCCGTGCCAGGGTTGGCTCGCGGCCAGGTCGAGTCGGCGTTGCGGGTGATCCGGGAGAGCAGCGTGCAGGGACTGGCGGAGATGCGGCAGATGATCGACGTGCTCCGCGAGCCCGGGGCCGGCGACGGACAGCCCTCGGCGGGTGGCGATCCTGCCCTGCCGGATGCGGTCACCGCGCGCCTTGCCGAGGCGGACGGGTTGGTCGAGCGGATCCGGGCCGCCGGCCTCGCCGTGCGGATGCGCACCGACGGCACGCCCGGCCCGCTGCCCGTGGGGGTGGACCTCGCCGCGTACCGGATCGTGCAGGAGTCGCTCACCAACGCGCTCAAGCACGGCACGGGCGAGGCGGAGCTGACAATCGCGTACCGGCCGGCGGAGGTGGTGCTGACCGTGGAGAACCCGGTGCGCCCGGGCGGGACGGACCTGGAGGGCGCCGGGGCCGGGCTGATCGGAATGCGGGAGCGGGCCACGCTCCTGGCCGGCCAGTTCGCCGCCGGACCGCACGACGGCCACTGGCAGGTCCGGGCCGCGCTGCCCACCGGGGTGGGCGGATGACCGGGCCGGCGCGCGACCCGGGCGACGCGGCACCGCCGGTGCGGGTGGTGCTCGCCGACGACCAACCGGCGGTACGCGCGGGGCTGGCCCTGATCCTGGCCGGCTCGCCGGGCATCGAGGTGGTAGGCGAGGCGGGCGATGGCGACGAGGCGGTTCGCCTGTGCCGCGAGCTGCACCCCGACGTGGCGGTGCTGGACATCCGGATGCCCCGCCTGGACGGGATCGCCGCGACCCGGACGATCGTCGCCGACGGGCTCGCCGACGTGCTGGTCCTCACCACATTCGACCTCGACGAGTACGTCTTCGGCGCGCTCCGCGCCGGTGCGGCGGGTTTCCTGCTGAAGGACACCGACGCCGCCGGGCTGGTCGCGGCGGTGCACACCGTCGCGCGGGGCGACGGGTTCATCGCACCCGCGGTGACCCGCCGGTTGATCACCGCCTTCGCGGCCACCGCGCCGTCCGCGTCGGCCGACAGCCGGGCCGCGCTGGACACGCTCACCCCACGGGAGCGTGACGTGCTTGCCTGCCTCGGGCTCGGGCTGTCCAACCAGCAGATCGCCGACCGGCTGGCGCTTGCGGAGAGCACCGCCAAGACGCACGTGAGCCGGATCCTGGCGAAGCTGGACCTGCGCAGCCGGGTGCAGGCCGCGATCCTGGCCCAGGAGTTGGGCCCGCCCACTCCCCCGCAGCCCTGAACCGGGGGTGGTCCCAACGGGACACCGACGGGTGCCCCGGCTGCCGTACGCTGCGCGCCATCGATGCCGATGGCGGCTGCCCCGAAATGGAGACGACGTGCGACGGTGGTGGGGGACGACGGTCCTTGTGGCGCTGACCGTGGGGGCAGGCGGTTGCGACAGCCTTCTATCCGAGGAGAAGCTCTCAACCTTCGCTCCCGAGGCGGGGGTGTGCCACGCCACCGCGTCCAACGAGCGCAGCCTAAAGTCGTACACACCGATCCCCTGCTCTTCGAAGCACGAGGTGGAGACATTCCTGGTCGGCCGGTTCGACGGCGCGGACGCCGCCGCCAAGGCGCCGCCGGCAGCCGACACCGAGGCGATCTGGCGGGTGTACGAATCCTGCGACGCCGAGGCTGCCCGTTTCCTGGGCGGCGAGTGGCGCGAGTCGCGGCTGGCCATGCGGGCGCTGACCCCGTCGGCGGCGCGGTGGAAGGCCGGCGAGCGGTGGTACCGCTGCGACCTGCTGGAGATGCATGCGGTGGACCGGTGGTTCCCGAACCCCCGGGCGAACAGCCTGCGCAACGGACTGACCGGCGATTCGCCACTGCGGTACACCTGTTTCACCGAACCGGCCGAGTCCGGCGACACCGTCGACCTACCGCCCGCCTCCTGCTCCGGGCCACACGCCACCGAGTTCGCCGGGATCTGGTGGGCCGAACCGGAGGTCGAGGAGATCACCGACGAGGTCCTGGACGCGGGGTGCCTGTCGACCGTCTCCGAGTACGTCGGGGCACCAGCGGGAGACCTGGACGGCCGGCTCGACGTGTTCGCGTTGCTGCCGGAGGGCGAGCCCGAGTGGCTGGCGGGCACGCCCGGCGTCTGGTGCTTCCTCTACAGCCCTGATCGGCCGCTCAACACGTCGCTGAAGGGTGTCGGCCGTACCGGCCTCGCGGAGGCCCGTTGACCGGTGCCGGCGTGGATGGCCTGCTCACGACATGTCAGGCTAGGGCGGTGAGTGCGCCCGGCGGTGGAGAGCTGTCGGCCACGCTGCGCCGGATCGAGCGTTCGGCGGGAGCGTTGGCCACTGCCAGCGTGGCCCGGATGGACGAGACGCTGCCGTGGTTCCGCGCCCTGCCGGCCGACCAGCGCTCCTGGGTGATGCTGGTCGCGCAGGCCGGTGCCCGGTCGCTGGTGGAGTGGCTGCGCGACGGCGGCGGCACGGCGGACAGCACGCAGGAGGTCTCCGACGAGGTCTTCGCCACCGCGCCGCTGGCGCTGGCCCGGTCGATCACCCTTCAACAGACCGTGGCGCTGATCAAGGTGACCATCGACGTGGTCGAGGAACAGGTGTCGCAACTGGCCGTCGAGGGTGAGGAGCAGCAGCTGCGCGAGGCGGTGCTGCGCTTCTCCCGGGAGATCGCCTTCTCGGCCGCCCGGGTGTACGCGCGGGCCGCCGAGTCGCGGGGGGCGTGGGACGCGAGGTTGCAGGCGCTGCTTGTCGACGCCCTGCTGCGCGGTGACTCGCCGGACGTCCTGGCCAGCCGGGCGGCCGCGCTGGGCTGGGCGGACGCGCCGCCGGTCGCGGTTGCGGTCGGTCGTTCCCCGGGCGGGGAGGTCTCCGCCGTGCTGCACGTCGTCTACCGGTTGGCCCGGCGGATCGACGTCGAGGTGATCGGCGGGGTGCACGGCGACCGGCTGGTGATCGTGCTGGGCGGCGCGGCTGATCCGCTGAGCGCGGCGGGCAAGTTGCTCGACGCGTTCGGGGAGGGCCCGGTGGTGGTCGGTCCGGCCGTACCCAGTCTGGACGAGGCCACGGAATCGGCGCGGGCCGCGCTGTCCGGTTTCCGGGCCGCGCCGGCGTGGCCGACGGCCCCGCGGCCGGTGCCAGCCGACGACCTGTTGCCGGAGCGCGCCCTAGCCGGCGACGCGGAGGCACGTCGACGGCTGCGGCACGACGTGTACGCGACGCTTGTCCGCGCCGGTGGCGAGCTGCTGGAGACCCTTGACGCCTTCCTGGCCGCCGGTGGCACGTTGGAGAGCGCGGCGCGGGCGCTGTTCGTGCACCCGAACACGGTGCGCTACCGGCTGCGCCGCATCGCCGAGGTGACAGGCTTTTCGCCGCTGTCGCCCCGGGACTCGTTCGCGCTCCAGGTGGCGTTGACCGTCGGCCGGCTGGATCCGGTGGCGCCTGTCACATCGTCAGTCCCGACCCAGACATTGACCCCGGCAACCCGGAAATCCGCTCAAATCAGCGACGATACTGGCCGATCTTTGTAGGAACCCTCCAAAGGTCCTAGTGTGGTTTGGTCCGGGCCGGCACAGCGTTCCGTAGCGGCATCCGGAAGAGTCATAGGCGTGCTCGCCGTACTTAGTCCCGGCCAGGGTTCTCAGAAGCCCGGCTTCCTGACCCCCTGGCTCGACCTGACCGGCACCGAGGCACGGCTGCGGTCGTGGTCCGAGCTGGCAGGGGTCGACCTGGTGCACCTGGGCACCGAGGCTGACGCCGACGAGATCAAGGACACCGCCCGCACCCAGCCGCTGCTCGTCGCCGCGGCGCTGCTCGCCGCCGAGCACCTGCCGCTGCACGACGTGTCGGTCACCGCCGGGCACAGCGTCGGCGAACTGGGCGCCGCTGCGCTCGCCGGGGTGCTGTCGCCCGAGGCGGCGATCACGCTCGCCGGTGTGCGGGGCCGGGAAATGGCCGCCGCGTGTGCGCTGGAGCCGACCGGGATGGCCGCCGTGCTCGGTGGGGACCCGGACGAGGTGCTCGCCGCGATCGAGGGGCACGGTCTGTATCCGGCCAACCGCAACGGCGCCGGGCAGATCGTCGCCGCCGGCGCGCTGGACGGCCTGGACAAGCTCGCCGCCGAGCGACCGTCGAAGGCCCGCGTCATCCGACTTCAGGTGGCGGGCGCGTTCCACACCCCGTACATGGCTCCGGCCGAGACCGCGCTGGCCACGGAGGCCGCCGGGATCACCTCCGCCGACCCGGCGCGGATCCTGCTGTCGAACCTCGACGGCACCTCCGTCACCGACGGCCAGGAGCTGGTGCGACGCCTGGTCCGTCAGGTCACCGCCCCGGTCCGCTGGGACCTGTGCATGCGCACGCTGGCCGACCTGGGCGTGACCGGGGTGATCGAGCTGCCCCCGGCCGGCACCCTCTCCGGCCTTGTGAAGCGCGAGCTCAAGGGCGACGGCGCGCCCGAGATCGTCACCCTCAACACGCCGGACGACCTGCCGGCCGCGCGGGATCTCATCGCCCGTCACGGCACACCGGGCCAACCGCTCGCCCCCATCGGAGGACACTCATGACCGGCAGTCGCATCGTCTCGATGGGGCACTACCAGCCCTCCCGGGTGGTGACGAACGACGACATCGCCCAGCTCGTCGACACCAACGACGAGTGGATCCGGGACCGCGTCGGCATCGCCACCCGGCGCATCGCCGACAGCGAGACGGTTGCCGACATGGCCGCCGCCGCAGCCGGCAAGGCGCTTGCCAACTCCGGTTTGAGCGCCGCCGACATCGACCTCGTCGTTGTCGCCACCTGCTCGTCGATCGACCGCAGCCCCAACGTGGCCTGCCGGGTCGCCGCCAAGCTTGGCATCACCGCGCCGGGCGCGTTCGACGTCAACACCGCCTGCTCGGGCTTCGCCTACGCGCTCGGCATCGTCGACCACGCCGTCCGGGCCGGGGCGTCCCGCAACGCCCTCGTCATCGGTGCGGAGAAGCTCTCCGACTTCACCGACTGGACCGACCGCTCCACCTGCATCATCTTCGCTGACGGCGCCGGCGCCGCGGTGGTCACCGCCACCGCCGACGACGAGCCCGCCGGCATCGGCCCGGTGGTCTGGGGCTCGGTGCCGGAGAAGAGCGACGCGGTACGCATCGAGGGCTGGCGCCCGTACATCCAGCAGGAGGGGCAGTCGGTGTTCCGCTGGGCCACCACGGCGCTCGCGCCGCTGGCCCTGCAGGCATGCGAGCGCGCCGGGGTCGACCCGTCGGAGCTTGCCGCGTTCGTGCCGCACCAGGCCAACGGGCGGATCATCGACGGCATCGCCAAGCGGCTCAACATCCCGAATGCGATCATCGCCAAGGACATCGTGGAGTCGGGCAACACGTCGGCGGCGAGCGTACCGCTGGCTCTGTCCAAGCTTGTCGAGCGGCGCGAGGTGCCCTCGGGCGCCCCGGTGCTGCTGTTCGGCTTCGGCGGTGGCCTGACCTACGCCGGTCAGGTCGTCCGCTGCCCCTGATGAACCCCCTCGGGCGCGTACGCGTCGAGGAGCGGCGGTCGGCGACGCCGGCCGCCGGAGATCCCCCTATGAGAGGAACCAACCGCAATGACCCGTGACGAGATCACCACCGGCCTCGCCGAGATCCTCGAAGAGGTTGCCGGGGTGAACCCGGACGACGTGGCCGAGGGGAAGTCCTTCACCGACGACCTCGATGTCGACTCGCTCTCCATGGTCGAGGTAGTGGTGGCGGCCGAGGAGAAGTTCGGCGTCAAGATCCCGGACAACGAGGTGCAGAACCTCAAGACCGTCGGGGACGCCGTCAGCTACATCGAGGCGCAGTCCTGATCATGAGTCGTCCTGACGTCGTCGTCACCGGGCTCGGCGCGACGACCCCGCTCGGCGGGGACGTCGCGTCGACCTGGGACGCAATGCTCGCCGGCCGCTCCGGGGTGAGTGCCCTCACCCAGGAGTGGGCCGCGCAACTGCCCGTCCGGATCGCCGCGCAGCTGGCCGTGGAGCCGTCGGAGGTCCTCGACCGCGTTCGGCTGCGTCGGCTGGACCGCTCCGAGGCGATCGCCATCATCGCCGCGCAGCAGGCGTGGGCGGACGCCGGCCTGGCCGACTCCGGCCTCGACGGGGAGCGGCTCGCCGTCAGCATCGGCTCGGGCATCGGCGGCGCCACCACCCTGCTCGCCCAGGACGACATCCTGGAGGCGTCCGGGCCGCGGCGGGTCTCCCCGCACACCATCCCGATGCTGATGCCGAACGGTCCGGCCGCCTGGGTCGGGCTGGAGCTGGGCGCCAAGGCCGGCGTGCACACGGTGGCCAGCGCCTGCGCCACCGGCGCCGAGGCCATCGCGCTCGGTCTGGACATCATCCGCGCCGGCCGGGCCGACGTGGTGGTGGCCGGCGGCACCGAGGCGGTCATCCACGCGCTGCCGATCGCCGGGTTCAGCTCGATGCGGGCCATGTCGACACGTAACGACGAGCCGGAGCGGGCCTCCCGTCCGTGGGACAAGGGCCGTGACGGCTTCGTCCTCGGCGAGGGCGCGGGCGTCGTGGTGCTGGAACGCGCCGACCACGCCGCCGCCCGGGGCGCCCGGGTGTACGCGCGTCTCGCCGGAGCGGGTATCACCTCCGACGCGTACGACATGGTGCAGCCGCACGCCGAAGGCGAGGGCGCCATCCGGGCCATCGGCAAGGCGATCGCGGACGCGGACGTCGCCAAGCAGGACATCGTGCACGTCAACGCGCATGCCACGTCGACCCCGGTCGGCGACATGTTGGAGATCGGTGCGCTGCACAAGGCGCTCGGCGATCACCCGGTGCTGGCGGCGACCAAGTCGATGACCGGTCACCTGCTCGGTGCGGCCGGCGCGCTGGAGTCGATCGCCACGATCCTCGCCATCCGCGACAGTGTCGTCCCTCCGACGGTCAACCTGGAGGACCCGGACGACGGCCTCACCCTGGACGTGGCAGCCCAGAAGGCACGGCCCATGGAGATCCCGGCCGCGTTGAACAACGCGTTCGGCTTCGGCGGCCACAACGTGGCTCTGGTCTTCACGCGAGCCTGACACCACCGCCCGCGGCAGCGGGTGAGCAGTGGCCCTGTCCCGTCGCCTGGCGACGGGAGAGGGCCCGGTGTCGTTTCAGGCCCGGTTGCGGGGGTGCCGCTTGGCGGTGCGCTCGTTGCCCCGGCGGTAGTTGCCCGTCCAGCGGGCCATCACCAGCTGCGGGTCGTCGTCGACCTCGGCGAGGAACTCCGCCGCCCGGCCGCCGCGCAGTGTGCTCGCCACCTGCCCGTGATGGGTGATCACCACGGTGCCGTCGGCCCGCTGGTCGTACCGGAATCCCTCAGGTGCTGGCATGCGGCAGAGGCTTCCAGATCACCTGGCCTGCCGCGACACGATTTTCCGGGCCGCCGAACGGCGCCGCGGCGTCGTCGGGCGGCCCTGTTCAACGTCGCTGCGCCGGCCGGCGTCGGGGTCAGGTGCCGCAGGTCGTGGCGGGCAGGCCCGACACGGCGACCGGGGACCGGCCGCCCGGCCGGGCCTTGCCGGCCAGCACGGCCGCCAGCGCTGTCATCGACGCCCGGCTGGAGGAGTACGTCGCCAGCAGCGTGGGCGACGCCGCCCCGGCCAGCACGTACGGGGTGTCCATGGCGACGGTGACCGCAGCGTCGGCGCGTAGATCGTCGGCGCCGTCGCCGTAGCCGACGAGGTGCACCACGGTGCCGCCACTCGGCTTCACTGTCACGCCGGCAGCGGTGAGCGCGGCGGTAAGCGCCGCCCGGGTGCCGTCCCGGCCGCCCGAGGAGGTGACGGTGACCGGCCCGCGTACCGCCTTGCCGCACTCGCCTCGCAGCACTGTGACGGCACCGGCGGCCAGCGCCTCCGCCGCCGCCCGGTGCGCCGGGGAGTTGAGCGTGGACATCTGCGCGGCCGGGGCGTCCGCGAGCCGGAACTTCATCGTCAGCACCCGGGTCACCGCCTCGACCAGCCGGGTGCGGGGCAGCGACCCGCCGCGCAGCGCGGCGAGCAGTCCGTCGTACGCCTGGCCGACGTTCGGGGTCATGAGGATCAGGTCGTTGCCGGCGTTCAACGCCCGGACGGCGGCCTCGCCGGGCGCCCAGCGCTTCGCCGGCGGCATGTTCATCCCGTCGGTGATCACCACACCCTTGAAGCCGAGCTGGCCGCGCAGCACGTCGGTGAGCAGCTTGCGCGAGAAGGTCGCCGCGGTGCCCGGGTCGATGGCCCGCACGTCCAGGTGAGCCGACATCACTGCCATGGCCCCGGCGTCGATGCCCGCGGTGAACGGCGGCCACGCGCCGGTGCGCAGCGCCTCGGCGGACTGGGTGAGCACTGGCAGGTCCTGGTGCGAGTCGTCGGCGCTGTGACCGTGCCCCGGGAAGTGCTTCAGGGTGGCCGCGACGCCACTTGCCTGCAGGCCCCGGACGGCACCGCCGACCTGCGCGGCGGCGACCTTCGGGTCGGAGCCGTACGAGCGGGAGCCGATGACCTTGCTGCGGGTGGCCAGTACGTCGGCGACCGGGGCGAAGTCGACGTTGATGCCCATCGCGGCGAGTTCGGTGCCGGCGGCCCGCCAGGCGTTCTCGGTCAGTTTGGGGTCGCCCGCCGCACCGGCCGCGAGGGCGCTGGGCAGCAGCGTGACGCCGTCGGTGACGCGGGTGACGACGCCGTACTCCTGGTCGGTGCCGATCAGGAAGGGCGCCGGGCCTGCGGCCAGCCGCCCGGCGGCCTCGCGCAGCCCACCGGTCAGCTCGTGGACCTGCTTGGGGTTGTCGACGTTCGTGGTCTCCTGGTTGCCCTTTGTCGGGTCGTCGGCGCTGAAGCCGACCAGGATCAGCCCGCCGAGCCGGTACTTGGCGATCATCTGGGCGGGGGTGTCGACGCCGGCGAGTGCCTGGTTGCCGGCCGCCGAGCCGGGTGAGACCTTCGTCGCCGAGTCGCCGTAGGCGTACGGCATCAGCACCTGACCGACCAGGTCCTCGTCGGAGAGCGTGGCGACGAGCGCGGCGGCGCGGGCGGCCGGGTCGGCGGCGGCCGGCGTCGCGGCGGCGGTGCTCGGCGCGGCCGAGGTCGCCGCAGGGCTGGGGCTCGGGTCGGGGCGTTCCGGGGTACCCGAGCAGCCGGAGACGAGCAGGGCGGTCAGGGCGGCGACGGCGATGCCGGCGCGTCGCGGGCGAATCGGCACGCCGCCCATCCCACCAGGTCCCCCCTTATCGGGGCAACTTGACCTTACCGGTCGGCGTCGGCATGCCCGCGCCGCCGGCCTGCCCGACCCCGGTGAGCACCGGGGCGACGGGCCCGGTCAGCCGACCCGGGTGAGCAACGTCACCGGAGCCCCGTCACCTGCGTACCGGTAGGGCTCCAGGTCGTCGTCCCAGGCCGTGCCGAGCGCCTTGTCGAGGGCGTGCGACAGCGCCTCCGGGGCCCGGGCGGACGCCATGAGCGCCCGCAACCGGTCCTCGCCGAGCTGAATGTCCCCCGCCGCGCCGACGGTGGCCCGGAACAGGCCGCGGGCCGGCACGTACATGTAGCGCTCACCGTCGGCGCCGGAACTCGGCTCCTCGGTGACCTCGAAACGGATCATGGGCCACTGTCTGAGGGCAGCAGCCAGCTCGGCGCCCGTCCCGGGACGGCCGGTCCACCCGCACTCGGCCCGGCGTGCGCCGGGGTCGACGGGCTGAGCCGTCCACTGCAGGTTGACCGGCGCGGCTAGGACGCGCGCGATCGCCCACTCGACGTGCGAGCACACGGCGAGCGGGGTCGAGTGGACGTATACGACGCCACGCGTTGGCACGGTGACCTCCCGGAGAGCGAGGTGCGTCTTCCCCTACGACCTCGGCCACCCAGGTGGTTGCTGCAACACATGATGACTCCTGTGACGGATGGTGCGCCAGGGAATCGGAAAATTCGCTGGCCGGAATAGCCGGACGGGTGGTCTCGGTTGGCTCAGAGGACACCGCGACGAGCAGCTTGATGTCGTGGTCCTGTACAGTTCCATCGGCGGCTTATGCCGCGTTACACCTCGCGGGCCGACTCACGTGTCGTCCGCACACAGCCCCCGGACGTCCAGTCCTCCCGTACGTCTTGCAAGGAGTACCTCCGTGGCGAGCAACACCTCTAAGACCGCGCGCGCGTCCGTCCGGGCCGGCCAGGCTGGCCAGGGTGGCGCCCTCAGCGTGCTGGGCGAGTTCAAGTACCTCATCCCGCTCAACGGCGGCAAGCACGCCTACGTGCGTAACCTGACCAACGGCAAGACCGCGCACCTGCGCACCGACTCCGACGCCTTCGTCGAGGAGATCCGGGTGCTGGCCGCCGCCGGCCACGCCGCCAAGATCCGGGCGGAGATCAACAACCTGGCTGCCACCCACCCGGGTGACGGCTGGGAGGCCACCGAGAAGCGCCTTGTCGCGGCCGGTGTCTTCGAGGGCTGAGCCCCTCCCCCACCGCATCATCAGCGAAACCGCCCGTCGGGACTTCCCGGCGGGCGGTTTCGCGTCCGCGTCCGGGCGCTCGGGCCCCGGGTTTCAGGGCGGGTCGAGCAGGGCGACCTCACCGGTGGCCAGGTCGTAGAGACCGCCGACCACTGCCACCCGGCCAGCGGCGACCGGCCCGGCCAGCAGGTCGTCGTGGCGCAGCGCGCGCACCGTACGCCCGACGTGCCGGCGGATCGCCAGCGGTTGCACCGCCGGATCGTCGAGCCCCGCCTCGACGACCGCAGGGGCGATCTCGTCGACGAGGTGGGCAAGCGATCCGTCCGGCCGCTGACCGGTGCGCAGCACCTCCACCGCTGCCCCCACCGCCCCGCACCGCTCGTGGCCCAGCACCATGACCAGCGGTACGCCGAGCTGGCCCACGGCGAACTCGATGGAGCCGCGTACCGCGCGGTCGAGCACGTGCCCGCCGGTGCGGATCACGCACATCGCGCCGAAGGTCTGGTCGAAGATCGCCTCCAGCGGCACCCGCGAGTCGATGCAGCCGAGCACCACCGCGTACGGCTGCTGGTCGCCGGAGGCTGCCGCGGCGGCCGTCACGTCGTGTCCGTGCATGGGCTGACCGCTGATGAAGCGCCGGTTGCCGGCGAGCAGTTCCGCGAGCGCGACCCGTGGCGTACCCCCGGCCTGTCGCTCGTGAGCTGCCGGTCCGCCGGCTGGCGGGCCGGGCGTCGCCTGCGTCGACCCCATGCCGTCCAGCTTGGCCCGGTCGGTGGCGGACAGGTGGGCGCTCGGGAATGTTCCCTCGACGCGATTGGCGTGGTGTGCTGGCGGGTAGCCGGTGTTACCGCCGGGTATCCCCGGTGCCGGTGGTGGTGCCTGGGCGACCCTGGGAGGTGGCGATGCCGGAGCGGTTCGAGGTCGGTCTGCCCGACGGCGTGCGGCTGCACGTCGAGACCACGGGGCCGGCGGACGCCCCGGTAACAGCCGTCCTGCTGCATGGCTGGACGCTTGACGGGCGCGCCTGGCACCGGCAGCTCGACGCGCTCACCGGGCTGTCGGAGGGCGCGGTGCGGGTGGTCACCTTCGACGCGCGGGGCCACGGCCGGTCCAGTTGCATGGCGTTGCCCACGGCCACCCTGGCCCAGCTCGGCGACGATCTTGCGGCGGTCATCGACGCGGTCGCGCCGGCCGGCCGGGTGGTACTTGTCGGGCACTCGCTGGGCGGCATGACGATCATGGAGTACGCGCACCGCCACCCCGCGCACTTCACCGCCCGCACGGCAGGCCTGGTCTTCGTCTCGACCACCGCCGAGGGGCACACGCACACCGCCTACGGGCTCTCGCCGCGGATCACCCGGCTGATCCGGCTCGCCGAGACCACCGGGGCCGGTGTGCTGGCCCGGTGCGGCTCGTGGCGGCCGCCCCGCCCGCTGCTGCGCGCGCTGCAACCGAGCATCCGCTGGATGCTCTTCGGCGACCGCTGCGATCCGGCCGACATCCGGCTGGTGACCTCGGCGGTGGCCCGCGCCTCACTGCGCTCGATCGGCGGGTTCCGCGCCTCGATCGGCGCCCAGCACCGATTGGACACCCTCAGCGCGCTCGCCCACCTGCCGGCCGCCGCACTGGTCGGCGATCGGGACCGGCTGACACCGCCGCCGTGCGCCGAGTCGATCGCCGCGGCGCTGCCGGCCACCGAACTGACCGTCTGCCCGGGTGCCGGGCACATGCTGATGATGGAACGTCCCGACGAGGTGAACGCCGCGCTGACCGGCGTCCTGCGTCGGGTGCTCGCCGCACCGCCGGCCGACGCCGTGCCGCCGCGCCCCGGCGACGCGAGCGCCGTCAGGACGGGTGCCTGAGCACGTTCGCGCACCTCGGGCGCGGCGGATCCGGACGGGGGCCGTACCCTTCTGCGGTTGGCCCGCGCGGTTCGCGCCGCTTGCCGGCGACATCGAAGGAGCGTGCGTTGACCGACCAGACCGCCCTGGAGCAGGAGATCGCCGTCGAGCAGCGGCACCTCGACCGGGTGTACGCCCGACTGGCCGAGCTGCGCCAGTCCGCGGTCCGCGCCGAGCGCGACGGCTACCGGATGGCGCGGGTGGGCACGTTCGGCGCGCTCGTCGAACGTGACGCGATGGTCTTCCACGCCGCGCAGCGGCGGCACACCCTCGACGCCGAGCACGAGGGGCTGGTCTTCGGCCGGCTGGACCTGCGGGACCGTCAGGTGCTGCACGTCGGGCGGCTCGGCATCCGCGACGAGGACGCCACAACGCTCGTCGTCGACTGGCGGGCGCCGGCCGCCGCCGCGTTCTACCAGGCCACCCCGGCGCAGCCGCTGGGCGTGGTGCGTCGACGGACCATCCAGTCCCGGCGGGAACGGGTCACCCGCATCGAGGACGACCTGCTGGACCCCACCGCCACGCCGGAGGGGATGACAGTCGTCGGCGACGGCGCGCTGCTGGCCACCCTGTCCCAGGCCACCGGGCGGGGCATGCGGGACATCGTGGCGACGATCCAGCGGGAGCAGGACGAGGCGATCAGGTCGCCCGGTTCCGGGGTGACGATCGTCGCCGGCGGCCCGGGCACCGGCAAGACCGCTGTCGCCCTGCATCGGGCCGCCTACCTGCTGTATTCCGACCGCAGCCGGTATGCCGGCGGTGGCATCCTGGTGGTCGGCCCGTCCACGGTCTTCGTCGAGTACATCGCCTCGGTGCTGCCGTCGCTCGGCGAGGACACGGCGACCCTGCACTCGCTCGGCACCCTCTTTCCGGGGATGACAGCCACCCGCACCGATCCGCCGGACGTGGCGGCGGTGAAGGGTTCGCTGCGGATGCGCCGGGTGCTGGAGCGCGCCGTCCGGGACGCGGTGCCGGGCGGGCCTGGTGAGTTGCGACTGCTCTACCGGGGCACGCTGCTGCGGCTGGACCGCGCCGAACTCGACGCGATCCGGGACCGCGCGCTGAACCGGGGCGCCCGCCGCAACGAGGTCCGTCGGGCCGGCTTCGACGGGGTTTTCGCCGCGCTCTGGGCGCAGGCCCGTCGCCTGGGCATCGGCCGGCTGCCGGAGCAGCGGGCCTTCGAGGACGAGGTCGCCGAGCGGGCGGAGTTCCGGGAGTTCCTCAAGGCGTGGTGGCCCCGGCTGCATCCCCGGCACGTGCTCGGTTGGCTGGCCCGTCCCGACCGTCTGCGCAGGTACGCCGGAGGAATCCTCTCCGGCTCGGAGATCCGGCTGCTCGGTGCGGCGTACCGGACTCTGGAGACCGACGGCCTGACCATCGCGGACGTGGCGCTGCTCGACGAGTTGGACGCGCTGCTGGGCAAGCCCGTGCAGCCGGCCCGCGCCCGGCGTGACCCGTTCCAGCTCGCCGGCGGGGTCCGGGAGCTGAGCACGCTTGGCGACCGCCAGCGGGCGGCCCGTGCGGCGGCGCGGGAGCGTCCGGCGGACTACCGGGACTACGCGCACGTCGTGGTGGACGAGGCGCAGGACGTTTCACCGATGCAGTGGCGGATGATCGGCCGGCGCGGTCGGCTGGCCTCGTGGACCATCGTGGGCGATCCGGCGCAGACCGCGTGGACCGGTGACCCGGAGGAGCTGACCCGGGCCCGTGACCAGGCGCTGGGTCGGCGCAAGCGGCTGGACTTCACGCTCACCACCAACTACCGCAACTCGGCGGAGATCTTCGCGGTGGCGGCGGCCGAGATCCGCAGGCTCTATCCGGATCTGCCGCTGCCCAGGGCCGTCCGCTCCACCGGGGTCGATCCGGTCGAGCACGTCGTACCGGCGGCCGGGTTGGAGGCCGCGACGGTTGAGGCGGCCACCGGCCTGCTGGCCGAGGTGGACGGCACGGTCGGGGTGATCACGCCGGTCCCCCGCCGCGACGAGGTCGCGGGCTGGCTCGGCGCGCTCGGCGGGTCACGGTTGCAGGTGGTGACAAGCCTGGAGGCCAAGGGCATGGAGTACGACGGGGTGGTGCTCGTCGCGCCGATTGAGATCCGGGCGGATCCGGGTGCGGGTGTACGCACGCTCTACGTCGCGCTGTCCCGGGCCACCCAGCGACTGACCACCATCGACCCGATCGGCTGAATCCGTGTTGGCGGGGCCGAGGGTCCACCAGCGCCCTACAGTTGCATACATAGCGATGTGAACATACATTTGACCCCGTCCCGGCCGGCACAGGAAGGTGGGTTTCGTGGGCTCAGGTCATGACCACCACCACGCGTCGGTCAGCAACGCCGCACAGCAGCACCGGGGCCGGCTCTGGGTAGCGTTCGGGCTGCTCGCCACCCTGATGGTGGTCGAGGCGGTGGCCGCACTGCACACCGGCTCGCTGGCCCTGCTCTCCGACGCCGGGCACATGTTCACCGACGTACTCGGCATCGGGATGGCCCTCGCCGCGATCACCGCAACCCAACGGGCCGCCCGCGACCCGCAGCGCACCTTCGGGCTCTACCGCCTCGAGGTGCTCGCCGCCCTCGCCAACGCCGTCCTGCTCTCCGGCGTCGCGATCTACGTGGTGATCGAGGCGATCGGCCGGTTCGGCGACCCGCACGAGGTGGTGGTCGGCCCGATGCTCGTGGTCGCCGTGCTCGGCCTGCTCGCGAACGTGATCGCGTTCGCCCTGCTCCGCACCGGCGCCCGGGACAGCATCAACCTCCAGGGCGCCTACCTGGAGGTGCTCGGCGACCTGCTCGGCTCGGTCGGCGTGATCGGCGCGGCACTGCTCATCGCGGTCACCGACTGGTGGTGGGCCGACCCACTGGTAGCGGTCGCCATCGGCGTGTTCATCCTGCCGCGCACCTGGCGGCTCGGCCGCGCCGCGGTCCGCATCCTCGTGCAGGCCGCTCCGGAACACCTCCAGGTCACCGCCGTGCACGACCGGCTCGCCGCCGTACCCGGCGTGGTCGAGGTGCACGACCTGCACGTCTGGACGCTCACCTCGGGCATGGAGGTGGCCTCCGCACACCTGACGATGGCGCCCGACGCGGAGGTCGGCACCGTGCTCACGGCGGCGCGCACCGCCCTGCAGGAGGACTTCCGGATCGAGCACGCCACGCTCCAGATCGAGCCCGGTGCGGCCCCGGGGGCCTGCGGTGCCGTCACTTGGTGAGCGGGTTGTCAGCTTTTATACCTTTTGTCGGTGTTTTGGGTAGCGCTTCGCGCACCGTCAGTCACAATCGCTGCACCAGCCCCATGAGCACCGGTAGGCTGGCTCCCGGCCACCACCCGGCGGCGCCCTCCCGGCGCCGGTGGCGGCCGCCGCCTAATCACCCGAGAGGGCGAACCGGGGAACCATGTTCCTGGGGTGCATCCGCGTCAGCGGTAGGGATCTTCCGTCCCGAACCCGTCAGCTAACCCGGTCGGCGGCTGACGGAAGGACATGCGCAGTGGCACCAGCACGACCCCCCGCCGCCCGATTGGCGGCGCTGATCGTCATGATGTTCACCCTCGGCGTCGCCATCCCCGCCGGCGCCGCCTCGGCCGCTCCCCCGGCCACCCAACGGGCCGCGGCACCCGACAACGACGAAGAGGGTGGCACCCCCGCCCTGCGCGCCGCACTCGACGCGGCCAGCAAGGGCTACCTGGACGCGAAGCGCGCCCTGGACACCTCGATCCAGCGGCAGCAGCAACTCGCCGCCAAGCTCAAGACCACCGAAGCCGAGATGGACGAACGCAGCGGCAAGGTCGGCGAGATCGCCGGCGTCGCGTACCGCACCGGCCGGCTCAGCACCGTCTCGGCGCTGCTCAACACCAACAGCCCCGAGGGCTTCATGGACCGCGCCGCCGCGCTGGACGTGGTCGCCGCCAACGAGGACCGGGTGCTGCGCGACCTCATCGCCACGAAGGACGAGGCCAACCGCACCCGCGTCGCCCTCGACGGCGAGATCCGCGAGCAGCGCAAGCAGGTCGAGGTGATGGCCAAGCGCAAGGAGCAGGCCGAACGCGCCCTGGCCGTTGCCAACACCAGGCAGCAGACCACCGCCTCCGACTCCGGCTCCAACCGGGGCACCTCCACCGCCAACGCCAAGCCCGCGCCGCGCAACTCCGACGGCTCCTGGCCGTCCGAGTCCTGCAGCGTCAACGACCCGACCCCGGCCAACGGCTGCATCACCCCACGCACCCTGCACGCCCTCAACCAGGCCAAGGCCGCGGGCTTCACAAGGTACGTCTCCTGCCACCGCTCCGGCGGCTCCGGCGAGCACCCCAAGGGTCGCGCCTGCGACTTCGCCGCGCAGAAGAACGGCTTCGGCGGGGACGCCACCGGCGGCGACAAGACGTACGGCAACAACCTGGCCGCGTACTTCATCCGCAACGCCGACCGGCTCGCCGTGCTGTACGTGATCTGGTACAGGCAGATCTGGCTGCCCAGCAGCGGGTGGAAGTCGTACAGCGGGGCGAACGGCGACCCGTCCAGCGACCACACCAACCACGTACACCTGTCCGTGTACTAGCCCGACCCGACCCGGCCGGCGCTCCCCCACGCGGGGACGCCGGCCGGTGTACGTCTGCGCGACCGCACTCGAACCAGGATGTAGTGGCCTCCCAACGGCCCGACACCACGACATCCTGGATCGAGCACGATCATGACAAGGTCCGCGCGCCAAGCGGCGGCTGGTCAGGTCGACGGTGGGGGGTTGTCGCTGCGGTCCAGGGCCGCTCCCAGCCGGGCCGCCAGGGCCAGGTGGGCGACTCGGGCCTGGCTGAAGGCGTACCGGAAGAGGGGTTTCGGTGCCCGCAGGGTGATCTCGACGTCGATCCGGACCAGGCCGTCGGGCTCGGCGCGTAGGCGTGTGTGGTTACGCACCGTGGTGGCCGGCCACTGGCGTGCGACAGTGACGATCTCGTCGTCGTCGAGGGTCAGCACGTCCGCGTGATAGGTGGTTCGGAAGCGGAGCGGGCCGGCGACCAGACGGTCGTTGATCGTGTAGCTGGCCACGGCTCCGGGCCGGGGCGGGACTCGCCGCACCCGGATGATCAGTGGGTGCAGCTCGCCCTGGCGGCTCAGGTCGCCAAGCAGGGCCGCCGCGTCGGCGAGCGAACAGCGGGCCTGCACGGTGTAGCTGAACGTGTCGCTGCTGAGCACGCCGTCTCCCGCCGTCGATGGGTCGCACGATCGTCCCGTACACCGGTGGGGCTGGCAACGTCCGGACGGACACCGGCCGTTGCCCGGGCATTGGCGACGCGTTATCACTACCGTCAGCTGTTGAGGTATCACCGGTCGTGATGAAGGGCGGACGCATGAACGGGGATGACCGGTGAGCGGGCACGTGATGGTCTTCGCGCCCACACCGCAACTGACGGTAACTGTGGATCAGCCGAACGACCACCCCGAGCTGCACCTGCACCCCGGCGGGCAGGGCGTCTGGCAGGCCCGCATGGTGCTGTCGCTCGGTGTCGACGTGGTGCTGTGCGCCGCGCTCGGCGGCGAGATCGGCCAGGTGCTGGAGCCGCTGCTGGTAAGCGAGGGCGTCGACCTCAAGGTGGTGGTCCGGGACTCCGGCAGCGGCGCCTACGTGCACGACCGTCGGGACGGCTCCCGGCAGGAGATCGTTGACGTGCCGGGGCACCCGCTGAGCCGGCACGAGCTCGACGAGCTCTACAACCTGGCGCTCGGCGAGGGCCTCCGCGCCGAGGTGAGCATCCTGAGCGGGCCCAACGAGCCGTGGCTCGTCCCGGCCGACGTGTACCGGCGCTTCGCCGCCGACCTCGGCGCCAACGGCAGCCGGGTGGTGGTCGACCTCTCCGGGGAGCACCTCGGTGCGGCGCTGGAGAGCGGGGTGTTCTTCCTCAAGGTGAGCCACGAGGAGCTGATCCGCGACGGGCGCGCCCGCAACGACGAGACAGCGGAGCTGACCCGGGCGATGTACGAACTGCACGCGGCCGGCGCCGAGACGGTGGTGGTGAGCCGGGCCGACCAGCCGGCCTTGACGCTCATCGACGGGGAACTCTTCGAGGTGCAGATGCCCCGGCTGGAGGCCGCCGACCCGCGTGGCGCGGGCGACTCGATGACCGCCGGGGTGGCCGCCGTGATCGCCCGCGGTGGGGACATCCGCACCGCCATCCGCACCGGCGCCGCAGCCGGGGCACTGAACGTCACCCGGCACGGCCTGGGCACCGGTCGGCTGGACTCGATCACCGGGCTGGTGGAGCGGGTCCAGCTGGCACCGGCGGACAGCCGGCCCCAGGAGCGGACCACCCCCGACGAACTGGCCGACCGGGTGGTCGACAGATGACCCTGCGGGTGCTGATCACCAACGACGACGGGATCGCCGCGCCGGGCATCCAGGCGCTGGCGTGGGCCGCGGCGCAGCGGGGACTGGACGTGGTGGTCGCGGCGCCGCTGGAGGAGGCAAGCGGTACCAGCGCCGCGATGAGCGCTGTGGAACGGGACGGCCGGGTCGTGGTGCACGATCATCCGCTGGCGGACCTGCCGGGTGTGCCGGCGTACGGGGTGGGCGGCTCGCCCGGCTTCATCACGCTCATCGCGCTGCACGGCGCGTTCGGGCCGCCGCCGTCGGTGGTGCTGTCCGGCATCAACAGGGGCGCGAACGCCGGCCGTGCCGTGCTGCACTCGGGCACTGTCGGTGCCGCGTTCACCGCCGCCACGAACGGCTGTCGGGCGATGGCGGTGTCGCTGGACGTGCTGTCGGCCGGTGAGGCGACGGCCGCCAGCGGTGGCGCGGCGGTGGACGCCGCGGCACGGGTACGCGACGTCGAGCGGCACTGGGGCACCGCCGCCCGGGTAGCCCTGGACCTGCTGCCCCGGCTCACGGCAGGGCCGCCGGAGAGCGTGCTCAACGTCAACGCCCCCGACCTGCCGCACGGGCGGCTGCGCGGGGTGCGCCGTGGTTCGCTGGCCAGCTTCGGCCAGGTGCAGATGACTGTTGCCGAGTCGGGGCACGGCTTCGTGCGTACCTCGTTGGAGGAGCCCGGCCAGGCCGCGCAGCCCGGCACGGACGTCGCGTTGCTTGCCGGCGGGTACGCGTCGGTGACAGCCATCCGGGCGGTTACCGAGGCGGCCGACGTGGACCTGACCGGTCTGGACCAGGAGCCCTGACGGGCCCCGCGCGAGGTGTGGCGACGCTCAGGCGCCGGGGAGCACCTCGGGGGTGGCAGCGCCGGCGAAGTAGGGCTCGGGGGCACCGAAGAGGCCGAGCAGGCCGGTCACCCAGAGCTGCCGGTGCACGAACCGGCTGGGCTCGGTGACGACGAGCTTGACGCCGCTGACCTCGGCGGTCTGGAAGCCGGCGACCATGGCGCTGATGCCGACGGAGTCGATGAAGGTGACGAGCCTCATGTTGAGCTCGATGCGCAGCGGGCGGCCCTTGGCCAGCACCTCCGCGATCGCTTCCCGCACCTCGTATGCGGTGTCGACGTCGATCTCGCCACGCGGGGAGATCTCCACGACACCACCGGACAGAACTGATTGCACGATCGACAGGCTCACGCGAGCACCTCCACCCGCCCGTCCCCCGGGCGTCTCATCAGTACGCGGGCCGCGACCGAGAGTATTCCTCCGACGGCCTCGGTCGCCACCCCTCGGGATGAGCAATTCACGGATCCGGCCACCCAAAGTGGCCCATATCCCTTCTTTTCGGTATCTGATCAGTCAATAGTTTTCGTTATCTGCTCAGTCGGCAATCGGTCGGAACCGACGCGCCGCGGACAAGGGTAGCGGCCCGAACGCGACACGCCCCACAATCCGCCCGCCCCGCGCCTCAGCCCGACTGAGCCCGGCGTGTCGCGTCTACCGGGATGCTGAGCTCGATGGGCGTGATTCCCCCTCGGGCATCCGATACCGAGGTCCAATCATCCGCCCGAGGTTGCCGATGCCCCCTAGCATCAGCCCGGGACACCCACCGTGACGGAGAGGACCTTCGATGATCAAGAGACTGGCCGGGCTGACTGGTGTCGGCCTGCTGCTTGCCCTCGTGTTGGCCTGCGGTTTCGGCGGTGGCGGGGGCGACGATGACGACGATGACGACGACTTCGCCCGGGGCGCTGCCGTGGTGACCCTGCGCTGAACCGTTCGGGAGACCGTGCCGGCCGGGTTTGCGCGCGGGCGGCGCGGGGCACTGCGGGATGAGCGAGCCGTGACGCGCTGGACAGCCGCCGAAGTCCGAGGTAGGTGGCTTCGGCACCCGAGGAGGTAACCACGATGTTCGGAACCAACCTGCTGGACCGCCGCAGCAAGCCGGAGCGGATCGCGGACCAGGCGTGGGAGCACCTGGTCTCCGCCGTCAGCTCCGCCGGGGACAGCGTCCGGGACACCGCCCGCTCGGCCCGCCGCAACAGCGGTGACCTCGCCGACGGCGCTGGTGATCTGGTGGGCTCGGCAGCCGAGGAGGCGCGGCGGCGCGCCTCCCGTGCCTTCGACGCGCTCGCCGGTCGCCAGCCGGCCCTGCCGTGGACGCTGCTGATCGGTGCCGCGCTTGTCGGCGCGGCGGTCGGCTGGGCCGTCGGCTCCGCCGCTCGTGCCGCCGGCAGCCGGGACGACCGCGCGGTGAACGACGTCGAGTTCGTCGACGTGGACCGCCCCAACTCCCCCGTCGGCCTGGACGACTGACAGCCCACCCGCACGACAAGCCCCGCTCGACCTTCCGGTCGGCGGGGCTCGCTCTTGTGTGTGCGCGGCCGGTTTGGTGCTCGACACGGCGTCGGCGCGACCGACGATGGAGGAGCCTGAGCGGGTGTCAGGCCGGTCCGCCGGGGTGCCGGACCCCTCAGACAGCCCCGGCGGACCGGTGTTCCGGGGGTGGTCCGGGGGTTGTCCCCGGACCACCCGAGGTCAGCGACTCGTGCAGGTGACGGTTGCCGGAGGTGCGTTGCTGCCGGTCCACGTGCCCAGGAAGCCGACGGTGGTGCTGGCGCCGGCGCCGAGCGCGCCGTTCCAGCCGCTGTCCTGAACCGAGACGACCGCCCCGCTCTGGGTGTGCGTGCCGCCCCAGAGTTGGCTGATCCGCTGGCCGTTCGGGAAGGTCCAGCCCAACGTCCAGCCGGCGATGGGCGCGCTTCCGGGATTGCTGACGACCAGCTCGGCCTGGAAACCGCCAGACCAGGAGCCCGTCACCCGGTACGTCGCCGCGCACCCGCCACCCGGCGGAGGCGTGGTCGGAGGCGGCGGGGTCGTGGGAGGCGGAGTGGTCGGAGGCGGAGTCGTCGGAGGGGGCGTGGTGGGCGGCGGCGTCGTCGGAGGGGGCGTCGTCGGCGGCGGGGTGGTGGGGCCGCCGGTGCGCTCGCCGACCACGATCCCCCGACCGTTTGTGCCGAGGTAGACCCGGCCGTAGACGCGGGGATCACCGGTCAGCGCCTCGGTCGGGTTGCCGTACTGGTGGCTGTCGTCGTTGACGCGTACCCAGGTCGTGCCGCCGTCGTCGGAGCGGTGCACGCCGGGCTGGCCGTCCACAGCGCCGTACAGGAAGACGGCCGGGTTGGTCCGCCCCGGCGCGGCCTTGCCGAAGCCGACGTTGCCGGAGGCGCTGACTCCGCCCAACTTGGCGAAGCTGGCGCCCGCGTCAGTGGACCGCCACAGCCCGCCGGGACCAGCCAGCCACAGCTCGCCCGACCGGCCGGGCAGGGCCTTGAACCGTACGTCGGAGGTGGGCAGCCCGGTCGCCGCCGTGGCGGTGAAACTCGCACCGCCGTCGGTGCTGAGGTAGACCCGACCGCCGCTGAAGCCGTAGAACCGGTTGGGGTCGACCCGGTCGGACTCGACAGTCGCGTTGGCGGGAATGCCTGTCGACGGTGTCCAGGTGTTGCCGAAGCCGACCGAGTAGACAACCCGCTGACCGGCGTCGCCGGGCGCCCAGACGAACCGGCTGCCGTCGGCCGCGGCGGCGACCGTACCGCCGGTGTTGACCCCGGACGGCTCGGTGCCCTGGAACCAGGTGGCGCCGCCGTCGGTGGAGAAGGCGACGTGGCTGTCGCCGGGCCGGTCGGCGTCGGTGAAGTTGCCGGAGCGGACGACCACGGCCGGCTTGCTCTCGGCGTAGTCCAGGCTTGTGGTGCTCGTGAAGACCGGCTGGGTGAACAGCATGGACGGGATGGCGTCCAGGTCGGTGTGCCGGAAGCCGCCGACGTCGCCGAGCGCGCTGATCAGCGGCGCGCCGCTGGGCGGGCTGATCAGGTCGAGTACGGCGGTCTCCTCCAGGCCGCGCACCATCGGCTTGATGGTGAACTGGCCGCCGGTGTCCCACTTGGTCAGGTCGGTGGTGCCGTAGATGGTGGCGCCGGTGCCGTACATCATCCGGTTGGAGTCGTGCGGGTCGATCTCCACCGACTCGTTCATCCAGCCGAGCTTGGGCGAGGACTCCGGTGGCGCCGGGTTGACGCCGAACGTCAGCCAGGGCACCGAGCTGACGTCCATCGTGTAGCGGCGGGACTGCTCGGGATAGTTGGTGAACTCCCAGATGCGGGTCCAGCTCGCCCCGCCGTCGGTGCTGCGGAAGAAGATCGCGTCCGGCCACCAGGAGACCTGGGTGGCCACCAGCAGCGTGTTCGGGTGCTGCCGGTCGATGGTCAGGCCGCTGTAGCCGAAGTAGGCGTCCGCGCTTGTGGACGGCACCGGGCTGATCCGCGTCCACGCTCCGGTGGACCTTGTGAACTTCCAGACGTCGCCCTTGCCACCGTCGTACGGGCCGCCGGTGTCGCTTGTGGCGATGTAGAGGTGACCGCCGACCGGGTCGACGACGCCCTTGTGGGCCAGGTAGCCGGTGGGCTGGCCGGGGATCCGCGACCAGGTCACGCCCCCGTCGGTGCTGCGGTAGACGGGGTTCTCCTTGTCCGCCACGCCGACGTAGATGGTCTGCGTGGTGGAGCCGGCCGAGCCGGTGCTCTTGTCGAAGCTCACCCAGGTCAGGCCCTGGTTCTGCCCGTTGTAGCCGTTGGGGTCGCTCGGGTCGGCCCGGTAGTTGCCGACGTTCGGAAAGGCGGTGACCTTCGCCCACGTCGCCCCGTGGTCGGTGCTGCGCCACAGCCCGTTGCCACCCTCGGCGCCGTAGTAGACGATGCTGTTCCGGTTGGGGTCGACGGCGAGCCGCTCACCCATTCCCCGGCCCGGCATGTTGCCGCCGTTCTTGAACGGCAACTCGGTGATCTGCCAGGTGGCGCCCTTGTCGGCCGAGCGCAGGATCGCGCCGTTGTTCGGGTCCCACCCGTTTGTGTACATGCCCACCGCCGCGTACACCCGGTTGGTCTGCACCGGGTCGGTGGCGATGCTGACGACCCCGTTGTAGCCCCACCGGTCGGCGCCGACCCAGTCGAGCAGGGGCGTCCACGACTGGCTGGACTGCTCCCAGCGGTACGCCCCACCGATGTCGGTGCGGGCGTAGATCAGGTTTTTTTCGGTGAGGTTGAAGACGATGCCGGGCACGAAGCCGCCGCCACCGACCTGGACGTTGCGCCAGCTGTACGCCTCGGCGGCGGCCGCAGCCGACGCCGAGTCGGCCGCTGGCACCGAGGCGGCGGCGAAGGGGGCCACCACGACTGCCGCGGCGGCGGCCAGCGCGGACACCACCGCACCAGCGAGACTCCTGGACACTGCTTGTTCCTCTCGGCAGGGACGCCCGGGGGACGGGAACGACGAGTGGTCACGCCATGGCCCGGGGGACGGGCACGACGCTGGGACGGGCCGGAGTTGCCCTGACTCCAACCACCCGACGCGACGGCTCTGCGCGATCGAGGAACGCGCTTACCCTATCCGATCCCGCGCCGCCATGGAAGCGCTCCCATCATCGATGTTCGTAGCTTGCGAAGGAGACGCTCACCCGTACCGGATGAGGACGCCTCACCCGTGCCGACGGCAGGATCGGACCCCGGCGGGCCTGCGGCTCCGGCCGCGACCCCGGTCCGCCAGTCAACCCAGCGGAGGAGGGCCGATGGCCGTCGCGACGATCAGCCGCACCGACCAGGACATCCAGTCCGCCGTACTCGACGAATTGACCTGGGAACCCCGGGTGCAGCCGCACGAGATCGGCGTGACAGTCGACGAGGGTGTCGTCACGCTTACCGGGCGGGTGGACAGCTACGCCAAGAAGTGGGCAGCCGAACGGGCCACGCACCGCGTGGCCCAGGTCCGGGCCGTCGCCAACGACGTGGCCGTGCGGCTCCCCGGCAGCGCCGAGCGCGCCGACCCCGACCTGGCCGCCGCAGCCGGTCACGCACTGGAGTGGGACGCGTTCGTGCCCATCGAGAAGCTCCAGGTCACCGTGTCGGCCGGCTGGGTGACGCTGCACGGCGAGGTCGAGTGGGAATACCAGCGCCGGGCCGCCGAACGGGCCGTCTGCCGGCTGACCGGCGTACGCGGGGTCAGCAACGGCATCAGCGTCCGACCGGTCGCCCCGCTGGACAGCGCGAACCTGGCCGAACGGATCGTCGACGCGCTCGCCCGCGCCGAGGCCACCGCAGCCGAACGGATAGGCGTCCGGGTGCACGGCGACACAGTCGTACTCACCGGGCTCGTGCACTCCATGCCCGAACGCGCCGAGGTGGAGCAGGTGGCCTGGTCCGCGCCGGGCATCCGGGAGGTCCAGAACCACATCGCTGTCGCCCCGGTCCTGCGCTGACGAACGCGGAACCACCCCGGGCGGGTGAGCCCACCTCACCCGCCCGGGAAGCAGGCTGGGTACATGAGTGATCCCAACGGGCTGATCCAGCCGGGACGCCCCGCGCCCGGTTTCACACTGGCGAGCACTCCGGACGGGCGCCAGATCGGGCCCGAGCAGTTCCGGGGTCGACCCGTCGTCCTCGCCTTCTATCCCGCCGACTGGAGCCCGGTCTGCGGTGACCAGATGTCGCTCTACCAGGCGGCGGGACCGATGTTCGACCAGTATCAGGCGATGGTGCTCGGCATCTCGGTGGACAGCTTGTGGTCGCACCGGGCGTTCGCCGAGAGCCAGGGCATCACGTTTCCACTGCTCGCCGACTTCGAACCAAAGGGTGAGGTGGCCCGCCGGTACGGCGCGTACACCTCGCGGGGCGTGGCGGCACGGGCGCTCGTGGTGCTGGACCCGACGGGCACCGTCGCCTGGAGCTACCTGTCCTCGCCAGACGTCAACCCGGGCGCCGACGGGATCTTCGACGCGCTGGAGCGGATCGCCGTCGACCGGAAGGTGGTGGCCGGATGACCACGCCGTTTCAGGTGACCGCCCGACTGCGGGAGCCGGTCACCGCCGAGGACCACGTCCGCGGGCCGTCGAACGCCGCGGTGACCATCATCGAGTACGGCGACTTCCAGTGCCCGTTCTGTGGTGCCGCCTACCCGAACCTGCACGAGTTGCTGCGCCAGCGCTCCGACACGGTACGGCTCATCTACCGCTACTTCCCGATCGCCAACGTGCACCCGTACGCCGAGCGTGCCGCCGAGACGGCCGAGGCCGCCGCCAGCCGGGGCAAGTTCTGGGAGATGCACGACTGGCTGTACGAGCACCAGGACCAACTGGACCCGGTGCACCTGTCACTCGGCGTGGAGCAGCTCGGGCTGCCGCCGGACGCCGTGAACGACGAGGTCGAGCGCGGTGCGTACGCCGACCGGGTGCGCCGGGACTTCGTGGGCGGAATCCGCAGCGGCGTGAACGGCACGCCGACCCTGTACATCAACGACGTCCGACACGAGGGCGGGTTCGACCTGCCCGACCTGCTGGCCGCCGTGGACGCCGCAGCCAACGCCTGACCCGTCGCCTGATTCGAGGGGCTCACCGCCGCTCAGATCAGGCGCAGCTCGCGCGCCCGCCGGACCGCCTCACGCCGGCGGGTCGCGCCGAGCTTGCGGTAGATGTTGCGGACGTGGGTCTTCACAGTGTTCACCGACAGCGACAACTCGGCGGCGATCTCCACATTGGACAGGATGCTCTGCAGGTAGCGCAGGATCGTCAGCTCCCGCTCGGTGAGCGGCTCGTCGAGCGATCGGGCCGGCTCTGCCGACGTCGGGGCCGCGCTCTGCTCCACCTGGCGCACCAGGTCGCTGACCAGCGGGAAATGTGCGGTGCCCGCGTCCAGGTGCGCGGCCAGCAGGTCCCGCACCGACGGGTCGGCACGCGTGAAGACCCGACGGCAGCCCTGCGCGCCGGCCAGGTCCAGCACCTGCTCCAGGGTGCGGCCGACCCGGCGTACGTCCCCGCTCCGGTCGGCCAGCATTGCGTCCAGCAGGCCGGCGTCCAGGCGTACCGGCAGGGGCCAGGCGGCGGCGGGCGGCGCCTGCCAGTCCGGCAGGGTCCGCCCGGCGGCGGCGGGGTCACCGGCGCGCAACTGGACCCGGGCCAGCGCCACGGCGAGTGCCGGGGTGGCCGCGTCGGCGGTGGCGTCCGCCAGCAGGACCCGAGCACCGTCCAGGTCGCCCCGCTCAGCGCGGATCTCGGCCTCCGCGGCCCGCAGCAGACCCGACAGTTCGGCGGCGCTCGGCTCGTCAGGCAGCGACTCACGGGCCCGGACGAGCATCCGCTGGCCGGTCGCCGGATCACCGGCGTCACGGTGCAGGTGCGCCCCGCACCACGCCGCGAGGGCCGTCGCCACCGGTTCACCCGCCGCGCTGGACGACCCGGAGCCCGCGTCGACGGCGCCGACCGGGCCGGTCGCCTGCGCGGCGAGCGTGAGGTTCGCGCCGGCTTCCTCGGGCTGGTCACGGTGCAGCGCCACGACCGCCAACGCCAGGTACGCGTAGGCGCAGTCGAGCCGGCAGGACCAGCCCCGGCACGGCGGCATACCGAGGGCGTCGCGGGCCGCCCGCTCCGCCGCGTGCAGATCGCCGCGCACCGCGAGCAGCAGCGCGGAGCGGCTGGCGCCGACCAGTTCGGTGCGGGGTCGACCCGCCTCCCGGGCCGCCTCCCGCGCCCTGACGAACCGCCCGACGGGCAGAGCGCCGCAGGCCAGCTCGACAAGCCCCAACGCGGTACCTGTGAACGCCCGTAGGTCGGCGTCGTCGGTGCTGGGCGGGCGGTCCGCAGGCACGCCCGACACGGGCCCAGCCGGCGCGGACGTGGCCGGCACGGGCCCAGCCGACGCGGACGTGGCCGGCACGGACGTGGCCGACGCGGGCCCGGCCGACGCGATGCCGGTCGGCGTGCTTGCGGCTGGACGCGTGCGCAGCAGCCGGGCGGCGGCGGCGCGGGCCTCGGCCCGGTCACCGGCGAGCCGGGCCACCGTCAGCTCCAGGGCTGTCGCCATCCGCAGGAACCGGTCCCGGCGCGGCACCGGCAGGGCATCGGCGTACGCGGCGGCGTCGCGCAGATGGCCGGTGGCGGCGGGCAGGTCGCCGACGTACGCCCGTTCGGCGGCGCAGGCCAGGGCCACCTCCGGGTCGGCGCGCAGCACGTCCGGTGGCGGGGACGGGGGCGTCGGGCCGCTGACGGGTTCGTCGTCGTACCGGGTCAGCTCCGGCCAGTGCGCGACGAACAAATCCCCGGCCAGGTCCCACCGGCCGGCAGCGAGGGCGTGCCGCAGGCCGTCGGCAGGGCGTCCGTCCCCGGCGTACCAGTCGGCCGCCCGCTCGTGCAGTTCCCGCAGCTCGTCGCCGGGCAGCCGGGCCAGCTCGGCGCGGAGCAGGTCGGCGAGCAGGGGGTCGCAGCGGTACCACGGCGGGCGGCTGTCCTCCCGGCGCAGGAGGCCACCGACCTCGGCCAGGTCGGCAAGCGCCTGCCCGGCGTCGGCGCGACCGGTGAGCGCCTCGGCCAGGTCGGCGCAGACCGTCTCGGCGAGGGCGGTACGGCGCAGCAGGTCCCGGTCGGCCGGGTCGACGGCTGCCAGCACCTCCTCGCGCAGGTAGCCGGCGATCTCCGGCTGGTCGCCGCCGAACTGCCCCACCCAGCGTTCCGGGTCGGGCCTGCCCCGCAACGCCAGCGCGGCGATCCGCAGCGCCGCCGGCCAGCCCCCGGTACGGGTCCGCAGCCGGCGTACGGCAGTGGCGGGCAGCGGTGCGCCGTGCGCGGTGAGCAGGTCGGCCACCTCGTCGTCGGTGAAGGCCAACTCGTCCGGGCCGATCTCGGTCAGCTCACCGGCGAGGCGCAGCCGGTGCACTGCCAGCGGCAGCCCGGCCCGGGCACCGACCACCAGGTGCAGTCGCCCTTCGCAGTGCCGCAGTAGGAACTCCAGCCCGGTAAGCGCCGCCGGATCGGCGACGCGGTGCAGGTCGTCCAGTACCAGCAGCACCGGGCGTTGCAGGGCTGCCAGCCCGGCGGCGAGCAGTTCCAGCTGGTCGGGGCGCGGTGGGCCGGCGGGCAGCGGCGCCACCGGGTTGTCGTCCGCCGCCCCGGTCGCGGTCCGCAGCGCCGCCGCCAGGTACGCCCACAGCCGGTCGCCGTCGTCACCCGCCTCCACCGAGACCCACGCCGGCGCAGGCCCAGGTGCCACCGCCTGCCCGACCTCGACGTCCGGCGCGGAGCCCGCCTCGGGCGCGGCGGCTGCGAGGCGTACCCAGGTTGCCAGCAGTGTGGTCTTGCCCCAGCCGGCCGGTGCGGTGACCAGGGTGACCGGCCCGGCGCTGCCCTCGTCGAGCCGACGCAGCAGGCGGGGCCGGGCCACCACCGGCTCGGGCGGCACGGCCGGGGTCAGCCGGGACGCCAGCAGCGGCGGCTCCCCGGGCAACCCCGGCGCCGTGCCCACCCGCACGCGATCACGCTGTTCCGGCACCCGGCCCCACCCCCACCGACGCGTCCCCACCCCTGGTGGGCTGCGGTTACCCGACCCGGGACGGTTCACCCCTTCCGGGCGAGCCCGCTTCACCCGGTGTCGACGCACGATCGGGGGACGTGGATCCGGCAGGACGGAAGGGACGGATGGGACGCCTGACACGCACGGGATCCGCCCTGACCCGCGCCGCGCTGGCCAGGGCGCGACGGCTTGTGCGCGTACCCCGTCGGCGTGGCCGGCCCGGTGCGGACGGCGACCCCACCACGGCCGCGCGGTGGGAGGTGGTGACGGTGGACCGCCCGCCGGAGCAGGTGCTTCCCGACGGCCGGTGGCCGGAGCCCCTGCGCCGCCTGGACGGCGCTGTCGAGGTGCGGATGCGCCCGGCGCCCGGCGACCGCGGCACCGAGCTGGCGGCCCGCCCGCTGGCCGGCGCCGCCCCGACCGTCGGCTTGGCCGCGCACCTTGTCGGCGACGACCCGCGACTGCTGGTCCGCCGGACGTTGCGCCAGGTCAAACAGCGGGTCGAGGCCGGTGAGGTGCTGCGCCCGGACCGCTCCGCGCTGGACCGCCCCGAGGCCCCCGGGTGAGGGCGCTGTGCTGGGTGGCCGCCGACGAGCTGGCGGTACGCGAGGTGCCCGACCCGGAGCTACGCAACGAGCGGGACGCCATCGTCCGTGTCCGGCGCAGCTGCACAAGTGGTGCCGACCTGCCGCTGCTTGGCGGTCGGGATCCGCTGCTGCGCGCCGGTGACGTGCTCGGGGCCGAGTTCCTGGGCGAGGTCGTCGAGGCCGGTCCGGCAGTCCGGCGACACCGGGTCGGCGATCGGGTCGTGGTCGGTGCGAGCGTTGCCTGCGGCGGCTGCTGGTACTGCCGCCGGGGCCGGCACTCCTGCTGCGACAACGGCAGCACCGACCCGGTGACAGCCGGCCCCGGCTGGGAACGCTCGGACGCCGGCTGCTTCGGTCGGCCCCCGGCGGCGGGTGGCTTCGCTGGTGGTCACGCCGAGTACGTCCGGGTGCCGTACGCCGACGTGGGCGCGTTCCGGGTGCCGGACGCGGTGGGCGACGACCGGGCGCTGTTCGCCGCCGACGCCGCGCCGACAGGCTGGCTGGCCGCCGAGTTGGGCGATGTGCGACCCGGTGACGTGGTGGCGGTCTGGGGCGCCGGTGCCGTCGGCCAGTTGACCGCCCGCGCCGCGATGATGCGTGGGGCCGACCGGGTGGTCGTCGTCGACAGGCACGAGGAACGGCTCCGGATGGCCGAACGGCACTCCGGGGCGGAACCGCTCGACTACCGGCGCACCGACATTCCGTCGGAGTTGCGGGACCGCAGCGGTGGACGCGGCGCGGACGTGTGCGTGCTGGCGGTCGGCGCCCCGCCCGCGCGGTCCGTCGCCGAACGTCTCGCTGGCCGGGGCGCCGACCGCCCGGACGCGCTGCACGAGGCCGTGCACGCCTGCCGCAAGGACGGCGTGGTGGTGGTGCTCGGCGGTGCGGGCGCGTTCGTCGACGCGTTCCCGCTGGGCGCGGTGACCGACAGGCGGCTCACGCTGCGCGGGGCACGCCGGCCGGACCTGCGGGACGTGCCGATGCTGCTGCACCGGATGGCCCGCGACGAGCTGCGGACCGAGCACCTGGCCACCCACCAGCTGCCGCTTGAGGACGGCCCGCACGGGTACGCCCTGTTCCGGGATCGCGCCGACGGCTGCGTCCGGGCCGTGTTCACGCCGTGAACCGCCCTCGTGATCGGCGAGCGCTGTCGACGGGTGGCAGACTCGCAGGATGGATGGGGAGCGGACGTACGACGTGGTGTTGTTCGGCGCTACCGGCTTCACCGGCGGGCTGACCGCCGAATACCTCGCCCGGCACGCGCCGCCCGGGTTGCGCTGGGCGCTTGCCGGGCGCAACCAGGACCGCCTCGCCGCCGTACGCGACCGGCTCGCCGCGATCGACCCCGCACTCGCCGACCTGGCGCTGCTCACCGCCGACGTGACCGACGCCGACTCGCTACGGACGGTCGCCCAGAGCGCCCGCGTGGTCGCCAGCACCGTGGGCCCGTACGTCCACCACGGGGAGCCGCTTGTCGCCGCCTGCGCCCAAGCCGGCACCGACTACCTGGACATCACCGGCGAGCCGGAGTTCGTCGACCTGATGTACGTCCGGCACCACGCCGAGGCGACCCGCACCGGCGCGCGACTGGTGCACGCCTGCGGGTTCGACTCCATCCCGCACGACCTGGGCGTCTGGTTCACAATCAAGCAGTTGCCCGCCGACGTGCCGATCACTGTCGACGGTTACGTACGCGCCGGCGCCCGGTTCTCCGCCGGCACCTACCATTCCGCGCTCACCGCGTTCTCCCGTACCGGGGAGGCGAGCCGGGCGGCCCGCGCCCGCCGGGCCGTGGAGCCACGCCCCGACGACCGCCGGGTCCGGGCGGTGCCGGGCCGGGTGGCCCGTTCGTCGGAGCTGGGCATCTGGGCCGTGCCGCTGCCCACCATCGACCCGCAGGTGGTCCGCCGCTCGGCGGCGGCCCGCCCCGAATACGGTCCGGACTTCCGCTACCGGCACTTCGCTGCAGTGAAGCGGCTGCCGACCGTGCTGGCCGGCGCGGTGGGGCTCGGCGCGCTTGTCGGCCTGGTGAAGCTGCCACCGACCCGACGCTGGCTGCTCGGTCGGCTCGCCTCCGGGCAGGGGCCGACAGCGCAGCAGCGGGCGACGTCCTGGTTCCGGGTCCGGTTCGTGGGCGTCGGCGGTGGCCAGCGGGTGGTCACCGAGGTGGCCGGCGGCGACCCTGGCTACGACGAGACGGCGAAGATGCTCGCCGAGTCCGCGCTCTGCCTGGCCCTCGACGACCTACCGCCGGCCGCCGGCCAGCTCACCCCGGTCAGCGCGATGGGCGACGCGCTGCTCGACCGCCTGATCCGGGCAGGGCTCACCTTCCGCGTGCTGGTGTAAGGAAGGGCACCTTGTTAACGCCTTTTGTATAAAGAGGGGCCCTTCCTAACGGCGGCGGCTTGACTCTCGACCAGGTCGAGGGGGCAGGATGCCGGCGTGGTGAGCGACCTGCACAGCATCGGTGAGCTGGCCCGGGCCAGTGGCCTGACAGTGAGCGCCCTGCGCTTCTACGACTCGGCGAACGTGCTGGAGCCGGCCCTCGTCGACCCGGTGACCGGCTACCGCTGGTACACCGACGAGCAGATCGCCCCGGCCCGGCTGGTGGCCGGGCTGCGCCGGGTCGGCATGCCGGTGCCGGAGATCGCCGCCGCGGTCCGCGCGGAGCCTGCCGAGGTGCACCGGCTGCTCGACGCGCATCTGCGCCGGCTCGCCGACGGGCTCGCCGACGCCCGCCGTGAGATCGACAGGCTCCGGGCCCTGGTCGACCCCGCGCCGGCTCAGGCCACGACGCTGCTGCTCTCCCCCACAGAGCTGGCCGCCGCGCTGGACGCGGTGCGTTTCGCCGTCGGCGCCGACCCGGAGCTGCCGGTGCTCTGCGGGGTGCTACTGGACGTCGAGCCGGACGCCGTGCGGCTTGTCGCCACCGACCGGCACCGGATGGCGCTGGCCCGCGCCGGGGCGACAGTCGACGGTCCGCCGACGCGGATGCTCCTGCCCGTGGACCTCATCGACCGGTTGCGCCGGCTGCTCGACAGCGAAGATCCCGAGCCGGTACGGCTGACAGTGGCCGGCACCGACCTGCGGATCTCGGTGGCGGGCCGGACGCTGACCGGAACCGCCCTGCCGTACGACTTCCCGGACTACCGCCGCCTGCTTCGGGAGGCGGTCGGCGAGCACAAGGCCACGTACCGCGTCCCGGTGGACGTGGCAGCGCTGCGCGCCGCGCTGACGGACCCGGCCGCCCCCACAGTGGCCCGCGAGTACGCAGGCCGGCCCCTGGCGGTGACAGTTCTCGGCCTCGACGACCGGGGCGGCCTACGGGTGCTGGACCCCACCGACGAGCCGGACCAGGCACCTCGGGCCGGCGGGCTGCGGATCGGGGTGAACGGTGACTACCTGCTCGACGCGCTGGACGCTGCCGGTGGGCCGCAGCTGGTGCTGGAGCTGGACGGGCCGATCGCCCCGCTTGCCGTGCGCCGGCCGGGCGACGCCGACACGTTCTCCGTGCTGATGCCCATCCGGCTCTGACAACTCTTGCCCGGCTCTGACAGCTATTGCCGATTCGGCTCTGAAACGGGGCCGTCGCTCCCCGTCCCGGGTCGAAACGGGCGCGACGGTAGCATCTGGTGGTCCACCCGACCCCGGACGGAGGCGTACGGAGCAGCATGCTCGACATGGAGTTGATCCGGAAGGATCGCGAGGCGGTGGCGACCGCGCTGGCGAAGCGTCTGGATCCCGCCGAGGTCGATCAGGCCCTGGACGAGATCCAGCGGCTGGACCAGGAACGGCGCGCCCTCATCACGGAGATCGACGCCGAGCGGCAGCGCCGCAAGGCGGATGCCCGTGCGTACGCGGAGGCGAAGCGCGCCGGCCGGGAGCCGGAGGCCGTCGCCCCCGAGGCCGGTCGCCGGCAGCTCTCGGACCTGGAGTCCGAGCTGGACGGGGTGCAGGCGCGGTTGCGCGATGCGATGAGCGAGCTGCCCAACCTGCCCGCCGACGACATCCTTCCCGGCGGCAAGGAGGCCAACCGGGTCGTCAAGACCTTCGGCGAGCCGCCGGTGATCGAGAAGGTCCGCGACCACGTGGAGCTGTCCCGAGGGCTGGGCCTTGTCGACTACGAGCGCGGGGTGAAGCTCGGCGGCTCCGGCTTCTGGATCTACACGGGGGTCGGCGCACGGCTGGAGTGGGCGCTGCTCAACTACTTCATCGACCAGCACATCAGGGCCGGGTACGAGTTCCTGCTCCCGCCGCACCTGCTGCTGGACTCGGCCGGTTTCGCCGCCGGCCAGTTCCCGAAGTTCTACGACGACGTCTACCACCTGGACGCCGCGTCCGCCCCGCGCGGGCAGTTCCTGCTGCCCACGTCGGAGACGGCGATCCTCGGCGCGTACCAGGACGAGATCCTGGACACCACGAAGCTGCCGTTGAAGGCGTTCGCGTACACGCCGTGCTACCGCCGGGAGTCGGCCGGGTCGCACTCGGACGAGCGCGGCACCGTGCGGGGGCACCAGTTCAACAAGGTGGAGATCTTCCAGTTCACCCTTCCGGAGCAGGCGGACGCCGCACTGGAGGAGATGCTCGCCCACGCCGAGAGCCTGGTCGAGGGGCTGGGCCTGCACTACCAGCGGACGCTGCTCTCGGCGGGTGACGCGAGCGCCTCGATGAAGAAGACCCTCGACATCGAGGTGTGGATGCCGAGCACCGGCAAGTACAAGGAGGTGTCGTCGGTTTCCTGGGCCGGCGACTACCAGGCCCGCCGGGCGGCCATCCGCTACCGGGAGCCGGGCGGCAAGCAGACCCGTTTCGTGCACACGCTCAACGGCTCGGCCCTAGCGACGAGCCGGCTCTTCCCTGCCATCCTGGAGCAGTACCAGCAGGCCGACGGCTCGGTGCTGATCCCCGAGGTGCTGCGCGACCGGATGGGCACCGACCGCCTCACCCCGCGCTAAGCGGTCCGCTCGACGGGGGCTAGGTCCATCCCGGCCCCCGTCGGCGTATCCGCCGGTGCCGTCGGGCGCTCAGCCACCGTGTTAGGAAGGGACCCTTCCTCTACCGCAGGCGTTAGGAAGGGGCCCTTCCTAACAGCCAGGGCCAGCGCCGCGAGCAGGACGAGCACGGCGAGCAGGACCACCGGGCCGAGCGCGTCGAGGCCGTCGGCGAGGGCGTGCTGCACCTGGGCCGCCGCCCGTATCACCGGGTCCGTCAGGGCTTCGCGTCGGCCTGCGACGAGCCGCAGCTCGTACCAGCCGTACCAGGCGACGTAGCCGCCGGTGAGCAGCAGCACCAGGGCACTGAGCCGGGGCACCAGCGCGCCGGCGACCCGCAGCCGGGCCACCAGGCCGTCGCGCACAAGCGCCACACCGAGCGCGGCGACAGCGACCACAAGCCCCATCCCGAGGGCGTACGCGCCGAACAGCGCCAGCCCTTCGCCAGTCGAGCCGGCCTGGAGGCTCGTCACCACGATGGCCAGGAACGGTGCGATGGCGCAGCCGAGCGAGGCCAGCGCGTACGCCGCGCCGAACAGCACCATCGACGGCCAGGAACGGGTCAGTCGGGGCGCTCGGGCCGACCAGCCGGGGGTGGGCAGCCGGCGGCCGGTGAGCAGCCAACAGCCGGCCACCACGAGCAGCAGTCCGAGCGCCACTGTCAGCCACGGCAGCCGGGGTCGCAGCCAGCCGGCGAGCGGCGCGAGGGCCAGGCCGAAGGCGCCGAAGACCACGACGTACCCAAGGGTCAGCCCGGCCGCCGCGGTGAGCGCGCGGCCGACAGCGCCGCGGGTGTCGGTGGTCCCGGCGACCAACAGTGAGAGGTACGCGGGCAGCAGCGCGAAGCCGCACGGGTTGACAGCGCCGAGCATGCCGGCGGTCAGCGCGAGCAGCAACCCGGCGGTCACGCCCGGGCCAGCGCGGCGACGCGGGCGGTGAGCGCCTCACCGTCCAGGAAGCCCTGGTGGACGACAGTGCCGTTCCGATCGATGATCACGAAGATGCTCTGTTCGGTCACCTTGAACCGACGCCAGAGCGCGCCGGCGCGGTCGTCGATCTGTGGCGTGCCGGCGAGGTCGAACTCGGTGACGAAGTCCTTCATGGCGTTGCGCTCGCCGAGGCCGGCGACGCCGACGATCGGCACTGTGTCCCGGTACTGCGGCGCGATCTCGGCAACTGTCCACGCCTGGCTGGCGCAGGTGGCGCACCACGGCGCCCAGAACCAGAGCACCACGGGCCGGCCGGCGAACGTCGTCGCGTCGAGCGGGCTGCCGTCGAGGGTGGTCCCGGTGAATCGCAGGGTGTCCGGGATCGGGGCCGGCGCGGCCGTCGGCGAGCCGGTGGCGGGTACGGTCGGCGCGGCCGGGGAGCTGGCCGGGGCCGGCGTCGCCCCGGCGGCGGCAGCGTCGGGCGGCACCGTGCCGGTGCAGGAGGCCGTGGCGAGCAGAGCGACAACCAGTACGGCTGCGGTACCGCCACGGCGTAGCCACCTCCGTCCGTGCGAGTTGCGCATCCGTGTCTTCCTCCACAGGTTGTTAGGAAGGGGCCCTTCCTATACACGAGGCGTTAAGAAGGTGCCCTTCCTTACTCGGCCTTGGCGAGACGTAGCGCTAGCTCCGGGCAGACCTTGACCGCCTTCAGTGCGCCCTCGCGCAGCCAGGTCGGCACCGGCGTGGCCGGAAACGCGGGATAGCCGTTGCCGTCGAGGCGGATGAAGTCCGGCACCACGTGCGCGCAGAGCCCGTGGCCGTCGCAGCGCGACCAGTCCAGTGTGAGCTTCTGCGGGTTCGCGTCGGGCGCGCCCGGCAACCACATGACGCCCTTGACCCGCCGGCCGCAGCCGTCGCCGGTGCTGTGCATCCTCAGGTCGTCGGCGAAGACCTCGATCGCGGAGAGGGCGAACCGTGCGGTGCCGTCGGGGTGGCTGCACGCGCCCCGGCCCTTCACCTCGCCGGCTGCGGCGCGTACCACGTCGGCCGGTTGGCTGCCGGCGACGGCCAGGTCGACGGCGCGGGCCAGGTCCGGCAGGCCCATCTTGCACGGTCCGCACTGGCCTGCGGACTCACCGGCCAGGTAACGCACCACCTGCGCGGCCTCACCGAGCGGGCAGGTGTCGACGCCGACCGGGACGATGATGCCCGCGCCGAGGGTGCCGCCGACAGCGGCGAGGCCCTTGCGGGAGACCTCTGCCTTCTCCGCCGCCTCCGGGGTGATCCACTTGCCGTGGTAGCCGCCCATCAGGATGCCCTGGACGTCCGGCACCTCGCACAGGTCGAGGATCTCGCGCAGCGGAGTGCCGGCGGCGATCTCCACCACCGCCGGTCGGGCCGCCGCGCCGGTCACCGTGAGCAGCAGGGTGCCCGGCTCGTCGTCGGTGCCGAGTGCCGCGTATTCGTACGGGCCGAGTCGGGCGGCGACGGCCAACTGGGCGTACGTCTCGGCGTTGGACAGCAGCGTGGGCAGTCCACCGACGCCGGAGTCGCTGGAGCGCTTCTTGGTGCCCGGCGGGATGTGCGGCAACCCGTTGATCCCGTTGACGAGCGCGCCGCCCTCGCCGGAGATGAACCGGTGCGGCACCGTGACGATTGTGGCCGGCACCGGCATCCGCCGCTCCGCCAGCGCGTCCATCAGCGACTCCCGGCCGACCCCGTCGTCGGCCACACCGATGACGATCTCCTCGGCGTCGAGCGCGTACGCGGCCAGCGCGGCGCCGTCGAGAATCAGGTGCGGCGCGCGGGTGAGCAGCACCTTGTCCTTCCAGCTCGCCGGCTCGCCCTCGGTGGCGTTCACCACCACCACGGCGGCGAGGTCCTGCCGCTCGCAGGACTCCAGGACCGCGCGCAGCTTGCGGGCGAACGGGAAGCCGGCGCCGCCTTTGCCCTTGAGCTGCATGCCCTCGGCGAGGCGGAGCAGTTGCGCCGGTTCCATCGGGCCGATCGGGCCGTGCACCTCCTCGTGCGCTGCCAGGTCGAGTCGGCCGAACTCGGCGAAGCCGGCGGTCAGTCGGGGTTCGCCGACGCAGGCGACCGGGGGCACGGTCGTCCGCATCACTTGGCCTCACCCCGCAGCCCGGCCCAGTACGCCCCGTCCACGGCATCCGCGCTGGCCTTACGGCGCTTGGCGGAGCGGCTCTCGCCGGCTGCACGGCGGGCTCGCCGGGACGCCAGGTCGACAAGGGTCGGGGTGTCGTCGACGGGCGGCGGTACGTCCTCGGGGACGTACCGGGCCGGCGGGCGCCAGTAGTCCGGCTCCTCCGGCAGGTCGTCCTCGGCGCTGTGACCGCCACTGCCGCTGCGCGGCGCCGCGGAGATCGGACCTGCGGAGATCGGGCTGCTGGAGATCGGCTCGGCGGAGACCGGGCCAGCCGAGATCGGCTCTGCGGCCTGCCAGCGGCGCGGGCTGTCCCACGGCTCCTCGGGCTCGTCGAGCGTCCGCCGGGGCGGCGCCGAGTAGCGGGTGCCGTCGTCCTCGGTCCGGGAGCGTCGGCGGGACCGTTCGGCGGCCGGCTCCTCGACGGGCGTGATGTCACGTCGCCGGCCGGTGGTGGCCGCATCGTCGCGGGTGCGGGTGCGGGTGCGCTCGCCTCGCTGGCGGGCCACGGGCTCCAGCTCCTCCTCGTCGCGCTGGCGGGTGGGCGGCTCCTGCGTGCTGCGGCGGGAGGACCGGCGGGTGGGCTCCGCCTCGTCGCGCCGTCCGCGCGTCCGCCGGTCCACGTCCTGCCGGGCGGCCGGCTCCTCGTCCCGCCGACGCCGGCTGGGCCGGGTCGGCTCGGCGAGGGAGCCGGGTTCGGGGACCACCGGGACGGTGAACCGCTCGGGGTCGCGCCGCCGTGGGCCGGCCGGTGGCGCGGTCCAGGTGGCGGTGGTGGCCTCCGCCCAGGCGGGACGCTTGTCCTCGCTGGTGTCGCGGCGTCGGCTCAGACCGGCCAGCAGGGCGCGGCCACGGCTCTCCGCGCTGGCCCGGCCGGCCATCGCGGCGTTACGCAGGGCGGCCTGGTGCTGCTCGCGGCTGCGCCGGCCGATTGTCACCGAGAGCCGCACCAGCAGTGCCAGCACGACGAGCAGGATGCAGGCGAGGTAGCTGAGCACCACCCAGGAGCTCGCGGCCCGGCCGGCGTTGAGGCCGTGCAGGATGGCGAAAGGCCAGGAGAGGTACGCGGTGGAGTGCATGGCCCGCCACAGCCATTTGGGACCGACACCTGCGAAGCGGGCTCGGATGATGCCGGTCCAGATCACGCTGACCATCAACAGGGCGGCTACCGTGCCGAGGCCGACGTAGAGCCCTCGGCCGCCGACGAACGGGATCAACGAGTCGGTTACCGCAGCCCGACCGGTGGCGATCTTCGTGAGCACGTGGAAGCCCAGCCCGGCCACGCCCAGGACGCCGGTGGCCCGGTGTGCCGACTGCATCAGCACCCGGTGCGGGATGCTCAGCACCAGCCGGTCGGTGGCGAGCAGCCCGAGCATCACGGTGAGGCTCAGTGACACCAGGGCGACCACCCCGGCGAAGAACTCGGTGAAGAAGAAGCCGTACGCGTATGCCGTCTGCCCCGCTCCGGTCAGCATCGTCGCCGCCCAGAGCGCCGCGACCACCGAGGCGATCAGCAGCATGGTCGCCGACCGCGAACGGGTTCGGACCCCCCGACTGCTGGCGCTGGTCCGGACCGTGGTGGCCTTCTCGTTCTGCTTTGCCCGGGCCATCTGCTCCTCGATCGTCTCGCGGCGGCGTACCACCGGCCGACCCCTGCTCCCCCATCCAGTACGGACGGACGGCGCGCGCGGATCATCCGGGGCGGAAATTTTCTGGGGCGGGATCGAACCGGTCGGCGTCGCCGCGCGTGACAGTCAACCCCGCAGAACGGAGGAGGCAGCGACGGATGTGCATGCGTTGACAGCCGTTGCAACGAGCTTGTAATCTTTCGGCAATTTTCAGCACGGGTTGCAAGATTCGAGCAACTGGTGCTCCCTCGCACCACCACCTCACCCCCCGCTCCCGTCAGGAGTCCCGATGCACCGACGTCGACGCGCCTCGGCGATCCTCGCCCTCGGCCTGATCGCCAGCCTGCTCGTCCCCCTCACCGTGACGGCACCCCCGGCCGCCGCGGCGCCCGCAGGCAACAAGAAGGTCATCGTCCAGCTCTTCGAGTGGAACTGGCCGTCGGTCGCCAGCGAGTGCCAGAGCACTCTCGGCCCGAAGGGCTACGGCTACGTCCAGGTCTCGCCCCCGCAGGAACACGTCCGGGGCAACCAGTGGTGGCTGGCGTACCAACCGGTCAGCTACCGCATCGAATCCCGCAAGGGCACCCGCGCCCAGTTCCAGTCGATGGTCAACACCTGCCACGCGGCAGGCGTCAAGGTGCTCGTCGACGCGGTCATCAACCACATGTCCGGGCAGGCCAACGGCGGCACGGGCTGGGCCGGCTCGTCCTACTCGCACTACGACTACCCGGGCATCTACCAGACGCAGGACTTCCACCACTGTGGGCGCAACGGCGGCGACGACATCGTCAACTACAACGACCGGTACGAGGTGCAGAACTGCGAGCTGGTCAACCTGTCGGACCTGAAGACCGAGTCGGACTACGTCCGTACGAAGATCGCGTCGTACCTCAACGACCTGCTCTCGCTCGGCGTGGACGGCTTCCGGCTGGACGCCAGCAAGCACATGCCGGCCGCCGACATCGCCGCGATCCGGGGCAAGCTCTCCCGCTCGGCGTACATCGTGCAGGAGGTCATCTACGGCTCCGGTGAGCCGGTGCAGCCGACCGAGTACACCGGCAACGGTGACGTGCACGAGTTTCGGTACGGCAAGGACCTGGCCCGGGTGTTCCGCTCGGAGCGACTGGCGTACCTGCGCAACTTCGGCGAGGGCTGGGGGCACCTGCCCACCGGAGTCGCCTCGGTGTTCGTCGACAACCACGACACCCAACGCGACGTCGGCGGCGTGCTGACGTATCGGGACCGGGGCATCTACGCGCTCGCGAACGCCTTCATGCTGGCCTGGCCGTACGGCTCGCCGACAGTCATGTCCAGCTACACCTTCAGCAACCGGGACGCCGGCCCGCCCTCGGACGGCGCCAACAAGACGCTGAACACCACCTGCTACTCCGGATGGGAGTGCGAGCACCGCTGGCCGGTGATCGCCAACATGGTCGGCTTCCGCAACGCCACCGAGGGCGCGGGCGTGGCCAACTGGTACGACAACGGCAACAACCACATCGCGTTCAGCCGCAGCGGCAAGGGCTACATCACCGTCAATGACGAGGATTCGGCGGTGAACGGCCGCTCGTACTACACAGGGCTGCCCGCCGGTCGCTACTGCGACGTCATCCACGGCACGTACTCCGGTGGCACGTGCAGCGGACCGGTGATCACCGTGGACGGTAGCGGCTGGTTCGCCGCCAACGTGCCGGCCCACGACGCGATAGCGATCCACATCGGCGCCCGCGTCTGACCCACTGCAAGGAAGGGCCCCTTCTTATCGCTTTTTGTATAAGAAGGGGCCCTTCCTAACGTCGGGTGGTCCGATACAGTCGTTTGGTGCTGTTTGACCGAATGTCTCCGTATCGTCGTCAGGGTTTGTGGGTGGGCGCGGCCGTCTCCGTGGCCGCGCTGGTGATCCTCGCGCTGCTGGTCGGCCAGGCCCTCACTCCACGCTCGACGAACCGCGACCGGCCGGTCGCTGTCGCGACCGCTCCGACGCCGCCGAGCATCGAGCAGAGCCCTGAGGAGTCGGTACCGGCCGCGGCTCCCGCCCCGGACGGGTTGCCAGTGGTCGACTACGACCCCGCACCGAAGGGGTTCCCGGCCGACCCGGCCACCATGGACACCACCCCGCTGACCGAGGGCGTGCATCCGACCCGGCGGATCGCCGCGTACGACGCGCCCGGCGGACGTCCACTTGCCTTCCTCGAACCGACACTCGCCGGTGTGGAGCTGACGGTGCCGATCGCCGAGCAGCGGGCCGGCTGGACGGCTGTCCTGCTGCCGTCGGCCAACAGGCGTCTCGCCTGGCTGCCGCCCGGCGGATTCGACACGGTGCCGTTGCGCGACCAGATCGTTGTGGAACGCAAGGTGCACCGGCTCACCTGGTACCGGGCGGGCAAGGCGATGCGTTCCTGGAAGACGAGCCTCGGTCAGTCCGGCCAGGAAACCCCCCTCGGTCGGACGTTCATCCTGGGCCGCACGCCGCCGCCGGAGGCGGTCTACGGCGGGGTGGACATCTACGCCCTCGGCTCGGTGCCTGACGACCCCGAGACGGTGCCCGCCAGCCTGCGCGGCGCCCACATCGGGGTGCACACCTGGCACAACGACGACGACCTGGGCAGGAACACCACGAACGGCTGCATCCGGGTCACCCGCAGCGGGCAACGCGAGCTGCTCGCCGAGGTTCGCCCCGGCAGCAGCCTGGTAGTGGTCGACCAACTGCCCACGCCACCGCCGACCGCCTGAGCGGCGCACCGCCTCAAGCGCGACTGATGCTCCGGAGGCGCGGACCTGACGTCCGGAGCGGCCGTCACGTTCCCACCATGACATTTGTCAGGGCCCACACGATTCGGCGGGCGGAGGAATCCCGCGCCCGGCAGCGGGTAACCGCCGGGCCGGACACCGCTACACCGGGGGGAACGCGATGGGCGCCACGCCGCAGGGCCGGGTCGACACGGTCGTACTCATCCACGGGCTGTGGATGACCCCGCGCAGCTGGGAGGGGTGGGCCAGGCGGTACACGGCACGCGGCATGAACGTCCTCGCCCCGGCCTGGCCCGGCATGGACCGGGATGTCGAGCAGCTGCGCGACGATCCCAGCCCGATCGCCGAGCAGAGCATCGCCACGATCGTCGCGCACTACGACCGGATCATCCGGGCGCTGCCCCGACCGCCGATCATCATGGGCCACTCGTTCGGCGGGCTGTTCACCCAGATCCTCGTCGACAGGGGCCTCGGCGCGGCCGCTGTGGGCGTGCACTCGTCGGCGCCCAAGGGAGTGCTGAAGGTGCCACTGAGCCAGCTGCGCTCGGCGTTCTCGATCCTGCGCAACCCCGCGAACCGCAACCGGGCCGTCCCGTTCACCCCTGACGACTTCGCCTACGCCTTCGGCAACACGATGAGCCGCGCCGACTCCGACCGGGCCTGGCAGCGCTACGCCGTCCCGGGAGCCGGGCGGGTGCTCTTCGAAAGCGCGTTCGCCAACCTCGACCCGACCTCGCCCGCGAAGATCGACAACGGTCGCAACAACCGCCCGCCGCTGCTGCTGATGGCCGGCGGACAGGACCACGTGGTGCCGGCGACAGTTGTGCAGTCCAACGCGGCGCTCTACCAGAAGTCCCGGGCGCTCACCGCGTACGAGGAGTTCTCCGACCGGTCCCACTTCACCGTCGGGCAGGACGGCTGGGAGCGGATCGCCGACTACGCGCTGGACTGGGCGCTGCGCGCGGCGGCCCTGCCCCGCGAGGCGACCATCGCCAGCGAGGCACCCCGCCGCTGAACATGACGGCGCACCACCGGCCAGTCCTACCTGGCCCGCTGTGCCCGAGCGACGACCTCCTCGTTGCTCAGCGGGCTCTTCGGATGGTGGCTCAGGCAGATTGGCGCCTGCATTTTCACGAACTCGCTCCCCTCGACGGCAGCGTAAAACTGGCCGGTGCTGAGCCGACCCACATCGGTGAGCGCGCTGCCCTTGGCCCGCGCCATCTCCTGCGCCGCGTCGATCTGGGTCATGCTCGTGAGCAGGCCGAAGAACTGGGTCGCGGCGTTGCCGGGGATCCGGTTGTGCAGGCCCTTCGGCGCCTGGGTCGCGAAGACCAGGCCGAGCCCATATTTGCGGGCCTGCGAGGCCAACGCCAAGGTGCTCTGCGTGCACGCCGTCATCGCGCCGGAGGGGGCGAGTGTCTGGGCCTCGTCCATCACGAAGAGTCCACCCAGCGGGCGATCTCCTGCCGGGTTGCGCTTGATCCACGCGAACAGGGCAAGTTGCAACTGGTTGACGAAGGTCTGCCGCTGCTGGTCGTCAGGGAGCCCCAGGAAGCTGATCACCGAGATGCGGGCCCGGTAGCCGGGCGGTGGGGTGAGCAGTTCCCCCGGGTCGACGGCGGTGCCGCTACCGCCGAACAGCGGATCGTTGACCATGGCCGCTGTCAGGAGCTGGGCCATCTTTGCCCCGAGCTTGACGCCGTCTTCGAGCTGGCTGACACCTTCGGGGAGCGCGCCGAGCAGCCCGATGAACTCCCGCAGGTCGCTCGCGCCGGTGCGCGCATAGCTGGTCAACGCCTCACGTAGCACGGCCCGGCTGAGGCGCGCTCGGTCCGTTGGCCCTTCGGCACGGGCGTGCGGCGCGAGCGCCGCCACCGCTGCGTCGACGCCGGCTGCGAAGGCGTCCGAGTCGTTGAGGATGTCGGCGAATTGCGGCAGCGGCTGAAAACTCAGCGGCCGGCCGCCGTGCCAGCGGGGGGTCCACACCACGACGTCGGTCTTGGCGAGGTAGTCGGCGGCCAGCCGCGCATCGTCCTCACCCCACGCCGCCGGTGGGTCAGGCCACGGGTCGCCGAGACGGGCCAGATCGTTGTTGGGATCGAGCACGATGGCCGAGACGCCGCGCAGAGCGCATTCCTCGACAAGCCGCCGGATCAGGACGGTCTTGCCGGAACCGGACCCGGCGAAGATCGCCGTGTGTCGCCTGAGCGCCTCCAGCTCGACCGACACCGGTCGGTCGCCGCCGACCACCACACCGATCGGCACGACGGCATCTGTCGCGTCGACGTCGGCTGTCGCATCGGCTGTCGATCGACCCGGGCCCACTGTCGGACCGGGCTCGGCATCCGACAACGACTCGACCGTACGGTCGGCCTGACCCGCCTCGGCGGTCACGTCGCCGAGCGCCTGTTGGAGCAGCGCGACCTTCTCCGTCGGCCGGCGGCTGGCGAACCACTGCCGCAGCGTCTCCGAACCGTGCCGACCGATCAGCTCCTTTAGTGCCATCAGTGTCGTCACGTCCTGCTCGCTGAAGGCCAGCGTGCTGCCTCCGGCGGCGGTGAACGCGGCCAGGACCTCCTTGGTCCGGGCGCCGGGCGACCAGTCCGGGGTGCGGAGCAGGTAGAGGCGTCGTTTCGACACTCCCTCGGCCAGACCGGCGGTGGTGCTCGCCACGCGGATCCGATTCAGCGCTGCGATGTGATGGCGGGCGCTGACCGCCCGGAACGACCAGTGCTGCTCGTCCTCGATCTCCTCGTCCAGGGTGCGTCGGAGCCGAGCATGCAGTGCCGGCTTGCCGCCGGCCTGCGGGTCGATGCTGAACCCGTCTCCGGCCGGGCCCCGTTCGGCGATCCACGCGGTGAGCCCGGCCTTCAACAGGTCCGGTACGACGGCATCTTCGGTCTCCTGCCGCAGCGCCGCAGTCGGGTCGGCCCGGGCGCACAGATCGGCGAAGTCGGCGTCGAACCGGGCCAACTGCTCTGTCGTCGCGACATCGTCCCCCTGGGCGGCGACCCGCATCTCCGCGACCCGCTCGAACGACGTCGCCGCAACGGCTGTCGACTCCCCGGACAGCAGATGTGCCAGCTCCCGAACCTCTCCGGCGGCGAGGCATCCACGAATGTGCCGGTCGATGACACGGAGCATCTCCCGCGGCGTGAACTGCACCGCCTCCGCGAAGGCGGCCGGCAGCACCGGCCACGTCGGGTACGGCGGGCTGAAGGAGATCTCCTCGAAGCGTGCGGTGAATCGCCGCTCGATGAGCGCCCGGCCCAGTTCGGCGGAGGGAATCTCCTTGAGCCGGACCGCCTCCCGGAACCGGTCCTGGATGGTGTCGGTCGCCTGGGACTTGACCTCCATCCAGGTGTGCGGCAGGCAGGCGACCACCGACAGGGTCCGCCGAGTTTCCTCGCGCAACGCCATCAGCCCGCCAGCGATCTGCTCCAGCAGCAGCGAGGTCCGCCACTGGTCGGACTGGTCCTCCCCGCTGGTGGCCTTGAGCGACTGGGCGATAAGCAGGTCGATCTGGTCGACCGCGATGACCGTCGGCCCGGTCAGGGCGAGCAACCGTGAGATGTCCCGGACGATCTCCTGCGGGGATCGCCTGCCTCGCCGGATCCCCCAGGTGGCGCGCTCACCGGGCTCCTCCTCGTCGTTGGCGCAGAGGAACCCGTATCCCACGTCCTGCAGAGCCGATGACTCCGCCGCTTGGAGCACCAGCGCGCGGGCGGTGCTTTGGCACTCGATGCCGACCTGCCGGTTGTGCTTGCGGATGAGGTCCACGAACGCGTCGAGCGCCGGGCGGGTCAACTCGTACTCGCCGATGATCGCGCGTCGGATCGGCCGCGGTGCGTCGACTGCCTCGGCCAGCCGCCGGAGGAACAAGTGCAGCTGAGGCCGGCCGTCAGCACCTGGCCGGGCGAGGCCGTCCAGGATGGACAGCACCGCGTTGGTCCAGAAGGTACTCGCCTCCAACAGGCTGACCAGGAAGAAGTACCCGCCCATCACCTGCACCCGCTCGCGGACGTAACCGAGCAGGTGGGTCTTGCCGGTGCCCCGCTGCCCGAGCAGAGCGACGCCGATCGGGCTGGAGTCGGCGCTCCGGTCCGCTTCCGCGACCCCGTCCAGGATCAGCTCGACGGCGTGCTCGTGCAGGCCGTCCACGTGAAAGGACGGGGGTTGCCAGACGTCGTCCGGGGTCGGCGCCCAGTTGAACCGGAGCGCCGTGAGTGCGCGTCGCTCGGCCTCATCCATTACAGGCCGATGGCGAGGAGATGCTTGTGCTGGTTACCGATGCTCACCGCAGCAGCGCGCTGCTCAGCCGTCAGTGCCTTCTGGTTCGACTCGGGCACCAGATGCACGTCGGGGGCACGGTTGAGGTCGATGAGAGCGGCGTCGACCTGCGGGCCGGGCACCCCCGCCAGCGCGGCGCGCAGCGCGGCCAGCGCGATGTAGTCGCCGGGCCGAGGCGCCAGATCGGTGTACGCCGCACGGATGCGCTGCTCCACGTCGGTCGCCTCGGTGGCCGGCTCCGGTGCCTGCTCCGCGACGGCCGGCAGGTCCTTCGCCAGTCGGAACCGGAAGAAGTCCCTGGGCTCCGTCCCGGTGTGCTCCACCAGCCGCCGGATGAAGTCGAGAGTGGCGTAGAGGGTCTCGCCGGCCGTGCCCGCCCGCAGGGGCGGCTCGGCTCCGAGTTCGGCGACCGCCCGATCGTGGCCCTGCTGGGTCAGGTCCAGGGTGATCGGCCGCTCCGTGGCGACCACGTAACCCCTGTCGACCAGATCTATCCGCTTGTCCTTCGTGAGGCTACCGAAGAGCTTGAATGGCAGGGCATCCGCGTTGATCATCAGCCGGACGAGTACGTAACGCTGCACGGGGGTGAGACCATCGTGGGGCATTGTGCTCCTGAAGGGGTACGGAATCGCGCCGACAGCCACGGCGGACATCTGCGGAGGGGTTTGATCGTCGACCGTGTTTCGCCGGCAACGGTATACCGGCCCGATTCTCTCTATCGACCGAGTACGGCGCAAGGTCCGATATGAAACGGCAGATACCCGACAGCGAGATCGACGCCGATACCTAAATCGCCTGGTCGACGGCTTATGCAACTCCCGTCAGCAGATCCCCGGGCAACCGATCATGCCCGGTCGCTTGCCAACCAACTTGACGCCGGTGCAGCATTGCGCTCGTTACGAGCAGGGCATCCGCGGTGGTCGTGTCCAACCGATCGCCGGCATTGTGTTGCCGATTTCTCAAAGCCGGAGGTCAGGTGTGTCGTCTGAGGTAGTCCGCTACGAAGTGGACAGCGGGACGATCACCGAGATTGAGATCGAGCCGGTCGCCGGGTTTCAACCAGCCAGCTCCGGTGACGTCGCGGGCCGGGTCAGGGAAGCCGCGAAACCCGCGATCCAGGCCGCGCGTGAGCTGCTCGACCAGGTCAGGGTGCTGACACCCGACGCCGTGCAGGTCAAATTCGGTGTCAAGGTGACCGGTACCACGAATTGGCTCATCGCCAAGGCAGCCACCGAGGGCAACTTCGAGGTAACCCTCCACTGGCAACCGCAGGCGTCGCCGGCTGACGGCAGCACGTTCGACAGTTAGGGGTCCACCCGGTGACCGCAGCACCGAGCGCCCCGTGGACAGTCGCCATCCATGACGGCGAGAAGACCCATATGCCGATCGGCACCGGCTTTGTCATCGACTCGAATCTCGTCCTCACCTGCGAACATGTGGCCTTCGTCAAGGGCGAACTCCGCGCCGACCTGTGGATTTCCTTTCCCAAGGCGAAGGTCAAATACTGGGATCGCCGAAAAGTCCGTCAGTGCCTGCACAACGGTCGCCCCGAACAGCACATTGACCTGGTGCTTCTCGAACTCGTCGAGCCTGTTCCCGCCCCCGTGACAGCAGCCCGGCTGAGGGTTCTACCGGCAGAGGCAATCAGCGGCAGGCCGTGGTGGGCGTACGGCTTCCCGCAGGACACCGTGGGCGGACGCCCGGCGCACGGCCAGGTGGGCGCCGAGGGCGGTTGGGGTCGCGTTCTGCTCACCTCGGAGTCCGACCCCGGCGTCGCCAAGGGCTTCAGCGGTGCTGCCCTGTGGTCGCCCGACTACGAGGCCGTGGCGGGAATCCTGCTGGAGGCCGACGCGTCGGGCCGCGGGCAGGCGCTGACCTTCGCCCACATCGACGAGATGATGCCGGAACTCAAGCTGGACTCGCTCGCCCGGTGGCGCGCCGAGGATGCCGACGACGCCGCCCTCGCCGCCTGGGGCTGGACCCTCGCCACCGACGACGAGGCCGGGCGGCACTGGCTGCCACGCGCGCGTGGAGTCGCGGTCGCCAGCGAAACGGGTTCCCGGTTCCGGGGGCGCGAGGTCGCGCTGCAACGGTTGACGAGCTGGCTGGACAACACCCAGCCGACGGGCCGGCCGATGATCGTCACAGGATCTCCCGGGGTCGGCAAGTCGGCGGTCCTGGGCCGCATCGTCAGCACCGCCGACGCGACGATCAGAGCGGCGCTACCGACATCGGATTCCGCCTGGCGGGCCACTGTCGGCTCGGTGTCCTGCGCGGTGCATGCCAAGGGCAAGAGCGCCTTGGACGTGGCGACCGAGATCGCCCGCGCCGCCGGCGTCGGGCTGCCGGAGCACCCCGAGGCTCTCGTGCCGGCACTGCGGGAACGGCTCGCCCGCCGGCCGACGCGGATCAACGTCGTGGTGGACGCGTTGGACGAGGCATCCAGCCCGGAGCAGGCCCGCCTGCTCATCGAAGAGGTGCTCCTGCCTCTGGCCCGCAGCGCCGACGTCGGCGCCCAGGTCGTCATCGGTAGCCGACGCGCCGACGACCAAGGCGACCTGCTCAGCCGGTTCGGCAACAACGCGGACCTGATCGACCTCGACGCGCTGGAGTTCTTCGCCGAGTCAGATCTGGTCGACTACGCGTGCGCGACTCTCCAGCTTCAGGGTGCCGAACGTCCTGGCAACCCGTACGCCGACGAGACCGTGGCCGCCCCGGTGGCACGGCGGATCGCCGAACTGGCAAACGGCAACTTCCTCGTCGCCGGACTGGTCGCGCGGGTTCGAGCGCTGCGCGACACCGTGGCCATCGACCCGGCCCGGGTGACGTTCAGCGGCACCGTCGCGGATGCCCTGGACACCTACCTGACGTGGCTACCCGACGCCGGTTCCACGCCGGCCCGGCTGACGCTTACCGCGCTGGCGTACGCCGAGTCGCCCGGGTTGCCGCTGGCACTCTGGCAGGCCGCAGTGGCAGCGCTCGGTGGCACTGCCACCGAGGCCCAGCTGGGTGAGTTCGCCCGCACCTCCGCGGCGAACTTCCTGGTCGAGACCGGCGGCGCCGGGCAGCCCACGTACCGGTTGTTCCACCAGGCCCTCAACGACGCGTTGCTGAGCGCCCGCGCCGACCTGACGAGCCAGGCCGACGACGAACGCCGACTGTTCCAGGAGTGGACGGCGATCGGGTGGCAGAGCGACTGGGCGGCGGCACCCGACTACCTACTGCGATCACTGCCTGGCCATGCCGCCCGCGCCGGCTGCGTCGACGACCTTCTCGGCGACGACAACTACCTGTTGCACGCCCGGCTCGACCGCCTCCTGAGGGTGAGCGGCTCGGCGCAGGGTACGGCCGCCCGCGCCCGTACCCACCTGCTGCAACGCACTCCCGCCGCAATCGCAGCCCCACCGGCCGAGCGGGCCGCGCTCTTCTCCGTGGTCGACAAGCTCGACGGTCTGCACGGTGACGTCTCTCCTGCCGGTGCGCCCTACCACGCACGCTGGGCACGCACTCCGCCTCGGCAGGAACGCGGCGTCTTCGAGGGCGGCCACACGCAGGGGGTTTACGACGTCTGCCCGATCACGGTGGCGGGCCGCACCTTGCTGGCCTCAGCAGGCGAGGATGGCACCGTACGGTTCTGGAATCCACTCACGAACGAGTCGGAGAGCCTGCTGAGCTGCCACGACGACTGCGTGCGCAGCATGTGCACGGTCCGGGTGGGCGGTGAGCTGTTCCTCGTGACCGCCAGTTACGACGGGTCGATCTGCGTCTGGGATCCGCACAGCGGCCAGCCGGTGCACACGTTCCACGGCCACGACGACTGGGTCCGGGGTGTGTGTGCGGTGCCGTTCCCCGACGGCGACCTGCTCGCCTCGGTCGGCGACGACGGGATGGTCCGGGTGTGGGATCCGAGCACCGGAACCCTGCGCCACACGCTTACCGGTCACGCCGGCTGGGCGACCGCCGTGACTCACCTGCCGCTCGGCGGGGCGGGGATGCTCGCGTCGGCCGGGTATGACGGCAACATTCGGCTGTGGGATCCGGTGACCGGCGAGGCCCTCAACACGCTTGCCGGACACACCGACTGGGTGACAACTCTCTGCACCGTCCGCGATGGCTCACGCACCCTGCTCGCGTCAGCGGGCTACGACGGCATGGTCCGGTTGTGGGACGCCGCCACCGGGCAACCGGATCGCGAATTCGCCGTCGGCACCGGACGGCTGACCGACCTGTGCACCATCGACACCGGCAGGGTGACGCTCCTCGCCTGCACCGGGGAGGACGGCGTCATCCGGCTCTGGGACGTCGCGTCCGGCGTCGAGCATCCCAGCCTGCGGGGCCGTGCGAGCTGGATCCACGCGGTCTGCGAACTGTCGATGACCGATCGCAAAGTGCTCGCGACGGCAGGCGAAGACGGCACGATCCGCCTGTGGAACCCGGATGCCGAACTTCCCGACAGGTCGACCGCCGACGGGCAGGTCGGACGGGTGACAGCACTCTGCACCCTGCCCATCGGAGACGAACGGCTGCTGGTCTCCGCCGGCAGCGACGGCAGCGTACGGGTCTGGGACCCGGCCGACGGCACCTCGCGCGGAGAGTTCCACAGCCGGTTCGGCCCGATAAACGCGCTGACCTGTGTTGACGTCGACCCGGCCGTGCTGGTGACAGGCCACGACGACGGGAGCATCCGGGTCTGGGACGCGGCGCCCAAGCCGACGCCGAAGCTGGCGATGGGCGGGTACTCCGACCCGGTGAACGCGACGTGCGTGATCGACGCCGACGACGGCCAGATCGTGGCGTCGGCCGGCGACGACAAAATGGTGCGCTTCTGGATGCCGGCAACCGGGGCCCTACGGGACAGCCTCCCCGGGCATACCGGCTGGCTCACCGCACTCACTGTCGTCACTCGTCAGGGCCGCCAGGTCCTCGCCTCGGCCGACAACACCGGCACGGTACGGCTCTGGGACAGCGACGGCACACCGCTGTGGCAGCAGCAGCCCGGTCACCACGATGCCGTACGTGCGCTCTGCGCGGTCACCCCGCACGGCGACACCCTGCTCGTCTCGGGTGGGGAGGACGGCTCGATCCGGCTGTCGGACCCGGCCGACGGCCGCCCGGTCGCCACCATGTCCGGGCACACCTTGCCGGTCACCGCCGTGCACCCGATGCCCTACGGCGATCGGGAGATCGTGGTGTCGACGAGCCTGGACTGCACCGTCCGGCTCTGGGATCCGCAGACGCACCGACTTCTCCAGAGCATCCCGGTCCGGCACCCGGCACTGACATGCCACTTCGTCGGGGGCACCCTGGTGGTCGGGTTGGAGCACGGCCTGCTGGCGCTCACGGTCGCCCAACCGCGCATTGCCCGACCCTCCTCCCTCCCGCCGATTGGCCAAGCGGCATGAGAACGCCGTTCGCGGGTATGAGCCGGAGATGAGGGCGAGTTTCCGACTCGGTCGGATCGCGGGGGTGCCGGTCGGCGTCAACTGGAGCGTTCTGGTCATCTTCGCGTTGATCGCCTGGGGGTTGGCCGCCAACCAGTTCCCCCGCTCGTACCCGGACCGCAGCCCCTTGGCGTACACCATCGCCGGGCTGGTGGCGGCGGTGGTCTTCTTCGTCGGTCTGCTCGCCCACGAGGTGTCGCACGCCGTGGTGGCCAAGCGCAACGGGCTGGCCGTCGATGGCATCACGCTGTGGCTTTTCGGTGGGGTTGCCGAGTTGCGGGGCGAGCCGCGCGATCCGGGCGCGGAACTGCGGATCGCGGGCGTCGGCCCGCTGGTGAGCCTGCTGCTCGGCGCGTTCTTCGGTGCCATCGCGGTGATTCTCGCGCTTGCCGGACAGGGCGGGCTGCTGCTCGGCGCGGTGGCGTGGCTGGCCGGCATCAACGTACTGCTGGCGATCTTCAACGTGCTGCCCGCCGCACCGCTGGACGGCGGCCGGCTGCTGCGCGCCGCCGTGTGGAAGGCCACCGGCGACCGGACCCGGGCCTCGGTGGTCGCCGCCCGGGCGGGGTGGGTGCTCGGCGTGCTGCTGATCGGCGTCGGCCTGTGGCAGTTCCTGTCCGGCATCGGTTTCGGCGGGTTGTGGCTGGCGTTGATCGGCTGGTTCCTGATCGGTGCCGCCGGCATGGAGGAGCGGCAGGCCCGCACCGGCAGCGCGTTGCGCGGGATCCGGGTGGCCGACGTGATGACTCCGCAGCCGCAGACCGCCTCCGCGGACCTGACTGTCGCCGAGTTCGTCGATCACTACCTGTTCGCGTACCGGCATTCTGCGCTGCCACTGACCGAGGAGGGTCGCCCGAGCGGGCTCGTGACGCTGGACCGGGTACGGGGCGTACCGGCGGACCGGCGGGCGTCGACCACGCTTGCCGAGGTGGCTTGCCGAGCCGATGAGCTGGTTCTCGCCAAGCCGGGTGAGCAGCTCAACGACCTGTTGCCCCGGCTCACCGAGTGCGCCGACGGGCGGGCCCTGGTGGTGGACGACGAGGGTCGTCTCACCGGCATCATCTCCCCCAGCGACATCAGCCGAGCGGTCCAGCGCAGCACCCTCCGCGCCCCGACCACCACGTCCGGTTGATCATGAGGTTAGCGTGCGACACGCCGACCACCGACCCCGCCAACCTCATGATCACCGGAGGGAAATGGGCACCTTACGCCGGGAAGTAGTGGTTTAGGAGGTTGGTTCGGAACTTGCCCTTTGGGTCCAGGGTGGTCAGCAGGGCTTCGAAGTCGGCGTACCTCGGGTAGCGGGCGGCCAGGGCACCCGGATCGGTGACGAAGACCTTGCCCCAGTGTGGGCGGGGCGCGAACGGAGCCAGGCGTTCCTCGACCTCGGCCAGCACCGGCAGGACCGCGGCGGCGTCGTCCACCCAGGTGAAGTGCACAGCGAGGCTGTCGCGCCGGTAGTTCGGGCTGAGCCACAGCTCGTCCGCCGCCACCGTACGCAGCTCACACACGTGCAGCGCCGGCGCGATCAGGTGCGCCACCTCGGCCAACGCGGCGAGCACCTCGGCCACCGACGCGCGGGGCACGTGGTATTCGGACTGGAGTTCGTCGCCGCTGCTCGGGGTGAAGCCGAGCTTGAAGTGCGGCAGCCGCTCGTGCCACGGCCCCGGCACGCCGAGCTGAGGGGTGCAGTTCTCCGCCGGCATCCCGAGCACCGGGTGCCGTGGCTCGTCGGCGGCGGTGGTGCCGAGCCAGTCCGCCTCCGGCGGAGCCTGGTCCACCGACTGTTTGCGCCACACCTCCCGCAGCCGTGGCGTACGCCAGTCGGTGAAGACACTCACGCTGTACGCCGAGCCGAGCGCCTCGTCAAGCGCCTCGGGGGCCAGGTCGAGGCGTACGTACTGGCGCAGGTCGTAGGTCGGCACCACGTCCAGGGTGAGCCGGGTGACCACACCGAGCGCGCCGAGCCCGACCACGATGCCGGCGAACGTGTCGTCGTCACGGTCGACGTGCAACAGGTCGCCGTCGGCGGTGACGAACTCCAGGGCGGCGACGGCTGTGGCGAGGTTGCCGTGGGTCTGGCCGGAGCCGTGGGTGGCGGTGGCCACCGCGCCGGCCACCGAGATGTGCGGCAGTGAGGCGAGGTTCGCCAGCGCGTACCCCTGGGTGTGCAGGTGTTTGCCGACGTCGCCGTAGCGCAGCGCGCCGGCGACGGTGACCTGCCCGCGCTCCCGGTCGACCTCGACCGTCGGGGGCAGCCCGGCGAGGCTGACCAGGTCCCCGTCGGTGTCACCGAGGCGGTTGAAGGAGTGGCCGCTGCCGACCGCCCGGAGGCGGGTGCTGCCGGCGACGAGGCGGCGTAGGTCGTCGATGGTGTCGGGTCGGTGGAACTCCCGCGCGGAGTAGCGCACGTTGCCGGCCCAGTTACGGCGCGGCACGTCGGCAGCGGCCGACGGGCCGCCCGGTTCGAGGGCGGTCACGGCGTGGTCCTCCGGTCGGTGGTCGGGTGGTCGGCCAACGCGGCGGCGAGGGCGTCCAGCGCCGTTTCGGCCGCGAGCGTCCCGTACCCCCGCTGGGCGACCGGCAACCCGGCGGCGCGGGCGTGTTCGATCTCGTTACGGGCGGCCTGCCGGATCTGCGCGTCGCCGGACACCAGCGCGTCCTGACCGAGCCGGATCAACTGGTCGACCCGGTTCATCTGGTAGCCGCGCAGGCTGGCGGGCAGGTCGGGGTCGGCGAAGGCGGCGCGACGCAGCGCGGGCAGGTCCACGAAACGATCACCGGCGTAGCTGGTGATCGCGGCGGCCACCTGCTCGGGCTGCTCCCGGACCTGGTCGAGGACGAGCAGCTCGATCGCGGGCCGCCCGTCGATCGGGTGGCGGGCGGTCACCGGCTCGACCGGCACACCGGGCGGAGGCACCAGCAGCAGGCGCGGCGGCTCCGGGCGCCCGTCGCGTCGAGGTGGCTCGTCGAGGACCAGCGCGTCGACCTCGGCCCAGGCGATGGACCGCCGCAGGCCCGGACGCCTGATGGTCAGGCCCTCCGCGTCGATCCCGAACCGGAACGGCCGCAGGGCGCTGAACAGCGCCACGAGGCCGAGCGCGACAGCGCCGACCGCGATGACCGTCCGTAGCGGGGAGCCGTCGCTGGGCAGGGCCAACAACACCACCCCACCGAGTACGCAGACAACGGCGAGCAGCCGGGACCCCCGACTCCGGCGCAGCTCCACGCTCGGACCCCCGTTCATGACCGTGGCGTAGCTTCCCGCATCCTCCGACAGACCGGGCGCCACGGACACCGGACGATCGGGCACGGTTGTTCTCGTCATCGTCGGGGAACCCTACGCCCATGAGCAGCTATCGCGACCCTGCCCCGCGGGGCGACGTCTTCCCGTCCGAGGAGGAGCTGGACCCGACCGGCAGCGCGGTCGAACCGGCCAGTGCTCCGCCGGACGCCCGGTGGGCGAGCCATCCGTCGCCCACGCCTGGTCCCCGTCCGACACCCGCTCCCGCGCCCGCGCCGACGCCCGTACCGTCGCCCGGGCCGCCGCCGCGCGAGCCCGGCGCCGGGTCGCTGTCGATCGTGACCCGGCACCTGGACGGCTCGGTCGAGGTGGTCACCGACCTCGACGGTGACGGCCTCGCCGACATCGTGGAGATCGACGTGGACGGTGACGGCGTACCGGACATCACCTATGTGGACAGCGACCGCGACGGTCGGCTGGACACCGTGCTGCGCGACCCGGCCGGGAACGCCCACCGCGGGGCCTGACCCGCCGGGTCAGCGCTCACAGGTTGGCCATCACCTCGGTGGCGACCAGTTCGACGTGGTCCAGGTCGCCCAGGTCCAAGACCTGGAGGTAGAGGCGCTGGCTGCCGATCTTGGCGTACCGGCCGATGGTGTCCAGGACCTCGTCGGGCGTCCCGGCCAGGCCGTTGGCCCGCAGCTCGTCGGGTTCGCGGCCGATGGCGGCGGCCCGCCGTGCCACTTCGGCGTCGTTGCGCCCGCAGCAGAGCACCAGGGCGTTTGACCACACCATTCCGGCCGGGTCGCGACCAATCTCGGCGCACGCCGCGCGGACCCGCTCGAACTGTGCCGCCGTGTCCGCCACGGAGGCGAACGGCAGGTTGAACTCGTCGGCGTAGCGGGCGGCCAGCCGGGGCGTGCGCTTCGGGCCCATGCCGCCGAGCAGGATCGGCGGACGGGGCTGCTGCACCGGCTTGGGCAGGGCCGGCGAGTCACTGACCGGGTAGTACCGGCCTGGGTGGTCGAACCGCTCCCCCGGCGGCGTGGACCAGAGGCCGGTGATGACCGCGAGCTGCTCCTCCAACCTGTCAAACCGCTCGCCCAGGGGCGGGAACGGGATGCCGTACGCGGTGTGCTCGTCGCCGTACCAGCCGGTGCCGATGCCCAGCTCCACCCGGCCGCCGCTCATCTGGTCGACCTGCGCCACGGTGATCGCCAGTGGGCCGGGCAGCCGGAAGGTGGCGGCGGTCATCAGGGTGCCGAGCCGGATCCGGCTGGTGTCCCGGGCCAGGCCGGCGAGGGTGGTCCACGCGTCGGTGGGGCCGGGGTCGCCGCTGACCGCGCCCATCTTGAGGTAGTGGTCGGACCGGAAGAACGCACCGTAGCCGGCGTCCTCGGCGCAGCGGGCCACCGCGAGCAACTCGTCGTAGCTGGCGCCCTGCTGGGGTTCGGTGAAGATCCTCAGTTCCATGATCCGAGCATAGGTAGCCGTTCGGCGCGGCGCGCACGGATGCGGAGGCCGAACGGCTCGACAACGGCTGAGCCGGCGCCGATCGTGCCGGCTCGACTGTCGCTCAGACGTACGGCCGCTTGGCGTACGCCTCGCGCAACGCGGCCAACCCGGCCGCCTTCGGCGACAGGGTGCCCCACCCGGAGTTGAAGTAGTTGGTCCGGACGATGCGTGGCCCCCGCTCGGCGTTGAGTTGGGCGATGGCCGCCGGGACGGTGGCGATCCAGGCCGCCTGGTCGGGGATTTCCGCCACCCGCACCCCGTACTCCGCGATGATCACGGGCCGGGACAGCGCCACCGGTCCGAGGTCCGCCACCGCCCAGTCCCTGGTACGGCGGAAACGGGCCAACGCGGTCTGCCCGGGGGCCGTGGCGTAGGCGTTCCACTGGAGGAAGTCCAGCCGGGCCATCAGCGACTCCGGGTGGGTGCGCTGGTAGCAGGCCCGGTCGAAGCCGCCCACCCCGATCGAGAAGGTGGTGCCGGCGGGCAGCGCCCGTCCCTTGAACCAGCTGATGATGTAGTTCACCGCCTGCACGGCCCGCGCGTCCGACTCCGCCCAGGTGTACGCCTTGCCGTTCTCGGTGGTGCCGAACTCGTGGTCGGTGTCCAGTTCGGAGGCGAGTTGGATGTTCACCCCGAAGCCGAGTGTCCGATACTGCGCCAGGGCGCGGTGCAGCAGTCCGTCGCACTGGCCGGTGATGACCTGCGTGTACCCGTACGCCCTCGGCCAGGTGGTGCCGGGGCGCTGCTGGATGGTCATCGACGGCGCCGGCACCGTGTACGAGGTTCCGTCCACTGTGAACGTCTGCGGCCCGGCGCTCGGTGCGCCGTAGTGCTTCAGCTCCAGCACCATGTTCATCTGCACCCGGGCCTTGCCGAGGCTGGTCAGCCATGGCCGGTTGTAGCCGGGGAAGATGTAGCCGTCGGCGAGGCTGCGGTACTGGGTCAGCGAGCGGAAGTTGCCGCCGGCCATGTCGGCTGTCGGATCCGCGCCGCCGGACAGGTAGTAGCCGCCGAGCACCGGCTGGCTCAGCTCGTAGTCGGCGGTTGCCGTCGCGGCGTGACCGGCGGCGTCGCGGACCTGGACGGTGACCCGGGGCATCACGCCACCGCCCGGTAGACGGCCACCGAGCCGTTGTCGGAGACCCGGTTCCAGGTACGCCCGGAGCTGTCGGAAACGGTGACGGTGAGCGGGTCGATGACGGCGCTGACCTTCACCGGTGCGCTGCTGTTGCCCTGCGCGTCGGTGACCACGATGGTGACGGTGAGCGGTTTGGTGTCGGCGTCGGAGTACGTGACGGTCAGCAGCATCTGGTCACCCGGCGCGAAGACGGATGCGTTCAGTGCTGCGGTCGCCGTGGGAGCGGCCATTGGGGGGTCCTTCCTGAATTCGGGTCGCCGGGGCCGGTCGCGCGGGTGAGCGACGTCGGCCCCCGGCAGAGTCCACGGTGGCTGATGCCGGTAGGCGCGGATGCGGTGGCGACCGCGAAGCGGCGAACTGCCGGCGGTGATGACGTCCTTGTCCCGGTGGGCGGTGAACACCGCTGCTGGCGCCCGCGGCGGTGGGAAGGGATATGGCCGACATCTGTCCGCCTCTTTCCCTGCCCCAACAGTGCCCCACCAGGGGCTTTACCGTCTTGTCCTGTTTACGACACGCATACCGACTTATACACTAAAGGGCTGATTGGCTGGTCAGGTCCGGGCTCCGGCAGCAGGAGCGCGTGTCCGCCGTGTCAACGTAATGTTGACAGGTGACTGCGGAGCTGGACCGGCTGACGGACGTGCGGGTGACCCGCACCGGGCTGGACGAGCAGGAGTTGGACCTCATCGACCGGGCGCGCCACGGTGGCGCGACGTGGGCTCAGATCGCGACGGCGTTGGGCCTCGGCACCCGGCAGGCCGCCGAGCAGCGCCGGCAACGCCTGCTGGCCGCGCGGCGATCGCGGCGGCAATACCTCGACCTCAGCCTCTCGCCGCAGATCGTGGCGCTAAGGGCCGCCGTGGTCGACCTCGATCGGTGGATCGGCGCGGACCGACTGTGGGACACCCGGTTCCGCCGGGCCGCACTCGTCCGCAGCACGGTGTACGTCGCCCTCGATGCGGCTCCAGGCTCGCTGTACGCGTTGGCTCTGCACCTCGTCACCGACCTGGCGGCGGCGGGCGACCGAGTGCCGCCACCGGTCCGAATCGTCACGGGAAGGCTGACCACCACCCTGCCAACAAACCATTGACAAAGCCCTAGGCGTATTGCTCTCCCACGGCTCAAGAATCAGGGTATGAGTCATCCCGGCTCAACCTGGAGGGCTCATGCGCCGCAACGCGGGGTTGTTCGTGACGATCTCGCTGTTGTCCGGCTTCGGCGGCAGTGCCATGTCCCTGGTCTCCGGCATCTGGATCCTGGACCTGACGGGTTCCACAGGCCTCGCGGCGCTCGCCGGCCTCTGCGTGTACGCCCCGGTGCTCGCCGGCCCGTGGCTGGGCGCCCTGCTCGACCGGGCCCCCCGACGCCCGCTGGTCATCGCCGTCAACCTCGTCCTGGCCACCATGCTGCTGGCGCTGTTCGCGGTGCACGGGCCGGGACAGACCTGGCTCATCTTCACCGTCTCGTGCGCATACGGACTCAGCTACGTCCTGATCGACGCCGGTGAAACCGCACTGCTGCCGTCCGCGCTGCCGCCGGCCGAACTCGGCACTGTCAACGGATGGCGCTCAAGCGCCCAGGAGGGCATGAAGCTTGTCGCGCCACTGGCCGGCGCGGGCCTCTACGCCTGGCGCGGCGGTCACGCCGTCGTCGCGCTGAGCGCGACGATGCCGGTCCTCGTCGCCATCCTGTACGCAGCCGTCCGCCTGCACCGCACGCCACCTCACCGTCCAGCCCAGCGGGACAACGGCCTGCGGGCGGGGATCTCGCTGCTGTCCGCACAGCGGGCGACGCGTGTGCCGGTCGTGCTCGCGGCCGTGTCGATCGCCATGTCCGGCTTCTCCACCGCGGCGATCTACGCGATCGTCGTCTCGGAGCTACGCCTACCGACGACGTTCCTCGGTGTGCTGGCCAGCGCACAGGGCGCCGGTTCCATCGCCGGTGGCCTGATCGTCGGGTGGCTCATCAACAGGTGGGGCACCAGCGCTCTCGGCGCCGCCGGGACAGCGCTGTTCGCCCTCGGCTGCCTGGCGCGTTGCCTACCGTGGTGGCCGGTCACCGTCGCCGGCGCGGCCCTCGCCGGTGTCGGCCTGCCCTGGACCCTCGTCGCCGGGGTGACAGCAGTGCAGACGCACACGCCGTCGACGCTGCTGGGCCGGGTCTCCGCCACCGCCAACACGGCGATGTTCGGGCCCCTCGTGGTGGCGATCCCCCTCGGCTCGGCGGCCGTCCACCTCGGTGCCCGCCCACCGCTCGTCGCCGCTGCCGTGTTCTGCCTGGCAGCCGTGGCCGTCGTCCACCGCCCGCCGTCACGACGAGGGACTGCCTGATCGGGGTGGACGCACGTGGATGCTCGACGTGGTGTGCTTCGATGCGTTCATGCTCCGAAACCGAGTGCTCGCCGTGCTTCTGCTGCTGATCGCGTTCGTGGCGCTGGTGCTCTCGCACACATTTCCGTTCCTGGACGACCTCTCCGAGCTGGAGGAGACGGCGATCGTCGTCGTAGGTGCGGTCTGCTGCCTGGCCGGTGTGTCACTGTGGCTGCGTAAGGCGCCCCGGGGGGACGACTCTCCGCCGCCCGCGTGACGCCCGGACGGAGCTGACGCCGGTCCGTTCCCCGGCCGTCACCGGGTGCTGCGCCACGATCGGCGGACCGGGGCCGCCCCGGCGTAACGACTGAGGACATGCGCAGCAGCAGTGACGGCGATCACACCATCGCGGGACCCGATCATCCGGGAGCCGTCGTCTTACCCCATGTGAGACGAAGCCTGGATGCGGCCGACGAGCAGGAGCTCGTGCGCCGCGTGGCCCGCGGTGACCGGCGGGCCTTCGACGAGCTCTACAGGCGTACGGCGCCGTGGCTGGAGGTGCGGCTGCGTCGCCGGTGCGCCGACCCGGACGTGGTCGCCGACGTGCTCCAGGAGACCTACCTGGCCGTCTGGCGGGCTGCTGGCAGCTTCGCTGGCGACCACGTCAAGGGCAGCGCCGTCGGCTGGTTGTGGACCATCGCCGCGCACCGCCTTGTCGACGCGTTCCGGCGCCGCGCCCGGCAGGCACAGATGCCGCAGGTGCACCCGGGCGTCACAGTGGCGCCGGCCGCCGAGGACGAGGTGCTGGCCGGCCGGGTCGGGCAGGAACTCGAACAGGCCCTGGCCGCCCTGCCGCCCGAGGTCCGCGCGGTGCTGCGGGCCACAGTCCTCGACGGCTTCTCCGTCCGCGAGACGTCGGTGCTGCTGGGCGTACCCGAGAACACCGTCAAGTCCCGGGTCCGCCGAGCCCGGATCGCCCTGCGGGAGGCCCTGTCATGACCACGCATCCCACCCTGAGCGAGATCGACAGCTACGCCGAGGGCGGCCCCGGGCTGGACGAGGCGACCGTCTGGTCGATCGAGGTGCACCTGGAGAGCTGCGGCGACTGCCGTGCCCGGCTCGCCGGCAGCACCACTGCCGCGTCGCGCGCCCTGATCGCCCAGGTCGCGGCGGCCGTCGACAGCGAGATCGCCGCCGGCCCCGCCCCACGATCAAGAGCCTTCCTCCGTACGCCGGTGCGGCAGCGCTGGTTCGTGGCGGCGCTGCTGCCGTGGGTGGCCATGACCGCCACCGTGCTCGGCACCGCCACCGTGCTCACCAACCTTCTGCCCCAGTTGCCGTCGATCGTGTTGCTGCTCGCGCCCCTGGCACCGCTGCCCGGTGTCGCGGCCGCCTGGAGCAGACGCGCCGATCCGGCCTGGGAGTTGATCGCCGGTACCCCGTCGGCCGGGTTGAGGATGCTGCTGCGGCGTACCGCAGTGGTGCTGGTCCTTGTCATCCCGGTGCTCGCCGCGGTCACCTCGGTCGGTACGAGCCGGCCGAACCCTGCGCTGCTGCTGTTGCCGTGTCTGGCCTTCACGGCAGCCACGCTGCTGCTCGGCTCCCTCGTCGGCGTCCAGCGCGCAGCGATCGGCCTGATGGCGGCCTGGGCCGCCGCCGTGGTCGCACCCAGCCTGGCAAGCGCGGAGCTGCCCGTGCTCCTCGAACCCGCCTCCACCGGCGCGTGGGCCCTCCTCACGGTCGTGCTGGCCGCCCTGACCCTGCTACGCGCCGACAGTTTCCGGCGCATCACCTCGTTCTGAGAGGAACCACAATGCGAGCGGTGAGCACTGCGGAAACGACAGCTACCACCCATCCCTGGGCCATTCACGCCGAGGCGTTGAAGGTGCGCGCCGGGCGTCACCTGGCCGTCGACGGGCTCGATCTGAGCCTGGGCACCGGCGTCCACGGCCTGCTGGGGCCCAACGGGGCGGGCAAGACGACGCTGATGCGCGCCCTCGCGACGGTGCTCACGCCGTCCGGTGGGCGGCTGACACTGCTCGGCTGCCCGGTCGACGGCCGCGCAGACCTGCGGCCGGCCCGACGCGCGCTGGGCTACCTGCCGCAGCACTTCGGCTACTACCCGCGGTTCACGGTGCGCGAGTTCGTGGCGTACATGGCCTGGTTGAAGGAGATGCCGAAGGCCGACATCCCGGCGGCCACGCAACGCGCGATCGACCGGGTGGGGCTCAGCGCCAAGGCCGACGCCCGGCTCAAGACACTCTCCGGCGGGATGCTGCGCCGCGCCGGCGTGGCCCAGGCCATCGTGAACGACCCGCAGGTGCTGCTGATGGACGAGCCGACCGTCGGCCTCGACCCGGAGCAGCGCCTCGACCTGCGCGAACTGCTGCGTGACCTGGGCACGGACGCGTGCGTGCTGGTCTCCACCCACCTGGTCGAGGACGTGGTGGCCGCCTGCACGGAGGTGGTGCTCGTCAACGAGGGTCGGCTGGTGTGGCAGGGCACGCCCGCCGGGCTGGTCGCGCAGGGCGACGACGGTCAGGCGGGCGACAGCCCCGCCGAACGCGGCTACTCGGCCCTGCTGCGTCGCCACCGGGCGGAGGCCGTCCGATGAGCATCCTCCGGATCGAGTTGCGCCGCTCCGCGGCTGCCGGCGCCGCCCTGCTCGCGTTCGCGGTCGGTGTGGCCGCCCTCTACCTCGCCCGGGGACGCTGGGCGGACGGCTGGTTGCCCCTCACGCTGGCCACTAAGGAGTACATGCTCCTGCTGTGGCCGATCGCCCTGGCCGCAGGCGCGTGGCAGGGCCGCCGCGAGCACCGCGCCAAGGTCGGTGAGCTGTTCGACACCACACCCCGCTCACCGTTGCGGCGGATGCTGCCGGTGCTCGTCGCGATGGGTGCCACGCTCGGGCTCGCCTACGTGCTCGTCGTCGTCGCGGGCGGCGTACAACTCGCCTCGACCGCCGGCTACTTTCCGCCGGACGTCGTCGCCATCGTGCTTGTCGGCGCGCTGTCCCTGATCGCGGCGACCTGGCTGGGCCTGGGCATCGGGCGGCTGCTGCCCGCGCTGGTGACCGCCCCCGTGCTCGCCGTGGCCGGTGTGCTGCTGGTCTTCTTCACAGCGGTCATGCAGCCGGACTGGCTGGCTGCGGTGCTGTCCCCCGCCTACGGCAGCGGCTCGTTCTATCCGTTCCAGACCATCGACGCGGGGGTCACCGCCGCGCTCGCCGTCTGGATGGTCGGGCTCGCGCTGACGGGCGTACTGCTGCTGGTCGCCCGGGGCCCACGGGTCTGGCTGGCCGCCGCGCTGCCGGTGCTGCTCGGCTTCGGCGCCGCAGCGGCGATCGTCCCCCGCGACGAGGCCGCTCTCGTCGCACCGGTCGATCCGGTCGCACGCGAACTCGTCTGCACCAACGACACGCCGAAGGTCTGCGTCACCCGGATCCACGCCAACGTGCTTGACACCCTGACCCCGCTCGCCCGCGAAGGGCTGGCCGTCCTCGCGAAGCTGCCGAACGCCCCCACCCAGGCGCACGAGGAACGGCGGGCCTACCTCACCGATGGTCCGCCGGCTCGTGACCTCGACGTCGTCACGGTTTTCGTCCGGATCGACGAACGTGGTGGCCTGGCCCATCCCGACGCCGTGGTGCCCGAGATGGTCTTCGGTCTGGGCACCGGGTACGGCGACACGCGCTGCGAGCGCAACGGCGCGGTCGAACGGGCAGCCGCCTACTACCTGCTCGGCAGCGAGCCGGTCTCCGCAGTCGAGGCGACCCCCGAGATGATCGAGGAAGATCCGGAGATCACCGCCGAGGCTGTCGCGCTGTGGCAGGGACTGCAAAAGCTGCCGGAAGCGGAGGCGCTCTCCCGCGTGACGGCGGTCCGCGACGCGATCGTGGCCTGCCGGGACAGCACCGGGCTGCTGTCGCGGTGATCCTCCACCTGCGCGCGCGACGCGTACCCCTGGCACTCGCCGCGTCCGTCGGCGCCGCCGCCCTGATCTGGGCGCTGTGGCTGACCTTCGCCAAGGAACGCGACGCCATCATCCTGATCGTCGTGCTGACGATCGTGCTGATGGTGTCGGTCCTGTCGACAACGCTTGCCGCCCCGGACGAGGATCTGGAGCGCACCGCGTCGCTGCGCTGGCCCTGGCGCCGAGCCCTGCACCTGCTGGCCGCGCTGGCGCTCGTGCTCGTCGTACTGCTCGCCACTCTGCCCACCGACGCCCGTTTCGGCCCCGCCGCGCTGGTGCTCCGCGACGCCGCCGGTTTGCTGGGCCTGACCGCCCTGTGCGCGAGCGTCGTCGGCGCGGCCCGCGCCTGGTTCCTCCCCCTGGGTTGGACGGTCGTCGCCGCCCTGTTCACCCAGTCGAGCACGTGGGGCGCCCTCGCCACCTGGCAGAGCCAACCCCACACCAGCCGACCGGCGGCGGTGGTCGCCGCCGTCCTGGCGGTAGCGGGCTTGCTGACGTACGCGTTCCTCGGCTCCGCCCGACGCGACTGAAACGAGGCCACCGCCAACGGTGACATCGGGGTATCCGCACGAGTCGGATACCCCGATGTCACCCGAAAACGGGTCGACAGCAAACCTCCGCTGGGTACAGCCTGCACCGCCCCGGCCGGTACCGGTTACCGGCTACCGCTCACCTCTCCGTGCGGCCGGGCTCCCAGCCGAGGCGCGCGGACAGCCGCGCGGTCGACTCGAGCAACGCGTCACGGCAGTCGTCGAACTCGGACTCGAACCGCTCCTTGGGCCCACACACGCTGATGACGGCCGTTACCGCGCCCTTGTGGTCGAAGACCGGCGCGGCGACCGATGCGGCACCGCTGCGCCGCTCCCCTGTCGACCGCGCCCAACCCCGCTCCCGGACGACCCTGAGCTCCTTCAGCAGAGCAGCCGTGTCGGTGATCGTGCCGTCGGTGACCGGTTCCAGCGCGTTTTCGAGGTAACGGTCGATCCCGTCCTCCGTGAAGAAGGCGAGGAACGCCTTCGACGACGCGCCCGCGTGCAGCGGGTACGGCGTGCCGAGGCTCACCGACATGATGACCTCGCGCCGGGGCACCACCTCGTCGACGTAGATGCGCCTGCGCTGGTCCACGCGTACGGACAGGGTCGCCGTCTCGTTCGTCCGGTTTGACAGCCGGACGAGCTCCGGATGCGCCATCCGGCGAATGTCGATGTGCTCCATGTAGGCGAGACCGAGTTGCATTATGCCGATGCCGAGGGAGTACCTGCGCGTCGTCTCGTCGAGCTCGATCAGACCGCGCACGCGCAGTGATGCGAGCATGCGGTGCGTCGCCGCCTTCGACATGCCGAGCCCATCGGCGATCTCACTGACGCCGAGGTCGCGGGTCGGTGCGTCCTTGAAATACATCAACAGATCCGCGGCCCGCACGACCGTCGCGATTGTGGCGCTCGAGACCTGAGCCCCCATCTGGAGCTCAGCGTCAGCCCGCTGCCTGCCCTGCGACAACTGTCTGTCCCTTCCCAAATCGTGCCCCTCGGCCGCAGTCAGTGGCATCGAGCACGGTGCCGGTAAGCCGATCGTGGTGGGTCGCCATGTTACTCGCCGTACCCGACCCATCCGCCGGCCCGCGCCGAGGCGTACCAGAGATCCACGAGGCGTACGGCTTCCAAGCCGTCGTCCCCCCTCACGGGGAAGGGTTTCCCTAGTTCGACGGCACGATCGGCCGCCCGAAAATACTCCAGATGGCCGGCGCCGTACAGCAGGTCCGCGCCCTCGGTCTCCGGCTCCGGCGGGGTCATGCCCTCGGGGCTCGACACCACCCGGGAACCTTCGATGACAACGGTCCCCTCGCTGGCGGAGAGGGTGATCCGCACGCCTGCGCCACGAGCTGCGACCGCCACCATCGAGACGGCAGCCCGCACGTCGCCGGGCAGCGCGATGAGCGCCGTCGCGGCGTCGTCGAACGATCCCCTGACGTCGGCCACGAGGCGCTCCGGAGCACCGAACCACCACGCGAGCAGGTCGAGGTAGTGGACCCCGACCGTGAGCAGGAGGCCGCGTCCCGCCCGGGCCTCGCTCGTCTGCCAACCGGGCACCTGGACGGCCGCCGGCAGGTTGACCTCGACGACGACGTTGTGCACCCGCAGCGTGCCGTCGGCGACGATGTCCCGGACCCAGCGCAGTTGGGCGTAGGACCGGTAGTTCATCAGGCAACCGAGCTCGACACCGCCGGCCCTGGCGACGGCCACCATCCGGCCCGCTTCTTCGGCGTCGCGGGCGAGCGGCTTCTCCACGAGGACGGGAATCCCGTTGGCCGCCGCCACCTCGACGGTCCATTCGTGCAGATCGTGCGGCAGCGCCACCGAGATCGCGTCGGGACGCGCTTCCTTGATCGCCGCGTCGAGGTCGCTGTGGACGGCATAGCCCGCGGCGGAAGCTCGTTCGCGGGCCTCCGACGAGGCCTCGACGACACCGGCGACGACAGCCGTCGAGACACGCGAGAGCGCTGCCGCGTGCACCTCGCCGGCCCGGCCGTAACCCACGACGAGCCAACGGCTCATTTCGATCCTCCAGCCTGCGTCCGGAACCACTCCGCGACGAACGCCCAGTCCTTCTCGGCGGCCGTGCCGTCGACGCCCTCGCCGAGCGCCCCGGCGATGACGTCACCGAGGGGAAGCCGACCCGCGTGCTGCCGCGCCTCCGCGCGGGCCAGGTCGACGTCCTTCTTACCCAGCCGCATCGTGAACGCGACCGGCTCGTAACGCTGTGCCACGACCATCTCGCCGTAGGCGCGATGGATCAGCCCGGAGAACAACCGCTCGGTGAGTACGTCGAGCAACTGTCCCGGGTCCACCCCGGCGCTCTCGGCGACCCCGGCCACCTCGCCGAGCGAACTGGCCGTCACAGCGATCAGGTAGTTGCCGAGGATCTTGACCAGGTTGGCCTGTGCCGCCTCCGGAAAGGTGTGGACGCTGACCGCCAGGTCGGCGAGGACCGGACGGATCAGATCCACCGGCTCCGCGTCCCCACCCGCGACGACGGTGAGCTGACCAGCGACCGCTGCCGCGGACCGCCCGAAGACCGGCGCCGAGACGTAGTGCGCGCCCCGAGTCCGGTAGAGGCCGTCGAGGTCGCGCGACAGCCCGGGCGAGATGGTGGCGCAGTTGACGTGGACGCTGCCCGGTGACACGGCCGCGAGGACCGTGTCACCGGCGAGGACCTGGCGCACCACCTCGTCGTCGGGCAGCGTGCTGACGACGATGTCGCGCGCTGCCACCTCGGAGATGTCTGTGCTGACAGTGACGCCGTGGGCGGCGGCGTCGGCAGCGCGTGCCGCGCTCCGGTTCCATCCGAGGACGGGACGGCCACGATCGACGAGCCTCGTGGCCATCGCCATCCCCATGCCGCCCAGCCCGATCCACCCGATGGTGGGGTTCGCGGGCGCGTCCGGCAGCGCGTCGCTCGTCACGACCACTGCCAGGTCGAGCCGCGCCGAAGGAAGCTGTCGCAGCCGGTCTCCTCGAACAGCTCGCGCTGGACCTCGTTCGCGCGGCGCACGGCCTCCTTGAGGTCGACCTGCACCGGCTCACCCCGGCGCATCATCGTGCGACCGCGCACGACGACCCGGTCGATGGAGTCCGGGGCCGGCCCGCCGGACCAGACGAGGTTGGCAAGCAGCGCCCCGTCGGGAGCCGCTGTCGTCTCGCGCGACATGTCGATGACGAGCAGGTCGGCTTCCTTGCCCACCTCGAGCGAGCCGATCCGGTCACCGAGGCCGAGCGCGCGGGCGCCGCCGATGGTGCCGAGTTCGAGCGCCTCCTCGGCGGTGCCGAACAGCAGCTCGTCGCCGAAGTTGCCCTTGTCGCCACGGGTGAGCCGCCGCGCGCTGTCACCGATGCGCTGGGCCATGAGGTACGACCGCAGCCCGAGCCAGTAGTTGTGGCCGTACGAGACGACCGGACCGTCGAGGCCGATACCGACGGTGACCCCGGCGTCGAGGTACTGACGCGAGTCGAAGGTGACCATTCCGAGGATGAGTTCCATGTCCGGAACCAGGGAGATGGTGGCGCCGGCACGGGCGATCAGCTCGGCCTCACCCGGGCGGATGTGCTGGGCGTGGATGCCGATGACGTGCTTGTCGAGCATGCCCTCCGAGTGCAGCCACTCGAACGAGCCGCCCTCCCAGCCACGGACCTCCTTGAGGTACGCGCCGTCCATCATCGAGGGAGCGTGGATGTCGAACTGCTTGCCCTTGTCGAGCGTCCACTGGTAGAGCGCGCGCAGGTCGGACTCGCTGACGTAGGTGATGCCGATCGAGCTGGCCGTGACCGACATCGTCTCGGAGTCGAAGGCGGCCGCGAGCCGGTCGGTCTCGCTCAGGGCGGTGTCGATGTCCTCGCGCAGCTCCTCCGGCACCGCGAGCGGGTCGTTGATGAGCAGGCGCGCGGCGCGGGCGCGGATGCCCGAGTCGGTCAGGGCGCGAAGCACGCCGTCCATCGAGCGCTTGTTGGCGTGGGTGAAGTGGTCGTCGGTCGTCGTGGTCACGCCCGAGCGCAGCAGGTCGAGCGTCGGCGTCATCGCCGACCAGTAGGACCGCTCCTCGTCGCAGGCGCCGGTCATCGGGTAGTAGAACCCGAACAGCCGCTCCTGGAACTTCGTGCCCTCGGCCATGCTGCGGATGCAGCCCTGGACGAGGTGCGTGTGCGTGTTGACGAGCCCCGGCATGACGAGGTAGTCGGCGCCGCCCCAGGTCTCGCCCGGCTGGTAGGGGGCCGGCCCGGTGCCGACCTCGACGATGGCGCCGTCGGTGATGGCGACCCAGCCGTCGGAGAGCACACGCCGGTTGGCGTCCATCGTGATGACCCGGCCCCGGACCAGAACATCACACTGTGAAAGCTCGTTCATGTATCGGCCTTCCTCTACTTTGTGGCGGTGCTACTTCATCTGCGCGGGGCACAGCGGCAGGTGGTTCAGGCTTGGTCGAACTGCCCCGGGTAGTGGCATGCGACGAGCACGCCGTCCCGTCCGGGTTGCAGGCCCAGCTCGCGGGTCCGGCACTCGGGGCGCGCGATCGGGCAGCGCGGCGCGAAACCGCAGACCGACAACGGGTCGACGTCGCCGGCATCGCCGCGCAGCGGGATCTCGGGGCGCCGTTCCTCGGTTCCCAGGTGCGGGACGGCGCTGAGCAGCGCCGCCGTGTACGGGTGCAGCGGCCCGGTGAGCAGGGTGCTCGCCGGGCCGGTCTCGACGACACGGCCGAGGTACATCACCGCGACGCGGTCGCAGAGGTGCCGGATGACGCCGATGTCGTGGGAGACGAGCACCGCGGTCAGCCCGAGGTCCTTCTTGAGGTCCTCCAGCAGGTTGATGATCTGCGCCTGGACCGACAGGTCGAGGCCGGACATCGGCTCGTCCATGACGACGACCTTGGGCTGGACGACGAGAGCGCGGCAGATGCCGACGCGCTGGCGCTGGCCGCCGGACAGCTCGTGCGGGTAGCGGGACTCGATGCTCGGCATGAGCCCGCACTCGGCCATGTACTCGCGGATCCGCTTGGCCCGCTGGGCTTTCGAGAGATCGGTGAGCCGCCGCAGCGGTTCCTCGATGATCTGCCAGACAGTACGCCGGGGGTTGAGCGAGCCGAAGGTGTCCTGGAAGACGTACTGGACGAAGGTGTGGTCGACGCCGCGGCGGCGGTTCGAGAGCTCCTTGCCGTCGGCGTACCGGATGACGCCGTCGGTCGGCTGGTCGAGGCCGGCGAGGATCCGCGCCGTCGTCGACTTGCCGCAGCCCGATTCGCCGACGATGCCGAGGGTCTCGCCGAACGCGAGCTGGAGGTCGACCCCGTCGACAGCCTTGGTGATGTTGGTGCCGCTGCCGAACACGCGGCGCAGACCTTCGGCGTGGATGGCGGTGACGCCGGGTTCGGCGCGGACCGAGGGCGGGACGATCGACACGCCTGGCGACCGGACCGGCTCGCTTGGCGCCGGCGACCCGTAGGGATGGATGCAGCGGACGAGCCGCCCCTCGGGCGCGTCCGGCGCGGGCAGGAGCGGGGGGTTCGCCGTGCCACAGTCGGCGGTCGCCGTCGCACAGCGCGGCTGGAACCGGCAGCCGACGGGGAACTTGAACAGCTCCGGTGGCCCGCCGGAGATCGCGTTGAGTTTCGTGCCGGGTCTGCCGTTCTCCGGTCGCGCGTCGAGCAGCGCCCGCGTGTAGGGGTGCGCCGGCGAGGCGAGAACCTCCTCGGTGGGCCCGCTCTCGACGACGTTGCCGGCGTACATGACGACGACGCGGTCGCTGTAGCCGGCCACGACACCCAGGTCGTGGGTGATGAGCAGTACGCCCATTCCCCACGACACGGCGGCCTCGCGGACGAGGCGCAGGATCTGGGCCTGGACTGTCACGTCGAGGCCGGTCGTCGGCTCGTCCGCGATGAGCAGCTTGGGCTCGTTGGCAAGCGCCATCGCGATCATGACGCGCTGCTGGGTGCCGCCGGAAAGCTCGTGGGGGTACTGGTCGATCCGCTGCTTGGGGTTGACGATGCCGACGTCGCCGAGCAGGCGCAGGATCCTCTCGCGTACCGCGGCCTTCGGCAGTTTGCGGTGCAGCATGATGGCCTCGCCGATCTGCTGCCCGACCGTGTGGAACGGGCTCAGCGCGGTCATCGGGTCCTGGAAGATCATCCCGATGTCGCCGCCACGCACCCGGCGCAGGTCGGCGGGTTCGAGCGTGGTGAGGTCCTTGCCGTCCAGCAGCACGCTGCCGCGGGTGAGCTGCACGGGGTGGCGGATCAGCTGGAGCACGGAGAGGGCCGACAGGGACTTGCCCGACCCCGTCTCGCCGACGATGGCGACGATCTCCCCGGCGGCCAGGTCGAAGTCGATGCCCGTCACGGCCTCGGTCTCGCGCTTGCCCTTGGTGATGGACACGGTGACGTCGCGCACCGCGAGCAGGGGCGGGTTCGGAATGGTAGTCATCGGGTCCTCGGGTTCAGAGTCTTGCGGAGCGTCCGGCCCAGCACCGTCGCGCAGAGCACCGTGACGGTGATGGCGACGGCGGGCATGAACGCGTACCACGGGTTCTGGATGAGGAAGGCGCGACCGGAGGCGAACAGCTGCCCCCAGTCGGAGGCCGGAGGCTGCACGCCGAGGCCGAGGAAGCTGAGGCCGCTGACGAGCAGGAGCACCGTCGCGACCGCGAACGTCCAGAGGACGAGCACGGACGACATCACGTTGGGCAGGATGTGCTGGAAGGTGATGCTGAGGGTCGACCCGCCACTACCACGCGCCGCGAGCACGAAGTCGGCCTGCCGGAGGGTGAGCACCTCACTGCGCACGACACGGGCGAAGTGCACCCACCCGAAGATCGACAGTACGAACAGCAGCGAGCCGATGCTGTTGCCCTGCGACGTGATGACGACAAGGGCGAGAACGATGTTGGGGAAGGCGAGCTGCACGTCGCAGAGCCAGTCGACGACAGGCCCGATCCACCGACGGTTCATGCCGCCGACGAGGCCGAGCACGGTGCCGACGATGGCACTGATCGTGGCGGCGCCGAAGGCGAGGGCCAGGGCTGTCCGGGCGCCGAAGATGAGCCGGGAGAGCAGGTCGCGGCCGAGTTCGTCGGTGCCGAGCAGGTGGTCGCCGCTGCCGCCGGCCCACACGGGCTTGAGCAGCGCCTTCGCAGGGCTGGGCTCCTCCGGGTCGTATGGTGCGACCTGGTCGGCCAGCAGTGTCACGACGATGATGGCCAGCAGCACGACGAGGCTGACCACCCCGCCCTTGGACCGCAGGAACGAGCGCGCCAGGGTCCGCGACGGGTCGCGCTGGCCGGGTACGGGCGGACCGCCCGGCGTCGCCGCAGCCGCACGGACGTCGGCGGCCACCGTGTCGGCGTGGCCTGCCGGGCCCGGCGCGCTGCCCGGTGGCGGTGTCTGAGCCATGGTCAGCGCCCCTTTCGAATCCGCGGGTCGAGCCGGCGGTAGGCGATGTCGATGATGAGGTTGACGAGCACGACGAGGACGGCCGCGACGAATGTCGCCGCCCCCACCAGGGGGTAGTCGCGGTTGGAGACGCCGGAGATGAGCACGTGGCCGAGGCCGGGCCAGACGAAGATGAACTCGACGACGACGCCACCGGAGAGCATTCCGGCGAAGTCGACGCCGATGACGGTGATGAGGCTGTTGAGCACCGGACGGATCGCGTGGCGGGTCACGAGCCGGGCCGGCGGCACGCCCTTCGACAGCGCGGTGCGGACGAAGTCCTCCTGCATGCTGTCCGCCAGGCCCGCCCGGGTCACTTCGAGGACGCGGGCGATGGGATGGATGGCGAGCACGAGGATCGGCAGGATGATCGCCCGGGGATCCGAGGCGAAGCCCTCCGTCGCCATGGACGGCACCCAGCGCAGGTCGACTGCGAACAGGTAGACGAGCAGGACCGCGACGGCGAAGACCGGAATGGCCTGGCCGCCCACGACGATGACGTCCATCAGCTTGTTGTAGATCCGGCTGCGGGTGAGCGCGGCGATCATGCCCAGTGGCACGCCGATGAGCGGCGCGAGCAGGAGCGCGGCCAGGATGAGCCCGAGGGTGGCCGGCATGCGGTGCAGCACTTCGGCCATGGCGTCGGTTCCGAGCCGGTACGAGTCGCCGAAGTCGAACAGGAACGCCCTGGTGACGAACTCCAGGTACTGCGTCATGATCGGCCGGTTGAGCCCGAGATCCTCGCGGATGCGCTCCAGGTCGGCGGGCTCGGCGTCCTGCCCTGCGAGGGCCTCGGCCGGGTCACCGGCGACGCGGAGCAGGACGAACAGGAGCGTGAGTACGCCGATGATGACCAGGACGAGGCGCACGATGCTCCGCAACGCGAAGTTGACGACGCCGTGCGAGAGGAACCGGGACCAGATGGGGGCCCGGGGGCCTCCGTCACCGTCACCGGTCGTCGCGGGGGCGGTGCCCGGGGGCGCGACGTTGAGAGTCATGCGTTCAGCCTTTCCGTCGCTACGGGCACGAGCGTCGGGAGTCGTCGTTGGGGTTCGCGCAGAGACCGACGAGCAACGTCGCGAGCCAGTCGGGCCGCGCGATCATCACGTCGTGCGGACTGTCGACGTGGTGGGTGGACCACCCGTCGCCGGCCCGGACCCGGGAGAGGTACGGCCGGTCCGGAAATGCATCCGGCGGGCCGCACAGGACGTAGTCCTTGGGCAGGTCCCGTGGCCATCCGCCGGGCAGGCGGACCGGGTCGGTGACGCACCGCAGGGGTTGGGGGGTGACACTGGCGGCGACCCAGGCGTTGTCCGCCGGGGAGAGCCTGTCGTCGGGCCCACCGGAGATGGGAATGATGTCGGTGTCGGCGATCCGCCGCGCCCGGGCCCGCATCGCGTCACCGGCCGGGTGGACGTCCGCTCCGCTCTCGCCGTCTTCGACGACGGGGCCGTCGATCAGGACGACCCGCGCGACGTTCTCGGGCCTGGTCCCGAGGACGCCTGCCACCACTACCGCGCCGTAGCTGTGGCCGACGAGGCACACAGGGGCCGGAGCGTGCCGGGCGACGACGGCGTTCACGTCGTCGATGTGGGTCTGCATGCCGACCTCGGGGGTGAGCAGGTGCGCGCGCTCTCCGAGCCCGGTAAGCGTCGGCGCTTCCCACTGCACCCCTGCCGCGTCGAGCAGTGGGGTGAGGCGCCGCCAACACCAGGCACCACGGCCGGCGCCGTGGACAAGCACAACTTTCAAACAGCTCACGACACCTCCCGATTTTGGAACGGCGTTCCGCACAACGTAATTGAGTACTACGGGGCGGTCAATGCTCTTCTCAGCCGCTCTCGGCAGCCGCCACCATCTGGGCAACCTCGGCTGGACGTTCCACGTGCGGCCAGTGCCCGCACCCGGGCAACTGGACGACCCGAACGCCCTCCGCCGCGGTCCCCTGCGCCCCGGCCGACTGCACCCCAGCCCAGCCAGGGTCGCCGAAGACGCCGAGACGGTGCAGAGGCGACCCCCGGTCGGGGTCCCGGGACCACGCGAGCACCGAGGACATCGACTCGGCCATAGCTGCGGGGTCGAGCTCACCGGCGACTGTGGCGAGGCCGAGCTCTTCCCGCTTGTTGTTCACACTGGCGATCCGGCGTTCCACCTCAGCGGGGTCGACGACCCCTTCAGGTGCCGCCACCCAGGCCCACGACGACTCCACAGTGACGACCCGGGTGACGAGCTCCGGTTCGAGCCGCGCCGCGGCGAGCGCGACGGCGCCACCGAGGCTGTGGCCGACGAGAAGAGCCGGCCCACGGTCCACCGCTCGCACGAGGTCGAGAACGCACCGGGCCATCGCCTCGACCCCGTACGCACTACCGAGCGCCGCCCCCGTGCGGGGGTGACCCGGCAGGCCGGGCACGAGCACCTCGTACCGGCCCGCGAGTTCGAGGGCCAGCGGCCGCAGGTCCTCCCCGGCGCAGGCCCACCCGTGCAACAGCACAGCGAGCGGGCCCGAACCGGGGTACCTGTCGTATTCGAGTACAGCAGCCATGGCGCCGATCAGTCCCCGGACGGTTGTGTCGGCGGCAGGTCGACGTAGACCTGCATCGAGGCGGTGACACGGCAGACCATGCAGTAGAACGACGTGACGATGATGAGCTCGGCGGTCTCCCGGACCCCGAAGCGCGACTGGCACAGCCGCACGAGCGATTCCGGAGCCTCACCGCCGACGATCGCGGTGGCAAGCTCGCAGACCAGACGCTCGTCGGCGTCGAGCCCGTCGGTCTCACCGGCGACAGCCGCGCGGAGCAGTCGTGTATCCACCCCGGCGGCGGCCGCCAGCCGCTCGTGCGACGCGGCGATCCGTCCGTTGCCGTGCAACCGCGCAACGGTGATGATCGCCGGCTCCGTGAGCCGCGGCTCGACCGCCAGCTCACGGCGCAGGCGACGGAGCAGGTCTACCCACCCCGACAGGGCCGTCGGCGCGTTCGCGAGGACGGAGAACAGCTCGGAGACGTGCCCGAACAACGCGTGGGCCTTCTCGTAAGCCTCCATCGTCTCCGGATCCCGAGTGGACTCGGGAACCGGAGCGAACAACGCCGACGACCCGTCAGACGGAATCACCGTCATGCCGTCAGGTAGAGCCGGTCGTAGTACTGCTCGGTCTGGACGTCGCACTGGACCAGACCCTTGAGGTTCTTGGCCCCCGCGTCGATCCAGACGTCACCGCAGGCGAACAGGAAGCAGGACTCCTCGTGGAACAGCTCGGTCATCTTGGCGAGGATCGCCTGCCGCTTGGCCGGGTCCTGCTCACCGAGCTGCTGCTTGTACATCTCGTCGAACTCGGGGTTGGCCATGTGGTACGAGCCGCTCGTGGAGATGAAGCGGCTGTAGGCCCGCGCGGCGTCCATGTACGGGCGCGTGAACAGACCGAAGTGGTAGATGTCGGGGCGCTGCTTGGTGTTGTAGAAGTACTCCAGCTGCAGCGCGGTGTCGGTGAGCGCCGTGAACTCGACCTTGATGCCGAGCTTGCTGATCGACGACTGCATCCACTCACCGATGAGACGGCGCACGGAGCCCGTACCCGCGAAGGCGGAGGCCATCGTGATTGTGAAGCGGGTGCCGTCGGCCTTCACGGGGTAGCCCGCCTCGTCGAGCAGGGCCTTGGCCTTCTCGACGTCGTACGGGTAGTCCTTCACGGTGTCCGTGTAGCCCGGCAGGCCCTTGCCGATGAGCTGGCCGTCGTCGGCGACGGTGCGGCCCTGCAGGACGTCCTTGACGAGCTCCTGCTTGTTGAGCGCGTACTGGAGGGCCTGGCGGACCCGCTTGTCGCCCATCGGCCCGGTCTTCGGCTTGCCCTTGTTGTCGACCGAGTCCATGAAGGCACCGAGGTCGTTGCCCTTTGTCAGCTCGATGAGGGTCGCACCGGCGTTCGTGAGGGTCGGCAGGTTGTTGAGCGGCTGGATGTTGATGTAGTGCACGTCCCCGGCGAGGAACGAGTTGAGCTGCGTACCGGCGTCGGTGACGAGCAGGAAGGTGATCTCTTCCAGGGTGGGCTTGCGCCACGTCGTGTCGCCGGCCTTCTTCACCACTGCCTTGTCCGAGGCGTACGACACGAACTTGTAGGGGCCGGTGCCGATCGGCGCCTTGGCGAAGGCGGCGTCGCGCGCCTTCTGGTCCGAGCCGAGACCCTCGTAGTACTTCTTCGGCAGGATGGCGACCTGGGCGAGACGCTTGAGGATCAGCACGTCAGGGGTCTTGGTGACAAGCTCGACGGTCTTCTCGTCGACGATGCGCGTGCTCTCCATCGTCGAGAAGTGCGTCGCGATGCCGTAGCCCGGGGTGGACGCCCGCTGGAAGCTGAAGACGACGTCCTCGGCGGTCATCGGGGTGCCGTCGTGGAACTTGACGCCGTCGCGCAGCGTGAACTGCCAGGTGCGGTCGTCGACCTGCTTCCACTGCGTGGCGAGGAACGGGCGGGGCTCGCCGGTGTTCGGGTGGGTGTCGACGAGCGACTCGTACATGTCGAAGCGCCGAGCGCCGCCGCTGACGACGACCATCGGGTCGACCGACGAGGACAGGTTCGACACGGCGATTGTGGCAACCTGCGTGGCGGCCAGCTGCACACCGGCGGGCGGCCCGTCGCCCGGCCCGCCGTCACGGGACAGGGCGTCGATGTTGTCGCCGGTGCCGGTCGAGGTGTCGGCGCCGCGGCACGAGGTGAGGGCGAGGGCTGCCGCGCTGGACAGCCCGAGGAACAACGCACGCCTTCGGCTGAACGGGGTCGAGGAAATTTCTTTCACGGTGTCCTCCGATGAGGAGAGGGGCCCGGTCCAGCTAGCCGGGCAGGAGTGATCCAAGGGGATGCGAGAGCCGGTCGCACTGTGGTGCGGTCCCGAAGCCGTCGAAGGGATTTAGCCGTTCGTGTTTCGTTCTGTGGAACGGGCTTTCTATATGCGAGATTATGGAGCAGTCACAGTGATGTCAACGGCCAGATCGGCTGCGGTTTGGCAACATCGGCCGCACCTGCCGGGCGGTGGCGTCACCACCGCCCGGCACAGCTCTCGCAGGCCTAGCCGACCGGCTGCAAACCGTTCCGCAAACGGGCCCTGATCAGGTCAAAAGCGTATGTCGTTGGGTCAACTATCCAGCTGTCCGACCAGGAGGATGGGCCAGTCGCTACGGCGCTGCACCCGTTGAGAACGATCCCGACACCAGCCCTGGAGCGCTCGCGCACGATCCGGTCCAGAGCGCTCGTCCATTCCTCTTCGTGGACCACCTTTTCGATTCCAAGGTTGAGGATGTCGGTCCCCCGGAAACTGTCGGCCAGGCCGTAGCCGCGCAGTCGTGCCGCGAGTTCGTCAGCGATGGTCTCGTTTCGGGTGACAGCCGAAAATGGACCACCGATCCCGTACAGGCCGCCGGCGATGAGGCGGAGCAAGCCGAGGACCGGGATCTCCCCCTCGCCGAGCGCCTCGACGCCGGGATCGAGGACACAGTCCGGCATGACGACGTCGTAGCGCGCCGGGTCCAGGCCCGCCGCCACGGCGACGATGTGCGTCGCCGCCGCCTCGATGTCCTCCGGTCGGTCGAGGCCCCGCGGCGCCTCCGCCGGCAGTCGGACGAGGTCCACGTCGAGATCCGATCCGCCGAGCGTGCGCAACCGCGCCGCCCGGGCCGAGGTGATCGGCTCGGAGAGGTGGATCGGCGAGATCATGCAGATGCGCAGTGGCGTCACGTCGATCCCTCCCATCACAGCTCCAGCACCGCCGGGACGCCGGCCAGGACGAGGGCTGCGACCTCCGCCCGGTTGATCTTTGCGCTGGAGTTGCGGGGCATCTCGTCGACGAGCAACAGCCGCCTCAGGTCGGCCGGGAAATCGGCGACAGCCGCCCCGATCGCGGCCCGCTGCTCGACCACGTCGCCCTCGAAGTGGACGACGACGGCCACGTAGTCGGCCGAAACCTCGCCGCCGACGGCCTCACCGTCGGTACGCAGGCCGAGCACCACGGAGTCGCGCACGCCGGGGATCTCACCGAGAATCCCCTCGATCTCGTACGGGTAGACGTACGTGCCGTTGAGGACGAAGGCGTCCTTCCACCGGCCGAGGATCTGCAGGTTGCCCCGCTCGTCCCAGCGGCCGACGTCGCCTGTGTAGAACCAGTCGTCTGTCGACGTGCCGACGTTGGACGGTGCCGTCGGGTGAAGCTCGGACGGCAGGATGTAACCGGGCGAGATGCCCGGCCCGGTCGCCCGGACCTCGCCGGCACCGCGCGGGTCACCGTACGTGTCCTTGCGCGGGGCGATGTCGACGGTGCTCAGCGGCGCGGGCCGCCCGACCGAGGACGAGTCGCCGTACTCCGGCATCGACGACGTGAGGATCGTGAGGGTGCTCGTCTCGGTGAGGCCGTAGCTGTTGACGACCTCACCCCGGTCGGTCATGAGCTCGCCGAGGCGGCGCAGCGTCGCCCGCGGCGTCCGCTGACCCGTCGCGACGCAGACCCGCAGACCCCGCTCCAGCAGGCGCTGCGCCGCGCCCGAGTCGAGCATCTCGCGCCAGGCGGGCGCCTGTAGCGGCAGGACCGTGACGCCGTCCTCGCTGTTGCGCTCGATCGAGGCGACGGACACGTCGTCAAGGGCGATCGTCGTGCCGCCCAGGAGTGTCATGCACCGGAGGGCGCCGACGGAGACGTTGATGTTCGTCGGACTCGCGGCGACCCAACGCTCCGAGTGACGCAGCCGCATGCACAACGAACGGTTCACCGCGTCCCAGAAGTCCGCACCGACGGAGCGGACCATACCCTTGGGTACGCCAGTCGTACCCGTCGAGTACTGGATCCCGGACACGGTGTCGGCGGCCCGGAGGCCGACCCACTCGATGTCGCCGTCGGGCCGGGCGACCTCGTCGTAGCTGTCGGTGCCGGGCTCGGTGAACCAGACGGGGGCCGACCCCATCGCGCGGCGGGCCTCGGTGAGCAACTCCGGTCCGGTGAACAGCTCCTTGAGGTCCAGAGCCCGCGCGGCGGCGTCGAGGTGCTTGTTGAGGGTGATACCGAGCAGCACCGGCTGCAGACCCGCCGCCTGCGCGGCGAGATAGAGCTCCAGCCCGAAGGTGCCCTGGTAGTGGGCAATGCCGATGCGGTCGCCGGGCTTGCGGCCCCGCTCCCGGAACCCTCCGACCAGACCGTCGATGCGGGTGCCGAGTTCGCCCCACGTCAGGGTACGGCGCGACACTGTCGTCACGTCGCCGACGATGGCGGGGCGGTCCGCCAGTAGCGTGGTGTTCTGCCTAGCCTTGAGGAGCAGATCGGTCATGACCGCCTCCTAGATGCCCTGGGTGTGAGATCGGTTGGGGTTCCGGGCGCAGGGCCCGGGCCGGCGGAGCTAGGCGAGCGCCTGCGACCGGTTGATGCTCGGGAGAACCTCGTTGACGACCCCCGCGTCGATGGCCGACTCCCAGATCGAGGTGAGGGCCGCCTCCGCACGAGCGCGAACGCCGTTGATGTCGACGCCGACGAAGGTGCCGTCCTCCATGACGACGGCGCCGTCGACCATCTCGAACTGCACGTCGCGGCCGTTGCCGTAGTAGACGAGGGACTGGACGACGTCCAGGGCCGGTGCGATCGACGGGTCGGTGATGGCGACGCCGATGAGATCGGCCCGCGCACCTTCCTTGATGACGCCGAGGTCCGGGCGGCGCAGGACCGAGGCGGCGTGGCTCGTCGCGAGGTCGACGACCTGGGCGGCCGTCGGCCGGTGCGACTGGGCGACGCCGATCTTGCCGAGCATCGCCGTGAACTTCAGTTCCTCGACCATGTCGCAGTTGAAGCCGTCGGTGCCGAGCGCGACGGAGATGCCCGAGTCCATGAAGGAGACCGACGGCGAGATGACAGCTTCCTTCGCCTTGCGCGAGGCGCAGTGGACGATGGTGATCCCGGTGTCGGCGGCGAGCTGGCGGTCCTCGTCCGGCAGGTAGGTGCCGTGCGCGGCGATCAGCCGCTCGTTGGCCAGCTCGGCGCGCTGAAGGACCCGCAGCGGGGTCGTGCCGAACCGTTCCTGGGTGGTGGCGAGTTCGCTCGGCGCCTGACACAGGTGCGTCGTGACGAGGCAGTCGAGTCGCTGCGCCGCCGCGCCCACCCCGGCGAGCACGCTGAATTCGTCGGTGTGCACAGCGGCCGGTCCGAGGATCATCGTGATCCGCCCGTCCGCGGCGCCGTCCCACTCCCCGAAGAGCCGCTCCAGCTCTTCGAGCTCGGCCAACTGGGCCTGCTCCGAGGTGGTCTGCTTGCGGTCCTCCAGCCCACCGGAGAGCTGCCCGAGACGGTGGGTGACGTCGAGCGGGATCGTCGGGCCGGCGAAGGTGCGTACCCCGACCCGCTCGGCGATGTGCAGGTAGCCCTCGATGTCCGTCGACGCGTGGTTGAGGATCGTCGTCGTTCCGGTCCGCATCATGCCGAGGACGTCCCACTCGATTACCGCGCGGAACTGCTCCCGAAGCTCCTCGCGGTACGCGTGCCGCCACAGCCGCGACAGCGGCACGTAGAACGGCATGCCCGTCGGCAGTTCGTAGTCCTCGGAGATGGCCCTGCCGACCGGGCCGGCTCCCGCGTGCGTGTGCATGTTGATCAGACCCGGCAGCAGGACCTTGTCGGTCAGCTCGATCCGCCGGCCGTCGATGCCCTCGGCCTGCTCGGCCGGCAGGATCTGAACGATCCGATCGCCCTCGACGACCACCGCCGCGCCCGTGCGTACCTCACCGGCGCCGAGGTACACCCAGCGAGGAAGGATCACCGTACGTTCCACCATCGTCAACCACCTTCCAGCCCCGTCGTGTGATGTCGTCCCCGCTGATGCCCGCGCCCGCCGGAGACCCGGCGGGCGCGGGACCTAGACGCCGCTCAGCCCTTTTCCTGCCGTACGACGAACACGTTGCCGTCGGGGTCCTTGAACGACGCCCACCAGCCGAAGTTGGCCAGGACCGGCTCGGAGACGAACTCGACGCCCTTGGCGGTCAGCTCCTCGTAGGTCGCGTGGATGTCATCGCAGGTGAAGGTGATGCCCGAGTAGAACTCCACCTCGTCGAAGACCGGCCAGTGCAGGACCATCAGCGCGTTGCGCGACGAGGCGGCGGTCTCGAGCCAGCGACGCGGAGCGAAGTCGGGCATGACGACGTCGCTGACGACCTCCAGGCCGACCTGCTCGGTCCAGAAGCTCGCCGACCTGTCCTGGTCACGGACCTTGATGTTCACACCGCGGATTCCGGTGATCATGGCTGTTCCTTTCTGTCGGTGATCGACGTGGATTCCCGTCGCCCGCTGGGCGCCGGTTCGTTTGGGCGTGGCTGCCGTCGGAGGACCTCGAACACGACGGCGGTGTCACTGGCCACGAGGCCGTCGGACAGACCGTCGCGGTAGACGGCCCGGGCGGCGTCGAACAGTGGTGTCGCGGTGCCCGCCTCGGCCGCGGCCGTGCCGATGATCTCGAGATCCTTGGCGAAGACGTCCATCCGGATGCTCGCCGGCTCGTAGCGCCCCTGCACCATGTCGGGACCACGAACGCCGAACATCCGGGAGGCTCCCGCCCCGTCCCCGACTGCGGCCAGCACCTGCCGCAGGTCGAGGCCGAGGTCCTGGGCGAACCCGAGCGCCTCGGCCGCGGCGACGTTGTGCACAGCGACAAGGTGGTTCGCCACGAGCTTCATGAGAGTGCCCTTGCCGACATCGCCGAGCTCGAAGTGGGCGCGGGTGAACGCCTCGACGAGGCTCCTGGCCCGCTCGATCGCCTCCGGCGCTCCGCTGACGTAGGCGATGAGGTCGCCGGTCCGGGCCTGCGCGCCGGTGCCGCTCACCGGAGCGTCGAGCATCTCGATGCCCGCCCCTGCGAGGCGGGCCGCCCCGTCGAGCTTGGTACGCAGGTCCAGGGTGCTCGTCTCGACGACGACGGTCCCGGGGCGTGCGTGCGCGGCGAGTCCGTCGAGGACGGCGGCGAAGGCCGCAGCGCTCGGCAGCGAGGTGAGCACGATGTCGCTGGCGGCGGCGAGCGCGGCGAGGTCGTCGTACGCCACTGCGCCGGCCTCGGCGAACGCCCGGCGCCGGTCCGCGTCGATGTCGAAGCCGCCGACCTCGAAGGCGCCGGTGGCCAGGACGTTGCCCGCCATCGCCGAGCCCATCACACCGAGCCCCACGAAGCCGACGCGCGGTCGAGCCGTCGCGGTCATGACCTGCTCCCTTCGACGTGGCCGACGCGCGCCCAGTCCCCGACGAGCCGCGCGAAGGGCTCGGCGAACTCCAGGGCACTGGCGTGCCGCGCCCCGGCGACGACCGCGCGGCGGGAGCCGGTGATCGCCTCGGCGAGGCGGGCTGCGCCGTCGTGGAACAGCGGCGCGTCGAGCTGGCCGTCGATGAGCAGGGTCGGCGCCGTTATCTCGCCGAGTCGCGGCGTGACGTCGGCTGTCGCGAGCGCCAGGCACGCGAGGGCGTAGCCGCGCGGGTCGGTGCCGGCCAGAGCGCGGCGTACGTAGCTGACCTCGGGCCCGTCGGCGGCGAGCGCCTCGGGGGTGAGCCACAGCTGCAGTGTGGGCTCGACGAACGGGGCCATGCCCGAACCGACGACCTCGGCGGCGCGAGCGCGCCACTTCTCGCGCCAGTCCTGCGGGTACGTCGGGACGGCTGCCGCCACCACGAGGCTGGCGACGAGTCCGGGATCGTGCACGGCGAGCTCAAGGGCGATCAGGCCACCGAGGGACAGCCCCACCACGTGGACGTTCTCGTGACCGAGACCGCGCAGGTGCGTCGCGAGCGCGGTCGCCACGTCCGCAGTGTCGTAGGGGTCCTCGGGGACCGGGCAGCCACCGTGCCCCGGGAGGTCGACGGCGTACACGCCGAAGCCGTCGAGTTCGGCGGCGGCCGCGGTCCAGAAGTCGGCGCCCGCGCCGAGCGGGTGCAGCAGCACGACTGTCGGGCCGGAACCCTCCCGCAGGGTGCGCCCGCTGACCACCACGGCGCTCATGACGTACTCATCTCGACGGGCGGGTCGAGTGCGTCGGCGTCGGTCCCCGTCGTGTTCATGACCATGGCGAGGGTCGTGTAGTAGCCCGCGCACACGACGAGGTCGATGAGACCCTCCTCGCCGAGCAGGTCGATCGCCCTGTCGTAGAGCTCGTCGGGGATCGCGTCGTCGGCGAGCACGTGGGCGACGATCGCGTAGCCCGTGGCCAGCGGCTCCTGCATCGAACGCGGTTCCCGGCCGGCCGCGACGTCCGCCACGACGTCCCGGGGCACGCCCGCGTCGAGGGCGAGCGGGCAGTGGTAGCCCCACTCGAACGCCTGGTTCCGGGCGCGGGCCACCTGGAGGATGGCCAGTTCGAGAACCGCCTTGGGCAGGCCGGACCCGAACCGGAGGTACGCGCCGACCTCCTGGAGCCGGACCATCGCACCGGGGCTGCGCAGCAGGGGGACGAAGGGCCCGAAGAGAGCACCCCGTGGCCCGGCGCTGATCGCCGCGACCGCCTCCTGCTGCTCCGGCGTCAGGACCGCCGTCGGCAACTGGGGCATCCTGTCACGCACCGCTGCCGTGCCTCTCGACGAGCGGCATGACCTCGGTCGCCATGAGTTCCATCGACCGGCGCGCGAGCTTCTCGTCGACCCAGTCGAGGCCGGCGTAGACGAGTTCCCCGAACGGGCCGGTCTCCTCCTGGAAGGCGACGAGCTGCTCGGCCACCTGCTCGGCCGTACCGCAGATGACGAGGTCGTCGAGGACCCGCTCGATGGTGATGGCCTCGTCCGGCTCGTTGCGGTCGCGCTTGAACAGACCCAGCCGCCCGAGCTTGGTCATCTTGCGCAGCATCTGCTCGTAGTAGAAGCGGTAGGGGCTGTTCGCGTCGTCGCGCCCGTAGGCACGGGCCTCCTGCTCGGTGTCGGCGACGAAGACCGTCCGCGCGATCCGCCAGTCAGCCGGGTCCGCCTCGACCCCGGCGGCCTGCTTGCCCTCGACGTACTTGCCCCAGTGCGTGGCCACCCACTGCGGGAGCAGGAAGTTCGCCGACAGGGGGTGGAAGTCCTTGCGGCCCATCTCCACGACGCCCTTGGAGAACGGCGCGACGACGGTGCCGACGATCTCCGGACGCGGGCTCTGCAGGGGCTTGGGCAGGTAGCCCACGCCGAGCGGCAGGTCCATCGACCGTCGCGTCGAGACGTTGAAGCGCCCGCTGGCAGAGACGATGTCGTACGGCGGCTCGCCCTCCCAGATCTTGAGGATGACCTCGATGGCCTCGGCGAACATCGCGTTGCGGTCCTCGTCGAGGATGCCGAGCACCTCGGCGTCCGACGGCAGCGCCCCCGGGCTGATGCCGAAGATGAACCGGCCACCGGTCAGGTGGTCGAACATCGCCGCGTTCGCCGCTACGAGCGCCGGGTGCTGGTGGGACAGGTTCGTCGTCCCGGTTGCCAGCTTGATCCGTGGCGCGTCGTTGACGAGCGTCGCCAGGAACAGCATCGAGTTGGTGATGTTCTCAAGGTTGTCCGTCAGGTGCTCACCGATGAAGGCGTCGTGGAAACCGAGCCGATCGGCGAGGATGACCGCCTCACGGTCCTCATGGAGGGTCTCCGTCCACAGACGTCCGGGACGGTGCAGCGGCATGGCGAAGTATCCGAGTCTCACGAGATCAGTCAATCCGCTGGTCAATCCCCGAACAATTACGGCTTCCCACAACCTGACCAGGGCAGGTTGTGGGAAGGCGTGATTGTCTTGCCCTCCGCTCGGATGTTGACTCGGGTCCATGACCGTCGTTCGGACGCCACACGTTGACCGTGACCATTTCCGCAACGTCGTCGGCTGCTTCGCCACCGGCGTCGCCATCCTCACCTCGCGAGGCGTCCAGGCACGCGCGGGCATGACGGTGAGTGCGCTCACCTCCCTGTCGCTCGACCCGCCGATGGTGCTTGTGTGCGTGAACCGCTCGGTACCGACCGAGCGCAGCATCGCCGAGGCGGGCACGTTCTGCCTCAACATCCTCGGCGAGGGTCAGGAGCAGCTGGCGCTACAGTTCGCCCGCCCCAGCGACGACAAGTTCACGGGCGTACGCACCCACGAGGGTGTCCTCGGCAATCCCGTCCTCACCGACGCGCTCGCCTCGATCGAGTGCGAGGTGTCCGACACTGTGCAGGCGGGCAGCCACAGCATCTTCATCGGTAGGGCGCTTGACGCGCAGGCGCGCGAGGGCCTGCCCCTGACGTACTTCCGCGGCGGGTTCGGTGGCCTCACCCTCGACCGTTTCAACCAGGTGTACCAGCGGCTGCGGGACATGATCCTCGCGCGGGAGATCGACGGCAACGACGACATCGACGTCCCGCAGCTGGCCCGACGCCTCGACGTCGAGCCGGCCGCCGTCCTCGCCGGACTGTCGACGCTGCGCCGGGAAGGGCTCGTCACGTCGACGGATTACGGCCACCGGGTCGCACCTTTCACCGTCGACGACGCCGCTGAGGCGTTCGAGGCGCGCGCGATCATCGAGACGGGGATCGCCGATCTGACGGTCGGCTCGGTGACCGGGGAGGACCTTGCCGTCCTCGACCAGCTGTGCAGCGAACTGTGCGGGTTCATCCTCAACGACGAGTTCACCGATTTCGACGCGTACCTCGCCGCCAACGACAGGTTCCACCGCTTCCTCGTCGGCCTGTCGGGCAACCGGCGCGCCATCGCCCAGTACGAGGCGCTTGCCATGCCGACGATCATGGCGCAGAGCTTCGGGAAGACCCGGAAGAGCTCCTCGCAGTTCGTCGACGTCCACAAGCGGATCGTCGGCGGCTACCAGCAGCGTGACCTGGACGCCGTCAAGACGGCGATGCGGCAGTACGCGGTGCTGGCGACCGAGCGGGCCCGGGAACTGCTCACCTCACACGGCGGATCGGTATGACGGTCTCGTCCAGGCCGGCGAGCAGGTCGTGCAGGCGTAGCGCGAGCATGAGTTCGGCCTGGCGGGACTGGAGGTCGTGGCCGAGCATCTCCTCGATCCGGTGGATGCGGTTGCGCACCGTGTTCTCGTGCAGGTGCAGGGCGCGCGCTGTCGCCGCGTAGTTGCGCTCGCGCAGCCAGACACACAGCGTTTCGCGCAGCACGTCGAGCCCGCTGCCGCTACCGCTGAGGGCCGCTAGTTCCTCCTCGACGAGTTGCGCCGCCATGGGCAGGTCGTCGAGGAAGATCGCCTCCAGGCGGACGTCGGCGTATTCGAGGACGCCGTCACCGGCGAGCTGGTGGCGTCGGTGTTTCCCGGCGAACGCCTCCCGGATCCGACGAATCCGCCCGATCTGGCCGTAGCTGTGGCGCAGCCCTTCAAGACCCCGGGCGGGTGCGCTGACCTCGGCGGCGATACCGCCCTCGACGAGCAGCCGGCGTAGTGCCGTCCGCGCCTCGGCGGTCCACGCGCGGCGGGCGAGGAAGCGCACCTGGGTGCCGTCCTGCTCGGGGTGGTGCAGGACGTCCGTCACCGCGCAGGCGCTCTGGGCGCGTCGCACCCAGTCGGTGCCACCGGCATCGCCACGCGTGGCCACTGCGATGTGGTCGGCGTCGATGTCGTAGCCGAGCCCGAGCAGTTCGAACTTGTCCGGTACGTGATCGTCGCTGAGCAGGTCCTTGACGAGCCGGAAGCGGAGGTGGTCCCGCGACCGCTGGAGGCTCTCCTCGGAGAGCATGTGCTCCCGGGCGACCTGGGCCAGTGCCGCGTTCTGGTAGGCCATGACGAGTTCGGTGAGCAGGCGGGCGCCCTCGCCCCGGCGGACCGGGTCCGTCTCGACGGCGTCGAGGCGGGCCACCCAGTCCCGCCAGACGGTGAGGAATCCGACCCGGTACGACAGTTGCAGTGATGCCTGCACGACGCGCCGCCGGGCCTGGACCACGGCGAGGCGTCGGGGCTGCACGAGGTCGAGTTCCTCGATGCGGACCTCGCCCATCGCCACCCGGTGCAGGGTGCGCACGTTCTCCGTGACGCTCGCTGTCAACTGCGCGACGAACTCCTCGTCGTCGCGCAGATGGTCGAAGGCCGCGTCGAGGTCGACTGCCACGACCCGCTCGACCAGTTCCGCCGAGACGGCAGACCGTAGGGCCTCCCGCAGCCACGGGGGAAGCTGCGGGAGACCCACGGAGTCCGCGGACACGACGATCAGCGCTCCTGGAAGGGCAGCAGGATGCTCGATCGGTGGTCGCCTCCACAGTGGATGCTGACCCGTGTGGCGTACCGCTGCGCCGGGCGGTCGATCGGGTCGTCGTGCAGGAACGGCCCGCAGCCCTTCATCGCGTTCTTGAAGTTGGACATCGTCACCGCGTCCTTGAGCTCCGGGTTCTCGTAGTCCCGGCCGCCGATTGTCACCGCGAGCGTGTGACCGGCGGGAACGACGATGCAGGTCGGCCAGACCTCGACGTCGACCTCGTACACGGTGCCCGCCTCGACGGGCAGGGTGCGCGAGTGCGGGTGGATCGGCCGCCACTCGGTGGAGGCGACCTCGTCGAGTTCGCGATGGCTCAGGCGCAGCCACCCCATGCTGATCGGCGCGTTGGGGTCGACGGCACCGGCGAAGGTGACCTCCTTGCCCTCGCTGTCGAACAGCCGCACGGTGAGGAAGATGTCGGCGTCGTCCGAGTCGGTGGACACGAACAGTTTCGCCGAGACCGGGCCGCTGACCTCGCGATCGACGTCCGACACCGGGAGCCGGAACGTGACGTCCTGCTCGCCGGAGAACTCGACGGATCCCGCCGCGGCGTCGCCCTTCTCGACGAGGTCCAGCCGGACGGGGTCGAGTTCGAGGCGCTGCCACGCCGTCTCGGGCAGCGGCCACGCGGACGCGACCCGCTCCTCGTAGACCTCGCCCGGTGAGCGGACGAGCAGACTCACCGGCGGGCGCTGGTCCCAGCCGTTGTCGACGCCCTTGAGGAAGTGGTCGAAGAACGCGAGCTGGATCTGTCGCCCGTAGTCCGTGTAGTACGTCGTCCAGTGCTCCAGGCCGTGCATCTCCAGCCACTTCTGCGCGCTGCCGGCGCGCAGGAAGCCCTCGACGTTGCCGCGCAGGTGCAGCCCGGAGCCGCCCCAGTTTCCCGCGCTGAGCAACGGCACCTCGATGTTCTCCAGCACGCCGGAGCGCTCGCGGTACCAGTCGTCGAGCAGCGGGTGGGAGCGGATGATCGCGCCGAAGTCGCTGCGGTTCGCGGCGAGCTGGTCGTCGCTGAGAGTCTCGTCGCCGCACACGTTGAGCCCGGTGATGGGGTTGACCGGGCCACGGTCACCGAGGCCGTACTGGACGACCTTGATCTGCTTGTCGTACCAGTGCTCCCAGAACGTCGACAGGATGCCGCCGTGGTGGGACGCGTCGCGGTAGAAGTCGCTCGCGCCCTCCCAGATGCAGACCGCAGCCAGGCCACGGGGCCGCTCCGCAGCGACCTGCCACTGGTTCATCCCGAAGTACGACACCCCGGAGGTGCCGACCTTGCCTGTCGACCACTGCTGGTTCGCCGCCCACTCGATGCACGCGACGTAGTCAGCCGTCTCGCGCGCGGAGAAGTGCTCGATGTAGCCGGGCGAGCGACCGCAGCCCCGGGAGTCGACCCGGACCACCGCGTAGCCGTGCGGCACCCACTTCTCCGGGTCGACGACCTCCCAGTTCTGGTACGCGCAGGAACTGCCCTCGACGACGTCGGGGTGGCTGCTCGACAACGCCTCCCACGCCGTGGGGTAGCCCTCCTGGAAGGGCAGCCCCTTGGCGTACGGGCCGTAGCTGATCAGCACCGGATACTGTCCGGGCTGCTCCGGCAGGAACACGTCGGCGGCGAGTGGCAGGCCGTCGTCCATCGTGATGGTGACGTCCCACAGGATCCGCATGCCGTCGCGGACCTCGTCGATGCGGGCGTTGGTCTCGGTCACGGTCCGGTACGCCTCGCTGCTCACGGGATGTGGACGATGAGGTCGACGCTGAGGTCGCAGCCGGGGACCTCCTGGAAGCCCTTGGGGATCTCGTAGAACCCGGCGGCGGGCAGCCCGTTGGTGAAGGGCTCCGGCCAGGCCTGGAAGACGGCGGGTACGTCTTCGAGGTCGGACAGGAACAGGTCGGCGCGGACCGCGTTCTCGATCGACGTCCCGGCGGCCGTGCAGATCGCCGCGACGTCGTCGTGGATGCGTCGCACCTGGTCGACGATGTGCCGGCGGGTGTGCGGCAGGCTCCGGGCGAGGGCGCTGTCGGGCGCACCCGAGGCGGTCCGTCCGAGTTGGGTGGAGAGGAACAGCAGGGAGCCGCTGCGGACCGCCTGGACCTGGTGCCCGATGGGCGCGAGCGCGTTGTCGGTGTGCACGATGTGGCGGTCGCCGCCGTGCTCGGGGCGCGCCACGATGACGTAGATCTCGACGTTGCCGCCCTTGACTCCGCCGATGCCGGAGACGGGGACGATGGTGCGCGCCGGCGGCTCGGTCGGCCAGTGCTTGGCCCAGACCTCGTCGATGGCGGGCAACTGCCGGACGCCCTCGGGCGTCAGGTAGATGACGACCTTGATGACGTCGCTCCACTGCCCGCCGGCCGCCTCCATCGTGATGCGGATCTGGCGCAGCGTCTCGTCGGTCTCCGCGGCGACCTGGTTGCCGTACCAGATGTGCTGCGGCACCCTGGCGTTCGGGTGCAGACCGGATTCGAAGTCGGTGGGGATGAAGCCGGCGCTGAACAGGTACGGGCCGGACTCGACACCGACCGAGTAGCCGCCGAGCGGGTTGTGGACGTCGTGCGCGTACGCCCGCTTCTCGATGCCGGAGTCGTTGAGCAGCGAGATGAGCTGGATCTCGACGTGGGTGTCGGTGGCGAGCAGACGCTCGACGGGCAGCAGGCAGCTCGCCGGACGGTCGGACAGCAGGAACTCGTCGCGGCCCTGGATGTAGGAGTGCGCGACGAAACGCCAGTCCTCCCAGTGGGTCTGGTAGCGCGGCGTCCACTCCGGGTCCAGGTGACCGTCGGTGTGGAAGGTCGGCTGCCACTGGTTGATGCACACGCCCTGTTCGAGGCTCGACCCGGCGACGGTGAGTGCGGAGTCGAGGCGGCGGTACACCTCGCGGACCTGCTTCTTCACAGGGTGGCCGCTGTGCAGCGGCAGGCCGGGCTCGGCCTGGGCTGCCTCGGCGAGGCCGCCGTTGTCGAAGTCGGTGGCGCTCATCGAGGCGGTGAACGCGAACGGGCCGGCGGTGACTACCGGGCTGCTCGGGTACCAGTCAGGAAAGGACGCGTCGGGTACGTCGTGGACGACGCGGGGGCTGTTCTGGGTCATGCGAGGTCTCCAGGGTTGTGGTGCTCGAAGCCGTCTCGAAGCCGTTTCAGAGGGTCTGGCCGCCGTCGACCATCAGCGTCTGGCCGAGGACCATCTCGTTGAGCGGGCTGAGCAGGAACGCGGTGGGCAGGATGAGCTCACGGGCGTCGAGAATGCGGCCGGCCGGGATGCCCGCGACGACTGACGCGGTGAAGCCCGGGTCGGCGAAGAGCGCCTCGTTGACAGGTGTCAGCGTCGCGGTCGGGCCGATCGCGTTGACGCGTACGCCGCGCGACGCCCACTCGACGGCGAGGGTCTCGGCGAGCATCGACACGGCGGCCTTGCTCGCGTTGTAGCTCGACCAGTCGGGGAAGCCACGGCGGGCGAAGCTCGAACTGGTCAGGACGATCGAGCCGCCCTCGGTCATCCGCCGGGCTCCGCTGCGGGCCGTGATGAACACGCCGTTGATGTTCGTGTCCACGACGGAGCGGAAGTCGTCGGCGCTGACGTCGAGTGCTGGCTGGACGACGGCGATGCCGGCGTTGGCGACGACACCGTGCAGACCACCGAAGGTCTCGACGGCGCGGTCCATCGCCGCCTCGACGGCAGCCTCGTCGGTGACGTCGGCGATGGCGTACGCGAACGAGGGGCCGGCCTGCTCGGCGACGGCGGCAAGTCCTTCCGCACGCCTGGCGACACCGAGGACGTTGGCGCCGAGTTCGACGAGGCCGAGGGCCAGAGCCTGCCCGATGCCGGAGTTGGCGCCGGTGACGACGATGGTGCGTCCGGTGAGGCCGAGGGCCTGCCCAAGCGTGGAGCGCAGCGCGGGGTCGATGAGAGCAGTCATGTCAGTGGTCCATTTCCGGCGCGCCGAAAACGCGCTTGATGAGGCGGGTCCGTTCACGCTGGAGCACTGTCTGCAACTGCTCGGAGGGCAGGTGCTCGTCGACTGTCGAGTCCGACAGCAGGTCCTTGCCCGCGAGGATCTCCTCAAGGACGAGAAGTCGGTCCTTGGTCACCCACAACTCCTCCGCGAGACCCGCGATCATCCGAACAAGATCGTCGGTCGTCGCGTTCTCCAGGTACTTGGGAACTTCCATGGCTTCCTCTCAGGGGTGGCGCGGTGCCGGACCGACGCCCGGACGCAGGCGTTCACAGCGAGCGTCGGTAGGGGATGTCGACCCGCGCTGGCTTCTCGAGATCGAGGGCGTGGTGCCTCAGGCGGCGGGCTTGACGCCCTTGGTGATCCACGGGTAGTTGGCAGTGCCCACGCTGTATTCCTGGACGTCGACGAACCCGGCGGATTCGAGCAGCGCCTTGCGGTCGGTGAGGAGCGCGCCACGCCAGAACGGCTCGTTGCGGTTCTCCGTCTCCCAGTCGAGCACGACGGAGCGGAACAGGTTCTCGTGCTCGCTGTAGGGCGCCACGTCGGCGACCAGGAACTCCCCGCCCGGCTTGGTCACCCGGAAGGCTTCCTGGACGACGGCCTTGGCAGCCGGCGCCGGGATCTCGTGGAAGAGGATGAAGGCCGAGGTGAGGTCGAAGGTGTCCGCGTCGTAGCCGGTGGCCTCGGCCTGGGCCTGGCGCAGGTTCCATTCGAAGCCGCTGCGGGCGGCGATGAGCTTGGCGTGCAGCAGCTCGCTCGCGCCGAGGTCGACGCCGTGGATCTTCGCGTTCGGGTAGGCGCGCTGAAGCGCCAGGGCGTAGCGGCCGGTCCCGATGCCGAGTTCGAGGATGTTGTCGTAGTGGTCGCGGTTGCCCTCGACGGCGGCCACGTAGCGCAGGTCGGAGAAGTGGTCGCCGGGCTTGATGGCGCCGATCCCGCCGGTCGCGAAGATCAGGTCGTAGACGTAGTCGTGGATCATGAAGCCCATGTGCTCGTGGCCGTCCCAGCCACCGGGCGTGAGGTGGAACTCCGTCGTCCAGTAGTCGGGGATCTCGACGTCCGGGTTGAGTTCGAGCACCCCACCCTTGTCGGCGTTCGCCTCGTACTCGGCCCGGATCTCCGCCTCTCCGTCCTCGTACGCCTCCAGCGCCGCGACGTACTGACGCTCGGCGATGACCCGGGTGTAGAAGCGGTCCCAGGCAAAGGACCTGGAGTTGCCGAGCAGTTCGTAGCCGAGGCGCAGCCGCTCGCGAGCGCCTTCGGGGAGGCTCTTGCTCTCCAACTGCCTGCCCAGCGTCTGCTCGGCCGATGCCTGCAGCTCCCGGCCGCTCCACGCGGCCAGATCCGCCAGCAGGTTGAAGTTGGCCCGGCCACGCTGCTTGAGACCCGTCTTCACGTTCGTACCTCCAAGGGCGAGCGCCGCAGATTCCTTTATATGTAACGTCTTTCCGCTGGGTGCAGCGTAGCGATGTGATCGTCGGCTGGACAAGAGGCTGACGCAACTCGAACAGCCGCTTTCACCCTGGTCAAACGGCCGATTGGCCATCCGTCCGCGACAGCAGCCGCCGGCCCGCGTCCTCGGCCGCGATGAAGGCGAGTCCAAGTGCCGCGAGCAGCCCGTTGCCGGCCAGGTAGCCGTCCGCTCCCCTGCCGCTGATGCCCACGGCGGCACCACCGGCCGCGTAGAGCCCGGCAATGGGAGCACCGGCGCCATTGAGGACGCGCGCCGTCGCGTCAACGGAAAGCCCTCCCTGAGTGTGGAAGAGCGCGGGACGCACCTCGACCCCGTAGAACGGAGCGACAAGGTCCACGTCGCCCCACCGGGAACGCCCGTACCTGTCGGTCCCGCCGAGGCGGCCGGCAGCCGCCTCCGTGAAGGACGCCTCGAGCCGGTCGGCGGGCAGACCCATCCGCTCGGCCAGCTCGGCCACCGAGTTGCCCTGCCGCAGCACCCCGGACTCCTTGGTCTGGCGGAAGTCCTCGAAGGCGAGACAGGCGTCGTGGATCCGCTGGTCGAAGATGATGAACGCGCGGTTGTCCGGCTGGGTGAGTTCGAGGGCCGCGAACTCGGAGTAGCCCTGGGTCTCGTCGGCGAAGCGGTTCCCGTTCGTGTTGACGATGAACCCGCCGTGCATCACAGTCGCCCAACCGACGAGCGTGCCGCTGAGCGAGAGCGCGCCATGGCCCTGGTACGCGTCGATGCAGTCGACTGCCGCGTCGAACGTCTGCCCGATGCGCAGGGCGTCGCCGCGCGAGGCTTCGCTGCCGTGGTAGACGGCGCCGGCGATCTCCGGGGTGTGCTCGGCGATGAGCGCCGGGTCGGCTCCGAAACCGTTTGTCGCGAGGACGAGGGCGTCGCAGGAGATCTCCTCCCGCGTCCCGTCCGGCTGCTCGGTCACGGCGATGACGACGTCACCCTCGTGCCGGGCCGTCACCAGGCGCGCGGGGACGATGACGTCGATCCCCCGCTCCCGGGCGACACGGTGGAGCATGCCGAGCAGGATCGTGCCGTGCCGCCCCGGCACTGTGTGGCACCGGTGCCGCGTGTGCCCGGGGTACTCGAAGTCCGTGACGAGTTCGAGCGGGAGTTCGAGCGAGTCGGCGAGCCACTCGACGAGGGGGGCCGAGATCTGACTCAACGCCTCGGTGACGACCGGGTTGGCACGCCCCTTGGTCTTGCGTCGGACGTCCTCGGCGAAGGTCTCCGGCGAGTCCTCGACTCCCGCCTCGCGCTGGAACCGCGATCCGGCACCCGGAATCATGGCGGTCGACATCGACGTGTTGTTCGCCCGCAGAAAGTGCTCGTTCGCGTCGATCACCGCGACCGAGAGACCGAGCTCCTGGGCCCGCAACGCCGCGACGATGCCGCCGCCCGCGCCAGCCACGAGCAGGTTGACGTCCGCCATCTCATTTCCTCCTTCGGGTGCCCGAGAGGCCACCTCAGTGCTGTTCGTCGGGCACCCTGACGCGTCGGAACGATGCCCCTGGCCGGCGGTCGGCGATCGCGAGGCCGATCCCGCGTGGCGAGTCGTCGTCGGCGAGCGAGCTGAAGCCGTAGTAGTAGAGGTGCAGCCGGCCGTCGACCGGGACCAGCCGGGTCGCCGCCGCTCCGAGGCTGTCCCACGCGCCGGGCTCCCCGGCGGTCAGTACCGGACCGTCGGACTGGTGGTGCCAGTGCCGGCCGTCGTCGGAATCGGCTGTCGCCACCGAACGGCCGTGGTGCTCGTCGAGGCCGGTGTAGAGCATCAACCAGCGACGCCCCCCGTCGAACGGGTTGGGGAGCACCTGCCGCGTCACGATGCCCCCCTCGTCCCACTGCCGTACGCCGTCGGCCCAGACGAGCGGCCCCACGTCGGTAAGCACGACCCCGTCGGTGGACGTGAACGTGTCGGTACGGAACGTGCCGAGGTCGAGGGTCGGTGAGGTCGTCTGGACGTAGAGCGTCCCGTCGTGGTCACCGAAGACGTTCGGCCACGCGCAGTACAGCCGGTCCGGCGCGTAGTCGAGCAGGGCGCCGCCGGTGGCCGGGCCGGGGACGCGTGTCCACGTCACCCCGTCCGGGCTCGTGGCGTGCCCCGGGCGCATCCCGAGACCCGTCACCGCACCGAGCGCCGTCCTGCTCGCCCGTTCGGTCAGGTCACCCCCGAAGTACCAGAGGTGCCAGAGCCTGCCGTCGAAGGTGACGTCGGTGAGCCCGACATGGGAGGCGTCGAAGCTCGTCGGGTCACCGCTCGGGGCGAACACCGAGCCGAGTTCGTCAGGGCCGTCGTACCGCTTCCACCGGATGCCGTCGCGCGAGGTGGCCAGGGCCACCCGCCCGGACCCCAGCGTTCCCGGCGCCGGCCGGTCGTAGGCCCGGTCGCGGCAGTAGTACCACATGAGCCAGCCGTCGTCGGTACGGTGCACGACGGCACCGCCGACCCGGTAGTCATCGCAGCGACCGGCAGGGCCGGCCCCCAGGACGAACCCGTCCATACGCATCGTGCGGTCTCCCATCCGTCACGCCGTCCTGCCGGGTCTCTTACTCGCTGGTGAGCGGCCGCCGCTGGTACTCGCCGCGGGGCGCGCCCTGGATGGCGCCGTCGGCCAGGACGTGGTGGCCGCGCACGAACGTGTCGGTGACCGATGCGGACAGCTCGAAGTCCTCGAACGGCGTGTACTCCTGCGTCGACAGGGAGTCCTCGGCGCGTACGGTCCACGAGCGGGAGTCGTCGACGAGGCAGAAGTCCGCGTCGTAGCCCACCTTGATGACGCCCTTGCGACCGGACAGCCCGTACCGCTCGGCCGGGTTCCAGGCGGTGAGGGCAGCGATCCGGTCCCAGCCGAGGCCACGCTTGCGGCCCTCGCTGATCAGCGCCGGCAGGAGGTACTCCGCGCCACCGAAGCCGGACTTGGCAACGAAGACGTTGTCACGCTCGGACCCGAACTTCATCTCGTCACGGCAGCAGGCGTGGTCGCTCACCACCCAGTCGATCTCGCCGGCGAGGACGTGCTCCCACAGGCCCTCGACGTCGTCACGCGAGCGCAGCGGCGGGTTCACCTTGCCGCCGATGCCGGACGCGCTGTGGTAGTCGGCGACGAGGTGACCGATGGTGACCTCGCGGCGGAAGTTGATGTGCGGGAACGTACGCGCCATGAGCAGCGCAGCCTCGACGGCCTTGCGTCCACTCAGGTGCAGCAGGTTGATGTTCGCCAGCTGCGTCTCGTGCGCGAGGTAGGAGGCGATGGAGATCGCCAGGCCCTCGGAGTGCGCCGGCCGGGAAGCGGAGTACGCCTCGAGCCCGGTGAGCTGTCCCTCCTGCTCGACCATCGCGGTGTAGGCCGACATGATCTCGGCGGTCTCACAGTGCAGGCTGAGCGAGATCGAGTCGGCGATCTGCGGCGCGGCGTTCCGGGCGGCCTGGATGCCGCGCATGACGAACTCGAAGTGCGCGAGGTCGTAGCGCTCCCCCTCCGGCGTCATCAGGAACGAGCTCTGGTCAGCCGACCGGCCGTGCAGGCCGTAGCCGCCGTAGAACATGAAGATCTTGAACGACGAGACGCCGTGCTCTTCGATCAGCTCGGGGATCTCGCTGATGTGCTCCTTGGACATCGGCGCCAGGTGGAAGGCGTAGTCGATGTACGCCCGGCCCTGCGTGCGCTCGAGGACCTCGGGGAAGAAGTCCCGGTACGCGCCGGACTTGTTGAGGTAGTACTGCCCGGTGCGGATGTAGTTGAGGCCCGTCGTCACGCCGCCCTGGGCAGCCGCCTTCGACTCGGTCTCCGCGTCGATCTCCAGCGGGTTGTAGATGCCCCAGTGCTGGTGGGCGTCGACGACACCCGGCAGTGCGAGCTTGCCACCACCGTCGACGGTCGTCGTCGCTGTGACATCGCCGAGGTGACCGACGGCGGCCACCCGCCCGTCCGTCACGGCGATGTCGGTGAGCACGGTCTGCGGCGACTCGTGGGTGACGAGACGAACGTTGCGGACGATGAGGTCGTAGTTCATAGCTGGCCCTCCTGCGCGGCGCTGGTGTTCGCGGAATCCGCCGCGTCGTCGAGCGACGAGAGGACGATTCCGACATCGCTCAATTCGTCGAGAGCCAGCGAGTGCGCGGCGATCCGCGCCACCACCGTCTCGGGAAGGTGCCGACCGGCGTTGTCACGGAACTTGAGGGCGACCTCGTCGTCGGAGAGCGGGTTCTCCGGACCGCCCCGGTTGACGAGGACCCGCTCGGTGACCTCCGAGCCGTCGACGAGTTCGGCGGTGAGGACCGCCGGGAACTGGCTGGGGAAGATCTTGGTGCACTCGTCGTCGGCGACGACGCTCACCTTGTCCATGATCTCCCGACGCGTGGGGTCGACCGCGAGGGCGTCGGTGTAGTCGTCGAGGGCGACCCCGAGGCCACCACCTCCGCCGAGCAGGCCGACGGCCACCGCGTACGGGCCCGAGAACTGGGCCTGATAGCCAGTGGTCGGGCGACGCTTGCCCTCGATCGGCTCACCGATCGTCCGGATCACCGGCGCGGGAGCACCGAGGGTGAGGCGACGTACCTCGCGGTGGTCGACTCCGCGGCGCCGCAGCCCGGTGGCGGCGTCGATGGCGGCGTGGGTGAAGTGGTTCGCCGGGTACGGCTTGAAGAAGATCCTGGGCACCTCCCACTCGGTTCCCAGGCCCTCGACGATGGCGGCGGCGTCGAACTCGCCGCGCAGGAACGCCTGGAAGAACCCGAACCGTCCTTCGAGGACTGTCGGCGGCCCCGTGATGCCCCGGCTGACCAGGTCGGCGGCGGTCACGGCGGAGTGCGCGGCCCAGCCGCAGTGCAGTCGCTTGACGTTGCCACCGGTGCGGTTGGCCTCGATGATGCCTGCGGCCATGGACGCCGCGACCCCGAGGGAACTCGTGAGCTGTTCCTCGTTCTGACCGAGGATGACACCCACTGCCACCGCCCCACCGAGGGCACCGCAGATGGAGGTCGCGTGCTGCCCGTGCTCGAAGAACACGGAGTTGCCGGCCTCCCGGTCGTAGCCGGCCATGCCGATGCGGACGCAGACCTCCAGGCCCACGGCGATGGCAGTGACCGCCGTACGCCCATCGGCGCCGGCACGTTCGGCGGCGGCAAGCACGCTCGGCACGATGCTCGCGCTCGGGTGGAGTACGGACGGCAGGTGCGTGTCGTCGTAGTCGAGGGAGTGCGCCAGCACCCCGTTGCCGAAGGCGGCCAGCGCGGCGGGAACCCGGTGCGGCACGCCGATCGCGCGAGCCTGAGGAGCACCGCCCTGCTCGGCGACGTAGTCGATGACCGCCCGGCTGCTGTCGAGGCTCTGCGCCGCGATACAGATGCCGAGGGTGTCCAGAACTCGCTGCCGCACACTGGCCACCACCTCGTGGGGCAGGTCCTCGTAGCGGGTCTGGGCGGCGAAGCGCGCGATCGTCTGCGCGAGGGTCACCTCATTCACCGGTCGTCACCGCCAACGGGCGGATGGGCGAGCCGGTCGCGCCGTAGAACTTGAGCGGCGAGGCGACGAAGACGAACTCGTGCACGCGCTGCGCGGCGAGGTCCTCAAGGTCGAGCGTCTCCATGATGTAGATGCCCGACTCGACGAGCAGCACCCGGTGCGCGGGCAGGACACTGTGCCCCGCGCCGGGCCGGAGGCACTCGAAGGCGATGGTGTCCGCGCCCGCGGCGAGGACTCCCCGCTCCGCGAGCCAACGCGCGCCGGCCTCGCCGATGCCCGGTACGCCGGAGTCGCCGCCGATGAACACGGAACGGTCCGGGTTGTCGAAGTGTCGCCCCCAGCCACTGCGGATCAGGACGACGTCGCCGGCCTCGATGGACCCGCCCTGCCGTTCGAGGGTGGCCTCCAGGTTATCGGGCGTGATCTCGTAGCCGGGAGCACACCCCTCCGGGGTGCCGAGGGCCGTCGGCACGTCGAGCAGGACGCCACGGCACACCATTGGGGGAATGGTGTGCGCTCCGAGCTTGGCGAAGCGACCACCCGCCGAGGCGTCATAGGCGTCCGAACCGTCGACGAGGCGACCGTCCTGCGACACGTGGGCGAAGGCATCGATGTGTGTGCCGACGTGGGTGCCCATCGTGATGATGTCGTTCGAGGCGGAGCCGCCGTCGGCCCGCACCATGTCCCCGTGCCGGCGCGGCAGCGCGTGCCAGTAGTGCGGGTGGTTGGGCGACTGGGGCATTCCCACGAAGAGAAGCCGACCGAGGTCGAAGACGCGCACCCCCTTCCGCACGGCTTCGATCAAGACGTTGTTCGGCACGTGACCCCTGCCCCTCCGCTCTCGGTAGGGCACTGTTGGCCCTCTTCGCCGTCCGGCCCCCGCCGTCGTGGTGAGGGAAGACTAGCGGAGAAAAACGCAGAGCGGAACATGGTTGCGTTACATGGAACAGTGGCTTGGGCGACGTGCTTCAAGCGCCGATTTGACCGCTCCCGCCGGATTGCCCGTCAAGCCGCACTGGCAGCAGTTCCGCAGGTCGCGTACGCGCAGGTAAGTCAATAGGTCTGAGAGTTGGCTCGCCAAGCCGAACGGTTGATTCCGACTGCCCGGGCCCGACTATTCCGAACCACTGTTCCGCATAAAGGAATTCTCAGGCAGCGTGCATGCGAGGGAGATACCGTCGGGAGCAGCCCTTTCGGGGCCACATTCGCGTCCGCTTCCTGCCACGATCTTGGCCATGCGTCCCTCGTCCGGTCTGCTCGTCGGATCCGCAGTGGCTGGTCTGCTCTCGATCGCGGCGACGCTGCTCGCCATGCCTGCCGCGTCGTTGCAGTTCACACTTGTCACGTTGCTCGCCCTGCTCGGGTACGTGCTGCTGCAACGAGGTGCACGTCGAGTGAGGTGGCCGATCGCCGCCGGCATCGGGCTACTCGCCGCAGTAGCGACGACAAGGCTGCTCTGGTGGCAGCAGCAGGCCGACGAAGCAGGCTGGCTGACGTACGGCCAAGGGGTGGCGACAACCGCCATGTCGGAGCCGGCACGGGAGATGATCGACCGCGAGAGGCTCGCAGCCCTCGGTCTGCTGCTCGGCGTTGTCTGTCTCGCGGCTGGCGCGTTGGCGTTGCCGTCACGCGGCAGGCGCGGAGGTCTGGTGACGAGCGTCCTCGCGCTGGTGCTGCTCGCCTGGCTCGGGCTGAGCCTCGCGCGCGGCAGCGACCGTCAACCGCTGCTCGACCTGGCCGCGACGGTGTGGCCGGCGTTGCTGGCAGCAGTTGTGGCCATGGGAGCATTCGCGCTGTCAGGGTGGCGGGCCGACCGGCGTCGGCTGCTCCCATTGGGGTTGTTCCTGCTGTCAGTCGCAGCGGCTCGCGCCTGCTCGGAACTGGCTGCGGCATGGTCAGACTGGGTGATCGCGACCGGACCTCCCACCGACGCGTTCCTGGAGCCAGGGATGAGGGTGAACACGTCGGCGGACAGCTTCCCTCAGGTGTCATGGGCCGTTAGCGCCGCAATCACGCTCGCCGGTGTGGGGCTGGTGACCGTCGGCGCATCGCGCAGTTCCCGCGAGGTTGACGCCGCATAGTCACAGGCCGGCCATCACCAGATTGGCGAATGCGATGAGCTGGGTTGCACGGTGACGTCCGCCCGGCGCGGCACCAGCATGGGCCCTCCCACAAGCAGCATTGCGACGCCCACGTCATCGATGACCAACGAGGGCAGGGTGTCGACCGCCTCCCGCGCCCGAGCAGGGCCGAGCTTCCCTCCTAGGACCTTGCCTCTGATCATGGACATGACCTTTGACTAGCTCACGGTCCGTCCGGCTCCGTTGCTGTTACCGCGCTCACAGCTGGACATGCTTGAGCTCACGTCTGGTTGAGGTTGCAAGATCTAAACCGGACCACGACCTCCGATAGCCCATTCTCGGGAGCGCGTATGAGAGAGCAGGAGCGCTTAGGCAGCGGTGAGACCTGCGCTTGCATGCGCCTGACCGGTAACGGTTCAACGTGCCTCGCCTATTGGTGGATCTCCTCGTCGGGCAGTCGTAGACCGTCCAGACCTTGTGGTGCCCGGCGAGGTGATCCGCCCGGCATCTCTGAGGAGGGCCGGGGTTCGGGGCAGAGCCCTGAGGTCTTCCGATCCTGTGACTCCCAAGCGTGGCCGGCTGGGCCGGCGCGGCCCGCCTGGCGGGGCCGCCTTGACGTGTACGCGGACCTGTTCGAGGACGACCTGGACCAGGTGGCGGAGATCGCTGTCGTCGGCCGCCCCCGGGCCGGTCAGGGTTCCGTCCTAATCCTGCGGTAGTGCCGGCGGGCCTTCAGTCGGTTACCGCAGGTTGCCATCGAGCACCAGCGTGCGGTGTTCGAACGACTTCGGTCGACCAGAAAGAGGCGGCACTCGTCGTTCGCGCAGGGTCGGAGGCGGCCGGGCGCGCTTTCGCGCAAGGCGGCCCAGCTGAGCACTGCCCGAGCGACGCTGCGGTGATCCGGCGGGGCGATCAGCGACCAGTCGAGCCGCGTCGCTGTCAGCCGGGGTGCCTGATGCACACCGACCAGTAGTGGTGCGAGGGAGTCGGCGGGGCGATCGCTGCGGGCCACCTCCTGCAACAGAGGTCGGGCGGAGCGTACGGCGTCCAACTCCTCCCGGGTGCCGGTCCCGCCGAGGCCGCGCAGCCTCGATCGCGCCTCGGCCGCGTCGGCGAGGAGGTCCTTCGCCTCGCCGTCGATCACCGGGGTGCTGTTGAGGATGAACAGCAGGAGTTCCTCGTCGGTGGAGATCATGGTCACTGAACTAACCTCCATTGCCAGCTTGCATGGTTAGGAGCTTAGCATTAGCTTCATAACCACCAAATCATGCAATGGAGGTTAGACATGCGAGTGTTCCACCGATACGCCGTCGTGGAGGGGCATCGGCTCTTCTACAGGGAGGCGGGTCCGTCCGACGCTCCCGCCCTGGTGCTGCTGCATGGCTACCCCAGCAGCTCGTTCATGTTCCGCGAGCTGATCCCGAGGCTGGCCGACAGATACCACGTGATCGCCCCCGACTACCTCGGCTTCGGTCAGTCGGACAGTCCTACGGTCGACGAGTTCGATTACAGCTTCGACTCGCTCGCCCGGCTCACCGCCGGCCTGCTCGACCAACTCGGCCTGCAGCGGTACGCCATCTACGTGCAGGACTACGGCGCGCCGGTCGGGTGGCGGCTCGCCCTGCAGCCCCACAGCCCGGTCAGCGCCGTCATCAGCCAGAACGGCAACGGCTACGAGGCCGGCTTCGTCCCCGAATTCTGGAACCCGATCTGGACGTACGGCGAGAACCGCAACCCGCAGACCGAGGCGGCCGTGCGCACAGCTCTGGAACGTGACGCCGTCGTCTGGCAGTACACCCACGGCGTGCCGGACCCGAGCGTGGTCAGCCCCGACACCTGGACGCTGGACCACGCTCTGCTGCAGCGCCCGGGCAACGACGAGGTCCAGCTGCGCCTGTTCCACGACTACCGGACGAACCGCGCTCTGTACCCCCGACTTCAGGAGCACCTGCGGATCAACCGGATTCCCGTACTGGCGGTATGGGGTGGCAACGACCAGATCTTTTCACCGGGTGGAGCGACAGCCTTCGGCGAAGACCTGCCCGACGCCGAGGTGCACCTCCTGGACGGGGGGCACTTCCTGCTGGAGAGCAATCTTGACGAAGTCACCGAACTCACCAGGGCCTTCCTCGACCGAGCACTGAGCCCCAGCTGACCTCAATGTCAACGCCGCACATGGTCGACCACTGCATGGTCGCCATGGGCGGTGGCTGGCCGATGCCAGGTTGGGGGCCATGAGGTGCTGGTCGCGTTGCCGGTCTGCCGACTCGCCCGCCCAGGACGGCATACGAGCCAAGAAGCGCAGGCCAAGAGCCGAATGACATCGGTCGGTGGGCCGGAGGTACCACCATGCGAACCGCGCAGCCACGATCGCAGGCGATCCGCTGACCCTGAATTCGCCACACTCACGGACCTCGGGTCATGCGCGATGGTTCCGACACGACCCCCCGGCCCGCCGGCCGGTCGCCGCGGCCTGGAACTCGTCGACCTCTTATCGGCGAACAGGCAGCCCGGATGACGCCAGGAGCTAGAAACGTAGAACATTTAGTTCTACACTCGTGTCCATGGAACGCATCGGTGTCCGGGAGCTGAACCAGAACACGAGCCAGGTGTTGGCTCGGGTGAGTGGCGGCGAGACCGTCGAGATCACCGACCGCGGACACCCGATCGCCCGACTTGTTCCGGTAGGCGACGACAGGTCGGTGTTGGCCAAGTTGGTAGCGGCAGGGCGAGCCGTCGCCCCCACCGGCGGCGGCTCTGTACCACTTCCACCAAAGCTCGGTGACGACAATGTGGACGTGGCCGCCTCGCTCGCTGCGATGCGCGACGAGGAGCGCTGGTGATCTATCTCGATTCAGCTGCCGTCGTCAAGCTGGTTCGACAAGAGATGTGCAGCGCCGATCTTGTCTCCTGGCTCAACAAGCACGACGACGTGCCGCTGGTCTCCTCCGCTCTCGTGGAGGTGGAAGTGCCCAGAGCGCTGCGCCGATCAGCTCCGCAAGCATTGATCGGAGTGCCGGCTGCCATCGGACGGCTGTTCCGACTGGAGATCGACAGCACGATCCGTGCGACCGCAGCCGCGTTCGCCGAGCCGACGCTACGCAGCCTCGACGCCATCCACCTCGCCACCGCCCAAGTGCTGACCAACGAGTCCGGCACGGCACTCACCGCCTTCGTCACCTACGACCGGCGGCTGCTCGAATGCGCCAAAGAAGCAGGACTACCCGTAGCAAGCCCCGGCCAGAACTGACCCATCAGTCAACCCTGGCGCAGAGCCGGCCGCCGTACGGCAGCGCGGCCAGGACATCGGCCGCTACCTGCGTTTCTGCGACCTTGCACCCCTCCGTGTGGGTATCCGTTTCGCGGTGGGCCGGAGGTACCACCATGCGAACCACACCGCCACGATCGCCGGTGACTTACTACCGCTGAATTTACCCAGCTCACGGGCATGGGGCGGTGCCCGATGAACCCGACCCGCCCGTCCAAACCGCCGGTGCGGTTCGCCAATGCGGAAGAGATCGACCCTTTCCAACTCCTTCTCGATCTTCATGACCATGCCGTCGCTCGGACGCCGGAATCCGGACTCGCTGACGTCCTGGCGGAGTTGCCGTTGTCCGCTGCGATGGTGTCCTGGTGCACTCGCTGGCAAACCTCGACGATCCACACGGCGCCGCAAGCCGGCGCAGACCTGACGGACATCGCCGAGGCGACCGGTCTCGACGCGAGCGACGTCGTCCGGCGGTGGCGGCGATGGGCAGATGTCCAGACGCGGCTGGACATCGGCGGACGTCCGTCCGTGGATCCCGTCAGGGTCCGGGCCATCGAGCGACGGCCCGGGCTGGGGGTCGTTCGATGACGCCGACCCGGCTCGCTCGAGACGTGAGCACGGTGGCGGTGGCGGGGATTGCTGCCTGGTCATCGTGGAGTCACATGGTCGCCGTGGCGTTGAGGTTCGGGGAGCGTCCCGAGGTTGCCTATGTTCTGCCGCTGTCGGTCGACGGGATGCTGGTTGTCGCGTCGGCGGCCATGGTCGAGGACAAGGGCGCCGGTCGGCGGGTGCGCTGGTCGGCTCGGACGGCGTTCGCGGTCGGGGTGGCGGCCAGCGTGGCGGCGAACATTGCCGCCGCCGAGCCAAGCCTCGGAGCGCGGATCGTGGCGGCGTGGCCAGCGGTAGCGTTGCTGCTGGTCGTGGAGATGCTGACCAGATCCACCCCAGTCCTAGAGTTGGGATCTCAGCGGGATAATCTGGCCGCCGAGGACGGCCCCGCCCGTCGGCAACCAGCGCTTACTAATGTCGAGCAAACAACAGCGCACGCGCCGGAGATTGGCAAGCCGACAGAGGGAGTCCAGCCGGTTCCGGTCGTCGAACGTTCGGCGGCAGGTGGTAAACCAGCAGCGCCGCTGCGGCGTTCCGCCCGGACCATGCGCGATCGGCGTGGGGAATCCGGTGAGCGAACAGCAGACATTGTCGCCCGGCTACGCGCCGAACGCCCTGACGCAAGCCTGATCGAGGTTGCCTCCGCTGCGGGCGTATCACTACGTCACGTACGGCGCCTCATCGCCAACGAACTCGTACGCACCCGAACCAACGGCGCATCCCACCCAATCAAGGCGCAGCAGTAGAAGGGGCGGGCTGCTCAGTCGGCTGGGTATCGCGACGGTCGATGGGCCCGTGGTGATAGACGGTACTCATCAGCTCGGGGATGCGGTCGGTGTCACTGCGGTCGATCGCCTTCTCGGCAACATCCAACTCGCGCAGACGCTCGCGGTACCTCAGATACCGATGGACGATGGGGAGGACCAGGAGGAGGACGATGACCACCTGCCAGGGCGCGCCAGCCAGCGCGACGGCGCCCATGCCAGACGGTACGGCGAAGAGTTGCCAGGAGTCGATCTGGGTCATAGCGGGCCCTCCGTCGTCATGGAGGTAGAGTAACAGCGCGCCGCTAACACCGTCAGACCTAATTTTCGGAGCCGGGATGATCGACACACCCCTCCTGCTGTCAACATTCAACCGACTTGTCCGACTCTTGACCGAATCCGTCTCGAGCCATCTCAACGGCGCGGAGCCACTCCACGCGGAGCTGCGCGCGAGCTACGACCAGGCAGTCTCGGCGGGACTTACGGCGGCACCTTGGGAGGAGTGGCGCGACGAGCAGGTGGAACAAATCGCTATCGGATGGCTGCTCGGCACGATCTTTGCCCGCTACGCGGAGGACAACGGACTAATCGCGAGGACAGCTCCAACTGCCGACGCCAGACAGTGGTGGCTGTCGCGCCTCTCTTCGCTGGCGGACGCGCTGGCGACGGCACCGGCCCAACTCTGGCCCGCGCATTCCCACATGATGTCCGAGGATGGAGCCCAGCTGCTGATCGACTTCTGGCAGCAGCACGAGGAAGGCGGGGGCCAACCGGCCATCGATCTTCGTGTCCCGGATCTGGATACAAGGTTCCTTGGCGAGGTCTACCAGGATCTCTCAGAAAGCGCTCGACGTCAGTACGCGCTTCTCCAGACACCGGTCTTCGTAGAGGAGTTCGTCCTAGACCAGACGCTCGAGCCCGCTGTCGAGCGCTTCGGCCTGGAAGATCTCAAGGTCATCGATCCCGTCTGCGGCTCAGGGAATTTTCTGTTGGGTGCCTTCGCGCGCCTCCTGCGGCATTGGGCTGTCGCCGCACCGAACATGGCAGAGGTTGAACGAGTCCGTCGCGCACTCGGAGCGGTGCACGGCGTAGACCTGAACCCGTTCGCGGCGCAGATCACCCGGTTCAGACTCCTTGTTGCCGCCAGGCAGGCTTACGGCAGTTCAACAAGCTTGAAGAGTCCGACCGCCGACTGGACAATAAATGTCGCCGCCGGCGACTCGCTCCTAGCGGAGGGTGACGGCTTCGATGCGCATCCCAGCCTGCTGTCTCCCGGCCAGTATCACGTTGTGGTCGGAAATCCGCCGTACCACACAGTCAGGGACCAGGCCCTCAACGCACGGTATCGCGAGCGTTACGACACCTGCGTCGGAAAGTACGCCCTGACGGTGCCATTTATTCAGCGCTTCTTCGAACTGGCCCGCAACGGAGGCAAGGAGGAAGCAGGGTATGTAGGCGCGTTGGTGGCCAACTCATTCACAAAGCGCGAGTTCGGCCGCAGGCTGGTGGAAAAGTATTTCGCAGAACAAGTTACTCTAAATATGGTGGTGGACAGCTCAGGCGCCTTCATACCTGGACACGGCACCCCCACACTGATCTTGTTCGGCCGTAGCGTTCCCAACTTGGAATCAGACTCCGTGCTCATCGTCGCAGGCCTCCGCGGCGAGCCAAGCAGACCAGCCGATCCGGGAAGTGGATTAGTCTGGCAGTCAATTCTACGCCACGCGCATCAAGGCGGCGGGGCTGACCGGTGGACCGAATCGCGTATCGTTGGCCACGCCGCACTGCAGTCATTTCCTTGGCAACTGAGCGGAAGCCAACCATCTGCCGTGATGCAGCGCCTACCCAGCAGCCGAATCTTGAGCGAGACCGTCACACGCATCTCGTACTTGGCCAACACTGGCGCCGACGAAATCTTTACCGCACCTCGCCGCGACTGGACGAGGCAGCACACCGAGCAGGCATATGTAGTTGATGTCGTGTCTGGATCCGATGTGCGTGATTGGACAGCAATTCCCGGCCGCTCGGCATTTTTCCCGCGCACGGGTGAGATGCAAACAGTCGACCTCGGCAAGTTACCGGGCCATCACCAAAGGCTCTGGCCGTACCGCACCCTGTTAGGGAATCGTCCGGACTACTCGGGACGATCGTATTTCGAAAGCAACCGGGCTTGGTATGACTGGCATTCCATCGCCGGGAGCCCTGCAGGCCATCCTTTAAGGATTGTCTTTGCGTGGGTCTCAACTCACCCCCACTTTGCCGCTTTAGATGACACCATCGCACTGCCCTCCGCGCCGGTCATTGAACTCGGCCCACAAAGCTCGTCAACCCAACGGGCTGATTTGATAGCGCTGCTGAACAGCTCGACGGCTTGCTTCTGGCTCAAGCAGGTCAGCAATAGTAAGGGTGTGTCGAGCAGCCATAAGAGCACAGGCGGCGGTGGCGAGCCATGGGAGGCCGTCTACGAATTCACCCCCGGCAGGTTGAAGGAGCTGCCTCTGCCGCTGGATTTATCCACAAGCTTTGGTGAGGAATTGGCCTGGCTGGCCATCCAGTTAGAAGGGGGTACGCCAGCCAAGACTATTACTGCCGGCACCCCTTCGTCGCATCGTCTAGCCGAGGCGCGCGGGCGCTGGAATAGACTTCGAGCTCGCATGGTCGCCCTTGCCGAAGAGCAGGACTGGGAAATCTACGCTCGCTACGGATTGCTGCCCGAGCAGGCTTTGGCTCCCGGACTCGCAGAAATCCCCCTTCTAATGCCGGGCGAACGGGCATTCGAGATCGCGCTTGCTCGTGCAGTTGGAGAGGGAAGGGAAACGACGCAGTGGTTCACGCGGCACGGCTTTGCGCCTGTTGTCGATATTCCAGATCATTGGCCCCGCCATTATCGTGAACTCGTAGAAGCTCGGATTCAGGCGATCGCAACACACGGTCACCTCAACGTGCTCGAACGCCCCGAAAACAAACGGAGGTGGGCGACGCCCAGCTGGGAAGCGATGCAACAACAAGCCCTACGCGACTGGCTACTCGACCAATGCGAATGCCCCGCACTTTGGTACGACAGAGAAGATGGCCGTCAAGCTTCTCAGGTCCAGACCGTCTCGTCGCTTTGGGAAAAGCTCCAACTCAACGATCCAGTAGTTGAAGCCGCATCACTGTACGCGCCAGGCAAAAATTTCGTGGAGGTTCTGCGCGAGCTACTTGCAGACGAGGCCGTACCTTGCCTTGCCGCATTGCGCTACAAGGACAGCGGAATATCCAAGCGCGCCGACTGGGTTAGGGCATGGCAACAACAGCAGATCGAGGATCAGGCCCGAGCGTCCGGAGACGATCACGCTGCGCGTGATATTCGCAGAAGGACAGCGGTGCCACCGAAATTCACGGCGGGGGACTTCCGAAAACCCAGCTATTGGCGACTACGCGGGAAGATCGACATGCCGTCTGAGCGTTTTTTCTCGTATCCAGCAGTTAATGATAGGGAAGGGGGTCCAGTTCTGGGCTGGTCGGGATGGAACTATGAGGAACGAGCCCACGCTCTGACGACTGTGATTGAAGAGGCGCTCGCAAGCGGGAAGAATGATTTCGATGCACTGATCGCACTAACAGCCGCCGCACAAGAACTACTAGAAGTCCACAATCTTACCGAGATTAAGGCGGCTCCTATCGACGGTTTCAACCGCATGCCCTTGGACGACTGGATCAATCGAAGCGGCGCCACACATGAGAGTATTAGAAGGTGGCGCCCAAAGCCGGCGAAGCGAGGGCGACCGCCGAAGAGTTCTGCCGGATAATCTTCGGTCAGGCCACACGGCGAACGCGCCGTCGTCCTCGACGCCCCCACCGGCAAGGGCCGGGTAACCGCTCCCGGCCTCACACCGTGGCTCGTCAACGAACACGCCGCGTCTCCAGCCCACCCGATGCCAACGGCGGGGTGCGGATCTACCGCGCCACCAGCCGACCGTGCGCACGAAGCCAGCCGTGGATGCTCACAGCCGAGTGTGTCGCGTCGCAGTAGCCATCCTTCAGGTCCCGTCAGTTCGTCTGTCCGGTCGGTAAGTGCCGGCCGATGTAGCCGACATAGATCCGGCCGCTCTGCGCTGTGTTGTCGTAGTAGTGCATCCGAGGGCTGATCATGGCGAACTGAGCGATCTTGAAGTGCGCTCCCATGAAGGTCTGTCCAGCCGGAACGACGGAGGTTGGCACAGGCAGAACACGCCTCCTCCGGAACGTCGGGTTCGTCCGCACCTCCTCGCTCTCATCGCGGGCGTGCCGTCGCGTTGGCCATTCGTGGCAGCCATCAGGGGTGTGTTCAAGAAAGCCGTGCACGTCCCGATCCCAGCGTCCGTCCGCCTTCGCCGCTGCATAGTCGTGGAGCACCAACAACGCGTCCCAGGTCTTCGACGCCCAGGCGCCCAGGGGGTCGTTGCTGTCGAGTTCCTCAGCGTGGTCAGGATCGCCCGTGAACACGACGTGCTGGAGCCTTGGCAGCCAACGGAGCAACTCGCCGAAGCTGTCCGGCCGGGAGACGTCCGCTTCCGATGGCTGTGCCGTCCAGGCCACCTCTGCTTGCCCCATAGAGGCGAGCCGGTGGCGTAGCGTCCGTTCAGTCTCCGCAGACCGGGTCAGGCGGTCGACCGCGTCCCGGTTCTCGATCTGCTCATCATCCAGCTGCCATTTGACGTCGTGATACGCCTTCTGTGTCTCATCGAGTTCGGCTTGGAGTTGCGCGAGTCGGGATGCGATGTCGTTCTGCGCCTCCTGCGATGACCGACCGACCTCGATCAGACGCACGATCTCGTCGATCCGGTCGACAGTCAGGTCATCGATCCCTACCTTGATCGTCAGGTAGTCCAGCAACATGCCCTGCTGCGCGCTGACGTCGTCTTGCCGGCGATCACTCTCTCGCGTCTCGACGGCCGCCGCCCGGGGCTGCGACGGAACGAGCGATGGCCGCTTCGAACCGACGTCGCCAAGCCGGTGCACCAACATGTCGTCGGCGATGCGTTCCAGCATCCGGTGTACCCGCGCCACAGATGCGGGTAGCGGCTGTTCGAGAGCCTGAAGTTGGGCGTTGGAGGCGAGGACCCGCGCGAGGCGGGGCTGTTCGCTGTCGTCGGTGATCCGTTCGGCGCTCAGGACCCGGTGCCGTAGCCCATCGACGACGGAGTCCGGTTGAACCTGAGAGCGAAAGGTCCGAAGCCGGCCGGGCACTACGGCGTGGGCCTGGCCGAGCCGGTCGTTGAACAACTGTGTGGCCTCCCCGTCCAGCACGTAGCACGAGGCCATACCGATGGTGAACCGGGTCAGGTTGGCGATCCGGTTCGTCCATGGGACTGACGGCAGCGAGTCGTCGTTGCCGGCGACGAAGACAACACCTCGTCGCTCGGTGTCCATGAGCGCTCGGTGGACCTCGTCGACTTCGTCGCCGCGGATGACGATTGGTCTGGTCGTGAGGCGTGCGGCACCGTCCCAGGCATCGACGATTTCGAGCATGGGCGCGAGAAAGCGGGGTGTGCCTGCGAGGCGGGGGCGGCCGCGTGGGTCCTCACTGTCGGGGTCGGGTGATTCGATGTCGATCCAGGCCCACGCCGCCCGCTCTCTCGCGTTGGGCGAGTGTACGGTCAGTTGGATGATCCACTGCCCGTCCGGCTTCGTTTCGACGATCCGTACGCGCGTTGACGTCGATCCATCCTGCCCCTCGTGCTGCAGTAGGAGGGCCCTGACGTTGTCGCCGATGGTCGCCCACCGATTCTCCTGAAGCGCAGACGGATCCCAGCACTTGGGGCCCGCGATCCAACGGTCGAGTTGTTCCCGTACCAGTGGCTGCAGATGGTTCCGTTCGCGGTGGGTCGTAAACACAGACCTGAAACCGAGCATTGCGCCGTCCCGAGGGGTTACAGGCGAGAGGGCTGCGCCGAACGCGTCGCCGCACTCGCTCGATGCGGCCCCGCTGACCTCCGTCTGCTACTCCAGCACCTGGTCTTGGTTCGGAAGCTGGAGTAGCAGCGGCGGTGTCGAGGTCGGCATCTGGACAAGGAGAGGTCAAGCCGCTTGCTTGCTGGTCACCGAGATGAGCTGTTGATCATGGTGCGGATTCCAGATCGTTGAGAAGCGCGTGTACAGGTGCCCAGCACATCCGCACCGTGTCCAGGTCGGGCACGAGCCCGTAGTCGATCTGGTGGCGGGGGTGGACGAAGTTGCGGTAGTCCCGGACCTTCTCCATGAAGTCCTTGGCGTCGGTCTGAACCCACTTCTGTTGGTGCGCGTACTCGAGGAGCAGGTGAAGGCCCGCTCGTTCGGCCGGAACCCGTCGGCCGTTCCGGCCGACCAGGCCGTTCCTTCGCACGGTTTCGTTGCGGTCAGTCACCACGACGTGCAGCAGTCCTTCGACGAAGCTGCCGATGCCGATGATCGCCAGCGCGTAGGCCCCGTTGTTCTGGCAGATGGATGCTTCGTCGGCGCGCGCCATGAGGATGTCGACTGCCTTGCCGTTCCCGGTTAGTCGTCGTACCCGCTCGTGGAGGTCCGGCGGCGGCCCGTAGAGAGGAACGTCGCTGGTCTGGCTGAGCTGGCCGAGTACGGGGCGCCCGCCGATGTAGGTGATGGTGAGCTGTTCGGGGGCCAGGATGCGGTTCAGCTCCTGCGCGATCGGCTCGGCGGCCTCGACGCCGCCGTCGTACTCCAGCGGATCGCCGATGCGACAGAGCAGCCGGTCGAGGGCGGCGGCGTCATCGGCATGGGAATTGAGTACTTCTGTCAGCCAGGGGATCCGCGGAGAGCCGTCGTACTGCGGATCGCCAGGCCACCGGACTCGGTGAAGGAACCGCTCGATCTGCGTACCGGTCCGCTCGTAGGGACCATCGACGTCGCAGATCAGGCGAGCGACGCGTTCCAGAGTGAGCGGGTCGAGGGCAATCATCGGGATACCTCCCGGTCGGCGCGCTGCTGCGCGATGTCGAGGGCTTCGGTCAGGCGCTGGAGGATGATTGAGCCCCGCTTGCGGAAGCCAAGTTCGCTCATGGCCTCCTGGAGGCGCTCATCCCGATCACGCTGAAGCTGGTCGCTCACCAGCCAGGTGCAGATCCGTACCAGCTGTTCCCGCGTGTAGTCGGTGATCCGCAGACCGATCGGCACGTCGGGGCGTGGGCCACGGCGGGTCGCCGGCGGCGACGGTGGCTGAGCGGGCCGGCGTGCCGGCGGTACGGGGTGGCTCATCGCGGCGTGGTTGGCGCGGTCGACCGCCTGCTTCCAGCGGGCGATGAGTCGGGCTGTCTGGCCTGCCGGATCCACGTACCAGTCGGTCGACCAGATGCGATGGAACTCCCACCCGAGGCGCTCGAGGTGTTGCTGGCGCAGCCGGTCCCGGTCCCGGGCGCTGTGTGCCTGGTGGTACGAGTGACCGTCGGTCTCCACAGCGAGGACCATGCGGCCGGGCTGGTCTGGGTGGGCGAGGGCCAGGTCGATGCGGTAGCCGGAGACACCCCACTGCGGCACGGCGTTGATGCCCTGCTGCTGGAGAGCCTTGAGGACGCTGCGTTCGAGGCCGTTGAGCTCGACCCCGGTGTGCTGTCGCGCGCCGAGGTCGCCGCCTAGGTCAACGAACTCCAGGTAACGGCGGAGCAGTTCGGGTCCGCGGTTCCGTGTTGCCGCGGTCTGGTTCGGGTCCATGTCGTGGTGGGAGAAGGCGCTCACCACGGTCATCCGACTACGCGCTCGGGTGACCGCGACGTTGAGGCGCCGTTCACCGCCCTCCTGGTTGAGCGGTCCGAAGCGCAGCGGAAGTCGGCCATCTCTGGTCTTGGCGTAGCCGATACTCAGGATGATGGCGTCCCGCTCGTCGCCCTGGACGTTTTCCAGGCTCTTGATGAAGAACCGCTGGCTCGCGGCCTGGTCCTGCGAGAAGAAGTCGTCGAGGTGCTCATGCTCGCGGCGTCGGCTGCGCAGGGTCGCTTCAATCCGCAGGGCGTGCTTCTGCCCCATGGTGATGACGCCGAGGCTCTCGTCTGGTCGCTGCTCGGCGTGCTCGAGAATCAGCTCGACCGCTCTGTTGACCTCCTCGGTTGATGAACCGCCCTGCCCGGGGGCGACACGGCCGTCCACTGTCTCCAAGCGCAGCGGGCTGTCGACCTGCACGCCGGGGAACGTGACGAGGGACCGGTTGTAGATCTCGACGTTCGAGAATGCGATCAGGCGCTCGTCTCGGCTGCGGTAGTGCCAGGTCAAGCGGTACCGGTCCGAGATGAGGCCACCGAGGACGTCAAGAACGGACTCGTAGTCCTCGAGGCTCTCGTCGCCGAGATCATCGTCTTCGCCAGCCGGGCTCTGCTGAACGAGGCGCCGGAAGAACGGCGTGGGTGGGAGTTGCTTCGGGTCGCCGGCCACGACGAGCTGGGTGCCACGCATGATCGAGGCGACCGCGTCGTGCGGCTCGATCTGGCTCGCCTCGTCGAAGATCACCATGTCGAACGACCGCTCGGGCGGCAGGATGCGACTGACCACCAGTGGTGACATGGCCCAGCACGGGAAGGCGGCGAGGAGCACCTCCGGTGCGCTGCTGAGCAGCTTCCGAAGAGATAGGTGCCGGCTCTTCTTGGCCGCCTCCCGCCGGACGAGGCCGTTCTGGTCGGGATAGGCGTCTCGAGCCTTCCGGAGGTTCACTGCCACGTTGCGGCGCACGTGCCGGGCGGCCATCTCGATGTGCCGGCTGTCCGCAGCGCGGAAGTCCTGGACCACCGTGGCATGCTGCTGCCCGACGAACTGACCGAGGTACGGGACCCGCATGCGCATCTCGTCGAGGACCACCTGCAACCAGGAGCGCAACAGGGTGTCGGCTGCCTCGTTGCTCGAGACCTGCCGGGTGGCCAGGTCGTCGAGCATGTGGCTCAGCCCTAGCGAGCGGAACAGCTGCTGCTGCTTGTTCAGGTCGGGCATCAGGAACAACGTCTCGCGGTCGGCGTTCAACTCGGCGAGCGTGTTGGCCGCGGTCGTGGTGGTTCCACGCTCAAGGCCATCGATCCGGGCACATGCCGCCACCGCAGCGAGGTGGTTACGCACCTGCGTGAAGGACGACATGCACAGGTCGGCGCCCGCCAGAGCAGTGGGTGCGCTGTCTTGACGGCTGAGCTTCCGCCACCGCTCACGCTGGTCCACTGCGGCGACCAGGCCCTGGTACATCTCGGATCGATTCCGGGGAGCGGCCGGACAAGTCCGCCGCAGCTCGCGGCGCAGTTGGAACCGGCGGAAGATCCCGAGCGGCTCCGAACGGCGCGGCCGGGATCGCCCAGGTGCTGTCGCATAGACGAAGTCGTCCAGATCCGGGCCGAAGACCTGCTCGCCGTAGCTGGCGATGGTGCGGTCGACCTCGCTGAGCAGGTCAAACAGATCCTTCCACGCAGCGAGGTCGTCCGGCACGTCCAGCCCCGCTCGGTCGACCAAGTCCCGGATCTGGCGCTGTGCGCCCTGCAGGGCACCGGCCGCGAGTTCTTCGAGATGCACCAGCACCTTGCCGACATCGTCTGGGGTGCGGATGACGGCCTTCGCCCACGGCGACTCCCCGCGCCAGATCCTCAGGCCGCCACGATCCACGAACGTCCGAAGGTCCTCCCGCGCGGACTCAAGCCTCGACCGGTCGAGGTTCCGCAGCTCGGATGCGCGCAGGTTGTAGCCGCTGACGTCGCACGTCGGAAGCGCGAGGAGCTGCTCGATGATCTGAAAGGCGCTCACGCCCCAGGGCTGCCGTACCTCGTGCAGCTCGGCCGGATGCCGTTTAGCTGCGGCCCGGCGGCTCTGTAGGCGGCGGTGCAGTTCGTCGGTGTCGACGGGTGGTTCGGCGCCGGCTTGAGTGAGGACATTGGCGATGCGTTGGGCGACCTGCCGCTTGCTGATCTTGCGGTCGTGCAGGTCGAACACCAGGTTGTCGAGCCCGACGTCGCCAAGGCGGTTCATCACCGCTTCGATGGCAGCCCGCTTCTCGGAGACGAACAGCACGCTGCGACCCATCGCGGCCATGTACGCGATGATGTTCGCGATCGTCTGACTCTTGCCCGTGCCGGGTGGGCCCTCGATGACCACATGCCGGCCGGACAGCACCGCGTCGATCGCCGACTGCTGAGACGAGTCCGCGTCGTGGACCAGGAACTCGTTGGCCGGATCGATCCGATCGGCACTGGAGCTGGACCCCTGAGCTTGCGCAGTGCGCAGCTCTTGCCGAGCGTCGCGGTCGCCCGCCATCGCGCCGATCACCGGATGTGATGCGAGCAGCTCGGCCGAGTTACGAAGGTCCTCGACCATGGGGAGCTTGTCGAAGCTGAAGACGCCGGCAACCACCGCGGGCTCGAGCCGGAGAGACAGGCCGCTGGGAGCAACTGCCTCGGCGATCAGCTCGTAGGCGGCACTGAGCTGCTGGTCCGGGTCAGCGATCTCGGACAGCATCGCGCTCAGCTTCTCGCCGAGTGCGCTGATATCCGCCTCCACGCCGTACTGCCGCTCCAGCGCGTACAGAAGGACGGGATTGATCTCGGGTGACTCCGACAGCTCCAGCGTGAAGTCGTTCTCCGTCGCCGTCCTGCTGTCCAGCGCAAGCTGCTGCAGAATCAGCGGCGCCCGCAGCGGTTGCATCGGCACGGACCCCCGGGTGTACTGGCCGACCATGCAGAGCAGGCCGCGGCTCACCCAACCTGCCTGGATGCCCTGCTCCTCCTCCAGCTCGACCAGCTTCCGGCGGAGGCTGCGGGCAGTGTTGCAGGCGGTGCTGTGCCGGTCCTGGTCCGGGAACAGCGTCCGTAGGCGAACCTTCTGTCCTCGGAGCAGGTCGGCGACCGCGCCGGGAGCCGCGTCAGCGAGATCGAGGGTGGTGGTCTGTCGCTCCTTGAAGTAGAGCAGCGTGTTGCGCGGGCCGAAGTCGATCAGTTGGTCTGCCCACCGGCCAGCGGCCTGTTGAACGAGGTTAAGTACATCCGGTTGGGTCAACAGCATCTCGTCTCCAAGTCAGTCGACGTACGCCAATGCTGATCCGCCGGGCCGTCGGCCCGAGGCAAAGCCCTCCAGGATAGGGCGCATAACACGTTCATCTATGCATCCGATTTCCGACACCCGACGTCATCGGAACGACCTCTCTCAGCAACCTTCACCTCCGCGCCCGGAGCACCGCTGTGCCTTGTCGGCTCATCGAGCAGGCCGAAATGTTGCAGCGCCGCGCGGCTTGACGCAGCTGAAGCCCAACTCGAACAGGTGTTGCGTGGCGCGGAAGAGGCCGTAGCGCGCGATCCTCGCCGGGGACTTGATCTTCGACGCATCGATGGGAGAAGTCAGGGTCAGCGGGAGACGGCGGCCGGCGGCGTCGGCGGCTCGTGAAAAAAGTTGGTGGCATCGACGGTGGCACTGACCAGGGCGCACGTCGTCGCGGTGAGGGCGAGCCAGAATGTCACGGTGCTCTTCCAGTCCTCGGCGATCTTCACGGTCACCACTTCGGTGACCTCGGTAGCCTCGGTAGACCGGCTTTGACGATTGCTCGGGTCTGGCTGACGACGCCAACCGAAGCGGGCAAAGAATTTGGCCCAGGTGTGGTTCGACCGGCCGCAGCCGAAGATCACCCCGTTGACCTTTCGTCCGCACCGGCCGCCGTTCTGGGCGGTCACGCCGCACGTCGTCGGCGCCTTCACGGCAAGCAGCCAGGCCGGGATGGCGATCGCGATCGACGCCGACCAGGCAAGGCTGATGAGATCGAGCGTGACGAGGTAGTAGACGACACCGACGATGGCCAGCGTCTCAACGCCGAGGATCAGCATGGCCTGATCTCGCTTCAGCATGTCGGGGCCTCCGAGTGGTCAAGGAGCGCGACGAGGTCGAGGAGTTCGGCGCGGAGCCGGGTCAGCTCGGCTGCGGTGACGCCGAGTTCGTAGTGGTGGTGGTGACCGGCGCGGGACAGCGCCCACCACAGGTAGCTGGCCCGGCGCCCGAGGTCGGGGCCGGCGTAGTGGGCGAGCAGCAGCAGTTTCGGTCGCTGCACCCGGGTCTGTCCGATCTCGGGGCAGACTCGGGCCCAGTACCGGTCCATCGCTGCTTCCAGTTCGTGGCGAAGCAGCCAGGCGCACGCCCGGGGCCAGGCTCCGCGAGTGCCTCGGATGACGCTGCTGAGCATCCGGTCGGCGGTGACGAGGTACAGGGACGTCGTCATCGCAACCGCCCCACGAGCGCAGCGGTCTTGGTGACCATCGCTCGGGCGGGCATGCTCCGGTGGCCGTGGACCGCGTCCGCCACCGCTTTGACCGTCCGGGTGGCCTGGGTGCCGTAGTCACGGTCGAGACGAGCGAAGAGCTCCGGGCGGGGTACGAGGCGGCCGAAGAGCCCGAGGCTGAGCCGGTCCTTGACCGTGTGCGCTCGGCTGAGTCCTTCCAGGATCTCCTGGTAGGGCGTGCCACGCCGGTGCTCGGCGGCCCGGTAGCGATCCATGCTCACCGACTCGATCGCGGACCGGCAGAACCCGGCGACCATCAGGTACTTCGCCTCGTCGGGGATGTCTGCGGCGACCAGGGCGCGGGCATCGTCGAGGTAGCGGTCCGCTGGGTCGCAGACCTTCCGGACCTCGACGATCGAGCCCTCGCGGCGAGTGACCTCCCGGACGTCGGCCTCAATGTCGAGGCGGCGGATCGCTTCCGGCAGCCGGTCGTCGTGCGTGAACACGATGACCTGCCGGGTCAGGGCGACCTCTCGCAACACCTCGGCCAAGCCGTCGATCTTGGTGGGGTCCATGCTCTGCACCGGGTCGTCGATGATCACGAACCGGTACGGGCTGGTCTCGGCGCAGGCGCGGGGCAGGAAGACCGCGAGGCCGAGGGCGTGCAGCTCACCCTGGCTCATCACCGCGAGCGCGTTGGTCTCGACGCCGTCGGCGGCCACGGGGAACAGGACCCGGCGGGTGTTGTTCACTCCTTCCATCTGCAGCCGGTGCAGCTCGACGTTGCTTTCCTGCCGCAGCTTCTGCCACACCCGGTCCGACTGGGCGACGAAGTTGCTCAGCCGGTCGGCCCGGATCGCCTTCTCGGCGGTGTCGAGAGCCGCACGAGCCTTGGTGAGCAGAGCCAGGGCCGGCGCCTCGGCGCGGACCACGGCCGCAGCGTCGACCCACCGGCGGATCGCGGCGCCGGGCTCGCGCCAGGCGTCGTGACGCTGGGCGAGCCAGCCGGCCGCCGCCTTCACGAGGGTGGTGTACGCCGCGACGACACCGTCCCAAGCGGCCCGATCGGGGCCGAGCCCGACGAGAGCATCGCGCATCGCCGCGCTCTCCCCAGGGATGTGGGGCGCCAGCGCGGCGACGGCCGGCTCCAGCAGCCGGTGGATGTCACCGAGCAGCTCGTCGACCGCACGGCGGGCGTGCGCGTGAGACTGCTGGGCCGCGCGTGCCACCGCGGCGAACGCGGCCGTCGTGGCGAGTTCCTCCTCAGCCTGCGTACGCCAGTCCTGGTCCAGGGTCCCGACGCGACACACCGGGCAAGGGCCGTTCCCGCGGTCGTGGTGCACGTCGAGCGCGGCCCGCAGCAGCCGAGCGCTCCGATCCGCGGCGCCGCTGTCGGTTGCGGTCGCCTCACGCATCGCCGCCGCAGACTCGGCGAGGGCAACCAGCGCTGCACTCAGGTCGGGCAAGTCCTGCTCGGCGAGCCGCCGGGCGGCTGCCGCTGCAGGCTCCTCCGACCTGGCGGTGTCGCCGCAGGCGAGTTCGGCCAGCCGGGCAAGGTTCGCGCGGAGCGGACGGGCCCCGAGCGCGCTCAAGGCGTCGCAAGCGCGGTTATCGTCGATCTGGCCGAGCTGTTCGCGTAGCTCGGTGAAGGCCACCTTGAGCGCCTTGGCCCGGTCGTCGTAGACCTTGCGCCGCCGCTGCAGCCGGGCATCGGTGTCGCGTAGCGGGCCCAGGCCGAGGATCGGCGCGAACGCGTCGTACAGTTCGGCCGGCTTGGCGGTGATGACCCGTTCGAGGTCGCGGGCAGACAGGAACGGCCGGTACCTAGCGGCCTGACCGATCCACTGCGGCACCTGACCGGGCGGCATCGCGGCGCCGCCCGTGGTCGTGGTGACCGTCGCGGAGGTCAGATCGGTGGCCCCGGCCGGCCAGGTGCGGTGGGTCGCCACCTGCTGGCCCGAGTCGAGCCGAAGGCTGAGGCGGATCTCCGATGCGCCGTCGTGATGCAGGTTTCGCCAGCCCTCGCGGAAGGCCGGCGGGCGCTGCGCCCAGCGCAGGGAGTCCTCGGTCAGCGCGTACTCGACGGCCTCGGCGATGCTGGACTTCCCGGAGCCGTTGCGGCCCACGAACACGGTCAGCCCGGTCTTGGGCAGCCGCCCGACCGTGACCTGCTGACCGATCCCGCGGAAGCCGGCAACCCGGACCTCTTCCAGGAATGCCTGCGGCGTTGCACCGCCCGCCTCACTCGGCTCGGGCGACGGCGGAAGGGCCTCACCTCGCAGTACGTCATCGAGAACCTGCTCGCCTTGGAAGGCGGCAAGAACCAGGTCGCTGACCGGGCCGGGCACCTGGGACCGCTGAAGGCGGTCGGTGAGCTCTTGGTAGAGCGTGAGCGTGTCGTTCATCAGACCCCCTGATGTCGTTGACGCATCGAGGGAACCGCAGATTGGTCGCCTACACTGCCCTACACACTGTTATCCCGGGATAACAGATCCACGTTCTTCTTCGACGCTCCAGGATTCATACCGTGACCGCCAGAGCGAGGAGGTGAGCCATGGAGACGGAGCTGATGTCGCAGCGCGAAATCGCGCAGCTCGCGCGCGTCAAGAGGCCTGCGGTCACGACTTGGCGCCGGCGGCACCCCGACTTTCCCGCTGCCGTCCCGGGCAACCATGGACAGCCCTTGTTCCCCGCCGAAGCGGTCGTGGCTTGGCTACTCCGGACCGGGCTCGGCAACGCCGACCCGGACAGCCTGCGCGCCGAGCGGTCCATGCACACGCTGGCGGCATACGCCCGGCGGCACGGCGGCCGACGCACGATCGTCGTCCTCGGCGCTGCGCTCTGCCTCCGCCACCTCTCCAGCGAGGCACTGCCCGCCGATCCTCTGCCGCTGGCTCGACGCCTCGATCCCGATGACGAGTTTCTGCTGCACGAGCTGGCCGACGCCCCGGAACCGACCGGGCTCGCCCAACTGGTCGAGCAACTGATCGAGGGAGCCTTCGACCCCTGGCACAGCTGCCAGTTCCTGCTCAGCTCCGCCAACCGCCTCGGCTGGCCCGAGCTGACAGCGGATGCACTCACCCCGGAGACGGTGGCCCTAATCCGTCGGGTGGCCGACGTGCCGACCCGGCTGCGCGCCCATCGCGCCGTCACCATCGCCGACGGCAACGCGGGCGCAGGCGACCTCCTGACAGCGCTGGTAACCGACCAGGACCGCGACAATCTGCGATTCAACGCTGTCGTCGCCGACGAGGAACTCGCCCGCCTGGTGCGCCGGCAGTTACTCCTCGCCGAGTTGCCTGAGTTCCAGTTCGACGTGCGCGCCGATGAGCTGAACGAGGAGTTCGCCGAACCGGACCTCATCGTCACTCGGCTCCCCTACCAGCCGGCGGAGAGCCGAGACGCCCTCGCCGACCTCGACCGGGTCGAAGCGATCGCTGATCTGCTCGGTCCGAGCCGCACGGCCATCGTCGTCGGCCCTGCCAGCAGCCTCGTTGACCAACTACGGGACGCGCCAGCGGCGTTGCGCCGGTCTGCGCTGCTGAGCAGCGGCATCGTCGAGGCAGTTGTGCAACTGCCGGGCGGCGTCTACCCGGCCAGGCCAGGTCATCGCGCCGCTCTGTGGCTGCTGACCCGAGACCCGCTCCCCACCACCAAGGGTCGCGTGCTGCTCGCCGACCTCAGCGGTCACTCGCTTGACCACACCACTGTCGAGTCCGCAGCCGAGGACATCCTCCTCTGGCGCGCAGAGGGGCACCGCAGCGACGGCCACGACCCTCGGAACGGCCGAATCGTCCCGCTGGAGCGCCTGGACCTGCGTCGGGCTGCCGCGCTCCGGCCGCCCGGACCAGCGTCAGTTACCCTCCGCGCCCGCCTGGCCGCCGACCGCCCCGCACTCGTCGGCGAGGTCGAGGGGCGTCTCACCGAGGCTGAGCAAGAAGCCGTCCGGTACGGGAAGGAGAACGGCTTCCTGAACACCGGAGCGGTACAGCGCGAGGGAATCAGGCCGAAGGAGCTTTCTTGCGAGGCGCTCCGAACGGCTCGCCGGGTCCGCCCCCTCAGCGGGCACCGCCTGAACCCCGAGCATGTCGGACCGCGAGGTCACCACCGGGTCATCGGCGCGGCGGAGGTACTCGCGCAGTCGTCCAAGCGCTGGATGGACCGGCTCACCCTCGCCGCGCAGTACCCGCAGGTCGCCCTCACCGAACCTGGTGACATCGTGGTCACCAGCGTCCCCCGGTTCGGGGTCCTCCTCGACAACGACGGCTTCTCGGTGATCGAGTTCCCCGCCAGAGGCCTGCGCATCTCATTTGGCGACCCGCTCACCCCCCGAGTGCTGGCGGCACTCCTGGCTACCGCCCGCAACATGACACGCAGCCCTGGTGCAGTGCGGGGCTCGAGACTGATGGACGCCACGATTCCCGACCTGGCCCGGGACGAGGCGGCCCGCCTAGACGACGTGCTGCGCCGTCTGGAGGAACGCGATGACCTGCTGCAGCGGCAGGCCGATCTATTGGCCACGTTGCGCGAACTCATCGTGACCGGCTTCGCCGACGGCACCCTCACCACTCTGTACGGTACGAACTCCTGAACGAGAGAACGGAACACACAGTGCCCCCACGCAAACGTGCCAACGGACAGGGCGAGCTGCCCGGCGTGTCCAGCACCAAGCAGATCCAGGACATCCTGTGGAAGGCCGCCGACAAGCTGCGCGGCTCCATGGACGCCGCGCAGTACAAGGAGTTCGTCCTCGGCCTGGTCTTCCTCAAGTACGTCTCCGACGCGTTCGCCGAGCGCCGCGACCAGATCGCCGACAGTCTCTCCGACATCCCGGAGAACCGCCGCGCGGAGTTCCTCGACGAACGCGACGAGTACATCAGCGCCAACGTCTTCTGGGTGCCGGAGAACGCCCGCTGGGGCTACCTGGTGGAGAACGCCCCCAGCGGCGTCGGCGAGCTGCTCGACAACGCCATGGACGCGATCATGCAGGAGAACCGGGCGCTGACCGGCGTCCTGCCGAAGATCTTCAACCGGGACAACGTCGACCAGAAGCGGTTGAAGGAACTCGTCGACCTGATCAGCGACGCCCGCTTCACCGGCCACGGCGACCGGAAGGCACAGGACGTCCTCGGCGAGGTGTACGAGTACTTCCTAGAGAAGTTTGCCCGCGCTGAAGGCAAGCGGGCGGGAGAGTTCTATACGCCGCCCAGCGTCGTACGCGTCCTCGTCGATGTACTGGAGCCCTATGAGGGTCGGGTCTATGACCCGTGCTGCGGGTCCGGAGGCATGTTCGTACAGTCCAAGAAATTCGTGGAGGAGCACGCCGGGCGGGAGCACACCCACGACATCGCCGTCTACGGGCAGGAAGCCAACGAGCGCACCTGGCGGCTGGCGAAGATGAACCTCGCCATCCACGGCATGGATCCGGTCGGCGTCGGCGACCGCTGGGCCGACACGTTCGCCGAGGACAAGCACCCGGACCGGCGGGCCGACTTCATCATGGCGAACCCGCCGTTCAACATGAGCGACTGGGCGCGCCGGGAGAGCGACCCACGTTGGCGCTACGGGGCGCCGCCGCAGAGCAACGCCAACTACGCCTGGCTCCAGCACATCCTCTTCAAGCTGGGTGACCGCGGCAGCGCGGGCGTCGTCCTCGCCAACGGCTCGATGTCATCAAAGCAATCCGGTGAAGGCGAAATCCGCCGGGCGATGGTTGAGGCGGACCTGGTGGCCTGCATGGTCGCTCTCCCGCCGAACCTGTTCCGCACCACCGCGATCCCCGCCTGCCTTTGGTTCCTGACCAAGGACAAGACCCCGCAGGGCGCAAAGGCGCTGACCGACCGGCGCGGCGAGATCCTCTTCATCGACGCTCGCGCTCTCGGCACCATGGTCGACCGCACTGAGCGCGTCCTCACCGACGACGACATCGCCAGAATTGCAGACACCTACCACGCCTGGCGCGGCACCAGGTCTGCCAAGACCAAGGGCCAGACATACGAGAACGTCCCCGGTTTCTGCTACTCGGCCAAGCTCGACGAGGTAGCCGCCCACGACCACGTCCTCACCCCCGGCCGCTACGTCGGCGCTGCGGAAGCTGAGGAAGACCCGGACGCCGAGCCGCTCGCCGACCGCATCGAACGCCTCAGCAAGGAGCTGTACGCCCACTTCGACGAGTCGTCTCGCCTCGAAGCGGTCATCCGAATGCAGCTTGGAGGACTCGATGTCTGACTGGTCGACCCGAAACCTCGAGGAGTTATGCGTCCGGATAACTGTCGGGCACGTTGGCTCAATGGCACACGAGTATGTCGAGAGCGGCGTCCCGTTCCTGCGGTCACAAAATATTAAACGCGGCCACCTGGACCTGTCGTCAGTTAAGTACATCAACAAGGATTTCCATCACCGGCTAGCTAAGTCGCAGCTGCAGCCCGGCGACCTGGCGATTGTGCGTACCGGCGAGCCTGGTGCCACCGCCCTGATTCCCGACGATCTCGGACCGGCGAACTGCAGCGACATCGTCATCGCACGCCCTGGTCCAGACATCGTCGGGCGGTATCTGTGTTACGCAATTAACGCCACCGCGCAGCAGTTCATCGACGCACACACGGTCGGAGCCGTCCAGCAGCACTTCAACGTAGCCTCGGCGAAGCGTCTGACCGTGGCCGTGCCCCCGATCGCTATACAGGAAGCGATCGCCAGCCTTCTCGGGGCGCTCGATGACAAGATTGCGGTAAACGACCGCATCGCCGCCACTGCCGAAGAATTGTGCCTAGCACAATTCTCAGATCAGACCGGAGCTGCGATGACCCCGGTCGCCGAACTGTGCCACGTGGAGAGGAAGCAAATCGATCCACGCGAGCTAGGCAAGAATTCGGTACTGCACTTTAGCATTCCGTCGTTCGACGCTGGCTGCATGCCGGAGGTTGCCGACCCACGCGAGATCAAAAGCTTGAAGTTTGAGGTTCCGCCGTCCGCTATTCTCGTCTCTAAGCTCAACCCAGGCACGCCGCGCGTCTGGCACGTGCGCCATGACGGAGAGGTGCCAGCAATGGCATCGACTGAGTTCCTCATCTTGCTGCCAATTGAAGGCGTAGGTACTGCCGAACTGTGGGCCGTCTTGTCGCAGCCCGAATTCATGGCAAGCATTGCGGCCAAGGTAACGGGTACATCAAACAGTCACCAGAGAGTGAAGCCCGCTGAGATCATGAGCGCCGAGATCGCCGACCCTCGGCAGTTTGGCCAACTTCGACTGATGGCCGAGGCGCTGCTGCAAAGAGTGATCGCAGCACGGCAGGAGGCCAGCACACTACGCGCGCTCCGAGACACGTTGCTGCCCGAGCTGATGTCGGGGCGGTTGCGGGTCAAGGAAGCCGAGAAGGTCGTCGAAGACGCGGTTTAGGTAGGCAACGGTTCACAGGGAGGGGTGGGGATGGGCGAGGGCGGGTGGATGAGCGAGGCGGACTGGGAGGCGCTCGCGCTGGATCAGCTCGGTGAGCTCGGGTGGGAGCCGGGCGCCGGGAAGGACTTCGCGCCGGGGTCGGGGCAGCGGCAGGCTTGGGCCGATCTGGTGCTCGTCGAGGACCTGCGGGCGGCGATCGAGCGGCTCAACCCCGACCTGTCACCCACGGCGGTCACCGACGCGGTGCGGGCCGCCACCGACGTGGCCTCCCGGGAGGCGTTCGCGGAGAATCGGGCGGCGCACGAGCGGCTGGTCCATGGCATCCGTTCGATCACGTACACCGATGCGTTCGGTGCCGAGCACAACCCCACCGTGCGCCTGGCGGACCTGGACGACCCCGGCCACAACGTCTGCCGGGCGATCAGCCAGGTCACGATCGTCGACGGTGACTTCCGGCGCCGGTTCGACATCGTGCTGTACCTCAACGGTCTGCCGATCGCGATCGTCGAGCTGAAGAACGCCGCCGACGAGAATGCCACCCTGACAGGCGCGCACGCCCAACTTCAGGCGTACCTCGCGGAGTTCCCGCTCGCCTTCCGGCACGCCGTGCTGTGCTTGATCTCCGACGGGGTCACCGCGAAGTACGGCACCCCGTTCACCCCCTACGAGCACTTCGCGCCGTGGAACATCGACGACGAGGGGGGTCGCGTCGACACCACCGCGCCGGACTACGACGGCCCGGAAGCGCTCATCGTCGCTCTCTATGGCCTGTTCAACCAGCGGCGCTTCCTGGAGTTGACCGGCGGGTTCGTCAACTTCACGTCGAAGGCGAAGCGGATCGCGAAATCCCACCAACACTTCGCGGTCGTCCGTGCCGTCGAGTGCATCGTGCGGGCGTCGCAGCGCGACGGGAAGGCGGGCGTCGTCTGGCACACCCAGGGCTCCGGCAAGTCCGAGGAGATGGTGTGTACGGCGGCGTTGACCGCCCGCCACCCTGCCCTGAAGAACCCGACCATCGTGGTGCTCACCGACCGCACCGACCTCGACGACCAGCTCTTCGACACGTTCCTCGACAGCCAGACGCTGCTGGGCCAGGAGCCGGAGCAGGCAGACACCCGCACCGAACTGCGGGACAAGCTGTCGAACCGAAACGCCGGCGGCATCATCTTCACCACGTTGCAGAAGTTCGGGCGTACGAAGGAGGAGCGCGATGCTGGCCGGCCGCATCCGCTCCTCTCCGATCGGCGCAACATCCTGGTGATCGTCGACGAGGCACACCGCAGCCACTACGACAGCCTGGACGGCTACGCCCGGCATCTGCGTGACGCGCTGCCGCACTCCACGTTCATCGCCTTCACCGGCACCCCGATCGCCAGCGTCGAGGTGAACACCCGCGCCGTCTTCGGCGACTACATCGACGTGTACGACCTCAAGCGTGCCGTCGACGACGAGGCGACCGTGCGGGTCTACCACGAGCCGCGGATCATTCCGGTGTCGCTACCGCCAGACATCGACCCTGAGAGCATCGACGAGCAGGTGGAGAAGCTCACCGCCAGCCTGGACGACGCGGAGCGGCGCAAGGCCGAGGCGTACGCGGCCACCATGAACACTGTCTACGGTGCCCCCGACCGGGTCGAGACCCTCGCGAAGGACCTCGTCGAGCACTGGGAGAAGCGGCGCGAGCTGATGCGGCCGCAGCTCGGCGGACCGGGCAAGGCGATGCTGGTCTGCGCGACCCGGGAGATCTGCGTCCGGGTCTTCGACGCCCTCAAGGAGCTGCGGCCCGACTGGTCAGACCCTGCTGTCGACAAGGGCAAGATGAAGATCGTCTTCCATGGGGTGCCCAGTGACAAGGAGGTGCTACGCCCGCACCACCTGCGCCCGTCGCAGCAGAAGACCATCCAGGCCCGCGCCAAGGACCCGGACGACGAGCTGGAGCTTCTGATCGTGCACTCGATGCTGCTGACCGGCTACGACGCTCCGCCGATCCACACCATCTACATGGACCGCCCGATGAAGGGCGCCAACCTGATGCAGGCGCTCGCCCGGGTCAACCGCCGGTTCCGGGAGAAGCAGGACGGCCTGCTGGTCGGCTACGCCCCGCTGACCGAGAACCTGCGCAAGGCACTCACCGAGTACACACCCAGCGACCAGGAGGACCAGACCCTCGGCCGCGAGATCGAGCGTGCCATCAGTGAGGTGCACAACGAGATTTCGGTCCTCGAGGCCATGCTGACCCCGGTCAAGTGGCGGGAGATCCTGGTCGATGAGAAGGACCCGACCCGCTGGCGCCGGGCAGTGAAGAAGGCCGCCAACTTCCTGCGCAACCCGCGAACCCCCGGCAACGACGTCGAACCCGGCACGAAGCCGCTGCACCGGCGTTTCCGTGACTCAGCGGGCCGGCTGGAACGCTTCTACACGCTCTGCGCCACCAGCCGGGACTTCGTCGAACGCGCTGGCGACATCCAGCAGATGCGCCGCGACATCCACTACTTCCGCGACGTCCGGGTCTGGATCGTCAAGGAGGAGGCCGCCGACCGGGAGGCCAAAGGCCTGCCCAACACGGCCGAGGTGGAACGCTACCTGTCCCAGCTCGCCGCCGAGGTGGTCGACGCTGCCGACATCACCGACATCTACGAGGAGGCGGGCCTCGGCAAGCTGGACATCACCGAGCTCAACGGGGTGGCGTTGGAGCGCCTGCAGAACTCAGAAACCCCGCACCTGGCCGCCGCAGCGCTGCGGCGGCTGATCGAGCGAAAGATGCGTGAGGTCACCAAGCACAACGTGGTCCGTCAGGAAAGCTTCTCGGCCCAGCTCGAAGACCTGATGAACCGCTACATGCGTCAGCAGCTGACCAGCGCGCAGCTGATCGTCGAGCTGGTCGAGCTGGCCAAGCAGGTGTCCGCCGACGCACGGCGTGGCCACCAGTTCGACCCGCCGCTGAACCACGCCGAACTGGCCTTCTACGACGCCGTCGCCCAGAACGGGGCGGCTACGGAACTCATGGGCGTCGGCACCCTCGCTGAGATCGCACGGGAGCTGGTGAAGTCGATCCAGTCGTCGATCACAGTGGACTGGTTTTCCCGCGAGCCGGTACGCGCCAAGCTGCGCAGTCACATCCGCCGGCTGCTAGCCCGCTACGACTACCCGCCGGACCACGAGCGCGCCGCCGTCGACCTGGTCATCCGCCAGATGGAGACCTTCGCCAACGAGTGGGCTCCGGGAGGGCCAGCCTCGCAACGGTGACAGTGGCGGGCGGCGTAAATCCCAGTCGAATGGTTGGGGCTACGCATCTCGGTGGTGCCGAGTGATTGGCGGTCCGATCGGCATCTGGCGACGGCGCGTATGGTGACTCGATGGTGTCGGCCATAAGATTTTTTGTCCCGCTTCAAACGTCATCCTTTCGGATGAATCTTGCAAGATCACAAAGTTGAGGCGTTCGTAGAATCTGACAGAAGCCGTTTTGGTTAGTGCAGAGACCTTCAGGTCGTTCGTGGCAGCGGCGGTGGTGAGGGCGGCAGTCAACCCAGCCGAAGACGGATGGTGGCAGCGGCGGCGGCCAGGATTTCGTCGTCCGGGTGGTGGTGGGCGGCGATGTCGAGGACGGCGTTGGCTTCGGTGGGGCTGTCGGCGAGTGCCTCGGCCAGGTTGACGGCCGCGGTCAGGAACTCCCGAGATACGGCTTGCCGATGCCGGACGAGCCATAGGTATCCGGTGTTGACGGCGAGGGGCCCGCGGTAGACGGAGATTGCTCGGCGTAGGGCACCAGTGCTAGCTGCCGGGCTGCTGGCGTGTTGGGCTGCGGTGATGGCGTCACGCATGGTCCACAGGTCGACGTCGAAGGCGTCGATATTGAGGGTGTAGTGGTGTCGGCGTAGCCGCAGGTAGACGTTGTCCCCGCTGATGGAGCGGAAGATGTGGCGCAGGTTGTAGGTGTACGTGTGCAGCCGCTGCGTGGCCAGGCGGTGCGGTGGCTCGGGGATGAGGTCGCCGAGGATGTCGTGCTGGTAGGCCGATCCTCCGCGCACGATTAGGTAGACGAGGAACTCCATCGCCTGTGGACGGATGTGCTGCCCGTCGGGGACGCCGAGGATGGCAGGTGTGCCGAGCACCTGGACCCGGATCCGGTCCGCTCCGGCATCGGTCTGCCGGCCCGAGGGGTGGGCGGGGGCGTGGACGCTCGGCGGTTCAGCGTTGTGACCGCCCTCGGAAGTGATGGCGGGAGGGTTCCCCGGTCGTGAGTCGTTCATGGCTGGGCTCCAGTGACCGCCCTCGAATCCGCTTGTGAGGACTCGGTGCTCATAGAGCCATTTTCATCGTGGGTAGCGGGCCTCCTCGGCGGCTTGGAGGACGAGGATGGCCTGCACGATCGGGGTGGCAC
>NZ_JBNCNZ010000012.1:0-182575 GCF_049847245.1 Micromonospora sp. DT68
AGTCCGGGGTATAAATCATAATTGGCACTGGCTTTACAAAGCACCCTGTTGAGTTCTCAAAGAACAACCACACACCGACCGGAAACCCGTAGGCTCCCGTTTCGGGGCAACCGCTCAAACTTACTTGGTCGAACTTTCATTGTCAACCTCGTGTCCGAGGCGATCAATTGTGGTTCGTCCGGGACCCACGATGACGCACACCGTACCCGGTGGTCGTTACTGTCGTGGGAAGCCGCAGACCGGCCGATCACCGCTTCGCGGCTCTCCGCCCGGCTCCTGCCGGCTTCAGCACTCTACCCGGTCGGCTTCGCGTCCGCAACCCCGTATCCGGAGTGTTCCGCACCGCCCGAATCTCCAGCCTCGCTCGGCGTTGCCGCCACGAGCCTGGCGCCCGGTCTTGGCCCGTTTGTCCGGCCTCCCCCGTGCAGAGAGAAAGTTACGCGGGCCGTCCCGAGAAGGCAAATCAGGGTTCATCACTGGTTGACCGCAAGACCTCACGACGTCCGGCGCGGGCTCTGCTCTCCACCGAAAGAACACAGGCTCCAACGGACGGCACACAGTGCGGCGTGGGTTCTGGGCCACAGGACCGAGTGGTGCCCGACGCGGAGCGCAACGGCGTGCCAGAGTGTCAGGCATGGATGAACCCGGGCCGGACGCCACGGTGCTCGCCGAGGAAGCGCTGCTCGGCCTCCTTCTGCCGTTCTGGCAGGTGGTGATCGGCACCGTCGTGCTTGTCGTCCTGCTGCTCTCGGTACGACAGCTGGCCCGGCGCGGCAGGTCCCGGATGACCACCGCCCTGTTGGTGACCGGCGGGGTCATCGTCGGTCTCGCGACGATCGGCGTCCTGCTGGAGGGGTGACCGCTCAGAGTCGGCGGTTGGCCAGGCTGGGCAGTTCGGCGCGGATCGTGGCGAGCCTATCGAGATCGAGGTCGGCGAATGCCACTCCGGACCCGTCCGGCAGTTGGGTGAGGACCGTCCCCCAGGGGTCGATCACCATGCTGCGCCCGAAGCAGGTGCGGCCGGGGTCGTGGTCACCGGTCTGACCGGCCGCCGCCACGAAACACTGATTCTCGATCGCCCGCGCCCGCAACAGCACCTCCCAGTGGTCGCGGCCGGTGTGCAGCATGAACGCCGCCGGGACCACGAGCAACTGGGCGCCGCCCTCGCTGGCGAGCTGCCGGTACAGCTCGGGGAAACGCAGGTCGTAGCAGATCGACAGCCCGACCCGGAGCCCTTCGACGTCCACGACGACGGGTTGGGCGCCGGGCGCGACACTCGCGGATTCCAGATAGGAGACGCGTCCGGGGATCTCCACGTCGTACAGATGGATCTTTCGGTAGCTCGCGGCCAGGCTGCCCGTCCGGTCGAAGACCAGCGAGGTGTTGAAGGTGTGCGCCGGGTCCGGGCCGACCTCGTGGAACGAGCCGGCCACCACCCAGATGCCGAGCCGCCGCGCGACCTCGGCGAAGAAGCTGCCCACCTCGCCGTCGACCGGCTCCGGCTCGGGCATCCGCGCGGCGGGGCCGAGATAGTCGACGTACTCCGGGAGGATGGCCAGGTCCGCGCCGCCGGCGGCGGCGCGTTCCAGCAGAACCTCGGCGGCGGCCAGGTTTGCCTTGCGGTCGTCCCGGGCGTTCAGCTGGCAGACTGCGACGCGCATGACCCCAGAGTACGGCCGGGACGGCCGGTACGGACAGCGTCAGATGCTGGCGAGCACCAGGGCCCCGGCGGCGAACCCGAGGCCGGCGACCTGGATCGGCCGCAGGCGCTCCCGGTCGACGGCGAGCGCGAGGAGCACAGTGCTGGCCGGATACAGCGCGGCGATCGCCGCCACGATGCTGAGGTGCCCACGGCCGGCGGCAGCCAGGAATAGCGCGTTGGCGGCGCTGTCGAGCAGGCCGGCGACGGCAGCCCACACCAGCACCCGTCGCCCGAGTCGCAGCCGCACCCCCGTGCCGGCGGCCAGCGCGAGGCCGAACGCGATCGAACTGGCCCGCACTGCCGCCACCGGCCACATGCCGGCGCTCTCGTCGGCCTGGCCCAGCAGTGTGAAGAAGACGCCGAACAGCGCTCCAGCGGCGAGCGCGAGCCCGACCAGCCGTACCGGGACGGCAGCTCCGCCGCCGCGCTCACCCAGGCTGACAAGCGCGATCGCCACCACCGCGAGACCGGCGCCGGTGAGCGCCAGCGCACCTGGGAAGGCCGCGGTGAACAGGCCGGCGACGATCGGCACGACGGCGGCGGTGATCGCGGTGACCGGTGCCACGACGGCCATCATCCCGCCGGCGAGCGCCCGGTACAGCAGCATGACGCCGCCCGCGCCGGCAACGCCGGCGAGCAGGCCCCAGGCGATGTCGCCGACGGTCGGGGTTCCGGGTACGACGAGCACCAGAACGATCAGCAGCGGGACGCTAAGCAGTTGGGAGACCACTGTCACAGCGATCGGGTCGGCCCGGCGGGACGCCTTTCCACCGGAAAAGTCGGCGACGCCGAACGCGACCGCCGACACGGCGGCGAGGACAATGGGCAGCATGCGTCAGTCGTACCATAATAGTGACCGTGAAGGATAGTTTGATGACCGAGGCCGCAGGCCGGGTGGGCGCGGTGACAGCCGCTGTGGCCCGGCAGGTACGTGAGCTACGCGCTGCCCGGGGCTGGTCCTTCGAGGAGTTGGCCGGTCGCTCCGGGGTGAGCAAGGCGATGCTCGTGCAGATCGAGAACGCGCGCACCAATCCGAGCGTGGGCACACTGTGCCGGGTCGCTGACGCGTTCGGCGTCAACATCGCGCGGCTGCTGGAGCCCGACGAGGAACGCGCCGTGAAGATCACCACCGCTGCGGAGGCGCCGGTGCTGTGGCAGGGCGAGCACGGCGGTACCGCCCACCTGCTCAGTGGGCTTGGCGAACCGGACCTTGTCGAGCTCTGGGACTGGAGGCTGGAGCCCGGCGAGGCGCACCGCTCCGCCGACCACTCACGCGGCACCCGCGAGGTGGTGCACGTACTGACCGGCACCGTTGTCGTCCGGGTCGACGGGCAGGACCACACAGTCCAGGCCGGCGAGACGATCGAGTTCCACGCCGACCGGGAGCACGGCTACCGCAACGACGGCGACGAGCCAGCGAAACTGATGATGGTGGTGGTCATCCCGTCGGGCGAGTGGGACCGCCGAACGCGATCACGCCGGCCGCGTCAGGACTGACGCGACCGGCGTGACGCGGGGAGGATCAGGCCGACTTCTCCTCGCGGTCCCGCCGGGCACGACGCCCGGTGAACTCGCGCGGAACGATCGTCGGGTTGACGTTCTCCAGGACGACCTCGCGGGTGATCAGCACCCGGGCGGCGTCGGGGTTGCTCGGCACCTCGTACATCGCGGAGAGCAGCACTTCCTCGATGATGGCCCGCAGGCCACGGGCGCCGGTGCCGCGCAGCATGGCCTGGTCGGCAATCGCCTCCAGGGCCGGCTCGTCGAACTCCAGCTCGACGCCGTCCAACTCGAAGAGGCGTTGGTATTGCCGCACAAGGGCGTTGCGGGGCTCGGTGAGGATCCGCACCAGGGCGCTGCGGTCCAGGCTCCGGACGTTGGTGATCACCGGAAGACGACCGACGAACTCGGGGATCAGCCCGAACTTGAGCATGTCTTCCGGCATGACCTGGCTGAAGATGTCATCGGTCGACCGCTCGGACACCGACCGCAGCCGGGCACCGAAGCCGGTGCCGCCCTGCCCGGTGCGGGACTCGATGATCTGGTCGAGGCCGGCGAACGCGCCACCGCAGATGAACAGCACGTTAGTGGTGTCGATCTGGATGAACTCCTGGTGCGGGTGCTTACGACCGCCCTGCGGCGGGACGTTCGCCACAGTGCCTTCGAGCATCTTGAGCAGTGCCTGCTGCACGCCCTCGCCGGAGACGTCCCGGGTGATCGACGGGTTCTCCGACTTACGGGCGATCTTGTCGACCTCGTCGATGTAGATGATGCCGGTCTCGGCGCGCTTGATGTCGTAGTCAGCGGCCTGGATCAGCTTGAGGAGGATGTTCTCCACGTCCTCGCCGACGTAACCCGCCTCGGTCAGCGCAGTGGCGTCGGCGATGGCGAACGGGACGTTCAACATCCGCGCGAGCGTCTGCGCCAGGTGGGTCTTACCGCAACCCGTCGGGCCGAGTAGCAGGATGTTGGACTTGGCCAGCTCGACGGCATCATTGCCGGAGCCCGGCGCACCGGCCGCCTCAGCCTGGATCCGCTTGTAGTGGTTGTAGACCGCGACGGCGAGCGCCTTCTTCGCCTGGTCCTGCCCCACGACGTAGTTGTCGAGGAACTGGCAGATCTCCATCGGCTTGGGAAGCTCTTCCCACTTCACCTCGCCGGACTCGGCCAGCTCCTCTTCGATGATCTCGTTACAGAGATCGATGCACTCGTCGCAGATGTAGACCCCTGGGCCCGCGATGAGCTTCTTTACCTGCTTCTGCGACTTGCCGCAGAAGGAGCATTTCAGTAGGTCGCCGCCGTCACCGATCCGTGCCACCTACGTTCTCCCTGCACTCATCGGCCGGAGACCCGGCCCTGACCTGCGGACGCTGCGCGCCGCCCGGCTTGGTTCACCTCACCGGCCCAACCGGCGAAGCGGTACGGACCCGACGTTACCCGCTGACGGGGCATTCTCCGACCCCCAAAACGGGTGTGTCAGAGGTCGGCCGGGAACGGGTGCCCCGGCCAACCTCTGACCCGGTGCTGAGTCAGCTGGCCGCGTTGGCAGCCAGCAGGCCCTTCTTACGACTGGTCAGGATGGTGTCGACCAGCCCGTACTCCTTGGACTCCTCGGCCGTCATGATCTTGTCACGGTCGATGTCCTTGCGAACCTGCTCGATCGGGCGGTTGCAGTGGCGGGACAGCATGTCCTCCAGCTGCGTCCGCATCCGCAGGATCTCCCGAGCCTGGATCTCGATGTCCGAGCCCTGCCCGTAGCCGCCCTCGGTGGCCGGCTGGTGGATGATGATCCGCGAGTTCGGAAGAGCCATCCGCTTACCAGCGGTGCCCGCCGACAGCAGCACCGCAGCCGCGCTGGCGGCCTGCCCGAGGCACACCGTGGAGATGTCCGGGCGGACGTACTGCATGGTGTCGTAGATCGCCGTCATGGCCGTGAACGAGCCACCCGGCGAGTTGATGTACATGATGATGTCGCGGTCCGGGTCGGTGCCCTCCAGCGTGAGCAGCTGGGCCATCACGTCGTTTGCCGACGCGTCGTCCACCTGCACACCGAGGAAGATGATCCGGTCCTCGAAGAGCTTGTTGTACGGGTTGGACTCCTTGACCCCGTACGACGTGCGCTCGACGAACGACGGGAGGACGTAACGGTTGTGCACGGCCGCGAACTGGGGCGGCAAGCTCAGATCGGTCATCGTCAGCTCCTCAGCTCAGGGTCCCGGCGCCATCCGGAACCTGAGCGGCCCCGATGATCACCTTGTCGATGAAGCCGTAGTCCATGGCCTCCTGGGCGGTGAACCAACGGTCCCGGTCCGAGTCCGCCTCGATCTGCGACTGGCTCTGGCCGGTGTGGTGCGCGACCCGCTCCTGGAACATGCGCTTCGTGTAGAGCATCTGCTCCGCCTGGATGGCGATGTCGGACGCCGTGCCGCCCAGACCACCGGACGGCTGGTGCATCATGATCCGGGCGTGCGGCAGCGCGTACCGCTTGCCCTTGGTGCCCGCGCAGAGCAGCAGCTGGCCCATCGAGGCAGCCATGCCCATCGCCACGGTCGACACGTCGTTGTCGATGAACTGCATGGTGTCGTAGATCGCCATGCCGGAGTAGACCGAGCCACCCGGCGAGTTGATCCACAGGTTGATGTCGCGGTCCGGGTCCTCCGCGGCGAGCAGCAGCAGCTGCGCGCAGATGCGGTTGGCGACCTGGTCGGTCACCTCGCTGCCCAGGAAGATGATGCGTTCCTTGAGCAACCGGTTGTAGACCGAGTCGTCGAGGTTGCCAATCGAGTCGCCACCGCGGGCATCGATCGCCCGGCGCGACGTCGTTGGGATGTGCATGTCGGTCATGGCAGCCCTTCGCTCTCCGTACCGTCTTTCCCGACACTAACCGCTACCAGAGGCGGCAGAGTCCCGGTCGGGGCACTGTTCGCTCTCAGCGCAGTTGGGTCGGGCGCACCCGCGGCGCGGGCTTCCGGGCGTACCCCGGAATAAGTGTGGCCGCCGTGCACCGCGCAGCGGCGGACGGCGGCCGCACCCGACGATCAGTGCTCGTGGTTGTGCTCCGCCTCGTTGGCTGCGCGCAGCGCGTCCAGGGTGACCTCGTTGCCGGCCGAGTCCTTGATCGTGATCCGCTCCATGACGGCGGCGAGCGCCTTGCCCCGGCGCACGTCACCGAAGACCGCGGCGGCAGCGCCGGAGCGCACCAGCTGGTCGTAGTACTGCTGCGGAGCCATCCCGGCGCGCTGCGCCCGGTGCACGATCTCGTGACCGAACTCGTCGTCGGAGACCTGCACGTCCTCGGCGTCGGCAAGCGTGTCCAGCAGGAGCTGCACCTTGACGCCCTCGGTGGCCGCCTCGGTCAGCTCGGCGTCGATCTGCTCCTCGGTCTTCTCCTCGGCGGCGAGGTACTCCTCCAGGGAGGCGCCGATCCGCTCCAGCTGGTCGACCATGGCCTGCTTGCGGCTGGCGACCTCCTCGCGGATGACACCCTCCGGCGCCGGCACCTCGGCGGCCTCGACCAGCTGCGCCAGCGCCTTGTCCCGGGCGGCGTAGATCTGCTCGACCTGCTTGCCCTGCGTGACCCGGGCCCGCAGGTCGCCGCGCAGCTCCTCGATCGTGTCGAACTCGCTCGCCATCTGGGCGAAGTCGTCGTTCAGCTCCGGCAGCTCCTTCTCCTTGACCGTGCGCACGGTCACCGCCACGTCGGCGTCCCGGCCGGCGAAGTCGCCGCCGACCAACTGGGTGGTGAAGGTGGTGCTGTCGCCGGCAGCGAGGCCGACCACTGCCTCGTCCAGGCCCGGCAGGAGCTGCTTGCTGCCCACCTCGTGGGAGATGTTGCTGGCCTGACCGCCGGGCACGTCCTCACCGTCGACGGTCGCGTTCAGGTCGATCTGCACGTAGTCGCCCTCGGCCGCGGCCCGCTCGACCGTCTTGAGGGTGGCGAACCGCTCCCGCAGGTTCTTCACCTGCTCGTCGATCTCGCTCTCGTCGATCTGCAGCTCGTCGACGGTCACCTCGATGGTGCTCGCGTCGGGCAGGGTGATCTCCGGGCGGACGTCGACCTCGGCCGTGAAGTTCAGCGAGTCACCGTCGTTGAACTCGGTGATCTCGACCTCCGGACGACCAAGCGTCTTCAGGTCGTGCTCCCGCACGGCGGCGAGGATGTTCTCCGGGATGGCGTCCTGGACCGCCTCGTTGAGGACGGTGCCCCGGCCCACCCGCTGGTCGATGACCGCGGTCGGCACCTTGCCCCGGCGGAAGCCCGGAACCTGGACCTGCGAACCGATCTCCCGGTACGCCTTCTTGAGGCTCGGCTCGAGCTCGACGAACGGCACCTCGATGGCGAGCCGCACGCGCGTCGGGCTCAGAGTCTCGACGGTGCTCTTCACAGGCGTACTCCTTGACGGATCTTGGTTTTAGTCTGGGCCTTCGATTGGCCCATCGAGTGTAGGCGAGCCGGCGCGGCCGGCCACTAGCGCCCGGGGCGACCCAGGCGCTGACGACAGTCGGGGTGGCGGGATTTGAACCCACGGCCCCTCGCTCCCAAAGCGAGTGCGCTACCAAGCTGCGCCACACCCCGTGGCGACGTGCAGTCTATGCCGTCGCCGCCCCGCGAGCGGTGCCGGGGCGTCCCCACCGGGACAGATTCCCCAAAAGATCGCGAACCACCCGGGGGCGCGGGGCGCGGGCGCAAGATCCGCGCAACTTCGGGGAAAGTGTGGCCTCGCGGCGCGCGGAGGCCCCTACATCCCTGAAGTTGCGCGGATCTTGGGCGTGGATGGAGACGCGACGCGGCCACCATGCACCGCCGCAACGCGGTGGCGCGGCTGCACGCGGGTCTCAGGCATTGGGTACGCTGTCGGCGCGCCCCGTTTCGGCGGGGTGTGCGCGGGCGTAGCTCAATGGTAGAGCTTCAGTCTTCCAAACTGACGGTGCGGGTTCGATTCCCGTCGCCCGCTCCAATGTCCTCCGGCCCAGGCCAGGGGCGATATCCCCCGATCCTGGGCCGGTCGACCACTCCCCCGCTTCGATCTTGCGGGCCATCCGTGGGCCATTAGCTGTTCTGGCTGCCCTTGCGCCGGACCTGCCGGGCGATCCGCCGGTCCATGGCCACTTGACCGCACGGCCGAAGTTGCCGGATCGCCGCAGCGCGCCCTTGTCGCCGGTGAAAACCAGGGCGTCAGCGGCGGCGGCGGTCAAGGCGGCCCGCAAGCGGGCCGCGCCGGCCCGGCCCCGGCCTGCTGGCGACCTCCGGCCGGCATCGGCCGGGCCGGCTGGCCACACTTGCTACGTCTCGTGAGGATCTTCGAGGTGCGACCTATCATCGAGGTCGACCACCATGGCCCCCAGAAAGCGGGCTCCGCAGCTATCACAGAAGGCTCCCTCTGCGCCGTCAACTACCAGTTGGCCGTCCGTACCTGGGTAGCCGAGGTACCACTGGCCGCGCAGCTTGACCATCAGCTTCGGCCACCGCGGCTCGCAGGAGCACACGGTGTTCTCAGGCTCGTGCGCCCATTCGAACGGAGGCGGCGTGCCTGGTTCGATGATGAAGTTGCCCGGGTAGGTCGCGGAGCATTCGGCGCACCGGGCTGACAGTTCCAAGAGCCTGGTCATCGGACTGCCGTGCTCGGATGGTTGGCACGGCATGACATGACCGTTCATCTCCGTAACGAGAGCCGGCCACCGGGGCCGACAGCGGCACGCGGACTTCTTGGTCCTGACCAGCTTGATCACGCACGCTCCCGCGCTCTGATGTTGAGGCGAGGAGCCTAGCGGGCGGTTAGACCTTCGGGGCTCCGCCCCGAACCCCGGCCTTCCCTCAGAGATCAGCAACGGACGGGGGTAGCGGGATCTCCTCGGTCAGACACCACGAGGGCTGCGCGAGGAGATCCCGCAACCGCGCCGGGAGCATGCCCAGGATGGGCCATCCATGGGCCAGTAACCGGGGCACGTAGCGGTCACGAGCGGGCACGAGACGCAGCTGGGCGACCGCCGGCTCAACCGTGGTCGTTGGCGATCGGCCTTCGTGCCGCTGATCTATCACACGCGGTGTCACATCACGCCGGACGCGCACCCGCGAGCGCCTGGGTCAACGTCGCGCCCGCGGCGGGCGGCGATCCGCGCGCTTGCTGCGGCGGTGCTGGGATCAGGTCTCGCCCCGGCCAGGCTTTCGTGGCCGGCGGCGGCGCTTCCGCAGCGATAGACCGGCCTCCCGCCCGCCCCCGTCATCGCCCGACCCCTGCTCGGCGGCACGCTTGCCATCTCGCTCCTGCCGCGCACGCCGATACGTCAGATAGGCGACGATCGTGGCGCCCAGCGCGGCCATCCCCGACCCTGCACCAACCACAAAGCGGTTCAGCGCGGCCACGATCACGCTGGTGCGGTTCTGGACCGTGTCCGTCACCTCCACGTCAAGGTCGAAGTAGCGGGTGGGGAACAGCGGTACGTTGCTGTCGCCCCTCAGGCTTGTCACGCTGATCTGGAAAATCAGCCGCCCCGGGTTCGCGCCGGCCTGCACCGACCAGCGCCACTCAGCAACATCACCGGGGGCGGCTATGACCTGCTCCGGTGGGCTGCTGGCTCTGACTGTTGCGTCACTGCCGTACCAGGACAGTTCCGCCTGCACTCGGCCGCCGACCGGCACGCTGCCCAACTCCTCCGCCTGAGCTGGACGGGTGGGGTTCTTGGGCGGTTGCTGTGGTGGTTCGAATGGGTTGACGGTGCAGGGGATGTCGCCGGGGGCGCACACGGCGAGGGCGACGGGGAATGATTCACCGACTTCGACCTGCTGTCGCAGGCGGGCGCTGGCGTTGCCGCTGTAGAGGGCGGCCCGGTCGGTGAGGAGGGCGTTCAGGTATTCGCTCTGCTTTGGCTCCGGCGTGGGTTTCGCCGTTGGTGCCCCTGGGTCCAGGCCCTCAGGTCGTTCCGGCGGCACCGGAGCCCCTGGTTCAGGAGAGTCGGCACCCGACAGGGGTATCAGCAGGGTTCCCACCCCACAGCCGACCATTACGATGCCGACGATGGCGGCGACGGTGGCGAGGCGTTTCACGACGTTGACGTCCTGGGTGTTGAGCTCCCCCACGCGAGCCTCCTCGTCGCCGTCGAGTCACGTTGAGTATGAGGTGTCGGGGTGACATCCGCGGCCCGCGCGAACCCCATATCGCGTAAGGCCGACATCCCCTGGGGGACGTCGTGTACCTGGCGTCCGCGCAGTCGGTCAGGTGGTTGGCGTACCGGGAGCACGGGGCGGAAGACAGTCTGGTTGGATCGACGTTCATGCAGATGGTGGAACGCCCCTGGGGCATCACCGCGTTCGGTGCGGCGAGCGTGAAGGCGCTACCGAATCTTGTGCGCGTAAGGTTCAAGATCGTACGGCTGGAGCAGACCCCGGCCGCCGCGTTCGAGGCGGCCCGTACAGCCGTGCGGGCCGTGCGCGGCGCACTGCGCGAGCATGGAATAGCCGACGCGGCGGTCGAGGGTTCGCGCCTGGACCTGAAGACAGCCACCGAATACGCGGACGGGTCACGCAGGTTCATCGGCTACCAGTGCCAGGCGGCCTTTGCGGTCCAGTCCGGCGTACTGGACGACGTCGAACCACTGCTGATCGACATCGTCTCGGCGGGTGCCAACGAGATCGAGGGCGTCGACTTCGACGTCACAGGCAAGCGCGAACTGCGGGCCGAGGCTCGGCGCCAGGCAGTGGCGGCGGCCCGGGCAAAGGCCGAGCTGTACGCCGAGGCCGCCAGCGTACGCATCGGTGCGGTCCTGCACATTGAGGACATCGACCCGGAACAGCCGGGCGCTGCCCGCTACCGCGGCCACGCCGAGGCCGCCGCGACGAGCGCCCAGGACCTCGCCCCAGGCCACGTCGTCGTGTCCGCCGCCGTGGTCCTTGGCTATGCCGTAGCTTGTGCCTGACCAAACCCGCAAGCGCGGACGCTCAACATCATGTGCGTGCAGCTGCCGCGAGGCGCGAGATCATCAGGGCTCGGGTTACCCGCCGGCCCGTTTACTTCTCCCCCGCTGCGGATCTTGCCGTGGCGAGCGCGAAGCCGGCAGTCGTGCAGACCCGTCCCGTCGGATGGGCTGACGTGTGCGACGCTCCTGCCGTGCGTACCGTCTTCGTCTTTCCGGAATCGGAGCAGGCTTCCGTCGTCGCTCTGCTCGACCGGTTGTCTCCGGGCCAGAGGAATCCGTGGCTGGTGGACGGGTGCCTGTACGGGGAGCTGACCAGTGCAGGCGAACACCTGTACGCGGACTGGGAGCCGACGGCCGTGCGAGGGCTGAGTCAAGCGTGCGGCCGGCTACCCGGATGGGCGGTTCAGGTTGATGTCTCGGGCCGGGTCGACGGGACAGCGGAGGTACGCCGTCTGACGTTGGCGCTGCTCGCTCGGGGCGGTGTCGCAATGGACGACTACTCCGACCATCCGTGGACGCGAGAGGAGATCGCCGACGAGTTGTCGGTGGACGGTAGGCGCTTCTTCGACTTCGGCGCGTACCACGAACGGACCAATCAGCGGTCGGACCGGGACGGGTCTGGGGACGTTCCAGGGTCGACACTCTCGCCGAACGGCTCGACCGATCCGTCCCAACCGTTCCAGCCCTGTTGAGTGACCTGCCCGTCAGCGTAGGTGTAGGACCAGGAAGCGCCGTCCTCACCTTCGATGTGGACGGTACCTCGGCGGACGAACGGCGCGATCGCGACGTAGAAGGCCGTGGCCTGGGCCGACCACTTGGGGTCTCCCGCGTCGTCGTGGCCGAACTCGATCCAGTCTCCGTCGCGCGTGATCGACGCTCCGGCGGCCTCGGCCAGGTCGGCCAGTGTGGTGGTTGACGGAGCCGCGTCCGGCGCAAACCAGCCGTCTCGGGCAGCCATCGCCGCCCCGGCCGCGCCGACCGCGGCGGCGTCGTCCGACTGCGAGAGGTGCAGACGGCCCGAGGGCGTCACCAGGTATCCCACGGCGCGCACCCTACAACAGTCGATGCCACCACGCGGGGCATCGACAGGAGCCGAGGCGTGTGCCGGTCAGCGTCCGCCGGAGCGACATCAGTGCCGCCGGGGTCCGGTCATCCGCGGCGTCCCGCACGAGCCGGGTGAGCTCGGCGCGGCCCCGTCGGGGCCAGCCCCGGATCCGGGTCGACGGCCAGCAGCAGGGCGGCACGCAACCGCTCGGGTACGTCCCGGGTGCCGAGCAGCCGGTAGCCCGCGCGCCGCAACTCCACGCGCGACCCGGCGAGCAACTGCCAGGGCAGCTCCGCCGCAAGGGTTGCCGCGACGGGTCGTAGGGCGTTGACGGCCTCGCGGACGACCGACGGTGACGGGTCCGTCAGCAGTGGCGTGAGCTGGTGGGCGTCCACCACGCCGAGTTGGCGGTGGCCGCGTACGGCCGCAGCGCGGATCTTCGCGGCCGGGTGGGTGAGAAGTCCGTCGAGCAGGTGCGCGTCGGACTCCGACGCGGTTTCGCTGAACCCGGCGATCGCACCCGGCGTGGGCTCCGGGTCGCTGATCGACGCCTGGTACCGCGCCCGGGCGTCGATGCCGACGCGGCGAACGGCCTCCCGGGCGATGGCCCGCACCAGCGACGCGGTGTCGTCGAGGCGGGTGGCCACCTCCGCCTGCTCCCCGAGGCGCAGCAGGCCGGTGAGGGGCCGCGTCGCAACCGCTCGTTCGGGCCTTCGATCCCCGCTTCGGGATAGTCACGGCCTTCACCGCGGCCGCCAGCACACCCCCTGTTGCTGCGCCCGCTCATCGTCCATGATCTCGCCATGACTCCCGCTCCGGTCATCAGTCCCGTGGAACTGCGGCCCCGCCGCATCTGGTTCTTCATCGCGGCACTGATTCCCGTTGGTGGCGCGGTGGCCGCCGTCGGGGTGTTGCTGCTCGTCTTTCTTTCCGAAGGTGACCTGGGACAGCCCCTCACGCTCGGCCAGCCTGTCACTGTGCAGCTCTCTGACGAAAAGATGGTGTGGTTCAGGACGGCCGATGGGCGACCTCCTGACGTCGAATGTGCGGCGTCCCCGAAGGACGGCGGGAAAATGGTCGAATTCGGACAGACAAACGTGCTCGTCGCGGGCGCCAAGGTGGACGACGGCCAGTGGCGCGGCCTGCTCACGCTTCACGCCAGGCCAGCCGGCAGGTACGAGGTGATCTGCACGGCGGCCGGGGCCGGCCCGCAACCGGCCCTCTCGATCGGTGATCCGCCACGCTTCTACGGTCCCCAGGACACCGCTATGGGCAGCCTTGCGGCATTAGGTGTGACCAGCACCGGTGTGGTCGCTGGCCTGGTGCTGGCGGTGGTCGTGGCGGTCCGACGCGGCATGCACCGCGCCCGCCTCCACCCGCAGCCCACCGCCGCACAGGGCGGTTGACCCGCTGCGGGTGCCCCCAGATCACTTGACAGGTGTCGATCCGTGCACTGGTGTGAGGAACAGTGACATCGACGTCCGTCAGGAGGGCACATGATCGTCCGACGACGGTGGACAGCTGCCGCCACCACAGCGATCCTGATCAGCGCGGCACTGTCCCACCCCGGTCCGGCCACCGCGGCACCCACCGCGCCCGCACCCATCACCCTGACCACCACCGAAACCGCTCTGGTACGGGTGCAGCTGCGCGATCAGGCTCAGCTCGACCGGCTGGTCGCCAGCGGCGCGGACCTCGCCAACCGGCCCAGGGCCCGCGACGGGCGGATCCTCGCCGACCTGGTGCTCACCGGCGCGCAGCTCGCCGACCTGACCGCACAGGGCGCGACAGCCGTGCAGATCGTGCAGCGCGCCGGGGACGGCAGTCGGCACTTCGCCGACAGCGTCCGCGCGGCACAGGCCCGCACCGCCGCCGGGCTGCGGGCACCCTCGGCCAGCGCGGACGAACGGACCACCGCCGCCGCCGTCGACACCCTCCAGGTACAGCAGGCGTACTGGTGGACGACAGGCGGGCAGACGTTCCTGCAGGCACAGGTGGCGACCACCGCCACCGACGACCCGGACGTGGAGATCACCGTCAGTTGGCGGACGGCCGACGGCGCCACCGGGTCGTTTCCGCTCTACCGGTTCGAGGACTCGGGTGAGTACCAGTACCACTACAACCTCCCCCAGCCGGTGCCGAGCCGCCCGGTCCAGTTGACCGCCACCTCCAGCCTGGGCGGGGTCAGCCGGATGGTCACTCCGGCGCTCTGGCCGAACGCCACCCCGCCGCCGCTGCCCGCCGGCTACCAGAAGGACTTCATCGACGCGTACCTGACGCCTGTGGACATCCAGGCGCGGATCAAGCGGCTGGCCCGCCAGTACCGGGACCTGGTGGACGTCATCGACCTGCCGAACAAGACCCAGGGCTACCGGCGCACCGCCGCCGCGTACCTCGGTGACCCGGCGGTCGCCGCCGTGGTCGTCGAGTCGGTCCGCTTCGGCGACCAGAACATGAACGGCGTGCAGGTGCGGACCGTCGACCCGGGCCGGCGGAACCGGCCGCTGACGGTCGGCTACCGCGACCGGGTCCTCACGGTCTCACTCGCCACCGATACCGCCGGCAAGACGGTGAGCACCACCGACGAGGTCGCTGCGGCGATCAACGCCCGGCAACCGAACCGGTTCCGGGCCACCGTCGAGGACGGCTCGGCCGGGCTGCCCATGCCGGTCGCCGGCCCCGCCCGGCTCGACGACGGCCTCCAGGGCACCGAGGTGCCGGCGAAGCCGTGGACGGTGCAGGCGCTGCGCCTCGGCGTACACCGGGACGGCTCCCGGGTCGGCGTGCTCGCGTACTCCCAGGAACACGCCCGGGAGTGGGCCACGCCGCTTGTGACGCTTGAGTTCGCCGAGCGGATGCTTGCCAACTACCGCACCGACCCGGCGACCCGTGAACTGCTGGAACAGGTGGACATCTTCGTCATCCCGACCGTCAACCCGGATGGCGCGAACTACTCGTTCAACGACTACAACTTCCAGCGCAAGAACCTGGTCAACCACTGCACCGGGCCGGCGCGCGACCCGAAGAACCGCAACTCGTGGGGCGTCGACCTCAACCGCAACTACACGGTCGGGTCGTACTTCGACGGGTACGTGGGCGCCAGCGCCAACTGCCTGTCCGGCACCTACGCCGGCACGGCTGAGCTGTCCGAGGCCGAGAGCAGCAACGTCATCGCGCTCGCCAAGGCCCACACCAACATCAAGTTCGCGATGAACGTGCACTCCTACGGCGGGTACTTCATGTGGCCGCCGGGGGCGTACCGGGCCGACGGGCGGATCACACTTCCCCGGCCGTCGATCGACGAGTCGACGCTGTTCCTCAACAGCGCCCGACGGATCGTCGGTGCCATCGCGCAGGAACGCGGCACCGTGACCTGGCCGTCGCAGACCGGCCCGGTCGCCGACGTGCTCTACTCCGCCGCCGGCAACTCCGCCGACCAGCTCTACTACGAGCTGGGCATCTTCGCCTGGGACTTCGAGGTCGGCAACGACAGGTGGAACCCGACGACAGGCGAGTGGGAGGGCGTCGGCTTCCAGCCGCCGTTCGACGAGGCACACGGCGAATCCCAGGAGTACGCCGGCGGGCTTGTCGAGCTGGTCCGGGTGGCCCGCGACTACGCAGCCGCCCAGGGCTGAGCCTCAGTCGGTGCCGCGTCCGACAGTGGGCGCGGCACCGCCTGGTGGCATTTCGGCTGTTTCCGGCTGGTTGCCGTCGGGTACGGCCTGTCCTCATGGAGACGAAGAGCACCGCACACCTGATCGGCGGCCCCCGGGACGGCAGCACCCACGACACCGGTGGAGACGCCCTCGTAGAGATCGAAATCGACGGCATGATGCAGCGCTACATCCGGACCACCAAGCAGCACGACGACGGTGGGCCGCTCTACAACTACGACGGGATGGTCGCGCCCGACGGCGGCGAGCCCGGCGTCGAGGACCCGGCCGCCCGGGTCGTCTCGCCCCGCGCCGACGCCGAGGGGCACGGCGGCAGCCACTGACCGACGGCAGCCACTGACCGACACATCGACGGCACCAATCGGACCGGCCGGCCACGGATGAACCGTGGCCGGCCGGGTAAGCAGCCGCACTGCCTGGTGGGGAGACGACCGGTGTCGCGCGGGCGGGCGGCGAGAGCCCGCCCGCCCGGGCGTACGCCGGATCAGGTGTTCGTGGAGATCCAGTTCCAGGCGGAGACGACCCACTCGGTCTGCTGGAGCCACGCCACGCCAAGACCGACGAGGAAGACGGCAGTCGCCAGATGGGCACCCCGAGCGGTACGCCGGACCCGTCCGAGCTGCCGCTCCAGCACGATCCGGCCGATCAACCGGAACAGCGCGAACAGGCCGACAGCCACCAGCAGGCTCAACACCAGCACCAGCAGCGGGCCCGACAGGTCACCCTGACCGGAGAGCGCCCAGATCCCCCAGCAGACGAACGCGAACAGGCCACCCGCCGCGCTCCACTCGCCGCCGCGACGTAGCTGCGCCAGCCGCCAGCTCAACGGCCGGCGCGGTGCCGGCTCACCCGGCCAGCCCGTCCCGGTCGGCTCCTGCCCGACAACCGGGAACGGTACGGTACGCGGGTTGGCGGGCTGACCCACCGGCGCCACACCACGGCGGAAACCGTCCCGCTGTGGCGGCACACCGACGCCGGCCTGCGGTGGCACCTCCACGGTTCGCTCCGCCCACGGCTGCGTCTGGTCTGCCATCTTGTCCTCCCCCTGACCGGCGGCACCAACACCGCCTGAACCCGAGGGTAGCCAGCCGGCAAATCGGTCGCCGAATCCCGTACGTCGCGGACCGGCACCAGGTGTCGGATACGCCTCCGGCCGGGGTACGGTCGACTGATGGGTGACCCGGACCGACGCAGGCGACGGCTGCGGCACCAGATCGCCCCCGACCCGGCCGGGCCGGGCGTCGACGGCTCGACGGTCAGCACGGCCGGTGTGCACGACGGCGTGGATTCGCCACCGCCACCGCGCCGCCGCAACGGCAACGGTGACGAGCGTGACGGGGAGCGGGGCCTGCGCGGGCTGGTCGGCTCCGGCTCGTCCCAGGTGGGGCTGAGCGCCGCGCTGCGGGCCCGGGACGCGGCACGGCCCACCGACGCCGACCTCGCCGAGGCGGAAGCCCGGGTGGTGGTCGTGCGGCGGAACTGGGTGCCCCGCGAGGACCTCCCCCGCGCGCCACGCTGACCGCGCCGAGCCGGTCAGCGCAGGCACGGTCAGCGGTAGCCCGCGAGCAGGTCAGGGCAGGTCGGGCAGCTGCCGGGTCCGCTCGTACTCGCCGACCTGGTCGATACGCCGTGCGTGCCGCTCGTTGCCGGAGAACGGGGTGTTCAGGAACGCCTCGACGATGGCGGTGGCCTCGTCCAGGGTGTGCTGGCGGGCACCGACGGCTACCACGTTCGCGTTGTTGTGCTGGCGGGCCAACTCCGCGGTCTCGACGCTCCAGGCCAGTGCGGCGCGTACGCCCGCGATCTTGTTCGCGGCGATCTGCTCACCGTTGCCGGACCCGCCGATGACAACGCCGAGAGAATTCTCGTCGGCCACCACCCGGTCGCCGGTGTGCAGGCAGAAGGTCGGGTAGTCGTCGTCGGGGTCGTAGTTGTGCGGGCCGACGTCGACCACGTCGTACCCCTGCTTGGCCAAGTAGTTGGCCAGGTGCACCTTCAACTCGAAACCGGCGTGATCGGATCCCAGGTAGACGCGCATACCGCGCAGTCTGTCAGGCCGCTGTCGGGGACGCCGCATGGGCGGCGTCCCCGAGCCGGGTATGTCACACGGGTGCGCGGGTCACCGCTCAGTGCGGCAGCTCCGCGACCACCAGACCGCCGCGCGCCTTCGGGGTGAACCAGGTGCTCTTGCGGGGCATCTTCTCCCGGGCCAGGTTCACCGCGACGAAGTCCTCCACCGTCACCGGTGCGATCAGGATGGCCAGCTCGGCCCGGCCGGCGTCGACCTCACCGGTGAGCCAGCTCGCCGGGTAGTCACCGCCGACGTAGGTGATCCGCTTGTCGCCCGGCTCCAGCCCCAACGCGTCGCGCAGCAGCAGTCGCTCGACCTGGGCGTGGTCCAGGTTCTCCAGCCGGTCGGCGGCGGTGGCGGGCAGCCGCACCGCGTACCCCTGGCCCGCGAGCCGGAGATGGACGGTGCCGCCGGCCGCCGGGACCTCGACCGGGCCGTCGATCGGCTCGACCTCCGCGCCGGCTGCGCGCAGCCGGTCGAGCAGCTCGGCGGAGGTGGTGGTCAGCTCGCTGACCAGGCGGTTGTATGGCTGGATGGCCACCGACGCGGGGGTGGTCACCACGGCCAGGAAGCGCGGCAGCCCACCGGTCTGGGCGGCCAGGCTGCGGTGGTTGCCGTCGGCGACGACAAGTTCGCCCCCGCCGGCGAGGGCGGTGAGCGTGTCCTGCTCCGGCCCAGGGCCGATCAGCCAGATGGCGTGGGTGCGCCCCGCCTGGTCGGTGTCCGTCGCGGCGGGCACGCCGGCCGTCTCGGTCGCCGCCGCGAGCGCGGTGTGCAGCTCGTCGCCGCTTCCGGTCTGCAACAGGAGTACGGGTGAGAGCAGGTGACCGAGCGCCTCGGCAAGCGCCACCCGCTCGCGCACCTTCGCGATGAAGACGTCCTCGTTGCGGATGACCAGGCCCGGCTCGTCGGCCCGGGTGGAGATCTGGTCGGTGTCCACCATCGCGAACAGCCCGTACGCCGGGGCCTCGTCGGGGGCGCTGATCCGGTACAGCACCACCACCTGCTCGGCGGGGGTGTAGCTGCCGTCGGCCTTGGCCTCGGCGAGGCGGGCCACCGAGTCCGGCAGCGCGTCGAGGAAGGACTTGCCCAGGCTGCCCGGCGCCCGGTGCGGCATTTCGATGCCGAGGGCACTGTGCGGGTTCGCCTCGATGATCGAGGTGATCTCCGCGTCGTCAGCGAACTCGTCATAGTTCTGCGCGCCGGTGCCGCCAGTGGTGATCCAGGCCCGGGCGATCGGATGCACGACCGTCATGTCCACTGACGCTACCGGCGCTGGCGGCACCACCGGCGGGGACCCGCGCGGCGTCCACCAGATGAAAGTGCTGTACCGGGCTTGCGAGGTCAGCCGGCGCGACCGGACGCGCCGTTGTGCCGGCGGTGCCGGCCGGCGACGACCGGACCGCCGTTGTTGCCTCGCCGGCCGGTCCCGACCGGGCCGCCGATCGCGTTGCGGCGGGGCGACGCGGGCGGCCCCGGCACGGGACGCTCGGGCGGCGGCGCCGGAACCGGCCGCGGGCTCAACGGCGGTGTCGGCACGGGACGCGGAGCGGTGGGCGCAGGCGGAGGCGGGGCCGGCTCAGCCGGAGCAGCCGCCGCCACGGGCACGACGGGCGCGGGCACGGCGGCCGGCACGGGTGCCGGGGGCGGGACGGCCGACACGGGCACCGCGGGCTCGGCGGCCGACACGGGCTCGGCGGCCGACGTGGTCGACACCACCAGCGCGCTGCCGGACGGCGCGACGGGTGCGCTCCCGGTCGGCGGGGTGGGCGGGGTCAGGCGGGAGGTGACCGGCACCCGGGCCACGCCGACCACGATGGGCGGCGCGAGCAGGTCCACGAGGTGGGCCGGAAGGTCGGGCCGGACCACCGGCCAGCGGGAGTCGTCGACCGACCAGTACGCCGGGTCGGGAGTCTCGATCACCCCCTGTCGGGTCAACTGATCGTCACCGGTCGCACGGTGCTTCGCCATCGGGATTGCCTCCACGAGCTGCGGTGTGCGGCCCTGCGGGTCGCTGCGGCGGACACCGAGGGAAACGACGCCGCCCGCCTACCGGTGACGCCGTGACCGCGAGGCGTACCCGTCGTCCGGCGCGGCACGCCCCCGCCAGGGCAACCGAGGCTGACCGGGCGGGGGCGCGGGTAGGCGTGGATCAGTCGAAGATCGGGCCCTCCTCGCGGGTGCGCTTGAGCTCGTAGAAGCCGGGAGTGCCGGCGACCAGCAGCACGCCGTCCCAGAGCCGACCGGCCGCCTCGCCCTTCGGCGCCGGCGTGATCACCGGGCCGAAGAACGCGACAGGAGAGCCGTCGGGGCCGGGCGCGTGGACGACCGGGGTGCCCACGTCCTGGCCGACCGGACGCATACCGGCCTCGTGGCTGGCCCGCAGCGCCTCGTCGTACTCGGTGCTGTCGGCCGCCGCGGCCAGCGCCGGGTCCAGGCCGGCGTCGGTGAGCGCGGCGACGTACAGGTCGTGGCCCCGCTCCTCCCCGCCGAGGTGGATCCGGGTGCCGAGCGCGGTGTAGAGCGGGCGCAGGGCGTCGTTGCCGTACCGCTGCTCGGCGGCGATGCAGACCCGCACCGGCCCCCACGCGGTCTTCAGGAACTCCCTGTACTCCTCGGGCAGTTCGTCCCGGCCGTCGTTGAGTACGGCCAGGCTCATCACGTGGAAACGAATGTCCACGTCTCGGACCTGCTCGACTTCGAGCAGCCAGCGGGACGTGATCCACGCCCACGGGCAGGCCGGGTCGAACCACATGTCGGCGGTGACACGATCGGTCACGGTGAGGTCCCTTCATGACGGTGGCGTCAGGTGTGCGACGCCGCACCCTCGATCCTCACCCCGCAGCCCATCGACCGGCACCTGAGTGAGAGCGTGACCTCGGCCACCGCGGGCTGCCCGTACGTGGAAGACTCGGGGCCGGGCCGGCGCCACAAGTGGTCGGCAGACGGGCGCCGCCGGGCGTACGGCGAATTGTGGGATGGAGACGAACAGTGCCGGGAGTGCGCAACCTGACGCAGGTGGAGGCGACCGAGCGGGCCAGCCTGCTCGACGTGATCGGGTACGACATCAGTCTGGACCTGTCAACCGCCGTGCTGGCGGCCGAAGGCCGCACGTTCCGGTCGACAACCGAGGTCCGGTTCGGCTGTACCGAGCCGGGGGCGAGCACGTTCATCGAGCTGGCCGCCGAGTCGGTGCGATCCGCCACTCTGAACGGCGCTCCCGTCGACCTGTCCGACTGGTCGGCCGAGAAGGGCCTGACGCTGTCCGGCCTGGCCAGTGAGAACGTCCTGGTCGTCGACGCGGACTTCGCCTACTCCAACAGCGGCCAGGGGCTGCACCGCACTGTCGACCCGGTCGACGGCGAGACGTACCTCTACAGCCAGTTCGAGACGGCCGACGCACAGAAGGTGTTCGCCTGCTTCGACCAGCCCGACCTGAAGAGCGTCTACACCTGGCACGCCACGGTCCCGGCGCACTGGCGGGCCGTGTCCAACATGCCAGTGCAGCGCGAGGAGCCGGCGGGTGAAGGGCTCAAGACGCTGCACTTCGCCGAGTCGCCCCGGATGAGCACCTACATCACGGCGATGTGCGCCGGGCCGTACCACGAGGTGCGCGACACCCACGACGGCATCGACCTGGGTGCGTTCTGCCGGGCGTCGATGGCGCAGCACATGGACACCGACGACCTGTTCCTGATCACCAAGCAGGGCTTCGACTTCTTCCACGAGAAGTTCGGTGTGCGCTACCCGCTGCCGAAGTACGACCAGCTGTGGGTGCCCGACTTCAACGCCGGCGCGATGGAGAACTTCGGCTGCGTGACGCACGCCGAGTCGCACTACCTGTTCCGCTCGCAGGTCACCGACTTCGAGTACGAGCAGCGGGCCAACACGATCCTGCACGAGATGGCCCACATGTGGTTCGGTGACCTGGTCACCATGCGCTGGTGGAACGACCTGTGGCTCAACGAGTCGTTCGCCGAGTGGGCCAGCCACTGGTGCAACACCCACGCCACCCGGTTCACCGAGGCGTGGACGACGTTCCTGTCCATCCGGAAGAACTGGGGCTACCGGCAGGACCAGCTCTCCTCCACCCACCCGGTCTACACCGAGATGCCGGACATGGAGGCCGTCGAGGTCAACTTCGACGGCATCACCTACGCCAAGGGCGCGAGCGTGCTCAAGCAGCTCGTCGCGTACGTGGGTGAGGAGCCGTTCGTGGCCGGGCTGCGGGCGTACTTCGCGAAGTACGCGTGGGGCAACGCCACATTCGACGACCTGCTCACCGAGCTGGAGGCGGCCTCGGGGCGGGAGCTGCGCAAGTTCGCGGCACAGTGGCTGGAGACCGCGCAGGTGAACACGCTGCGGCCGGAGCTGACGATCGGCGCGGACGGCACGTACGAGCAGGTGGTGGTCCGGCAGGAGGCGCCGGCGGCGTACCCGACGCTGCGTACGCACCGGATCGGCGTGGGCCTGTACGACCTGACCGACGGCCGGCTGGTGCGCCGCGAGCGGTACGAGGTCGACGTGACCGGCGAGCGGACCGACCTCGCCGAGCTGCGCGGTGTGCGGGCGGCCGACGTGCTGCTGCTCAACGACGACGACCTGAGCTACACCAAGCTGCGCCTGGACGACCGGTCGATGTCGACTGTGGTGCAGCACATCGGCGGCTTCGACTCGTCGCTGGCGCGTGCGCTGTGCTGGACCGCCGCGTGGGACATGACCCGTGACGCCGAGCTGGCCGCCCGCGACTACGTGGCGCTGGTGTTGGCGGGGCTGCCCGCGGAGACCGACATCAACCTGGTCACCGCCACCCTGCGTCAGGCCACCACCGCACTCACCCTGTACGCCGACCCGGCGTGGGCGCCGACCGGCTGGGCCGACCTGGCCCGCACGGCAAAGGACGCGCTCGCCGCTGCCGAGGCGGGCAGCGGCTTCCAGCTGGCCTGGGCTCGGGGGTACGCGTCGGCGGCCCGCTCCGACGAGGACCTGGCGACGCTGCGCGGCTGGCTGGACGGCTCCGGCGCACCCGAAGGGCTGACCGTGGACACGGAGTTGCGCTGGGCGGTTCTCGGCGCGCTCGTGGCCAACGGCGCGGCCGGCCCGGCCGAGATCGAGGCGGAGCTGGCCGGTGACCGCACCGCAAGTGGCGAGCGGGAGGCCGCGTACGTGCACGCGCTGGTGTCCACCGCTGCCAACAAGGCGGCCGTGTGGGATCTGCTGACCGGCACGGAGGCGCTGCCAAACTGGCGGCACCGGGCGCTGTTGCAGGGCTTCGCCCACCCGACGCAGGTGGAGCTGGTCACCCCTTACCGGGAACGCTACTTCGCGGCGGTGGGTCAGGTGTGGGCAACTCGGGACAGCGAGCCGGCGCAGGAGTTCGCCCAGTTGGCGTACCCGACCTACCTGGTGGACGACGACACGGTGGCGGCCACCGACGCGTGGCTGGCCGAGGACGGGCACCCCGCTCCGCTGCGCCGCCTTGTCGCCGAGGGCCGCGACGGTGTGGTGCGGGCGCTCAAGGCACGCGCGAAGGACGCCCAGGGCGCCTGACCGCTACTACCGTCGGGGGTCGGCGTGGGTGTGAACCCGCGCCGGCCCCCGGCGTTATCGTGACGGGAGGAGGTGGACGAGATGGCACATCCGATCTACCAGTGGCAACCACCGGATCGGGGCTGGCAGGAGCAGGACCTGTTCGACCTGCCCACCGACGGCAACCGCTACGAGATCATCGATGGAAGCCTGCACGTGACTCCTCCAGCCGGTCCCGAGCACCACGAGCTGGCCGACGAGGTACGGATGACGCTGCGCCAGGCGGCACCCACCGGCTGGCGGGTCATCCGGGAGATCGGCGTGCGGGTGCCCGGCGCCAACCTCATCCCCGACCTCACGGTGTTGCGCCCAGGCGCACCGCGCGAGCGGATGTGGGCCGAGCCGGCGGATATCGCGCTCGTCCTGGAAGTCGAGTCGGTCGGCAGCCGCCGGCATGACCGGTTCACCAAGCCGGCGCTCTACGCCGAGGCGGACATCGCGCACTACTGGCGTGTGGAACGTGGCGACTTCGGCCCGGTGGTCTACCGTTATCGGCTCGGCAAGGGCGACCACTACGAGCTGTTGGGCACTGTGGGCCCGGACGACCCGGTGACCGTTGACGAGCCGTGGGAGATGCGACTCGACCCGTCCGCCTGGCCGCGCTGACCGGCAGCTCTGGACAGGCCGAAGCCCGGCCCGCCGAGAGCGGGACCGGGCTTCGTCGTACGAGGAGGGCTCAGCCCTTGCCGGCGTGGCTGGCCAGCTGGTCGAGGCCGTTGATGATGCCGCCGGCCAGGTCACCGCCGCTGAACGCGCCGACCATGGAGAGCGCGGCCAGCTTGGCGTACGTGTCGGGGATGCGCTTGCGGGCGTGCCGCCCGGTGACGATCTCCAACTGGCGCTGGTTGGGCGACACCGCGATCAGCACCGACCGGTCGGGGTCGGCGAGCTGGCGGTGCAGCCGCTGGGCGTGCTCACGGACCGGCTCGTCGAGGCCGCCGACGAAGATCGAGAAGACCAGGCCGGTGCCCTGGTCGGCCAGGCGCAGGGCCTCGTCGATGCGCAGCAGTTGGCGGGTCGAGAACGGCCCGTCAAGCACCTCCGGCGGGTTTTCCGTCCCGGTCTGCTTCTCACCAACGGTCACTTGCGCCTCCGGTTCCACCGGCCGGCGCCTCGACGCTGGCCTGTTCAAGCTTGTGGCTGGTCAGGGCGGGTGCCTGCGCGCCCGCTGCCAGCGCGGTGCCGGCCGAGTCGGCCAGCTGCCCCGGGCGGCCCAGGAACCAGACCGGGGTGAAGTCGAAGGGCCGGCCGGGCCGGTAGCGCTTGGCGCCACCGCCACCGCCGCGGCTTCCGGCGTACGCCAGGCCGGCGATCACCAACACCGCAGCCACGGGGATGCCGACGAAGACCAGCAACGTCTCGGTAACAGACAATCCCAACGCCCCCAGGCGGAAGAAGGACCTCGAACAACCGGGCCGGATGGACGGTCACAATGGTGGCCGGCCGATTCCGTCGCTATTCACGTTAGCGGAGTCGACCGCCCGCCAGATTGCGGGGTGGCGATCCCACCAGTCACTGGCGTGTTCCAGTTGCGCAGCAGTCTCGAGAAGCCGCGCGTCGTGGCCGTACCGGCCGGTGAGCAGCACGCCGACGGGCAGCCCGTCGGCGGCCGTCGTGCCCACCGGCAGGGACACCGAGGGGTCACCGGTGACATTGAAAATGGCACAGTAGGGCGAGAATCGGCGTTGCCTGTCGAAGTCGGCTGCCGGGTCACCGTCGGCAGTGAACCAGCCGATGGGCGCCTGCGGTGCGGCGAGCGTGGGGCAGAGCAGCATGTCGCATCCGGCGGTACGGCGGGCACCGAGGCGGACCTGGGCCTGCAACTCGCCGAGGGTGGCTGCCAACGTGCCGGCGGAGATCTCGGCGCCCCGGGCACGCAGCAGCCGGGTCAGAGGCAGCAGCTCCGCCTCCCGCTGCGGGTCCACCGGGGAGAGCGCAAGCACGTACCAGATGGTCTCGAACAGCGGCCACGCCTCGGGGCCGAGCGGCGGTGGCACCTCGACCACCTCGTGGCCGGCGGCGGTGAGCAGCGCGGCGGCCCGGTCGACGGCGGCCACGCAGTCGGGGTGCACCGGCTCGTCGGCGAGCATCGGCGTGGTGAAACGGCCGATCCGCAGTCGGCCGGGGTCGGCCCGGCGGGCGGCGGCCAGGTATCCCCCGGGCGGGGCGGGCGGCGCCAGGTAGGGCTCGCCGGGCACCGGCACGGCCAGCACGTCGAGCAGCGCGGCGACGTCGGCGACGGTCCGTCCGAGCGGGCCGCTCGTGGGCAGGCCGAACGCACCGGAGCCGAGCGGTCCGCCGGACACCACGCCGCGACTGGGCTTGTAGCCGACCAGGCCGCAGAGCGACGCCGGGATGCGCAGCGAGCCGCCACCGTCGGAGCCCTGTGCGACCGGGACCAGCCCGGCCGCCACCGCCGCCGCCGCGCCGCCACTGGAACCCCCTGCGGTGTACGCCAACTGCCACGGGTTGCGGGCCGGCGGCGCGACGCGGCCCTCGGAGTAGAGCGAGCAGCCCAGTTCGGAGGTGGTCGTCTTGCCGAGGCTGACCAGGCCGGCGGCCTTGATGAACCGGACCACGTCGGCGTCGACGGGCGGGACGTAGTCGGCGAAGGCAGCCGAGCCGAAGGTGGTGCGGACCCCTGCGGTGAGGGTGAGGTCCTTGATCGCGGTCGGTACGCCGTGCAGCGGCCCGCGCGCCTCGGCCGGTGCGGCGTCGGCGGCCTTGGCGGCTTCCCGGGCGAGTTCCGGGGTGACAGTGACGAACGCGCCCACGCTGTCGCCGAGGGCCGCCACCCGGTGCAGGTAGTGCTCGACGAGGTCGACGCTTGACAACTCGCCACGGGCCATGGCGGCTGCCTGCTCCAACGCGGTCAGGTCGTGCGGCTCAACCATCCCGTCATCCTGCCGTCCGCCGCCACCCGCCGTACCCGACACTCGGACCGCAGACCAAACAGATCTTGGACAGTTTCCGTCCGCCCCGAACGGAAACTGTCCAAGATCTGCTCGCGCCCGTGGGGACGGCGGCGCGCCCCGGCCGGGCGGACGCTCAGCCGTACAGGAAGCGCAGGGCGTTTGTGGACAGCAGCTTGTGGCGCTCGTCGTCGGTCAGGAAGTCGGCGGCCCGGACCACCGCACCGGCCGGGCGCTCGCCCAACGGGTACGGGTAGTCGCTGCCGACGAGCACCCGGTCGGACCCCATGGTGTCGACGAGCAGCCGCAGCGCCGGAGGCGCGAAGACCACCGAGTCGACGTGGAAGCGGTCGAGGTAGCTGCTGGGCGGGCCTGCGGACGCGCCACGAACCAGGTCACCCCGTCGGTGCCAGGCGTTGTCGGCGCGGCCGAGCCAGAACGGGAAGCTGCCGCCGCCGTGCGCGAAGCAGATCCGCAGCGTCTCCGGCACCTTGTCGAAGACGCCACCCAGGATCATCGCCAGCACCGACAGATGCGTCTCGGCGGGCATGCCGGTGAGCCAGCGGGCCATCCACCGGTCCAGCCGAGGGCTGTTCGGCATGTCCCACGGGTGGACGAAGACCGGAGCGCCCACCTCGGCGCAGTGTTGCAGGAAGGTGACCACGCCGGCGTCGTCCAGGTCGATGTCGCCGACGTGGTTGCCGATCTCCACGCCGACGTGCCCGGCGGCCAGGCAGCGGTCCAGTTCGGCGCAGGCGGCGTCCGGGTCCTGCAACGGCACCTGGCAGAACGGCACGAGCCGGTCGCCGCCGGCAGCGGTGACCTCAAGTGTCAGGTCGTTGAAGATCCGGGCTATCTTCACCGCCTGGTCGGCGGGGCGGTCGTAGCTGAAGAACACCGGGGTCGGCGAAACCACCTGCACGTCAACGCCGTCGGCGTCCATGTCGGCAAGCCGCCGGGACGCGTCCCAGCACTCGGCGCCGATCGGGCGGAACTCCGTCTCCCCCACCATGATCATCGCGGCGCGCTCGGAGTCGACACGCAGCCACGGCCAGCCGGACCCGCCGCACGCCGCGCCGAGATCCGGCCAACCCTTCGGTACGACGTGCGTGTGCACGTCGACGACGCCTGCCGCCATCAGCCCTTACCCGGGTGCAGGGTGCCGCAGTTGGCGCAGGTACGCGCCTGCTCGTCGGCGTAGAACGCCTGGAACACCGGCGGCAGGTCGGCGGCGATGTCGCGGACCTGCAACTCCACCTCGTGCACCTTGTTGCCGCACTCCGGGCAGTACCACTGGAACTTCTCCAGGGTGCCCTCCTCGCGGACCCGCTCGACGACCACACCGATCGAGCCGGCCTCGGGGCGCTGCGGGGAGTGCGGGGTGTTGCGCGGCAGCATCCACATCTGCCCCTCGCGCACGTGCACCGTACGCGGACCCTCCGGGGTCATGAGGTTGATGTGCATGTTGCCCTTGACCTGGTAGAAGAACTCCTCGTACGGGTCGACGTGGAAGTCGGTGCGCTGGTTGGGGCCGCCCACCACCATCACGATGAAGTCGTCGCCGCCGGGGAACATCTCCTTGTTGCCAACCGGCGGCTTCAGCAGGTGCTGGTTGTCAGCGATCCAGCCCGGAAAGCTGAACGGTTCGGCGATTTCACTCACGACTGACCTCCCGAGGGAAGAAGGGCCACGGCCTGGATCTCGATGAGCAGGTGCGGGTGGGGCAACTGGTGCACCGCCACTGTGGTGCGGGTCGGCCCCGACGCGTCGAAGAACTCCGCCCACACCTCGTTGTAGCCACCGAAGTCATTCATGTTGACCAGGTACGACGTCACCTGCACCAGGTCGGTGAGGTCTGCGCCGACCGACCGCAGCAGGTCCCGGATGTTCTCGATGACCGCACGTGTCTGTGCCCGGATGTCGAGGTTCGTGGTGCCGAGTTCGTCGACCTCGACTCCGGCGAACGTGTTGTCCGGCCGCCGTGACGACGTACCGGAGACGAAGACGAACCCGCCCGCGACCTTGACGTGCGGGAACGCGCCGCGTGGCACGGCCTTGCCGGCCACGACCCGCGCCGTCATGACGCCGCCCTCAGCGACGCGGTGCCCAGCTTCTCCACAACAGCGCGGACGTGGGCGCCCGGACGCAGCGGGACGGCAGCGGTGGCAGCGCCGGCCAGGAAGACCCAGCCGGACTGCAGGCGTACGCCGTGCCGGCCGGCCAGCCGGATGCCCTCGTCGAGTGCCCGACGCGGGTCGCCGAGGATCGCCGCCGTCGAACCGACCTGCGCCACCCGGCCGTCGACCTCCAGCAGCACGCCGAGGTTGTCAAGTCCCGCCGGAACCGGCGACCACGGCCCGATCACGAAAGCGGCGGCCGAGGTGTTGTCGGCGATCACGTCCGGCAGCGAGAAGCGGAAGTCGGCGTACCGGGAGTCGATCAGCTCGATGGCCGGCGCCACCGCGCGGACCGCGCTTGTGAAGTCGCCCACCGGCTCGCCCGGCTCGGGCAGCCGGTCGAGCAGGAACGCCACCTCGGGCTCGACCCGGGGATGGATGTACGCGGCCGGGTCCACGACACCGCCGTCGGGCACCCGCATCGCGTCGGTGAGCCGCCCCCAGATCACCTCGTCCACACCGACCTGGGCCATCTTCGCCCTGCTGGTAAGCCCCATCTTCAGCCCGATGAGCCGCTCGCCGCGTTCCAGCCGGCGCTGCACGAGCGCGGCCTGCACGCCGTACGCGGTAGGCACGTCGAGCCCCACCTCGGCGGCGAGCTGCGGGATCGCGGTGGCGGTGTCGGCGGCCTCGCCGAGCTTCGCCGCGACGCCCAGGGTGTCCACGCCGATCATGCTGCATCATCCTTCGTTCGCGACTGCGGGGCTCGCAGACCCGGCTCACTCCTCGCGCTCACGGACTCATCCTTCGTTCGCGACTGCGGGGCTCGCAGACCCGGCTCACTCCTCGCGCCCGCAGGCTGCTTAGCGGCCAGGTCGAGTGCCACGTCCACGATCATGTCCTCCTGGCCGCCGACCATCCGACGGCGACCCAACTCGACCAGGATCGACCGGACGTCGACGCCGTAGCGCTCCGAAGCTCGCTCCGCGTGCCGCAGGAAGCTGGAGTAGACCCCCGCGTAGCCCAGGGAGAGCGTCTCCCGGTCCACCTGGACCGGCCGATCCTGAATAGGGCGGACGAGGTCGTCCGCCGCGTCCATAAGCGCGAACACGTCGCAGCCGTGCTTCCAACCGTGCAACTCGGCGACCGCCACGAAGACCTCCAGCGGCGCGTTGCCGGCGCCCGCGCCCATGCCGGCGAGAGAGGCGTCGACGCGGACGGTCCGCCCGTGTGTCGCGTCGGCGCCGACGGCTGCGGACCCGGAGATCCGGCCGTGTTCGACGGCGAGCACGCTGTTGGCCACGCCGAGGGACAGGTTGTGGTGGGCGTGGATGCCGATCTGCGTCTCCGGCTCCAGCACCTGCCGGTACGCGTCGACCCGCTGCGCCACGTCGGACATCAGCAGCCGGCCGCCGGAGTCGGTGACGTAGACGCAGTGCGCCCCGTACGACTCCATGAGCTTGGCCTGCCCGGCCAACCCGGCCGGATCGTTCATGTGCGACATCATCAGGAAGCCGGACACGTCCATGCCGTTCTCCCGCGCCCAGGAGATGTGCTGGGCGGAGATGTCGGCCTCCGTGCAGTGGGTGGCGATCCGCACGCTTGTCACGCCGAGCGCCTTCGCGGCCTTCAGGTCGGCGATGGTGCCGATGCCCGGCAGCAGCAGGGTGGTGAGCTTCGCCGTCGTCAGCACCTCGGCGGCTGCCGAGATCCACTCGGCGTCGCTTGCCGCGCCGTGACCGTAGTTGACGCTTGACCCCGCGAGCCCGTCGCCGTGCGCCACCTCGATCGCGGCCACCCCTGCGGCGTCCAGCGCGGCGGCGATCGTCCGCACCTGGTCGACCGTGTACTGGTGGGCGACGGCGTGCATGCCGTCGCGCAGCGTCACGTCCTGGATGTACAGGTCGGTCATCGCGCAGCCACCTCCGAGGAGCGCAGGGCCACCAGCCGCTCGGCGGTGCGCAGCGCGGCGGAGGTCATGATGTCCAGGTTCCCGGCGTACGCCGGCAGGTAGTGCCCGGCGCCGGAGACCTCCAGGAAGACCGACACCTGTAGGGCGGTGAGCTGCCGCCCGAGCGTCGGCAGGTACGCCTGCACCCGCTCGAACTGCACGTCCTGCTTGAGCCGATAGCCGGGGACGTACTCCTGGACCGCCGCCACCATCTGCGCCACCGAGGCGGCGATGGCTGTGGTGTCGGCGTCGGCGTCCGGGCAGAGGCAGTAGACGGTGTCGCGCATCAGCAGCGGCGGGTCGGCCGGGTTCAGCACGATGATCGCCTTGCCCCGCTCGGCGCCGCCGACCACCTCGATGGCTCGCGCCGTGGTCTCGGTGAACTCGTCGATGTTGGCCCTGGTGCCCGGCCCTGCCGACTTAGACGCGATCGAGGCGACGATCTCGCCGTACGCCACAGGGGTGACCCGCCCGACGGCGGCGACGATCGGCACTGTCGCCTGCCCGCCGCAGGTGACCATGTTGACGTTCGGCTCGTGCAGGTGCTCGTCCAGGTTGACCGGCGGCACCACGTACGGGCCGATGGCGGCCGGGGTCAGGTCGACGACGGTACGGCCGTGGGCGCGCAGCACCTCGTCGTGACGTCGGTGCGCGCCGGCCGAGGTGGCGTCGAAGACCAGCTCGACGTCGGCGAACTCGGGCATCGCGACGAGCCCGTCGACGCCCTCGGCGGTGGTGGCGACGCCGAGCCGGCGGGCACGGGCCAGGCCGTCGGAGGCCGGGTCGATGCCGGCCATCGCCACCATCCGGAGGCTCGCCGGGGAGCGCGAGGAACGCAGCGAAGCGGAGTCCCGCAGTCGCGACCCATCGGCGGCACTGCTCAGCCGCAACACCTTGATCATCAGGTCGGTGCCGATGTTCCCGGAACCGAGCACCGCCACGCCGCCACTCATGCTGACTCTCCTCGCGAGAAGCAGGCCCGCACCGAGCCGAGCCCCGAGATCCGTGCCTCGTACGCGGCGCCGGGGGTGACCGACACCATCGGCCCGAGCGCCCCGGAGAGCACCACGTCGCCGGCACGCAACGGGTCACCGGCGCGCGCGAGCGTGCCGGCCAGCCAGTGCAGGGCGTGCAACGGGTTGCCCAGGCAGGCCGCGCCCGCGCCCACCGACACCGGCTCACCGGCGTGCTCCAGCACCATCCCGCACAGCCGCAGGTCGACGTCGGCGAGCCGGCGCGGCGAGGTGCCGAGCACGAAGAGCCCGCTGGAGGCGTTGTCGGCGATGGTGTCCACGATGGAGATGTCCCAGGCGGCGATGCGCGAGTCGACGATCTCGATTGCCGGCAGCACGTGGTCGACAGCGCGGATCAGGTCGACTGTGGTGATCTGCGGGTCGTCGAGGTCCCTGTCGAGCACGAACGCGATCTCCGCCTCGACCCGAGGCTGAAGCAGCCGGTCGATGTCCACCTCGACGCCGTCGCCGACAGCCATCACGTCGGTGAGCACGCCGAAGTCCGGTTGGAACACCCCGAAGGCTTCCTGCACGACCCGGGAGGTGAGCCCGATCTTCGCGCCGACCCGGCGCTCGCCGCGGTCCTGCCAGGCCCGCGCCTGGAGCTGCTGCACGCGGTACGCCGACTCGACGTCCCCCTCCGGCAGCAGCCGCCCGCGCAGCGGCGGACACGGTTTGCCGGTGCTGCGGGCCTCGGCCAGCTCCCGGTTCGCACCCTCGATGTCAGCTCTCATGCCCGCTCCTCGCTGCGTCGGGTCACGACAGATCCACGCAGACGTTTGTGAGTTCGGAATAGAAGTTCAGCGAGTGCACGCCGCCCTCACGGCCGATGCCGGACGCCTTCACACCGCCGAACGGGGTGCGCAGGTCCCGCAGGAACCACGTGTTGACCCAGACGATGCCTGCGTCCAGCCGGGCGCCGGCCCGGTGCGCGACGCCGACGTCCCGGGTCCACACTGTCGCCGCCAGGCCGTACTCGGTGCCGTTGGCAAGCGCGTACGCCTCGTCCTCGGTGTCGAACGGCGCGACGTGCACCACCGGGCCGAAGATCTCCTCACGGTTGGTACGGGCGTCCGGGCCGAGGCCGGTGAGCACTGTCGGCTGCACGTACGATCCGCCGTCACGGGTGTCCCCGAAGGTGGGCACACCCCCGCCGGCCAGCACCTCGGCACCCTCGGCGCGGGCCAGGTCGTAGTGGTTCAGCACCTTGGCCCGGTGCTGCCGGGAGATCAGCGGCATGGTGGCGGTGGCCTCGTCGGTGGGCCAGCCGTACGCCAGTTCGCCGGCCCGCTTGGCGAGCCGGGCGGTGAACTCCTCGAAAACCGGGCGCTGCACGTAGATGCGTTCGGTGCACAGGCACACCTGCCCGCCGTTGGTGAAGCTGGACCGCACCGATCCGGCCACCGCGGCGTCCAGGTCGGCGTCGGCGAAGACAAGGCCGGCGTTCTTGCCACCCAGCTCGAAGCTCACCGCCTTCACGCCGTCGGCGGCGGCCCGCATGATCGCCCCGCCGGTGGCCGACTCGCCGGTGAAGGTGATCGCGTCCACCCCCGGGTGGCGGGTGAGGAACTCGCCCGCCGAGTCCGGCCCGAAGCCGTGCACCAGGTTGAACACACCCGCCGGTACGCCGGCCGCGGCCATCACCTCGGCGAGTACTGTCGCCGAGGCGGGCGTCTCCTCGCTGGGCTTCACGATCACCGCGTTGCCGCAGGCCAGAGCCGGAGCCACCTTCCAGGTGAGCAGCAGCAGCGGCAGGTTCCACGGCACGATGACAGCGACCACACCGACAGGCTTGCGGACCGCGTAGTTGAGAGCCCGGCCGCCGGTCGGGGTGACAGTGGTGAACGACTCGGTGGGTGCTGTCGCCACGATCTCCGCGAACGCGCGGAAGTTCGCCGCGCCGCGCGGGATGTCAAGGGTGCGGGCCTGGGAGATGGACTTGCCGGTGTCGGCGACCTCCGCCGTGACCAGGTCGTCGAAGCGTCGCTCCAACTCGTCGGCGACCCGGCGCAGCACCTCGGCGCGTTCCCGCTCCCCCATCCGGCCCCACGGGCCGCGCAGTGCCGCGCGGGCGGCGGCCACCGCGTCGTCCACAGTGGATCGTGATGCCTCGTCCACCTCGAAGACCTGCTCACCCGTCACCGGGCTGGCCTTGGCGAACGTCGACCCGCCGTCGACGAACTCACCGCCGACGAAGTTGCGCAACCGCTGTGGCCCGGCCGGCGCCCGACCGGTCATCAGCTCGGGATCCCAGTGGCCGGTCATCCGCGCCGTCCTCGGCTGAGCGCCGTGCCGACCGCGCCGGCCAGCAACAACGCGACACCACCGGCGATCGCGCCGAGCACCCGGTGCTGCCGCCGGACCCGACGGCGAACCTCGGCGTACGGGGTGGTGGAGAAGGACACCAGCTCGTACTGGGAGACGTACCGGCCGGGCAGCGCCCGCTCCAGAGCGTGCTCCACCCGACGGCTGAGCTGGAAGACCGGCGAGGCGACCTTGTCGCGCATCTCCACGAAGTTGGTGAGCGCCATCGTCGCGATGGCCTCGGCGTTCTCGTGCCGCCGCTGCTGGTACAGCGGCAGCGCCTCCGACCACTCGTCGGCGCACTCGTCGAGGCAGCGGTCCAGTTCGACGACGTCCTCGAAGGCACAGTTGGCGCCCTGCCCGTAGAACGGCACGATGGCGTGCGCCGCGTCGCCCAGCAGGCCGACGGTGCCGTTGACCTGCCAGGGGGCGCAGTGGACGGTGCCGAGCACACCCACCGGGTTGTTCTCGTAGTCGTCGACAAGGTTCGGGGCCAGCGGCACCACGTCCGGGTAGTGCCTGGCGAAGTAGTGCTCGATGGCCGCCGGGTTGTCAAGCGCCGCGAAGCTGCCCGCGCCCTCGTTCGGCCAGAACAGCGTGCAGGTGAACGACCGGTCCGGGTTCGGCAGGGCGATCATCATCGAGGTGCCGCGCGGCCAGATGTGCAGCGCGTCGGGGTCAAGCGCGAAGTCCCCACCCAGCGGCGGCAGGGTCAGCTCCTTGTAGCCGTAGTCGAGCAGGTCCACGTTCTCGGTAAGCAGACCGTCGGCGAGCAACTGCCCGCGTACTGCGGAACCCGCACCGTCGGCGCCCAGCACCACGGACGCCTTGGCGGCGACCTGGCCCTGCGGGGTCTCGAAGGTAAGGCTGCCGTTCGTCGGGTCGAGCCCGACGAGACGGTGGTCGAAGACGACGCGTACACCGGGCAGCGCGGCGGCGGCGTCCAGCAGGGCGTTGTTCAGCGCGCCCCGGCTGATCGAGTTGATCGCCCGGTCACCGGCGGCGCTGTACGACTGGAACTGCGGCTCCCCCTCGACCGGGTGGATCATCCGGCCACGCATCGGCAGCGCGTCGGCCATCACCTGCTCGTCGAGACCGACCCGGCGCAGCGCGTCCAGGCCACGCTCGGAGAGCGCGAGGTTGATCGAGCGCCCACGCTCGGCAGTGCCGGCACGCGGGTCGGGCCGACGCTCGTACAGGACCACCGGGTAGCCGCGTCGAGCGAGGAAGCAGGCGGCAAGGCTGCCGGCCAGCCCGGCGCCGATGATCGCGATCTCGTCGCGCCGGGAGGTCATCGCGGTTGCCCCTTCGTCGAGGACTGCGCGACCGTCGCGGCGAGCGCGGCGGCGGCCCGCCAGCAGTCGTGGTAGGTGGAGTAGAGCGGCACCGGGGCGAAGCGGACGATGTCCGGTTCCCGGGCGTCGGCGATCACGCCGTGCTCGTGCCGCAGCCGCTTGGTCAGCTCGGCGGCGTTGCCGGCACCGACCCGGACGGAGAGTTGGCAGCCCCGGCGGGCCGGGTCACGGGGGGTGACGACCTGCAACGGCCGGTCGGCGGTGACCTCGTCGAGCAGGAGTTCCAGCCAGCGGGTGAGCCGCAGGCTGCGCTCGCGCAGCGCCGGCATGCCGATCGAGTCGAACAGCTCCAGCGAGGTGCGCACCGGGCCCATCGCGAAGATCGGCGGGTTGGAGATCTGCCAGGCGTCGGCGGTGGCCGGTGGGCGGGACTCCGGGGTCATCTCGAAACGGGTGGCCGCCTCGGTGCTCCACCAGCCCTCGAAGCGGGGCAGATCGGGGTTGCCGAGGTGGCGCTCGTGCACGAAGACGCCACCGAGCGCGCCCGGACCGGAGTTCAGGTACTTGTAGGAGCACCAGGCGGCGAAGTCGACGTCCCAGTCGTGCAGGGCCAGCGGCACGTTGCCGGCGGCGTGCGCCAGGTCCCAGCCGACCACCGCGCCGGCGGCCCGCCCGGCTGCGGTGATCGCCGGGATGTCCATCAACTCGCCGGTGAGGTAGTTGACGCCACCGAGCATCAGCAGCGCCACCGTGTGCCCCTCGCAGGCCAGGAAGTCCAGGACGTCCTCGGTGCCGAGCGTGTCGGTGCCGGGGCGAGGCTTGAGCCGCACGACCGTGGCGTCCGGGTCCAGACCGTGGAAACGGGCCTGGCTGCGCACCGCGTAGCTGTCCGAGGGGAACGCCGTGTCCTCGATGACGATGCGGGTGCGCTCCCCCGCCGGGCGGTAGAAGCTGACCATCAGCAGGTGCAGGTTCACCGTGAGCGAGTTCATCACCACGGTCTCCGCGGGCCGGGCGCCGACCAGTCGGGCGGCCGGCGCTGTCAACAGCTCGTGGTACGGCAGCCAGGGCCGCCCCGCCTCCACATGCCCCTCGACGCCGAGCCGGCGCCAGTCGTCCAGGTCGGCGAGGAGTTCGTCACGGGTCGCACGTGGTTGCAGGCCGAGCGAGTTGCCCGCCAGGTACGCCGACTCGGGGTGCTCGCCGCCGTCGGCGGGCGGCACGTGGAAGAGGTGCCGGTGACCCGGGTCGGCCTCGTCGAGACGCAGCGCCCGCGCTTCGGCGGTGGCGACGTCCAGTCCGTCGACTTCGCCCGCGACGAAGGCCAGGAGGTCGGTTGCAGGGGTGTCCACAGGGGTGTCTCGCTCTCGATTCACATCGCCGTACGTGCCGACCACAGCTCCGGGAAGACCACCCGGGCCATGCTCCGTTGCAGCCACGCCAGGCCGGCCGAGCCGCCGCTGCCGACCTTCGCGCCCATTGTCCGCTGCACTGCCTTCACGTGGTTCCAGCGCCAGTCGCCGAACTCCTCGGCGACACCGCTGAGCGCCTCGCCCAGCCGCCGCAGCTCGTTGTCCGCGTCGCCGTCGGCGTAGATCCGCACCCACGCCGTCTCGACCGTCGGGTGCGGGTCGTGCTCGACAGCCACGTCCCGGTTGAGCAGGTCGGCGGGCATCTCGAAGCCCTTCCGGGCGAGCAGCGCCACCACGTCGTCCCAGAGGCTCGGTGCGGCCAGCCCGGCGGTCAGCGCCGCGTACACCTCGGTCTGCCGGCGGAACGGTCGGATCAGCGCCGGGTCCCGCAGGCCGAGCAGGAATTCCAGATGCCGGTACATGGCCGACTGGAAGCCGGAGCCCTCACCGAGCAGGTTGCGGAACCTGTTGAAGTCGGCAGGGGTCATCCAGCGCAGACCCTTCCAGGAGGCGTTGAGGCCCTCCAGGTGCAGGGTGGCGCGGCGCAGCGGGGCCAGGGCCTCCGTGATCCGGTCCTCGCGCAGCAGGCGCTGGGCGTCGCGCAGCTCGTGGCAGGTAAGCCCGAAGTACAGCTCCATGATCTGGCTGACCACCAGGAAGGACATCTCGCCGGGGTCGTCGCTCAGTGGCTGCTGCAACTGGTGCAGTGCGCTCGCCCGCACGTAGGCGTCATACGGCACCAGCTCGGCGAACTCCAGCGTCGGCTCGCCGCCGTTGCGTGCGGCCCGCGCGGCCCGCTGACGCGGGGTCACCGGTCGTACCGTGACGCCGCGGTTAGGCGCCCGCTGCTCCGTCTGATCCACCAGTCGTCTCCCTCCGGATGTGCCGACAACATGATCCCGCGGTTGGATCGGCAGATGGAATGCCTGATCAACGGCACTTCCCGGCCTGAGATGGCGAACGAAAGGCAGGTGGGCGAATCGGCTTCACGAAAGTAAGGTCGCAGCGTGGACCACATGGACTGGGCGCTGCTGCGCGAGTTGCAGGCCGACGCGAGGCTCTCCTTCAGCGAGCTGTCGCGACGGGTGCACCTGTCCCCACCAGCGGTTGCGGAGCGGGTCCGCCGGCTGGAGGAGACCGGGGTGATCGTCGGCTATCACGCCCACGTCGACCTGACCCGGGCCGGTCGTACGGTGGTCGCGCTGATCCGAATGTCCTGTTATGGGGCGCGTTGCATCCTGCACGACCCGGAGGTGGCCGGCTGGCCCGAGATCTTGGAGATCCACCGGATCACCGGGGACGCGTGCAGCATGCTCAAGGTGGCCGCCGGCTCGATCGACGACTTCGAGGGGGTCATCGACCGGCTCGCCCCGTACGGCCAGCCGTCGAGCACGATGGTCCTCTCGTCGCCGCTGCACTGGCAGCCGATCCACCCACTCCCGCCCGCCGACCCCGCCGTCCCCCGCCGCTGACCCTGCCGTCCCCGCCGCTGACCCTGCCGTCCCCGCCGCTGACCCTGCTCGTTCGCGGGTTTGCCCCCGGGCCAGCGGGAACTCAGCGGCGTGCCCAGGGGAGGGTTCCGGCGGTCGACGCCGGGAGGGGGAAATCATGCAGGGACTTCGCACGATCAACCGCGCGCTCTCGTCCGCACTGACACTGTTGGGGCTGGTCGGGGCGTTCGTCCTGTTGTCGGTGGCACCGGCGCGAGCCGGTGAGAACACCTTCATCGAGGTGACGCCCAACAGCGTCCAGGCCGGCAGCCGGGTGAGCATCAAGGCGAGTTGCGACAACAACAACGACCGGCAGGCAAACGTGCACTCCGACGCGTTCGGGCACGTGATGCTCAGGCCGGACAACGGCTTCCTCAAGGGGGAGGTCACAGTGCCGGCCAACAAGCAGCCCGGTGACTACCCGGTCGACCTGAAGTGCCAGAACAACCAGACGGCCTCCACCATGCTGACAGTGCTGAACATGGCATCGCCCAGCAAGGGACCGGCGACCGGTGGTGGCGGCACCGCCGGCGGCCGGGGCACCGGCTCGATGCTCGTGCTCGGCGGCGTGGCAGTGGTGGGCGTCGCAGTCGCGCTGGGCATGGCGGGCAGCCGGCGTCGGACCGGAGCCGGCTCCTGAGCCGGGCAGGCCATGACCCGCAGATCCGCGCGTACGCGGCCGGAGCGCCGTGCCCGACAGCGGGCCGGGACGGCGCTGCGCGCCTCCGGTCGGCTGGTGGCCGGCGCCTCGCGCCGACTGCGTCGGGTCGCCGGCCAGGCGGTTGCAGCGAGCGTCGCCACCACCGACCCGGATGCCCGCCCGCTGCCGCCGCGCCGTCGTCCCGTCGGGTCGCCGCTGGCGGGTCGCCGGTTCGGCCCGGGGCCGGGGCTGCCGGTGCTTGCCGTCGCTGCCGTGATGGTGCTGATCGTCACGATGCTCGGCATCGAACAGGTCACTGGGATCAACGTCCTGCCGGACAGTCTCAGCGCCGGCCTGCGGCCACCGCCGAAGAAGTTCCCGGTGCTGCCGGCCAGTCGACCAACCGACCTGGCCATCAACAAGATCGACGTACGGGCTCCGGTGCATGACGTGGGCATCGCCGCCGACGGCACCATCGCCGTGCCGGACGCCGCCCGCGCCCAGGAGGCCGGCTGGTACGACCAGGGCCCCACCCCCGGCCAGTACGGCCCGGCGGTGATCGTCGGACACGTGGACACCACGAGCGGGCCTGCTGTCTTCCACCAGCTCGGCGAACTGCGCTCCGGCGACGAGATCGAGGTGACCCGCTCCGACCACAGCGTGGCGGTCTTCGAGGTGGACTCGGTGGACCACTTCGACAAGGGGCGACTGCCCGTCGACGAGGTGTACGGCGACTTCAGCCGCCCCGGCCTACGCCTGATCACCTGCGGCGGCCGATGGGTCGGCGGTGAGACCGGCTACTCGGACAACGTGGTGGTCTTCGCGTCGCTGGTCAAGGCCCGTGGCGCTTGACGGCGGGAGACGCAGGCCCTGCCGCGACCAGGCCTCGGCTCAGGCGGCGGCTTCGGGCTCCCGCAGGTCGAGCCAGTCCGCCCAGCGGGGGTCCGGAGCGCGGTGCCCGAGGACCCGCCAGGCGGTGCCTTTCGGAGCGGCCGGGAGCGCGTGCAGCCGCCAGCCCAACTCCGCCGGCGTCTTGTCACCTTTGGTGTGGTTGCACCTGGCACACGCGGCGACCACGTTCTCCCAGGCGTGCCGGCCGCCCCGGCTACGCGGGAACACGTGGTCGATGGTCTCGGCCGGCCCGCGGCAGTAGGCGCAGCGCCAACCGTCCCGGGCGAAGATCGCCCGCCGGGACAACCCCACATGAGTGCGGTACGGCACCCGGACGAAGCGGGTCAACCGAACCACTGACGGCACCGGGAGCGCGTCGCGGGCGCTGTGCAGGATGCCGTCGCCGTCGGCCACGCAGACAGCCTTGGCGGTCAGCACGAGGATCGCGGCACGACGCACCGACACGACACACAGGGGCTCGTAGGTGGCGTTGAGGACAAGCGCGCCGGAGCCCACAGTGGGTCGTATGTCAGGCATCGCGGTCACCCTCCCGGTTCAGCGGCTGCTGCGGAGGACCGCCGACCGAGGTCGGGCATGACGGCCCGAACGGTCGACGCCCGTCCGATCACCGACGTCCGTTGCGCCAATCGTCCCTGATCGGACCCCGGATTGCACGTACTAATCCGGGGTCGGACATGAAGCTCCTTACCGCACCTGTCACGATGGCCGGTTCAGGCCGGTCCGACCCAGCCCTCGGCGGGATCTCACCCGGCCGGTGGGTCGCCGATGGGCGGCCGGGCCCCTTGCGGTACGAAGGCAGTGTGAGTGCCGCCAGCGTGACCCCCTTCGCCCTGCCCACCGTCGGATCGGTGAACTGCCAGGGCAGCACCTCCTGCGAATTCCTCTACCGCATGACCAGGTCGGAATGGTTCGCGGAGGGCAGCTACTGGATCCTGCTCAAGCCACTGCGGGTGCTGCTGATCCTGGTGCTGGCGATGGTGGCCCGCTGGGCGCTGCACCGGACGATCAACCGTCTGGTCCGGACCACAGCCGAGGGCGCTGTGCCGACGATGCTGCGGCCGCTGCGCGAGCGGGTGCCCACCGCCGCTGTCGACCCGGCCGAGTTCGTACCCGAACGGCGTCGGCAGCGGGCCGAGGCGATCGGCTCGGTGCTGCGCAGCCTGACCACCGCGTTCGTCTTCGGCATCGCGCTGCTGATGATCCTGCGCGAGTTCAGCTTCGACCTCGCGCCACTGCTGGCCAGCGCCGGCATCGCCGGCGTCGCGCTGGGCTTCGGCGCGCAGAGCCTGGTCAAGGACCTGCTGGCAGGGCTGTTCATGCTCATCGAGGACCAGTACGGCGTGGGCGACAACGTCGATCTGGGAGAGGCGACAGGTGTCGTCGAGGCGGTCGGGCTCCGCGTCACCACGGTCCGCGACGGCCGGGGCGTGCTCTGGTACATCCGCAACGGCGAGATCATCCGGGTGGGCAACAAGAGCCAGGGATGGGCGCTTGTGGTCGTGGACCTGCCGATCGGGTTCAGCGGCACCGAGGAGGCGAGCGCCGTACTGCGGACGGCGGCAGCCTCGGTGGCGCTCGACCCGGAGCTGTCGCCGGAGATCGTGGAGGCGCCCGAGGTGCTCGGTGTCGAGCAGATGACAGTGGATGGTGCGGTGATCCGTACGGTGGTGAAGACGACAGCGGACGGCCAGTTCGCTGTGGGCCGGGAGCTGCGCCGCAGGCTGGCGGAGGCGCTGGAGAACTCGGGGATCACCGCGCAGATCGCCGCCTCCCGCATCTATCAGGGTGCGCCGAGCCGACCGTTGGCCGAAGGTGAGACGGGTCAGGGTGGTGCCACCTGACCTCGGCGATCTGGCCCGGCAGCGCTGGCCGCCGATGCAGGGGTCGCGAGCCGCCCGGCCCCTCAGGTATCGTCCGTTCGTTCAGTCGGGGATGCGACGAACGAGCCGTTCGCCCTAGCTAGTTGTCAGACGATCGGGCAGAATCCGAAACACGCGTTCCCGCCGGAACGTGGTCACATCCTCGCTGACCCGTAGATCTGACGAGTGTTCCCGGCCGGGCTGTCACGAGCGGCTGTTCCGGGGGCCGATGGAGGCGACGGTGCCTGACGAGCGACCTTCCGCGGAGGGGCCGGCCACTTTTCGCGAAGTGTTCGCCCAGCGCGAGTTCCGAGCTGTCTTCGCAGCCGGGGCCCTCTCCTGGATCGGCGACTACGTCGCCAAGGCCGCCGTCACCCTCCTCGTCTACCGGCAGACCGAGTCGGTCGCGCTCTCCGCCGCCGCGTTCGCCATCAGCTACCTGCCGTGGCTGGTCGGTGGCCCGCTGCTCGCGGCGTTGGCCGAGCGCTACCCGTACCGGCGGGTGATGGTGCTGTGTGACCTGATCCGGATGGCGCTGATGTTGCTCATCGCCCTTCCGAACCTGCCGGTCCCGGCGCTGTTGGTGCTCATCTTCGCCACGACGCTCGCCAACCCACCGAGTCAGGCCGCGAAGTCCGCGCTGATGCCGCAGATCCTCACCGGGGACCGGCTGGTGGTCGGGTTGTCGCTGAACAGCAGCATCGGGCAGGCAGCCCAGGTTGTCGGCTATCTGTTCGGCGCGGCCATCGCCTCGATCGATCCGAGGGCCGCGCTGCTGTTCAACGCGGTCACGTTCGGTGTCTCCGCGCTGCTGGTCCGCCTCGGGGTGCGCAACCGACCGGCGCTGATGACAAGCGCGCACCGCAGCCACCTGCTCCGGGAGACCGCGCAGGGGTTCCAGATCGTGTTCGGCACACCGGTGTTGCGGGCCATCGCGGTGCTGGTGTTCAGCGCGATGCTCTTCTCGATCGTTCCGGAAGGGCTGGCCGCCGCCTGGGCCAACGAGCACCCGAACGTCAACATGAACCCCGGCACGGCGCAAGCGGTGATCATGGTCGCCAATCCGGTGGGTTTCATCCTCGGCGGGCTGCTGGTGAGCCGGCTGTTCGGCCCGGCCCGCCGGCTGGCCCTGATGCGCCCGCTCGCGGTGCTCTCACCGCTGGTGCTGGTGCCGGCACTACTGAATCCGTCTCCGCTGGTGGTGGCGCTGCTGGCCGCCCTCTGCGGGTTCGCGGTCGCCGGCATGCTGCCGATGGCCAACGGGCTGTTCGTCCAGGCGCTGCCCGCCGGCTTCCGGGCGCGCGCCTTCGGCGTGATGGCGACAGGCGTCCAGGTCATCCAGGGCCTCGCGGTGCTGATCACCGGAATGCTCTCCGAGCGGTTCTCCATTCCGATGGTGGTCGGGGTGTGGAGCGCCGTCGGGGTGGTGCTGATGACGATCGCCGCGTTGCGCTGGCCGGACAAGCAGACCATCGACGCGACGATCGCGGCGGCCACCGCGGCCAATGCCACGCCCGCCCCCGCACCGGCAACCCCCGCACCGGCCACCCCCGCACCGGCCACGTCGGCGGCAGGCACCTCGTCTGGCGCCGCGCCCGCACCCGGCCCGCGTAGCCCCGCAGCCGGCGACATGGCGCGGAGCACCGATCCACGCTCAGGTGACGACCGTCACCGGCAGGCGGTCACCTGACCGTCGGTCCAGCCCCGGGGGCCGGCGCCCAGCTGCCGTGACCCGACGCACGGCCTACGGGTCCGGCCGGGCCGGGCCGCACCTGGCAGGATGGAACGGTGAACCCCGCAGGTGAATCCGACCGTCCCGGTGCGTCGATGACCCTCTTCGAAGCGGTCGGCGGCGAGCCCACCTTCCGCCGGCTTGTGGACGAGTTCTACGTCGGCGTGGCAGGCGATCCTCTGCTACGGCCGATGTATCCGGAGGACCTGGGCCCGGCTGCCGACCGGATGACCCTGTTCCTGATGCAGTACTGGGGTGGCCCGAACACGTACTCGACCCAGCGTGGGCACCCGCGGCTGCGGATGCGGCACGCCCCGTTCCGGATCGGCGCTGCCGAACGGGACGCCTGGCTGCGGCACATGCGCAACGCGGTGGACAAGCTCGATCTGGAGCCGCAGGTCGCCACCGCCCTCTGGGACTACCTGGAGCGGGCCGCGTACTTCATGGTCAACGCCATGGAAGACCCGGCCGAGCCCGCCTGACGGCCCGCACCGGGCCGTCGGCAGGCGCGAGGCTCAGAGCAGCGCGCCCTCGTCGTGCAGCCAGTCCACGAAGCTGGTGGCCACCGCCGCGCCGCAGTCGAGCATCTCGACAAGCAGCGCGTCGTGGGTGCCGGCGCCGAGCGGCACCTGAAGCTCGGCGTAGATCGGCAGTTGACCGCGTTCGGTCGGGTCACCGATGTACGCCTTGCAGAACCGACGGGTGTGGTTCCACTCGTTGACGACCCGGTAGGCCCGGTCAGCCCAGTCCGGCGGGACCGTGGCGTGCGGGCGGGCCCGCATGACCAGGATCTCGTCCTCCGGGCCTTCGAGGGTCACCAGCACCGCGTGCCGCTCCCACATGGCCAGGAGATTGCCGTCGCCGTCTGCCAGGTAACGCACGTCGAGTAGATCGAGCGCGTCACAGACCCGCCCCAGGCTCACCGGCTCGACGGTGACCGACATGTCGGCCAGCGCGGGCCTGTCGTTGCCCGGGCAGTCGTCCCCCGGCTGGCGAGGGCTGGGCGGCCCGACCCGGACCGCGCTGTCGACTGTGATCCCGCTTCCGGTTTCCGGATTCCCGCCGTCGGCGGGACCGGGGCGCCATGACCACCACGGCATCGCTCGCGCACCTCACTCCCCAGCGGATCCAGCCGCCTACGGTGCGTTGGATCCGAGGATGGACGGTACCCGGACAGCCGAGTTGAAGCACCCCCCCAACGACCGCACCGACCCAGAAGAATGAGCCAGGGTCATCCGTTCGTACGAGTGTTGAGGGGGGTCAGGCCAAGATCGGTGGCCTTCTGCAACCAAGTGGCTCCATATGGTCCCACCAGGCCGACCCATCGGCCGGCGACACGCACCTGCACCTGCGACCGCGCGGCGCCGTCGGCCGGGCCGAGAAAGCCCATCCGGACCAGCCCCTGCACCAACCGCTGCGACACCTCCACCGGCGGGCCCGGCGGGTCGTCCGGAGTGACGAGCACTGCCACGTGGTCGAGAAGCGCGTCACGCAGGGCACGCTGACCCACCGCACGACCTGCGACACCCTGCTCGCTCGCGGCACGCAGAGCGCCTGCCGCCGCGTCCGCGATCCGCCGCAGCTCCGCGGTGGGCAACACCTCCACCGGCTGGCTGCGTGCCGGCGGCAACGGCCACTGCCACTGCGCGTCCCTGGGAGCCGGCAACGTCACGCCACCGCGTTCCAGCTCCGCCAGCAGTTGCGCGGCGCTCACGGTGACGTCCACGGCGGTGCCGTCGGTCGGACCGCCGGCCACCGTACGGACCACGAGCGCCTGCCACGGCAACCGGGCCCAGAGTGCGACCCGGCCGGGCGCGCCACCCGGCCGCAGCCGGACCAGCGCACCCGGGTCCAGTCGGACCAGGCGGGCCAGGAACGCGCCCGCGTCGGCCACCCCGGTCAGGCCGTGACCGGGCTGCGACGCCGCCGCCCGGTCCGGCCCCGCCGTGTCCGGCCGGGTCACCCGTCACCGCCCTGCGGGGCGTACGTGAGCAGGAACGCCCGCTCCTCTGCGGTGATCCGCCGGGGCACCTGGCGGGTCAGGTCGAACGGCACCAGCACCGAGCGGGCGCGGCTGGCCAGCACGTCGCCGTCGTACAGCTCGTAGGCGACGGTGAACCGCGAGGGCCTGATCTCCTCCACCCACAGCTCGATGCGGACCGTGGGCGCGGCCTCCGCGGTGGCCCGACCCAGCGCGTAGTCGACGGGGCGCAGGTAGTCGACCTCGTGCCGACGGATCACGACGCCGTCGGCGAACGAGCCCACTCCCCAGGCCCGACCGCCGGCGAACATCAACGCCACCCGCGCCTCCTCGTACAGGGTGAGGAAGCGCGAGTTGTTGACGTGGCCGTACGCGTCGAGATCGGACCAGCGCAGTGTGCAGTGGTAGACGAACCGGTCAGACACCTTCTCGGCCGGTCAGTCGCGGGTCAGCTTGCGGTAGGTCACCCGGTGCGGACGGGCGGCCTCCGCGCCGAGACGGTCGATCTTGTTCTTCTCGTACGCCTCGAAGTTGCCCTCGAACCAGAACCACTTCGCCGGGTTCTGGTCGTCGCCCTCCCAGGCCAGGATGTGCGTGGCGACCCGGTCGAGGAACATCCGGTCGTGGGAGATGACAACGGCGCAGCCGGGGAACTCCAGCAGGGCGTTCTCCAGGCTGGACAGCGTCTCCACGTCCAGGTCGTTCGTCGGCTCGTCGAGCAGGATGACGTTGCCGCCGATCTTCAGGGTCAGCGCCAGGTTGAGCCGGTTGCGCTCGCCGCCGGAGAGAACCTTCGTCGGCTTCTGCTGGTCCGGTCCCTTGAAACCGAACGCGGCGATGTACGCCCGCGACGGCATCTCGACCTTGCCCACCATCAGGTAGTCCAGACCGTCGGAGACGACCTCCCAGACGGTCTTGTCGCCGTCGAGGCCCTGCCGGTTCTGGTCGACGTACGACAGCGAGACGGTGGGGCCGACCCGGACCTCGCCGCTGGTCGGCTCCTCCAACCCGACGATGGTCTTGAAGAGCGTGGTCTTGCCGACGCCGTTCGGGCCGATGATGCCGACGATGCCGTTGCGGGGCAGCGAGAACGACAGGTCGTCGATCAGCAGCCGGTCGCCGAAGCCCTTGCTGAGGTGCGACGCCTCGATCACCGTGCTGCCCAGACGCGGGCCCGGCGGGATCTGGATCTCCTCGAAGTCCAGCTTGCGGGTCTTCTCCGCCTCGGTGGCCATCTCGTCGTACCGGTCCAGGCGGGCCTTGGACTTGGTCTGCCGGGCCTTGGCGTTGGAGCGCACCCACTCCAGTTCCTCGGTGAGGCGCTTCTTCATCTTGGCGTCGCGGCGGCCCTCGACGGCCAGCCGTGCGGCCTTCTTCTCCAGGTAGGTGGAGTAGTTGCCCTCGTACCCGATGGCCCGGCCCCGGTCCAGCTCCAGGATCCAGCCGGCCACCTTGTCCAGGAAGTACCGGTCGTGGGTGATCGCCATGACGGTGCCGGCGTACTTGGCGAGGTGCTGCTCCAACCAGGAGACGCTCTCCGCGTCCAGGTGGTTCGTGGGCTCGTCGAGCAGCAGCAGGTCGGGGGCCTCCAGGAGCAGCTTGCAGAGCGCGACGCGGCGCCGCTCACCACCGGAGAGCTGGGTCACGTCGGCGTCCGGCGGCGGGCAGCGCAGGGCGTCCATTGCCAGTTCGAGCTTGGAGTCGATGTCCCACGCGTCGGCGTGGTCCAGCTCCTCCTGGAGCCGGCCCATCTCCTCCATCAGCTCGTCGGAGTAGTCGGTCGCCATCTGCTCGGCGATCTTGTTGAACCGCTCCAGCTTGGCCTTCGTCTCGGCGACCGCCTCCTCGACGTTGCCGAGCACGGTCTTGGCGTCGTTGAGCGGAGGCTCCTGGGCGAGCATGCCGACCGTGTAACCGGGCATGAGCCGGGCCTCGCCGTTGCTCGGCTTGTCCAACCCTGCCATGATCTTGAGGAGGCTGGACTTACCGGCGCCGTTCGGGCCGACCACACCGATCTTGGCCCCCGGCAGGAAGCTCAGCGTCACGTTGTCGAGCACGACCTTGTCGCCGTGCGCCTTGCGCGCCTTTTCCAGGACGTAGATGTACTGGGCCACGGTGCGGGCTACCTCCGTCGGTTTGCTGTCGCTGATCGGCGGCGCGGCGCGGGCTCGAATCTCCACCCGCCGCCGCCGGCCGGGAGCCGGCCACGCGCACGCCACCCTCAATCCTGACAGGTACGGCGCGCTTCGCCCACATCACCCCGCCTCCGGGGTACGCGGCGCGCCGCCGGCCGGACCCGCTGCCGGCTGCCGCGAGCCGCTCGCCGGACCTCTGGACCTGCCGGTTGTCGACAAGATCACCTTGAGGATTCGCCGAAGCGTGAGCGGGTAGGAGACTCCGGCACGGGGGCCCAGACACCGCAGCTACGCTCAGTACGCTCATCGCGGTGGACCCGTCAGTACCCGGAGGTGGCCGATCGTGACCGTCCGTAGCTCCTTTGTCGTAGTGGCGAACCGTCTGCCGGTCGACGAGGTGAGCACACCCGAGGGACGGCAGTGGCGACGCAGCCCCGGCGGGCTGGTCACCGCGCTGCACCCCGTGCTCGCCGAACACCAGGGCACCTGGGTCGGGTGGGCCGGTGGCACCGGCGCCGCCCCCGAGCCCTTCGACCTTGAGGGCATCCGACTGCACCCGGTGCCGCTGAGCGCCGAGGAGTTGGAGCGCTACTACGAGGGCCAGTCCAACGCGACGATCTGGCCGCTCTACCACGACGCTGTCGAGACACCTGCGTACAAGCGTCGCTGGCGGGAGGCGTACCGCCTGGTGAACGCCCGGTTCGCGGAGGCCGCGGCGGACGTGGCCGCCGAGGGCGCGACGGTCTGGGTGCAGGACTACCAGCTCCAACTGGTCCCGGCGATGCTGCGTGAGCTGCGACCGGACCTGCGGATCGGCTTCTTTCTGCACATCCCGTTCCCGCCGATCGAGCTGTTCATGCAGATGCCGTTCCGTACGGAGATCCTGCGCGGCCTGCTCGGCTCCGACCTGGTCGGCTTCCAGCAGCGGCTGGCCGCGCAGAACTTCGTCCGGCTGGCCCGGCACCTGCTCGGCCTGCGCTACGAGGGTCAGATGATCCAGGTCGACGGGCGGCAGGTGAAGGCGGGCGCGTTCCCCATCTCGATCGACACCAAGGAGATGGAGCGGCTTGCCGAGGACCCGGCGATCCAGGCCCGGGCCAAGCAGATCCGCGCCGAACTGGGCGACCCGAAGACGATCATCCTGGGTGTGGACCGGCTCGACTACACCAAGGGCATCGAGTTGCGCCTGAAGGCCTTCCGCGAACTGCTTGCTGACGGAAAGTTGACAGTTCCGGATGCGGTTATGGTGCAGGTGGCCACGCCGAGCCGCGAGCGCGTCGAGCACTACCAGGCACTTCGAGTCAAGGTTGAGCGCGAGGTTGGTCGGATTAATGGCGAATTCGGCCGGGTCGGCGTGCCGGCGGTGCATTATCTGCATCAGTCGTACAGTCGCAGTGAACTGGCCGCGATGTACGTCGCTGCCGACGTGATGATGGTGACCCCGCTGCGAGACGGAATGAATCTGGTGGCCAAGGAGTACGTCGCATCGCGCGCCGACCAGGGTGGCGCGCTCGTGCTCAGTGAATTCGCCGGCGCCGCAACAGAGCTGCGCCAGGCATTTTTGTGTAACCCGCACGACCCGGACGCGGTCAAGGACGCCCTGCTCCGGGCAGTGCACGTGGAGAAAACCGAGGCACGCCGCCGGATGCGGACAATGCAACGCCACCTGCGCACCCACGACGTGGGGCACTGGGCCAAGTCTTTCCTCTCCGAGCTCGGAGTGTCCGAGGCGGAGGCCGCGTGAACACGTCCGTCACCGACGGAGCGGCGATCGCCGCCGCAGTGATGGACCCGGAACTACGATCCGCCATCGGCCGGATCGCCCGGGTTCCCCAACTCCTCATCGCCTGCGACTACGACGGCACGATCGCGCCGATCGTGGAGGATCCGAGCACAGCCGTACCGCTGCCCGAGGCGGTGGCCGCGATCCGCGCGCTCGCCGCGCTGCCGCAGACCACCGTGGCGGTGGTCTCCGGCCGGGCGCTGCGCGATCTGGCCGCGCTCTCCCGGCTGCCCAGCGAGGTGCACCTCGTCGGCAGCCACGGCTCCGAGTTCGACATCGGCTTCGTCGAGCGGCTCTCCCCCGAGCTGGTGGCAGTACGCCAGCAGGTGCGCAACGCGCTGCGGGAGATCGCCGCCGAGCACCCCGGCATCCGGCTGGAACGCAAGCCGGCAAGCGTCGCCATGCACACCCGGGGAGTCGACCCGCAGGTCGCCGCCTCGGCAATCGAAGCGGCCCTGAGCGGCCCGGCGACCTTCGACGGCGTCACGGTCACGCAGGGCAAGGAGGTCATCGAGCTGTCAGTGGTGGCCACCCACAAGGGCACCGCTATCGACCAGCTCCGGACCCAGCTCGCGGCAAGCGCGGTGCTCTTCATCGGCGACGACGTCACCGACGAGAACGCGTTCGGCAACCTGCACGGACCGGACCTCGGCATCAAGATCGGTCCGGGCGAGACGCAGGCCGACTACCGGGTGGCCGAGCCGATCGAGGCGGCCCGCGCGCTCGGGCTGCTGCTGGAGACCCGTCGGCACTGGCTGTTCGGTGAGCGGGCGGTGCCTATCGAACGGCACTCCATGCTGGCCAACGGCCGTACCGTCGCGCTGCTCACCCCCGAGGCCAAGGTCAGCTGGCTCTGCCACCCCAAGCCGGACTCGGCGGCGATCTTCGCCGACCTGGTCGGCGGCAGCCCCGCCGGCCACTTCAGCGTCGCCCCGGAACGCGGCGGTATTCCTCTGGGCCAGCGCTACCGCTCCGGCACGATGACAGTGGAGACCCGGTGGTCCGGGCTCACCGTCACCGACTGGCTGGACAAGCCGACCAGGGAGACCATCCCGGACGGCGCCGCGGTGATCACGGGTGACTCGACGCTGGTCCGGGTGCTGACCGGCAGTGGCCGGGTCCGGGTGGATTTCGCGCCGCGACCCGAATTCGGTCAGGTCGCCGTGCAGTTGCAACCGCTCGGCGACGGCCTCCTGGTGCTCGGCTCGAACGAGCCGATCGCCCTCTACTCCCCCGGGGTGGAGTGGGACGTCACGAACGACGGCGGCTACGAGACCGCCAAGGCGATCGTCGACCTCTCGGCAGCCGGCGGGCAGATCGTGCTGGAGCTTCGCTTCGGCACGAACAGCCTGGAGCACCACCGGGTGCCGGTCCACGAGCGGCAGGCCGCTGCCGAGCAGCCGTGGAAGGACTGGGTGGCCTCGCTGCGGCTGCCGTCCACCGCCCGCGACCTGGTCGCCCGCAGCGCCCTCACGCTGCGAGGGCTCTGCCACGAGGCGACCGGCTCGATCCTGGCCGCGGCCACCACCTCGCTCCCCGAGGAGCTGGGCGGCGTCCGCAACTGGGACTACCGCTACTGCTGGCTACGGGACGCGGCGCTAACCGCCCGCGCGCTTGTCGACCTCGGCTCCATCGAGGAGGCCGAAGCGCTGCTGCTCTGGGTCGACGGCTGCATCGAACGCACCGGCGGTCACCCGGAGCGGCTGCACCCGCTCTACACGATCGACGGCTACGAGCTGGGTGCCGAGGCGGTCATCGACACGCTGCCCGGGTACGCCGGCTCCAGGCCGGTCCGGGTCGGCAACCTCGCCAACCACCAGCTGCAACTGGACGTCTTCGGCCCGATCGCCGACCTCATCGCGGCCGTCGCCGACGCCCGCGGTTCGGTGCGTGACGACGAGTGGCGGGTCCTGGAGAACATGGTCGAGGCGGTCCGCCGCCGCTGGCACGAGCCCGACCACGGCATCTGGGAGGCTCGGCTCCCACCTCGGCACCACGTCTTCTCCAAGGTGATGTGCTGGATGACCGTCGACCGGGCGCTGCACGTGATGCGCCAGCACGGCGGCGAGGACCGGCCGGAGTGGACGGACCTGCGCGACCGGATCGGCGCCAACGTGCTGGAGCACGGCTGGCACTCCGACGTGGAGGCGTACAGCGTCGCCTACGGCGACGAGGACATGGACGCCTCGTCGCTCTGGATCGGGCTCTCCGGCCTGCTCGCGGGCGACGACCCGCGTTTCCTGTCCACAGTCCTGCGGATCGAGGCGGACCTGCGCAGCGGGCCGGTCGTCTACCGCTACCACTGGGACGACGGCCTGCCCGGCCGTGAGGGTGGCTTCCACATCTGCACGGCGTGGCTGATCGAGGCGTACCTGCGCACCGGCCGCCGCACCGACGCCGAGGAACTGTTCGCGCAGATGGTGCTCACGGCCGGCCCGACAGGGCTGCTCCCCGAGCAGTACGACCCGCTCGCCGAGCGGGGCCTGGGCAACCACCCGCAGGCGTACAGCCACCTGGGGCTGATCCGCTGCGCCCTGCTGCTGGACAACATGCTCAAGCAGTAGCCGACAGGCAGTTCGACGACGGGCCGGAGCAGCGCTGCTCCGGCCCGTCGTCGCTCCGGCCGGCGTCGGTCGGTGGACCGCACCGGCGGTAGCGGCCACCCGAGCGCCGCCGTCACCGCCCTCGCCATGGGCCCTCCGCGCGTCCTTTGCTCTGCTTCACTCCACGCAACACAAACGACGTCTCCGTGTTGCGTCGGTTGAAGCAGAGCAAAGGGCCCGCAGGGACCGGCCGGTCTCTGCCGCCCGCACCGCCCAGGGGCCGCTCCGCGCCCGCACCGCCCAGGGCCGCTCCGGTCCGCGTGGACCCGTGCCACCGGTCACCCGTCGAGGGCACCCACCACGTCACCCACCACCACGACGGCGGGCGGACGGAGGTCGGCCGCCACCGCGTCGGCAGCCACCGCGTCGAGCGTCGACCGCAGCACCCGCTGGGCGCCCGTGGTGGCTTCTTGGACGACGGCGGCCGGCGTCTGCGGCGGTCGGCCGTGCGCGATCAGGGTTGCCGTGATGGCGGCGAGATTCTTCAGCCCCATCAGGATCACAAGGGTTCCACGCAGACCCGCAAGGGCGTCCCAACGCACAAGCGACGCCGGCGAGTCGGGTGCCAGGTGCCCGGAGACCACTGTGAACTCGTGCGCCACCCCCCGGTGGGTGACCGGAATCCCGGCCGCCGCAGGAGCGGCGATCGAGCTGGTCACCCCGGGGACCACGGTCACCGGTACGCCCGCCGCCGCGCACGCCAGCAACTCCTCGCCGCCCCTGCCGAAGACGTACGGGTCGCCGCCCTTGAGCCGCACCACGAAGGCGCCAGCCAGGGCACGGTCGACCAGGATCTGGTTGATCTCCTCCTGTGCCCGGGACGGGCCATAGGGGATCTTCGAGGCGTCTACCAGCTCGACATCGGGACGTAGCTCGTCCAGGAGCAGCCCGGGCACCAGCCGGTCGGCGACGACCACGTCAGCCTCGGTGAGCAGCCGCCAGCCCTTCACAGTGATCAGCTCCGGGTCACCGGGACCGGACCCGACCAGCGCCACCCGCCCGCCGCCCGCGTTAGGAAGGGCCCCTTCCTCTACCGCAGGCGTTAACAGGGGGCCCTTCCTTACACCGAGGAGGTCGCGGATCGCGTCTCGGACACTCATCGCCCGTCGCGGATCGCCGCCGCCGAGCACCGCTACTGTGACCGGGCCGTGCCGGGTCACCGCCGGGGTCCACGCGGTGGCAGCCGTCCGGTCGTCGGCCCGGACGCAGAAGATCCGCCGTTCGGCGGCGGCGGCGCTCACCGACGCCGCAGCGAGGGGATCGTCGATCGCCACCTGGACCAGCCACGCCCCGTCCAGGTCGTCGGGCGTGAACCGGCGCGGCACCCAGTGCAGCCGCCCCGCGTCGGCGTGCGCACGCAACGCCGGGGTGAGCTCCGGTGCCACGAGCAGGACGTCCGCGCCGGCGTCCAGCAGCGCCGGGACGCGCCGGGTGGCGACCGCGCCGCCGCCCACCACGACCACCCGACGCCCGTCGAGCCGCAGACCGAGGGGGTACGGGCTGGCGCTCACAGCGCACCTCCGAGCCGGACGCGCATTGTCACTTCTCGGCCACCCCTGCGGAGTCGAACGTGGCCACCTCGTGCAGCACCCGCACCGCGCCGGTGACCACCGGCAGCGCCAGCAGCGCCCCGGTGCCCTCGCCGAGACGCAGCCCCAGGTCGATAAGCGGGTCAAGGCCCAGGCTGCGCAGCGCCACCGTGGCACCCGGCTCGGCTGAGCGGTGCCCGGCGACCATGGCGAAGACCGCGTTCGGCGCGAACGCGGCGGCGGCGAGCGCGGCGGAGACAGCGATCACGCCGTCCAGAAGCACAGGTGTGCGGCGCGCTGCCGCGCCCAGGATCAGCCCGGCCAGCGCCGCGTGTTCCAGGCCGCCGACGGCGGCCAGCACGCCCAGCGGGTCGGCCGGGTCGGGCTCGTGCAGGGCCAGCGCGGCACGCACCACTGCCACCTTGCGGGCGTACGTCGGGTCGTCGACGCCGGTGCCCCGGCCGGTGGAGTCGAGCGGGTCGACGCCTGTGAACGCGGCGATCAGGGTGGCCGCCGGGGTGGTGTTGCCGATGCCCATGTCGCCGGTGAGCAGGATGCCGGCGCCGGCATCGATCAACTCGTCGGCGATCCGGATGCCGGTGCACACCGCCGCGAGCGCCTCGTCCCGGGTGAGCGCGGCGGTCACTGTGAAGTCCCGGGTGCCCCTGCGTACTGACGCGGTGACAAGCCGGGGCGTGGCCGGATCGTGCACGGCCGGGTCGGGTACCTCGTCCGGGGTGGGCAGCGGGTTGGCGACCCCGACGTCGACAACTGTGACCGAGGCGCCGGCCTGCCGGGCGAACGCGTTGACGACCGCGCCGCCGGCCAGGAAGTTGCCGATCATCTGCCCGGTGACCTCCTGCGGCCACGGGGTCACCCCCTGGGCGTGCACCCCGTGGTCTCCCGCGAAGATCGCCACTGCGGCCGGCTCGGGCAACGGCGGTGGGCAGACCCCGGCGAGCCCCGCGAGGCGTACCGACAGGTCTTCCAGCGCACCGAGCGAGCCCGGCGGCTTGGTCAGGCGGCCGTGCATCTCCCGGGCCGCGGCCATCGCCGACTCGTCCAGTGGCGCGATGGCCGCGATCGTGGTCTCCAGCATCATGCCTCCATGATCTCGCGCAGCACCTCGACGAACGCGTCGGTGGTGTTTCGGTCACGTACCGCCAGGCGCAGCCAGTCCGGGCCGAGACCCGGGAACGTGTCACCGCGACGCACCGCCCAGCCCCGGTCCCGCAGGGCCGAGCGCACCCGCATCGCGCCGGGCAGGTGCACAAGCACGAACGCGCTGGCGGGGCGGCCTGCGACGCGTACACCGGGGATGCTGGCGAGGCGTGCCACCAGGTGGTCGCGGTCGGCGGCGAGGTCGACGGCGATCGCGCGCTCGGCGGAGACTGCGACGGGCGTGGCGCACGCCGCGGCGGCGGCCAGCGCGGGCGTGGAGACGGCCCAGAGCGGCTGGACGGCGGCCAGCCGGGACAGCAGCTCCGGGGCGCCGAGCAGGTAGCCGATCCGCAGGCCGGCGAGCCCCCAGGTCTTCGTGAGGCTGCGCACCACGAGCAGTCCGGGCAGGTCGCGCCGCTCGGCGAGTGATTCCGGCTCGCCGCTGTGCCCGCCTGTGGTGTCGGCGAACGCTTCGTCGACAACGAGCACCCGACCCGGGCGGGCCAGCGCGGCCACCGTCTGGGCCGGGTGCAGCACCGACGTGGGGTTGGTCGGGTTGCCGATCATCACCAGGTCGGCGTCGGCGGGCACCCGGGACGCGTCGAGCCGGAAGCCGTCAGCCGGGTCGAGCAGCACCCGCTCGACCTGGTGACCGGCGGCCCGCAGCGCCGCCTCCGGTTCGGTGAACTGGGGGTGCACGACCACCGGTCGGCGGATGCCGCGCAGCGCCTGGGCGATCAACACGAAGCCCTCGGCGGCCCCGGCGGTGAGCACTACCTCGTTCGGGGGACGCCGGTGCCGGGCGGCGACGGCGGCACGGGCCTGCGTCGGGTCCGGGTAGCGGGCCAGGTCGGTGAGGGTGGCGGCGATCGGCTCGGCCAACCAGGCAGGCGGTGGTGCCTGGCGGACGTTGACGGCGAGGTCGATGAGGCCGTTGCCGACCTCCGCGTCCCCGTGGTGTGCCAGATCCGGCTCGGGCGCCAGCGCCGGGTCGGCCGCGGCGACCGGCGGTACGTCGCTCGGCTGATCACGCATGCCCGCGATCCTGCCGGGAAGGCGGCCGGCGGGACAGTCGATCCCGGCGTAAGGCACATCACCACAGCGCTGGTTTATGAGTTTTTCTCATGTTCGATTCTGAAATGTCATAACTTGGCCATGTGAGCAACCGACCCCTTGCTGCCGCTGGTCGACTCGTTCCTCTCCTGCGCGCCGGGCTCATCGCCGGCATCGTGATCGCCGCCGCCGCGTACCCGCTCGTCGCCCTGACCGGGCTCGGCGCGAAGGCCACCGCACACGCCGTGGAGCACAAGACCAAGCTGCTGGCCACCGCCCTGCCCGCCGAGACCTCCTACCTCTACGCCCCGGACGGCAAGACCGTACTGACCATGTTCTACGAGGAGTACCGGCAGTACACGAAGCTGTCGGACATGTCGCCGAACATCCAGCAGGCGATCGTCGCCGCCGAGGACTCCCGCTTCTACCAGCACCACGGCGTCGACCCGAAGGGCGTGGCCCGCGCCTTCGTGTCCAACGCCCGCTCCAGCGGGGTCTCCCAAGGTGCCTCCACGCTCACCATGCAGTACGTCCGGATGGCCCTGCGGGACAGCGCGACAACGCCCAAGGAGGTCCAGGAAGCCACCCAGCAGACCAGCCTGCGCAAGGTCAAGGAGATGCGGATGGCGCTGGACCTGGAGAAGGAGCTGAGCAAAGAACAGATCATGGAGCGCTACCTGAACTCGGCGTACTTCGGTCACCGGGCGTACGGCATCTACGCGGCAAGCGAGATCTTCTTCTCCAAGACCCCGAAGGACCTCACCCCCGTCGAGGCGGCCACCCTCGCCGGCCTGGTCAAGTCCCCATCCGAGTACGACCCCGCCGACTCCGACCAGAAGGAGGCCACCGGGCGGCGCAACTACGTGCTGGACCGGATGAGCCAACTCGGCTACCTCTCCCCCGACTCGGCCGCCGCCGCCAAGTCCGAGCCGATCCGACTGAAGCTGACCACCCCGCCGCACGACTGCGCGGCGATCCCGGAGAAGTACAACAGCTGGGGCTTCGCCTGCGACTACCTGAAGAACTGGTGGAGTTCCCAACCCGCGTTCGGCGCCAGCCGCCTGGAGCGGATGGACAACCTGCGCCGCGGCGGCTACCGGATCGTGCTCAGCCTCGACCCGAAGGTCCAGGAAGCGGCGGAGAAGAACGTCGGCGCCAAGGACGCCACCGGCAGCCCGTTCGCCAACGGCATCGTGGTCTCCGAGCCGGGCACCGGGCGGGTCAAGGCCATGGCGGTGAACCGGACGTACTCGCTGGACCTGAGCGAGAACCCACAGAGCTCGAACCCCGAGGCCGGGCCGAAGGTGAAGGCCAACTACCCGAACACCGTGGCGCCACTGCTCGGTGGCGGTGACCTGGCGGGCTACCAGGCCGGGTCGACGTTCAAGATGTTCCCGATGCTTGCCGCGCTGGACTCGGGGATGACCCTGTCCACCTCATTCAACGCGCCATACCGCTACCGGTCGGAGGTCTACGACGGCTGGTCGCCCTCCAACGCCAGCGGCGCGATGACCGGCCAGCAGACCATGTGGTCCGGTTTCGGCAAGTCGGTGAACACGTACTTCGTGTGGCTGGAGGAGAAGGTCGGCGCGGAACGGGCGGTCCGGTTGGCCGAGCAACTCGGGCTGCGCTGGCGCACCGACGTGGACCGGGACCACGCCTCACCCGCGAAAGCCTCGAAGTGGGGTGCCTTCACCCTGGGCGTCTCCGACGCCACCCCGCTGGAGATGGCGAACGCGTACGCCGCCATCGCCGCCGACGGCCGCTACTGCGAGGCGATCCCCGTACAGGCGATCATGAACCGGGACGGCACTCCGACGACGTACGCGACCCCCGGCGGTATCCATCGCGAGGTGGCCAAGCCACGCTGTCGGCAGGTCGTCAGCGCGGACGCCGCTCGGGCCGCCACCGACGCCGCCCGCTGCCCCACCGGGGACACCCCGGCACGCGGCAGCTGCGGCGGCTGGTCCACCGCCGACAGCGTCCGGGGTACGGTCGGCCGCCCGGTCGCCGGCAAGACCGGCACCACCGACAGCACCCGGTCGGCCTGGTTCGTCGGCTACACACCTGAACTGGCCGCAGCGAGCTTCATCTCCGACCCGGACAATCCGTTCAACGCCGTCGGTGACGGGCAGTCGCAGATCCCTATCGCGGCGGTCGCCGAGACCCTGCGCGACGGACTGAAGGGCACACCGACCCGTCAGTTCACCCCACCATCGGACGCCATAGTCGGCTGACCGGCGTGACAGTCGACTGACCCGCGTCGATCCGCGCGGGTCAGCCGGCTGCCGGCACCGGCGGGTGCCGGAACCGGCGGGTGCCGGAACCGGCGGGTGCCGGAACCGGCGTTACGCGGGCACACCGTCCGGGGTGGCGGGCAGCGCCTCGGCCGCCGGCTCGCTCGCCGCAGCGGCGACCAGCCGGGCGGCGGTCGCCGGATGCGCGGCCCAGTGCAGGGTGAGCTGCGAGGCGTGCACGTTGCGCCAGACGAACCCCTCCGGCGTGCCACCGTCCCAGCTCCACGCCGGCCGCTGACCAGCGCGCGGGGTGAGCACCGCGCGGTGCTCCTTGTGGCCGACGAGCACTGTGCCCTTCGCCGCGACCACACTGTCGGTCTGGGCTGTCGCCTCCCGGTAGCCCACCACGAGGCCATCCCGGCTGACACCGACTGCGTCCAACACGCCGCACATCGGCAGCCCGTCCAGCTCCCGCGCCAACCAGAGCAGGCCCGCGCCCTCGGCGACCACCGGCCGCCCGGTACGCGCCAACTCGGCCACCGCGATGCAGAGCCGCCGGTTGGCCGACAACTGCTCGGCGTACGCCTCGGGCAGCGCGCCGCCGACGACAAGCGCGCGGGTGCCGGCCGGCAGCGTCTCGTCGCGCAGCGGATCGACAACGACGACCTCGGCCCCGGCGGCCCGCAGCAACTCGGCCGTCTCCGGATGGCTGAAACTGCCGCCAGGCCCACCCGCGACCGCCACCAGCGGACGCTGCGCCGGGACGACCAGCTCGCCGAGCACCTCCTGCGGCGACCACGCCGTCGCCGGCAGCGGCGGTGCCGAGCGGGCCAGCCCGAGCAGCCGTTCCAGGTCGACAGTTGCGGCGACAGCCTCGCCGAGGCGACGGACCGCACGGGTGGCGTCGGCCGACCCGTCGACGACCGGGGCCACGCCGTGCCGGCGCGACGGCAGCACCGACGGCAGGTCATGGCGGCGCAGCGCCCCGTAGACGGGCACCCCCACGTCCTCCAGCGCCTCGCGCAGCATCCCCTCGTGCCGGGAGGACGCCACCCGATTGAGGATCACCCCACCGAGCCACAACTGCTCGTCGTACGAGCGGAAACCGTGCACGAGGGCGGCAACCGACTGTCCCATCGCCGCCACGTCGACAACCAGGACCACGGGGCTGCGCAGAGCGGCGGCCGCGGCGGCGGTGGACTCCTGCTCGGGGCGGCCACCCACCGAGTCGTACAGGCCCATGCTGCCCTGCACCACGGCGAGCCCGGCGCCCGCTGCGCCGTGCGCGACGAGCGGGGCGAGCCGGTCGGCACCGACCAGCCGGGGATCGATCACCCGGCCCGGCCGACCGGCGGCGAGACCGAGGTACGCGGCGTCGACCTGGTCCGGGCCGAGCTTGAACCCGGCGACGTCGACACCCCGCTCGGCCAGGGCGGCGAGCAGCCCGATCGCCAGCGCGTTCTTTCCGTGGCCGGAGGACGGCGCGCTGAGCACCAGGCGCGGCACGACGGTCATCATCGACTCCTCGCGGGCGGCGGCGGGTACGCGACGACCGGCCGGGGTGCCGAGCCGTCCGCGTGACGATACCCGCCCGGTCGTACGCGCGAGCACCCCCGACCCGGGGTGGTCGACGGTCCCCGCCCGCGCTGATCGACGGTCCCTGGCCCGGCCGATCGGCGGTCTCCGGCCCGGTGCAGGTCAGTGGCCCCGGTCATACGGGTAGCCTCGGTGCCGTGTACCGGTTCCTGCTGAGCCCACGCTGGCTGGGCGCCCTCGCGTTGACACTGGTCGCCTCTGCCGTCATGGTCTGGCTGGGCAACTGGCAGCTGGACCGCTACCAGGGGCGCACCGAGGTCAACGAGCGGATCGACGCCGGTCTGCGGATGGCACCGGTGCCTCTGAGCGAGGCGTTCCGCGCTCCCACCGGCGGTCCGGGGACCGCCGGCCCCCCGCCCGCGGAGGACAAGGTCTGGTCCCGGATCACCGCCACCGGCCGGTACGACCCGTCCAACACCATCCTGGTCCGGGGCCGGACGGCCGACAGTCGCGTCGGTTTCGAGGTGCTCACCCCACTGGTGCTCGCCGACGGCACCGCGCTGCTCGTCGACAGGGGCTGGATCCCGCCGGCTCCGGGCGGGGCCACAGCACAGCCGTCGGTGCCCGCCACGCCCACCGGCGACGTGACGGTGGTCGGCCGGGTGCACGAGACCGAGAGCGGCGCCGGCACTGTGGCCCGCCGCAACGGGCTGCTGGAGACCCGCCGCGTCGGCGTGCCCGGGCTCGCCCGCGAACTGCCCTACCCGATCTACGGCGGATACCTGCTGCTGGACGAGCAGACCCCGCCCGCCGACCCGGTGTTCAAGGCGGTGCCGGTGGGGCACGCGAACAACTGGCAGAACTTCGGCTACGTCGTGCAGTGGTGGCTGTTCGCAGTGATGGCCCTCTTCGGCTACGGCTGGGTGGCCCGTCGTGAGGCCCGCCGGGCCGCCGGGATCGACACGACGACCGCCCCGTTGGACCGGGCGGCTGAGCCCACGCCGAGCGCGTCCGCCTGAGCCCGGTGACCGTACCGGCGTCGCAATCGGACGGTCGGGGGAACACGGGGCACCACGGCAGCCGGTAGTCTCCGCCGGGTGATCAATTCGTGCGGGGTGCGCTGATGACCGTGGATCCCGCAGTGCCGCGACCCGAGTCGGAGCCGGCGACGCAGGCACATCCGCCCACCGACCCGTGGGCCGCCGAGCCGCCGACCGCCGCGTTGGCTGCCATGCCGCCGACCGCGCCGTTCCCGGCCACGCCGTTCCCGGCCACGCCGCAACCGGCCGCGCCGTTCCCGGCCGCCGCGATCTTCGGTACGCCGCCGGCCGCCCCGGCACCGACCGCGCAGTTCCCTGCCGCACCGGCGCAGTCGCCCACCTCGCCGGCCATCTCGCCCGCAGCGGCCGCGCCCTTCTCCGCGCCACCCGTGTCGTACTCCGCGCCACCCGCGTCGTACTCCGCGCCGCCGGCCTCCTTCTCCGGGCCGCCAGCCCAGACCCCTGGGGCGTGGCCGGCGGTCGGGCCGTATCCGCCGGTGGCGGCGTACCCGGCCGCGACGGCCGGCTTCGCCGGGCCGGAGGTGGTCGCCGTGCAGATCGCCGAGATCGCGGTGAGCCCGCCGGTCATCCGCACGCCGGCCGGGGTGCTGCCGCTGGCCGGCGCGAGCTGGCACGTGGCCGACTACTGGCAGCGCGAGGAGAAGATCGCCACCTGGGCGCTGGTCTGCGCCATCGTCGGATTCTTCTGCGTGGCCATCTTCAGCCTGCTCTTCCTGCTGGTCAAGGAGACCCGGCACCGCGGCACCGTCCAGGTGACGGTCACCAACGGCGTCCAGCAGTACGTGGCCCGGATCCCGGTGAGCGACCAGGGTCAGGTGCAGCACATCAACAACCAGGTCAACTACGCCCGGTCGCTGTCCAGCCGGTGACCCGGGCCGGCGGCGGCCGGTCAACTGGATCAACCGCCGGTACGACGACGGTGACCAGGCTGGCGACGGCCGGTCGTCAGCGGCCGGCCGGTGCGACGACGGTCAGCCGGTGGAACGGCCGGCGTGGATGGCCCGGACCGCGTCGATGGTGTCCGCCTCGGCGGCGGTCTTGTCGTCGCGGTAACGCACCACCCGGGCGAACCGCAGCGCCATGCCGCCCGGGTAGCGCGAACTCGTCTGCACCCCGTCGAAGGCGATCTCCACCACCTGCTCGGGGCGGACCCGGACCACCCAGTCGCCGTGCTCCACGGCGAGGCCGAGGAACCGCTCGGTCTGCCAGCGCAGCAGCTCGTCGGTGAGCCCCTTGAACGTCTTGCCGAGCATCACGAAGTCGCCGGTGCGGGGGTCGCGGGCACCCAGGTGCAGGTTGGACAGCCAGCCCTCGCGCCGGCCGCTGCCCCACTCGACGGCCACCACCACCAGATCGAGTGTGTGCCGTGGTTTGACCTTGACCCAGGCGGCACCTCGCCGGCCGGCGTCGTACGGCGCGTCCGGCGCCTTGACCACCACGCCCTCCTGGCCGGCGTCGATCGCGGCGGCGAACGCGGCCCCGGCCTGCTCCGGGCCGTCGACCTCCATTCGCCCGACCAGCAGCGACGAGTCGACAGCGCCAGCGAGCGCGGCCCACCGTTCCCGACCGGGCAGGTCGATCAGATCCTGGCCGTCGAGGTGCAGCAGATCGAAGAAGTACGGGGTCAGCACCGTCGCACCGGTGTTGGCCGCCGCGGCGAGCACCGCCGGGGCGACCGGCGTGCCCCCGGTGGTGCTGGGCGTGGTGCGCCGTGCGGCCCTGCTTGAGGTCTGCTGGAACGGCAGTGGGCGGCCCGCATCGTCAAGGCCGATCGCCTCGCCGTCGAGCACCATTTCCCGGCCGGGCAGGGCACGGACGGCAGCCACCACCTCGGGCATCCGGCCGGTGATCTCGTCGAGGCTCCGGGTGAACACCGCGATGTCGGCGCCGGAGCGGTGCACCTGGATGCGGATGCCGTCGAGCTTCACGTCGACCACGGCGGGAGTGCCGGTCGCGGCGAGCGCCTCGTCGACCGAGGGTGCGCTCTGCGCCAGCATCGGCGCGAGCGGTCGGCCGACCCGCAGGCCGAAAGCGGCCAGTTCGGCGGCACCTCCGGCCAGCGCGGCAACCGCCACCGCGCGCAGGTCACCGGCGAGCAGCAGCGCCCGGCGGACCGTCGCGACAGGCACCTCGGCGGCCCGTGCCACAGCGTCGGCCAACAGCCCTGCCTGGGCGCCCTGGCGCAACTCGCCACCGAACAGGGCGGTGAGCAGCCGTTGCTCGTCGGCGGTCGCCGCCGAATAGAGCGCGCCCAGCAACGCCCGGCGGCGGGCCTGCGAACCCGCGCCCTGCACTGCGGCGATCTGCTCGATGGCCGCGTCGACGGCGGCCACTGTCAGCATCGGCTCGGCGGCGGGTGGCGGCAGGTCACGCAGGCTGGCGTAGCCCACGCCGGTCTGCCGCTGCCGCAGCTCACCTGCGAGATATCCGGCGCCCGGCTCCACCTCGGCCGGGTCGAGCCGGCGCAGCGCGTCGGCCAACAACTCCACCTTGGCCCGCCGGCCGCTGGTGGCGCTCACGGCGGCGGAGGTGGCCGCCAGATCGATGAACCGCACGAACCTCATCCTGCCAGCCGCCCACGACACCGCCCGGGTATTGCCGTACCCGGGCGGTGTCGGCAGGGTGCCGCCACCGCTGCCGGCGGTGGCGGCGAATCAGGCGGAGACGGGTTCCTCGATGCGCAGCCCTCGGGCGCGGACCTCGCCGGCGACCCGGGAGAGCACCGAGTCGAGGGCGACCAGGGCGGCGGAGAGCTCACCGAGCTGTTCGTTGAGCGTGTCCTCGGACCACGCGGAGACGTCGACGTCCCCCAGCGCACTGACGGCGGCCCCCAGGCGGGCCATCACCTCGTTCGTACTCATGTTCGAAAGGCTATAACAAACCCGCCCGCGACACGCCGCAAACTCCCAGATCAGACAGGGAGTTACGGTTCCGACACCTATCGCCTGTTCGCACCCGCCACGGCCACCGCACCCAGCAGCAACGCCTCGGCGAGGCAGACCCGCGCGAACTCGCCGAGGTGCAGGCCCTCGTTCGGGCCGTGCGCGCGGGCGTGCGGGTCCTCCACACCGGTCACCAGGATCGCCGCCTGCGGGAACATCTCCTGGAAGGTCGCGATGAACGGGATCGAACCGCCGACGCCGATGTCCACCGGGTCGGTGCCGTCCCAGGCGGCCCGGAACGCCGAGCGGGCGGCGTCGAACATCGGGCCGGAAGCGTCGATCACGCACGGCTCGCCGTCGTGCTCGAACGTCACCGTCACCTGAGCACCCCAGGGCGCGTGCTTCTCCAGGTGGGCGCGCACCGCCGCGTACGCCCGCTTCGGGTCGTCGCCCGGGGCCAGACGGAGGCTGAGCTTTGCCTTCGCTGCCGGCAGCAACGCGTTCGGCGCCTCGCCGGTGGCCGGCGCGTCGATGCCGAGCACGGTCAGGGCCGGCTTGGTCCAGAGCCGGTCGGTGATCCGGCCGGTGCCGATGAGCTGCACACCCTCGGCCAGCCCCGCCTCGGACCGGAACCGGTCCTCCGGGTAGTCGACGACGGCACCTCCGCGGCTGATCAGCCCGTCGACAGCCACGTCACCGGCGTCGTCGTGCAATGTGGCCAGCAGGCGGACCAACGCGGTCAGCGCGTCCGGGACAGCGCCGCCGAACATGCCGCTGTGCACGGCGTGGTCGAGCGTACGGATCTCAACGAAGCAGTTGACGATGCCGCGCAGCGAGGTGGTCAGCGCCGGTACGCCGATGTCCCAGTTCGCGGAGTCGGCGATCACGATGACGTCCGAGGCGATCTCGTCGCGGTACTCGGCCAGCAGCCGCTCCAGCGAGTCGGAACCGTACTCCTCCTCGCCCTCGATGAACAGGACCACGCCGACCGGCAACGCGTCACCGTACGCGCGCAGCGCCGCCACGTGCGCCATGATGCCGGCCTTGTCGTCGGCCGCGCCCCGGCCGTAGAGCCGGCCGTCGCGCTCCACCGGCTCGAACGGGTCGGACTCCCACAGCGACAGGTCGCCGACCGGCTGCACGTCGTGGTGGGCGTACAGCAGCACCGTCGGCGCTCCGGGCGGTGCTGCCCGCCGGCCGATCACCGCGGGCTGGCCGCCGGAGCGCACGATGTCGACGTCCAGGCCGCAGCCGCGCAGCAGATCGGCCACCGCCTCGGCGGAGCGCTCCACGTGCGAGTGGTCGAAGCCGTCGAAAGCGATGCCCGGGATACGGACGAGACGTTCCAGGTCGGCCCGGACGCCGGGCATCTCCCGCTCGACGGCGGCCCGCACCTCGGACTCGGACATGATCGGTGAGGTCATGACCGGAATCGTATGCCGGCCTTACACCGCCGCGCCGCCCGAGCCCGTACCGTCACCGCCACCGCCGGCACCCGCCGTGGCACCGGGCGCGGCCCGACCGGCGCGGTGTGCCCGGCCGGCGGCCTCCGTCGCGGCATCCACCCAGGAGCGGGCTCGACCGGCGGTGCCGCCCACCCACTCGCCGACGTCGCTGGCCCCGTCGCCGAGGCGGCGCAGCAAACCGACGAGCGGATCGGTGGACCTGCTGAATTCCTCCCGGTACGACTCGGCGGCGGCCTTGATCTCCTCCGAGACGCTTGTCGAGGCGTCATCGTCGCGACGTGGGTAGTCCCCGGCCAGCACCCGCCCGTACGCCCCGGAGTCGATCCACTGCCGCAGCTGGGCGGCCCGCGCCACCGGCGCCGGATGGGTGCTCCACGCGGTCATCCGGATCTTGTGCAGGCTGTCCCGCAGATCGCCGCCACCGGCGTACTCGGCGGCCTGCTCCAGGAAGGCGGTGGTGTCGACCTGGGACAGGTCACCGCCACCGGCGAGCTTCATGAGCAGCCGCAGCGCGGCGGCTGGATCCTGCCCGGCGAGCAGCCCCGCCCGGTCGGCGGACAGCTCCGCCTTGCGCCACCACTCCAGCATCGCCGCGATGATCGCCCGCAGCGCGAACGCGCCCACCGGCAGCCAGCTCAGGTTGGCCGCCCACCGGGTCAGGATCATCAGCATCGTCTTGTAGACGGCGTGCCCGCTGCCCACATGCCCCAGCTCGTGGCCGAGCAGGCAGCGCAGCTCGTCCTCGTCGAGCTGCTGCACGCACGCGGAGTTCAGCACGATGAACGGCCGCTCCAGGCCGACCGCCTCGGCGCCCAGCCACGGCGACTGAGTCACGTACAGCTCGGGCAGCTCGGCCACATCGAGCGCCGCCGCAGCCTCGGTGTAGCGCTGCCACACCGCCGGGTACTGCCGGTGGTCGACACGGATGCCGGAGGCCAGCACGGAAAGTCGGAACCCGCGCTCGTTCCACATGCCGAAGAACGCCCGCAGCACGTCGTCGAACCCGCGCAGCTCCCGCAGCGCGACAAGGGCGCCCCGGTCCGCCGGATGCTCCCAGGCTCGGGAGCTGATGCCGGTGAGGGTGACCCGGCGTCGTGCGGGTGTGTCCGTTGTCGACATGTGACTCCCGTTCGCCGTTCCCGACCTTCCCCGCATCGTGCCCCAGTCGGTGGCCGGCGTCCACGCCCGGCTGAGCCTTACCGGCTGCACTCGGGTCAGCGCGTCCGCACGTAGTACCTCTCGGCGTCGTACGGCAGCCTCGGCGCACCGTCGACCACCAGGTCGACCCGGTCGGCGGTGCCGTCGGCGGCGAAGTGCGCCCGCTCCCCCGCATGCCAGCGGCGCAGCTCGGGCAGGATCTCCGGTCCGTCCCGGGCGACAGCGCGAGCCAGCCGCGTCGGCGCGGGCGCGGTCACGAACACGGCCACTGTCACCTCGGGCCGGACGACGGCGCGCGCCGCGCTGACGCCCTCCAGGATCAGCACCGGCGCGACCGGCACCGGGACCGGGCGTGGCAGGAACGACCGCCGCACCCAGCTGTAGCGGCGGTACGCCCCGGGCCGTCCCTCCCGCAGCGGAGCCAACACCTGCGCGTCCAGCCGCGGCCAGAAGGTGAGTTGGTCGTCCCAACCGTCGAGCAGGTCGTCGGTGTGCACCACCGGCGGTCGCCCGCCGCCTTCACAGTGGTGCCGAGGCGTGCCTGCCAGGGCGGCAAGGGCGTCCGCGAGGTGCGCCGCGAAACTGCTCTTGCCCGCGCCGCTCGGCCCGTCGACAGCGACAAGCCGGGTCCGCCCCAACCGCGCCGGGCCCGCGAGCACCCGACGGGCCAACTCGGTGTACGCCTCGACGACGGCCACAGTCAACCTACTGTCGGTGCGGTCGGTGGCCTGGTCCACACCACCGAAGTATGCCGTCGTCGCCACAGGTCAACGTGATCGACTCGGTTTCCGTGAGATCGGGGTGTCCTGCCTCCCGGGACACCCCGGTTTCACGGAAGACGAGTGGATCACGCGGCATCGGCGGGGTGCGTTGGCCGCCTGACCCGTCCGGCTGACGCACGCGGTGTCGGGTGCGTTGGCGGGCTGACACGTCCGGCTGACCGCTGCGGCCGGGGGACCGTCACGTCCGGGGGAATTGCGGCGGCGAGGGGTGACGGGCAACCCGTTCGCCACGCGGGCGGGTAGCCCGATCGGCATGATCTGGTGGTGCTCCGAGACGTGATGAGCCCCGGCATTGACGCCCTGCTCGAACAGGCCCGCGCCGGGCTGCACCGATTGACTCCGCAGCAGACCGTCGAGGCGGTCCGCGGCGGCGCGCTGCTTGTCGACACCCGTACCGACACGCAACGACGCGAACAGGGCGACCTGCCCGGTGCCGTCGTCATCGACCGGACGGTGCTGGAATGGCGACTCGACCCGGCCAGCGCCTGGCGCATTCCGGAGGCCACCGGCTACGACCGGGAGATCGTTCTGGTGTGCCGCCAGGGCTACAGCTCCAGCCTGGCCGCCGCCAGCCTGCAGACCCTCGGCCTGCGCCGCGCCACCGACATGATCGGAGGCGTGGACGCCTGGCTCGCCGCCGGTCTGCCCACCACTGATCGCCCCGCCGACATCCGCCCCTGAACTCCCACCAGACGCCGCAACGTCGGCCCGACTGGCGGGGACGGGCAGGCCACCGTCGCCGAAGCCAACCGTCCCCGACGCCGAGCCGCAGCCCAGCCGGGACGGCGGGAGAAGTCGCGGCTGAGTCTCCGGTCAGGTTTGCGGCGGGCCCGGTGGGATGAACGGGAGCCCGGGAGTGGGGCCGTTTTCGATGAGTTTCCAGAGGGCGTCGGTGTCCAGATGCTCCTCGACGAGGTCGCCGAGCAGGTCGAGCGAGCGTTCCCTGGCGGCGGCAAAGCTGGTGACCGGTGAGACACGGAACCCGGTGCGCCCGGCCAGTCGTGCAGCCTCGGTGAGAAACCAGCGACGGAACTCGTCCGACTCGAATGCCCCGTGCCAGTGCGTACCGTGCACCGCGCCGAGCACGGCGCCTTCGCCGACGCCGTCGGCACCGGTCAGCAGCGGGGTCAGGGTCGGGTCGGCGTGTGAGACGTACCCGTGGTGGATCTCGTAGCCGCGCACGGGCAGGCCACCGGGGGCGGTGCCCACCGACTGCCGGACGGTCTTGCGCGGGTCGAAGGTGATCTCGATCGGCAGCAGGCCGAGCCCGGCCACGCTGCCCTGCTGGCTCTCCACCGGGTCGTGGATGGCCCGGCCGAGCATCTGGAAGCCGCCGCAGAGGCCGAGTAGCGGCTTTCCGCTGCTCACGTGGGCGTGGATCGCGTCGGCGAGGCCCGTCTCGCGTAGCCAGGCGAGATCCGCGACCGTCGACTTCGAGCCGGGTAGGACGATCAGGTCTGCGGCGGCCAGCTCGGCCGGTTCGACGGTGAGGCGGACGCGCACGCCCGGCTCGGTGGCCAGCGCCTCCACGTCGGTGGCGTTGCTGACCCGGGGTAGCCGCACGACTGCCACGTCCAACCATTCGGTGCCGTGCGGCGCGGCGGGGCGGCCGAGCACTCTGCCGTAGGCGAGTGAATCCTCCGCGTCGAGCCACAGGTCGAGTGCCCAGGGCAGCACCCCGTACGTGGGGCGGCCGGTAACCTGGCGCAGCATGTCCAGGCCGGGCTGAAGCAGGCCGCGGTCCCCGCGAAACTTGTTGATCACGAAGCCTGCGATCAGCGCCTGGTCGGCGGCGTCGAGTAGCGCCACAGTGCCGAACATCGAGGCGAACACCCCGCCCCGGTCGATGTCGCCGACCACGAGCGTGGGCAGGCTGGCGTGCCGGGCCAAGCCCATGTTCACGTAGTCCCCGCCCCGCAGGTTGATCTCCGCAGGGCTGCCCGCGCCCTCGCAGATCACCACGTCGTACACGTCGCGCAGCTCGGCGAGCGCGGCGTACGCGGTCTCGGCGAGCCGGGGCCGCAACTGACCGAAGGTGCTCGCCGTGATCGTGTCGACCGCCTCGCCGAGCAGCACCACCTGACTGGTCAGATCGCTGCCGGGCTTGAGCAGTACCGGGTTGAAGCGCAGGTCCGGGGCGATCCCGCAGGCCGCTGCCTGCATGGCCTGGGCGCGACCGATCTCGCCGCCGCGCCCGTCCGGCCCGACGACGACTGCCGAGTTGTTCGACATGTTCTGCGCCTTGAACGGCGCCACCTTGACGCCTCGGCGGTGCAGCCACCGGCAGATGCCTGCGGTGACCACGCTCTTGCCGGCGTCGGAGGTGGTGCCGGCGACCAGGAGGCCGCCGCTCACCGCCCGCTCCCCTGCCCTGCCACGACAGCCCGCGACCTGCTCTGGCCGATCGCGCCACCCAGCCCACGCCCGCCGACCGCTGCGTGCAGCGCGCGCCGACCCACGGCCTTTACCAGGCGGCCGACGGTCACCGGGTACGCGGCTGCCAGTCCGAGGGCGGCCAGGCCGACGGCGCCGGAGATGCGGGCGGCCCGCTTGAGGTGGCGTGCTTCGGGGCGCGGGCCGTCACCCAGGAACGGGCGTACCTCGGAGCGCCCGAAGTAGACGTTGCGGCCACCGAGGCGGACGCCGAGCGCGCCGGCCATCGCCGCCTCGCACTGGCCGGCGTTGGGGCTCGGATGGTCGTTGCGGTCGCGCCGCCACACGTGCCAGGCCCGCTCGCGGTCACCGTGTGCTACCGGGGCGACAGCGACAGTGAGCAGCCCGGTCAGCCGGGACGGCACCAGGTTGAGCAGGTCGTCCAGTCGAGCGGCCGGGGTGCCGAACCGCGCGTACCGCTGCGACCGGTGCCCGACCATGGCGTCGAGGGTGTTCGCCGCGCGGTAGCCCAGGAGGCCTGGTAGGCCGGCAACCGCACCCCACACCAGCGGGGCGACCACCGCGTCGGAGGTGTTCTCCGCTACGGACTCGACGGTGGCCCGGGCCAGCTCGGACTCCTCCAGCGTCGACGGGTCGCGGCCGCAGAGGTTACCGAGGCGCTGCCGAGCGGCGGGCAGGTCGCCGTCGCGCAGTGTTCGACCCATGACAGAGGCTTCGTGCCGCAGGGTACGGCCGCCCAGCACGGTCCACGTTCCGGCGGCGACGAGTGCCGCGCGGGCCACCGGCCGGTGCCGGGTGGCAGCCGCAGCAACCGCGCCGAGCACCACTGGCCCGCCGACGGCGAGCGCGGTGAACGCCGCCCCGGCTGTCCGGTCCGGTCGGTAGAGGCGGCGCTCCAACGCGCCGGCGGCCCGCCCGAAGCCGGCCACCGGGTGCCACCGGCGGGGGTCCCCGAGCAGCCTGTCCAGGGCGTACCCGGCCAGCAGCCCCACCGCGTCAGCAACCGGCGCTGTCCGTCGCACGCGTACCACCTCCGGCCAGCCAGCCTAGACGAGCACCTCATGAGCCGACCCGCGTCCGCAGCGCTCCACCAGCCCGGCGGTGCCGCTGCCGACACGCGGGGTGACGACGCCAGTCGCATCGCCACCCCGCCCCCGTCGTGCCGTACCGGTGCTGCCGCCGTTCCCTCGCCGTGTCCGCGCCGTGTCCGCGCCGTGGTGAGCGACAAGCAGCAGTGCCGGTGGGGGAACCACGAGCCGAACGGTCACGCCGGCTGCGGAACCCGCCCTCGGCCACGCCGCCCCCGACCGGACGGCGCGGCGTCCGGCCGACCCTCGTCGGGTACGGGTGCCAACTCGTCGTCGGGGTCGCCCTGCGGGTCGCCGTCGCCGGGAGGAGTCAGTTCGTCGTCGTCGAGGGCGGCAGGAATGTCGGCCACGCCGCCCCGTCCGCCGCCGACGCCACCCGCGACGCCGCCCTGGCCGATGACGGCCCTGTCCTCGCCGAGAGAAACGCCGCCGTCCAGCGGGCCGTCGTCCGGGCCATCGTCCGGGCCGTCGTCGAGCGGGTCGTGGTCGACAGGGCTGGCCCGCAGCGAGCCGAAGTCGGACAGCTCGAAGTCGTCGTCCAGCTCGCGGCCGTCGGGCAGCACTGGCACCTGGCCGGCCGGCACCGGCTCGGTGGGCTCGCCGTGCACCCGGCTCTCGGCCTCCGCGTCCTCGACAGTGCTTGTCGCTAGTGTCGGCCGGTTACGCAGGAAGCGGGCCCGGCCACGGGACAGGTCGTGGCCGACGGCTACCGCCTCCAGCTCGTAGACGGTGCGGTGGTTGCCGGCGTCGTCGGTCCAGTCGCGGGTGTAGAGGCGGCCACAGACCACCACCGGATCGCCGACCATCACCGAGGCTGCCACGCCTTCGGCGAGCTTGCGCCAGCAGTTCACGCGTACCCGCAGCGAGTTGCCGTCGACCCAGCGGCCGCTGTCGCGGTCGAGCCGGCGGGCCGTGGAGGCGACCTTGAAGTTGGCCACCAGGGTGTTGCTCTGGGTGGTGCGTCGCCACTCGGGTGCGGTAAGCACGTTGCCGACGATCGTGACGTAGGTATCGAACATCGTCCCTCCAGGGGATCGGGGTCTGCCAGCGCGAGTCGACTCGGCCCTCAGCCTGGGCGGCGCCGGCGTGGGTCGCCAGCGCCCCACCCCCGACCTGTGGACAACGGGACCTCCTGTGGATAACGCCCTGATCAAGCCCTCGCGTGCTACGGCCGAAGCCGCCTGCCGCGCCGCCGATCACGTCCCCGGCACCGCCGACGGTGCTCGGCACGGTCCCGGCGGTTCCGGGGCCGACCGAGTGGGTATGGATTTGATCAACGCACCACCGACAGCTCCACGTCGACGAGAGGTCAGCGTCATGATGATCACTACTTTCGGCTTCGCGACCGTTTCCGAGGTGCGGCGATGAGCGCCGTGGCGAACCCGGCCACCGTGGCGGAGTGCCTGCGGGTCGGCGCCGGGTTCTCGCAGGGCGACCGCAACTGGATCGCCGAGCAGTTCGCCACCCTCGACGCCCGGCTGGCCAGCTTCCACGCCGACGCCACCGAGCTTGAGGTGTCGGTGAAGGATCGGGAGGCCCGGGGTCAGAAGGTCACCCTGGAGTGCTGGATCGCCGGCCGCCAGAAGATCGTCACCACCTCCAGCGAGGAAGACCTGCACGCCGCGCTCAACGACGTCCGCGACGACCTGCGGCGGCGACTCAACGACGCCAAGACCCGCCAGGAGCCGCGGCACAACAAGCACCTGCGCGACGTCAGCCCGCCGCAGGGCCCAGTCGACACCGAGGAGCCGGACGCGCTGCCCGCCGCCGACCCGAGCCGCGCCGACGCCGAGACGGCCTGAGCGCGTACCCGCTGTGTCCCGGCCGGCAGGCACTGCCGGTCGGGGCCGGCGGGCCTGCCGGCCGCGGTTCGAGAGCCGGAGAGTGGGCCCGGCGGCGTCGGGGCTACCAACGGGTAGCTGGTCGGCGTAGCGTCGGTTTCGTGGAACCGGACGTGTTGGGGCCGCCCTACGAGCGGCAGACGATCGACCTGGGCGTCGACGATGAGGGTCCTGTCGTCGCGACACTTGTCCGCCGGCGGGCGGAGCGCCCCACCGGGCGGGCGGTGCTCTACGTTCACGGCTTCGTCGACTACTTCTTCCAGACCCACCTGGCCGACTTCTTCGCCGAACGTGGCTGGGATTTCTACGCCCTCGACCTGCGCAAATACGGCCGCAGCCTGCTCGCGCACCAGACCCCCAACTTCTGCCAGGACGTCAGCGACTACTTCTCCGAGCTGGACGCCGCCGCCGAGATCATCCGCTCCGACGACGGGCACGACACCCTGCTCGCGATGGGCCACTCCACCGGCGGCCTGGTCCTGTCGCTCTGGGCGGACGCCCGCCGCGACGCCGGCACCATCGACGGCCTGGTCCTCAACAGCCCTTTCTTCGACTTCAACGCCCCCTGGGCGCTGCGCCGACCCATCGCGGCCGCCGCGGCCCGGCTGGGCCGCAGGGCGCCGCACCGCATCGTGCCGCTCGGGCTCGGCACTGTGTACGGCGAGAGCCTGCACGCCGACCATCGTGGCGAGTGGACGTACGACCTGGCGTGGAAGCCGCTCGCCGGGTTCCCGGTCCGGGCCGGCTGGCTGAACGCGATCCGTACCGGCCAACGCCGGCTGCGCGCCGGGCTGAACATCCAGGTGCCGGTGCTGGTGGCCTGCTCGACCCGCTCCTTCCGGAGCACCAAATGGCACGAGAACGCGACACTTGCCGACACGGTGCTGGACGTCGAGCACATGGTCCGGTACGCGCCCCGCCTCGGCCGGCACGTCACCCTGGCGCGCTTCGACGGAGGGCTGCACGACCTCACGCTCTCCGGCCCGGCCGTACGCGGACAGGTCCTGGACGAGGTCGGACGGTGGGCCGAGGCGTTCCTGGCCGCCGGTCCCACCGCCCCGGCCGAACCAGCCCTGACCGATCCAGCCCCGGCCGAACCAGCCCTGACCGACCCCTCCACGGCCGAACGGACCGGGGCGACGGCCAGCGACTGACCACCCGACGACAGGACGACAGCTCAGGCGTCGCCGGGCGTGGCCGGAAGGACTGCCCGGATCCGGTCGAAGGTCGCCACCGGATGCCCGTCGACACCGGGCAGGACCAGGCCGAGGCAGTACAGCGACACCTCACCGGCGGCGTCGGCGTGCACGGTGAAGACCGGCGCGCCGACGTACCCCTGGGGTAGCTCCGTGGTGATCCGCACGGTGTCGCCGTCGCGGACCACCCGCTCGATCGCCACCTCCAGCGGCCGGGAGCCGTCGGCGCGTACCCCATGGGCAAGCACGAACGCGGACCCGGCGGCGGCGGTGCTGCGCTCGACCACCTCGGGCCCGGCGGCGATCCCGGCGGGCACCGGCTGTACCCGCCACCGCCAGCCGCCGTCGCCGGCGCTGCGGTGCAGCCCGGCGGTCGGGAGCACCGCGACGCCGTCGCCCGGGAAGCGCGCCCACCCGGGGGTGATCTCGGCCACCGTGATCGCGTCCGGGGCGACGCCGGCCGGTTCGGTGACGCTCGCCCGCAGGCCCACCTCGCCGCCCGCCGGGCCGACCAGGTCGGCGGCGGTCAGCAGCGACTCCCCCACCGGGTCGTCGGCGGCCTGGAAGAAGAACGCCGTGCCGAAGCGCTGGTCGGCGGCGTCCGATGACCGGTACGGCAGGATGGCGCGGCCGACGACCTGGCACAACTCGTAGGCGACGCCGCTCTCGGCGTCGGGGTCCAGCAACACCAGCCGAGGGTACGGGCCAGCGCCGCGCCCACCGGCGGGAACCCGGATGCCCGATACCTGGCCGCCGTGAGACCCTGCTCGGCGATGTGGACGCGAGCACCCTTTTCCCCGCTGCGAGGCGGGGCGGCGGTACCCTCTTGGCGCGACATCCACGCCACGCGCCCGTAGCTCAGCGGATAGAGCAGGGGACTTCTAATCCCAAGGCCGCAGGTTCGAATCCTGCCGGGCGCACCTCCACCACCGCTGGCCGCCGACTCCACGTGGCCGGTCCGTCGATCACCTCGGCTCCCGCCCTCATGACGGCTGTCAGAGCATCTCGGTGCGGTATTGGGGGGCCAGTTCGGCTGCGCGCCGCCGTCGCTCCGCGATGTCCTCGTCGGTGAGTTGCGGTGGCGGCGCGTCCTTGTCGGCGACTTCGTCGCCGACGCGCAGGAAGAATTCGTCCTGGCCCGCTGGTGTGCACATGCACAGCATGCGGGCGGGTGCGCCGGAGGCGTTGCGGAAATTGTGCGGGGCGTTCGCCGGGATGTTCACTGTCGAGCCGGCCCGGACGGTGTGCTTCTCCCCGCGGAAGGTGAACTCGATCTCCCCTTCGAGGATGGTGAACATCTCCTCGAAGTCGTGCCGGTGCGGCGGCGGCCCACCGCCGTCGGGGACGCGCATGTCGATGAGGCAGTACTGCCCGTTGGTCTGCTTGCCGGTGATCAGCATGGCGTAGTTGCCCCCGGCGAGGGAGATGCAGGTCGTCGCCGGGTCGTCGGGGTTCGCGATGGTCAGCGTCCGGGTCGGGTCGTCGTCCGGGATGGCGGGGGCAGCGCGGTCGAAGCTGGTCATGCCGCATGTCCTTTCTGGCGTGGTGCTTCGCGGTCGGTGCCGACGCCTCCCCTTTCTCCGGGTGGCGGCGGCGTTAAACGGAATATATCGTCCGCATAAGCAAGGGCTCACTGCTGGAGGAAACATGGGCGTGGCGCCCGGCTTCACCCGACGCACGATCACCACAAACGGCACCGAACTCAGCGTCCTGCACGGAGGCCACGGCGAGCCGCTCGTGCTCCTGCACGGTTGGCCGCAGACCGGCGACTGCTGGCTGCCGATCCTGCCCGCGCTCACCGAGGCGGGCTATGCCGTCGTCGTTCCCGACCTGCGTGGTCTCGGCCGCTCAGCGCCGGCCGAGACCGGCTTCGCCAAGGACGACCAGGCCGAAGACGTCCGCGGACTGCTGCGTACCCTCGGATTGGGGCCTGCCGCGCACGTGGCAGGGCACGACGTGGGCGGCATGGTCGCGTTCGCCTGGGCACGCCGACACCCCGATGAGGTACGCAGCCTCACCCTCATGGAACTCGCCGTGCCCGGCCTCGGGCTGGAGCGGGCAATGGACGTCGCCCACGGCGGCCGCTGGCACTTCGGTTTGTTCATGACCCCGCAGGTGCCCGAGTTGCTGCTCGACGGGCACGAGGACGATTTCTTCGACCTCTGGTACGCCCAGCTCGCCGGTGACACCAACCCTCTGGCGGCGCACGAGGTGAGCCGCTACGCCGAGGCGTATCGCGGGAGAGAACGACTGCGGTCGAGCTTCGGCCACTACCGCACGCTGCTCGACGACGGGCGGGCAAATGCGGCCTGGGTCGCCGCCGGCAACCGGCTCACCATGCCGGTCCTGACGGTCGGCGGGGATCAGGCAGTGGGCGACCGGCTCGCCGCCAGCCTGCGCGCCGTGGCACCGCACGCCGACGCGGCGGTCATCGCCGGCAGCGGCCACTTCCTGGCCGAGGAACAACCGGCGCGACTGGCCGGGCGTCTGCTCGCCTTCCTGGCGCAACAATGACAGCCCTGACGCGGCAGTGAGGGCCGGCGGCCTGGCCGCAAGCCAGCCGACGGCTAAGCGCGGACAGCCCTGAGGAACAGGTCGATCTGGCGGCCCGCGACCTCGGGCCAGTCGCCCGCGAAAGGCATCGGCACTGCGATCAGCGAGCCGAAGATGATGACATCGCGGGCCGTCAGATCGGGCCGTAGCGTTCCGTCCGCCGCGCCGAGTTCGACAATCCGACCGACGCCCTCCCACACGAGCCGGTCGAGGCGTCGATACTCGGGATCGGTCGTGATCGGGGCGCCGTGATGCGGCAGGAAGAGCTCGGAACCGTGCCGTACCGTGCCGATCAGGAACTCCCGCACGGCCTCGATGCCCGGAAGCCCGCGCGTGAGCACCTCGTCGAGCATTGTCAGCACCATGCCGATGGAACGGACCTCCAGGGCTACCAGCAGGGCGTCGCGGTCGCGAAAATGACGGTAGAGCGTCCCGACGCCCACGCCGGCCTCCTGCGCGACGGCCGCCATCGGAGCGGTGCTGTCACGCTGCAACGTCCGCAACGCCGCCGCCAGGATCTTCTCCCTGTTGGCGAGGCCGTCGCTGCGGGGAGCGCGACTCACCGTTGGTCCCCGGGACGCGCTGCGGTCATGACCCGAATACTAGGTTCCTCCTCGCCATCGCCCCGGCCGCGAGCCCTCGCACCGGGCCAGCTCCGCCGGTAGGCGCGTCGCACCGCACGCCCCCGGGCGGGCTATGGCCGTTCCATGACGAATGTGTGGCCTGCCCTCGGAGACTGGCGTCAGTCGATGGTCCCGCGCCTCGGCGGGGAGCCCGGCTTCTCCACGATTCGACCCAGCATCTCTTTCTACTGTCGGGCCGGCCCCCCTCACCGGCGAAATGGCACGGGCGGGATATCGACGCCGGCCAGCCCGTCGTCCACTGACCGGGGACGCCGCCCGACCTCGCCAACCACCCTAGGAGGAATCTTGAGACGACTAGTCGCCGCAGCGGCGGCCGCTGCCGTGGTCTTGGTCGGCCTGCAGGCGCCCGCGAGCGCCAGCACCCCGACGCTCTTCGGATCGTCGGTGCACCAGCCGTCCGGGCAGACGTTCAACCAGGCACTGGCGGCGGCGGACGCCCGCTACGGCACGCTGCCGATCCTGCGGGTCTTCTACCCGGGTGCCCCCGGCGCGTGGACCGACGCCAAGCTCAACACTCCGGGACGCTCGACGGTGGTGTCCTTCAAGTACGACGCCGACGTCATCCTGACCGGCTCGGCGGACGACTACCTGCGCACCTGGTTCGCCAACGCGCCGCAGGACCGGGACATCTACTGGACCTACTTCCACGAGCCGGAGGACGATATCCGCGACGGCGCGTTCACGGCCGCCGCGTACCGGGCGGCGTGGCAGCGCATCGCCGGCCTTGCCGACCAGGCGAACAACTCGCGCCTGTACGCCACCACCATCCTGATGGACTGGACGCTCGACCCGAAGAGCGGGCGGAACTGGCGCGACTACTACCCGGGTGCGGCGTACGTCGACGTCATGGCCTGGGATGTCTACGGCTTCGACGTGACGAAGTCCGAGACCATGGCGGCGCACAACGCGCTGCGCCCGGGTCTTGAGGCGGCCCGGTCGGAGGGCAAGCCGTACGCGGTGGCGGAGCTGGGCGTGGACGACCACGCGAACCGGCCGGCGATGCTGCGCGAGATCGCCAGGTGGATGCGCAACACTGCTGACGCCCGGTTCGTCACCTACTTCGACGCGACCGGCTGGCCGCAGTACGACCTGATCGGCGACTCCGGCAGCATCCAGGCGTGGCGGGACGCGGTGAGCGGTTCACTGTTCGCCGGCCCGCCGGCCATGACCACCTCCGCGGGTCCCGCGGCTCCCACGTCGACGTCGATCCAGTGGTCGACCCGGGTCGATCCGGGACAGGCCACCGGCTGGGTCTCCTGTGCGTCCTGGCTGGCCGCCGGCGGGGATTTCCTGGAGGGGCCGCGCCGGTCGGTGTCCGGAAACCCGGAGACCGTCACCTGCGACCGGGCCGGGTTGGCGCCGAATACCGCCTACCAGGGCCGCCTCAAGTGGTGGAGCGCCCAGACCGGTGGCACCCTGACCGCCACCAGCAACATCGTCACCCAGGTCACGGCCGCGGCATAAGGGCACTTCGGCCGGCGACGACCGCTGGCTGAGGTCGACATCCACCCACTCACACCGGCGTCGGTCGCCTCCCCCCAGGCGGCCGACGCCGGCCTCTCTGTGCCGGGAGGACAACGCGCGACGTATCTGGTCCGGGCAAGCGAAAGTCGGTCGCACAGTGGACACTGAGGCGCCTGCGAAGGAGGGCTGCACGTCTTACTGATGATCCGGTACGGGGGTAACGGATGAGAATCAAGGTGTTCACCATGCTCGGGCCGGTCGAGGCCCATGCCGGAGACAACGGCGTGGCGCTCGGCGGTGCCCGTAACCAGTCGATCCTGGCAGCTCTGCTCCTGGACACTGGTCGAGTTGTGTCGATCCGCCGGTTGATCGACGCCGCCTGGGGAGACGACCCGCCAAGCAGCGCGCGTGCCCAGGTGCAGAACCGGGTGGGCGTCCTGCGTCGTCTCCTACGATGCGAACACGCAGAAAGCGAGCTGATCGCCACCCGGGGTTCGGGATACCAGCTCAACCTCGACGGCTGGCAGCTCGATCTGCGCCAGTTCGACGAGGCTGTCGATCGCGCGGACGTCCTGGCGGACGGTGGCGACCTGGCCGGCGCCCGCGCGGCTCTCGGCGCGGCGTTGCAGTTGTGGCGTGGCCCCGCCCTCGATGGGCTGTCCACTCCGCTGCTGCAAACCGCCGCCGCGCAGATGGAGGAGCGTCGGCTGAGCGCGTTGGAACGCCGCATCCAGCTCGACCTCGCGCTGGGCCGGCACGGGGAACTGGTGCCCGAGCTGACAAACCTCACCGGCGAACATCCGTACCGGGAGGGCCTGCACGCGCTGCTCACGTTGGCCCTCTACCGGTCCGGGCGGCGGGCCGAGGCGCTGAGCGCCCACCAGCGCGTCCGCCGGCTGCTGGCCGAACAGGTCGGCGTCGAGCCCGGTGAGCTGCTTCGTACGCTGCACGGGGCGATGCTGCGCGGCGACGAGTCGCTGGCCTGGCGACCACCAGTGGATGAGACCGTGGCGCGGTCGGTCGCCGTGCCCCACGAGCTTCCGGCGGACGTCGCCATGTTCACCGGCCAACGGCAGGCGCTTGCCGAGTTGGACCTGCTGCTCCCGGAGGTCGGCGCGCCGGCGTCGGCCGCGGCGATCGCGGGCTCGGCCGGGGTCGGCAAGACGGCGCTGGCGGTGCACTGGGCGCACCAGGTGTCGCACCGGTTCCCGGACGGGCAACTGTTCATCAACCTGCACGGCTATGCCCCGGAGCCGCCGCTGCGCCCGGTCGAGGCGCTGGGGGTGCTGCTGCGCTCGCTCGGGGTCCGTCCGGAAGAGGTGCCGATCGACGTCGCCGGCGCTTCGGCGATGTACCGGTCGCTGACGGCTGGCAAACGCATGCTGGTGGTGCTCGACAACGCGCGCTCGGCGGAGGACGTACGGCCCCTGCTGCCCGGGGGTCCGGGCTGCCTGGTGCTCATCACGAGCCGGGACCGACTCGCCGGGCTCGCCGCCCGCGAGGGTGTCCGCCGCCTCACGCTGGGCGTGCTCACCCCCGATGACGCCGGCACACTGCTGGCCAGGCTGCTCGGCGAGGAGCGCGCCCGCGCGGAGCCGGAAACTGTCGGCGAGCTGGCGAGCCTGTGCGCGTACCTGCCCCTGGCATTGCGCATCGCGGTCGCCAGCCTCGCGCACCGGCCGTACCGACGCGTCGCCGATCTCGTGGCCGAGTTGCGCACCGAGGACCGGCTCGCCGCGCTCGCCGCCGATGACGACGACGAAGCGGCCATCCAGGTGGCGTTCGACCTGTCGTACGAGACGGTGCCGCCGGCCGCCCAGCGGCTGTTCCGGCTGTTGGGCCTCGCGCCCGGGGAAGACTTCTCGACGGCGACCGCCGCCGCGTTGAGCGGGATCACGCTCACCGAGGCGGAGCAGTTGCTCGGACGGCTCGCCGCCGCGCATCTCATCGAGGAGCACGCCCCGGACCGGTTCGCCTTCCACGACCTGCTGCACCGGTACGCCCACGACCGGGCGATACGGCAGCACAGCGCCCACGAACGTCGGGCAGCCCTCAGGCGGTTCTACGGCTCCCGCCTCGCCGAACTCGACTATCCAACGGGTGAGCGGGATGGGCGGCCCGCCCGGCACCAGCGGCTGCTTGTGTGCGGCGCATCCGGCGCGGCGTGTCGGCGATAGCGTGGAGCCGCAGCCCAGAGAGGAGGTCGGGTGCGGTTCGCGCTGGACGCACTGCTCGTCGACGTGCCGGCGGAGCAGGTCGACGAGGCCCGTGCCTTCTACCGGTCGAGGCGGGCGGGCCACGGCCCCCGCTCGCCTGAGGAGCTGAAGGAGGTCCGGGCGCGGAGGTCCGCTCCTCGTGCCGCCGATCCACCCGCCGTCGCAGAGACGATCGACGCCGCCGGTGCGCGCGTACCCGTCAGGATCCTGACCCCTGTCGACGGCCCGCCGCAGGGCGTCTACCTGGACATCCACGGCGGCGGCTTCTACCTGGACTCCGCCGCGCACCGGGACGAACGCAACCGGGCGCTTGCCGACGCCCTGCGCCTGGCCGTTGTCAGCGTCGACTACCGGCTGGCGCCCGAGCATCCCTGGCCGGCCGCACCCGACGACTGCGAGGCGGCGGCGCTCTGGCTCGTCGAGGAGGCCGAGGCCCGCTTCGGCACCTCCCGACTCGCGATCGGCGGCAGCTCCGCCGGCGCGACGCTCGCCCTGGCGACAGTGCTCCGGCTGAGAGACAGGGGCGCCGCCGACTGCTTCACCGGTGCCGCGCTCCAGTTCGGCACCTACGACCTGAGCGCGCGGACCCCGGCCGGTCGCCGTATCGCCGACGAGTACTTCATCCAGGCGTACGTCGGCCACGTCGAGGACCGCACCGATCCCGACATCTCCCCCGTCTACGCCGACCTTCGCGGGCTGCCCCCGACGTTGCTGGTCATCGGGAGCGCAGACGTGTTACTGGAGGACAACCTGACGATGGCTGGCCGGTTGTCGGCGGCCGGCAACGACGTCGAGGTCCGGATCTACCCCGAGTCACCGCACGGCTTCACAGGCCACCCCACGGCAATCGCCGGTACGGCGCTCAACGATGTCAACTCCTGGCTACGCGACCGGATCACGCAGTCGCAGCCAGTGCCGAGGGTGTCCGGCGGCCGACGATCGCCGGTGACTCGTGGACCAGTTCGTCGTTCGTCAGCGCCTCCACCATGAACAGGGCGAAATCCACCCGGCGCGTGATGTTGCTCTTGAGCACAGGATCCCCGACGTGCTGGCTCCAGACGGGCAGGCCCTGGCTGTCGCCCTCCTCGAGGTCGCTGCCGCGCACGACCGTCCACCGGGTGTCGCTGGCGAAGATCTGCCGGCACGCCTTCACCTGGTCGCGGATGTCGGCGAAGCGGGCCAGCCGCGCGAGCACCCCGAAAACTGCGACGAACGCCCTGAGCGTCCACGGGTAGACGTCCTGGCCGTCGCGCGTGATGTGCCAGCCGCACGAGAAGATCAGGCGTGCTCCCGGGTCGGCGTGGTCCAGGACCGCCCGCGCCGTGCCCGTCGAGTAGCCGTGCACACCCCAGGGGACCAGGACGGTGAGCACACCGTCGCAGCCGGCGACCGCCCGCTCGATGACGGCACGATCGTTCGTCGGCCCCGCGACGACTGTGATGCGGCCCTTGAACTCGTCCAGCTTGTCCACGCTGCCCGCACGGCACACGCCGACGACCTCGTAGCCCTTGTCCAGCGCGTGCCGGACCATGTACCTGCCAAGTTTTCCTGACGCTCCGACGATGCAGACCTTCGACCTGCCACGACTGCTCATGATCGTCCTCTCGTTGCCATGTCGGCCCCGATTCGCCTACTCGTCGGGGTATTGAAAGACCTCGTCCAGTGGCACGCCGAACGCCCGGGCGATCTGGAACGCCATCTCCAGCGACGGCGAGTACCGCCCCTGCTCGATGGCGATGACCGTCTGCCGGGTGACACCGACGCGCTCGGCCAGGTCGGCCTGCGTCATCTCGTCGTTGGCGAACCGAAGAGCGCGGATCCGGTTGGTGACGCGGGTCGGTTTAACCATTGAAGACACCGTGGTACGCGCGGATCTTCGCGATGGCCCCCCACGTCGCTCCGATGGCGCCGATCACGAACAGGGCGTTGCCGATCCAGAAGTGATCCACCTCGAACATCACCAGCGCCAGGACGACAGCGCCGCCGAAGGCGGTGATGGCCTGCGCCAGGCGGTCGCCGTAGCGGTCGATCTGCTTGTCTCGTACGTCCCCTTTGGACTCCACGTCCCGGTTGGCGACGGCTGCCGCGATCGAGACGAGGATGGTCCCCACGATGGTGCCGACGATCGTCGCGCCGATCGTCCACAGCATCGGCCCCACCCAGGAGACCTCCGCGGCGGGCCGGTCGCCCAGCCGGGGCAGGACCACGCCAAGGTACGCGATGGATGCCCCAGGCATGACGATGGCCGAAACCCATGCGTTCCGCTGCCCGAACGTCATGGCGACTCGGTCTTCTCGGTTGGCGTCGCGGATCATCACCCACTCCCCCCGTGTCAAGAATTGTTTACATGGCCCAATGTAAAACATCTCTTACATCACGTCAATCATCCTCGACACGGAGCCCGCAGCGGCACGCGCCGGGAGTTCGCCGGCTGACCCGCCGCCGAGGACGCGCCGCGACCGCCGCTGACCCTCGTCCAGCGAGGCGAGCGGCGGTCCGGCATCTCACGTCCACGTGACTGGTCGGGGTAGCGCGAACCTGGCCGGAAACCGGTGCCTGCTCGTCGCTCCGGTGCCATATGCTGCGCGCGTCGGCACGGGGGCCACGGGGAGATTTCACATGCGACGGCATTTCACGGCAGCGCTCGCGGCTGCGTTAATCACTGTGGGGTTGGCGGGCTGCGGCACGCCGGCCGGCACGGACGGCGACCTGGCCGACGACTGGCGACCGATGGCCCAGGCCAAGCAGTTCTCGCCGCAGGCCGGCGAGTGCCATGTCATCCCCGAGCCGAGCGCATATCTGAGCAGCTACGCCCCTGTGGACTGCGCGAAGACGCACCTGGTGGAGACGTTCCACGTCGGCACCTTCACGGGCGACCTGGCCGAGCGGAGCGCCCCGCCGACGGTGGAGTCGGCGGCCATGCGCCCGATCTTCACCGACTGCGACACCCGCGCCAAGGAATTCGTCGGCGGTGAGTGGCGCAGCGCCCGGCTCTCCGTGCAGGTCGCTCCGACGTCACCGGCCGGCTGGGCGGGCGGCAGCCGGTGGTACCGGTGCGACATCTTCGAACTTGACGAGGTGGACGGCGCGAACGGCGACACCGACCGGGCCATCCACCGGGCCGGCACGCTGCGCAACGCTGTGGGCAGCCGCTCCCCGCTGACGTACGGCTGCATGAACGAGGACGAGTGGGGCCGGCTGCGACCGGCTGGCTGCACCACCGCGCACCAGTACGAGTACGTCGGCATCTGGACCGCCCCGGACCGCTCCTACCAGGACGCCGTCCGCGACGAGGCAGCCATCCATCCCGCCTGCCGCACCATGGTCGCCCGTTACGCCAAGGTTCCCAACGACGCCAACCTGCGCTACCGCACCGGAACGGCGTACCGCCTCCCCTCCCCCAATCTGTGGGCGCGCGGCGACCGGGGTGTGCGCTGCTACTTCTGGTCCGGCGGCGAAACGGTCAAGCGGTCGATCGCCAACGGCGGCCCGGCGGCATTGCCGATCCGCTGAAGTCGTGGCCGCGCCGACAGGCGACCGGGAGGGGACGGCTCAGATCGGCCCGAGCAGCGCGGTCAACGCGGCGTCGCCCTGCCCGAGCCGTGACCCACCGCCGAGCGGCGTGACGAGGACCCGCCGGCAGCCGTCGAGTTCGACGTACGACTCCGCTCCGCTGCCGTCCAACTGTCGGAGCACAGCGAAACGGGACGCCGGAGTGCCGCAGGGCTTCGCCGGCCGGGTCGTGGCAAGCGCCCGCAGGATGTTCGCCTGCCGATCGGGCGGCAGCGCCCCGCCGTACGCGAAGTCACCGGCTGGCTTGCTGCCGCCCCGCTCATGGACGGGCACCAGGTAGACGCAGAGCCGCAGCGGCCCGGCCTCCGGGGCGGCGCCCGGCGGGGGCGGCTCGGGGCGACCGTCGGCCCCCTCCGCCCAGACCATGTCCGACCACTGTTGCTCGCAGCCTGCGGCCTCGGCCGCCGGAGATACGACCTGCCCGACGGTCCGTGTGGCGACAGTGGTCAGGCGCAACCCGTCCAACGCCGCGCGCACCTCCGGACGCGGTTTGGTGCACCCGTCCACAGGCAGGTGTGGCCGCAGCCAACGCCCCTGCTGGTCGAGCAGCGCCACCCAGGGCGGGATGACCAGGTCGAGGGTGCAGGCGACCTCCTCGTCGCCGCGCTGGTCAGGTAGGCGCAGCGCGGCGAGCAGGGAGTCGATGTCGTCGGCGCGTCGTTCGGTGGCCACCTGCTCCGTGCCGCCGGCGGGGCCGGGCCGGATCTGCTGTCCGCAGAGCACAGCGGTGACCGGCGTGAACGCGGGGTCGATGCGCCCGGCCGCCGGCTCGTCCGGCACCGGGGACGCCGATCCGTCCGGCGGAGGCGGGGCGGGCAGCGCGGCGCCGGCGTGCGGTGCGTCCTCGGCACAGGACGTCCACTTGTCGACGATCTGGGCGGGGCCGGGAGTATCCACTCCGTCCGGCCCGGTGTCGGTGCCTGCACAACCGCTCAGCACCGCGCCGAGCAGCGCCGCCGCCACTATCGTTGCCCGCGAGCGCATCCCGCCCACCACCCCTCTGTCACCAACTCTGACGGGCGGTGACGGCGCCGGGTTCCCACTGGAACAGGTAGTGCGTCGGAGCGACAGACCCGCCTCGGCCTGCGGTCTTCGCCATCCGCACGGCGACCGCTGGGATCAACGGCCGATAGCGCAGAGCAACGCTGTAATGACACCATGCGGACGGTGGGTGAACACTCACCGTCCGCATGCTATTCTCCGATGTCGATCTCCGCCGTGCGGACCCGCACCGGGTCGTTGTCGGAAGGGACACCCCCCGATGCCGGCGTTAACCGCCCCCACTGTGCCGCCCCCCTCGCTGGACAACCCGGCAGGTGGCGCGTTCGGCCTCATCTTCACCACGCTGCCCGCGCTGCTGCGGCTGACGTGCGGGCTCGTCGGTGCGGCCGTGGCGCTGTCGGTACGTACCTCACCGGTCGAGCCGGCGGTGCTGTGGCCCGGCGTGGCCGTGTTGACCGGCTGGTCACTCTTCTACGGCATTCGCGCGCTGCGCCACGGCATCACCCGGGTGTTGGCCATCGGCGACATCGTGGTCACCGTTGCGGCGTGCCTGCTCATCCCCCAGATGGTGGCACCGGAGGTGCTGCCCGGCGAGGGCAGCTGGATCGCCGTGCTGGCCAGCACCACGGTTATCAACGCGCAGGCCACGGCTCCCGCCCGCTGGTCGGTGCCGGGAGGGCTGCTGGTCACCGCCGCGTACGTCGCGGGCACACACGCCGCCGGCAACGTCACCGAGGCGCGGGCGCACGCCGCGACGCTGCTTGTGCAGACGGCCGTCACGGCGTTGGTGACCGGGGTGATGCGCCGCCGGATCGGTCGGGCGGACCTGGCGTTCGCCGAGCACCAGCGGCTGACCCGGGAGTCGCTTGTCGCACGGGCAGCACGGGAGGCGGAACGCCAGCAGAACCGCGACCTGCACGACACCGTGCTGGGCACGCTGACGATGGTGGGGCTCGGCGCGGTGGCTGGCCCGTCCGTTGCGTTCCGCGATCGGTGCGCCACCGACCTGCGTACCCTCGTGGCGTTGACCGACAGCGGCCCGACGCCCGGCGACGGCCCGGTGTCCCTGGACGGTCGACTGCGGACGGTGGTCGACCGGCTGCCCCAGCTGCGGATGCACATGGACCTGGCGCCGTGCGCGGTGCCCGCCGGGGTGGCCGACGCGATCACCGAGAGCGCCTACGCGGCATTGTCCAACGTGGACCGTCACGCTCCGGGCGCGCGGGCCGTGCTGCGGCTGACCCGCGACGCGATGACCGTCGTGGCCGAGATCGTCGACGACGGTCCCGGCTTCGACCCGGCCACCGTCCCACCGCACCGGTACGGGCTGCGCGAGTCGATCCACGGCCGGATGGCAGCGGTCGGCGGGCGGGCCGACGTGCGGTCCGCGCCCGGCGCGGGCACCCGAATCCGATTGGAGTGGCCCGGTGTCGGCTGACCTCGACGTGCCAGCGGGCCACACCGTCACCCGTGGAGCGGCGACCCGGCAGCAACAGTCGAACGCGACACCGGAGCCCGGGGAGGGGGTGCTCGCCGCACCGGCGGCGGTGGCGCGGGCGTCCGATCGCGGAGCCCGGATCGTCGTCGTCGGCATCGCATGGGCCTGGCATGTAACGATCAGCCTCCCCGCGGTGCTCGGCGTACGCACGGAGTTCGCCGAGCCGGCTGTCGTGCTCGGCTGCTGGGCGCTGGTCGCCGTGGCGGGCGCGGTCGCCGGCGTCCTCCTGCTGCGCGGCACACCGCTGCCGCCGTGGCCGCTGGCAGTGCTGCTGCTCGCCGCCGACGCGGCGGTCTTCGCGGCGGTCGGTGAGCGGCACCTGTTCGGCGCTGCGAACTGGGTGTGGGGCACGCTCGGCTGGTTCTTCGTGCTCATGCTGTGGGGCCGCCGGGTCGTCGGGCTTGTCGTCCTGCTGACGACGCACACGGTGATCGCGTTGGTCGCCGTGCTCACCCACGGCCCCGACGCCGCCGCGCTGGCCCGCTTCACGATGTACGTCTACGGCACCTTCTCCCTGCAACTGGCCGTCTTCGTGGGCGGTGCGACGATCGTCGGGCTGGCCCGGGACCGGGCCGCCACGGCCGCCGCATTGCACGCGATGGCCGCCGAACGGGCTGCCGCCGAGCGGGGCCTGCGGGAGCGCCGCGACCGGCTCGCCCTGGCCGGCAGCGCGGCCGGCCGGGTGCTCGGTGAGCTGGCCTACGGTGCGGCCGACCCGGACGACCCGGAGGTGCAGCGGCGCTGCGTACTTGCCGCAGCCCGGTTACGCCGCATGATCGCGGAGTCCGACGACGTACCCGATCCGCTGCTGCACGAGTTACGGGCCGCCGCCGACCTGGCCGAACGCAACGGACTGCCGATCGACCTGGTCACCATCGGCAATCCACCGCCGTTGCCCGTCGAGATCCGCCGCCAACTGGCCGACCCGCTCGCCGCGCATCTCGCCGACGCACGGGGTTGGGCACGACTGACCGTCGTCTCCGGCCCCGACGAGGTGGTGGTCAGCCTTGTCACGCCCGACCGGGAGGGGCCGGAGGCGACCGGCCCACCACCCGGGGAGTACGACCACGGGCCGGTACAGCACCTCTACGAACGGGACGGGGACATCAGATGGGCGCAGACCCGGTGGCGGAAGTGACCGGCGACCGGCCGGTCGGGGTGGCGATCGTCGACGACCATCCGGTGGTCGTCGACGGGGTTCGCGCCTGGATGGCCACCGAGCCCCGGCTGACAGTGCTTGCCACCGGCGACGACCCGGACGAGGTGCTGCGGGCGGCGCCGGACGCCGACGTCGTCCTGCTCGACCTGCGGCTGCACGGCCGGATGGCGCTTGACAAGCTGGCCGAGTTGAGTGCCACCGGGCGACGGGTGGTGGTCTATTCGGAGCACACCGATCCGCAGACGATGCTCGCCGCGCTGGACGCCGGGGCGGTGGCATTCCTGGCCAAGCACGAGGGCCGGGAGCACTGCGTGGCGACCGTGTTGGCGGCGGCGAGCGACCGCCCGTACGTGCCACCGGCGTTGGCCGGCGCGATGGTCGGCGATCCGAGGCCGGACCGGCCGATGCTGTCCGACAAGGAGCGTGAGGCGCTGCTGCTCTGGTTCCAGTCGATGTCCAAGGCGTCGGTGGCCCGCCGGATGCAAATCAGCGAACACACGGTGAAGCAATACGTGGACCGGGCACGCATCAAGTACACCCGTGCGGGGCGGCCGGCCGCCACAAAGGCCGCATTGCTCGCCCGTGCGATCGAGGACGGGCTAGTCCGCCCGGAGGAGATCGGCATCTACCGGTCACAGGCGACGTACGACCGGCCGACCCCCTAACGACCGTCATGACAGCGACCCCCGGATCCGCGAGGCTCGTACGCACAGCCAGCTGACCGGAAGGTCGTGACGATGCATACCGACGCGTCCCCCTTCTTCATCGGTCCACACCGGTTCGACGCACCGGACGACGAGGTGGGTCCCACCCTGGACCGGCACTACAACATGCGTCCGCTGCCCGGTGAGAACGTGCTCAGCCGACACCGGCTGTCGGTCGCGGGCTGCCTGCTCGGGCCGACAGAGGCCCATCTCGGCTGGCAGCTTCCCGGGCCGGTTTCGGTGACAGTCACCGATCAGCGAATCTGCTGGGTGGGCACCGGTTCGCAGCTGTCCCTCGTCGCCGACGGCACGTCCCGACGCCGACCCCCGGGCCGGCTGGGCGGTCTGATGACCGGCCAGGTCCGCTGGCAGTGGCCGTCCCGGCTGGAACTTCCACAGGCCGATCCGGCCGAGCTGCTGATCGTCTGCGACGCGCTGCGCACCATCCAGCAGCCGGCGCTGGCCCTCGGCGGGCCGGCCGGAGAGGTAATCGCGCTGGCCCAGCAGATCCGCCGGGCAGTGGCCGTGTTCCGGCTCACCCACCCGGAGCTCGTGGACCTCTCCGCCCAGGAACGCGACGTGCTGCTGCTGCGGGCCGGCCCCGCGTTGCTCGCCGGCGAGAACCGGATCACCCTGCCTGGTTCACTGCCTGTGGAATTCCGCTCCCGGGACGACTACTACCGTTCGGGGCCGGAGCCGACGTCCTGGGACGGGCTCGCAGGCGGCGCAGCATCCGGGCGTCGGTGAAGCCCACGTTGCGCGCCGCAGCCTCCACGGTAGCGCCGTGCCCGATCAGGTGCTCGGCGCGTTCCACGCGCAGCGACTGCTGATAGCCCAGCGGCGTCAGCCCGGTGGCCGCGCGGAACAGCCGGCTCAGTGTCCGCTCCGCCACACCACCGGTGGCGGCCAGCTCGGCCAGCGGCAACGGCTCGGCGTACCGAGTGTCGATCACGTCCTGCACCCGGTGCACCGCGTCGGACAGGTGCAGGCGATGACGCATCATCGCACTGGCCTGCGGCTCGTTTCCGTTGCGCCGGGTGTGGACGACGAGCGTGCGGGCGATCCGGGCGGCGGTGGCCGGGCCGTGCCGGGTCGCCACCAGGTGCAGGGCCACGTCGATGCCGCTGGCGATACCCGCCGAGGTGACCACCCGGTCGTCGACCACGTACAGCACGTCGCGGGCCACCCGGGCTGCCGGGTAACGGCGGGCAAGATCGTCCTGCACCTCATGGTGGGTGGTGCAGCGTCGGCCGTCGAGGAGCCCGGCGCGGCCCAGCGCGTACGCGCCCGCGCAGACGCTCGCCACAGTGCCGCCGGAAGCGTGGTGGTCGGCCAGGCGCCGCAGGTCGGCCGGCGACACCGGCCCCTGCGGGCCGTGCGCCGCCGGCCGCCAGCCCGGCACGATCACCAGGTCGTCCGGCGTCAGCTCGGGCCAGAGCGTCTCGGCCACCAGCGGTACGCCCTGGACGGTGGGGACCTGCTCCCGCTCGGCCACGTAGTGCAGCCGGTAGTCGTGGCCGAGGTCCGCGGCGCTGGAGAAGACCTGGGCCGGCCCAGCGAGGTCCAGCAGGTGCAACTGCGGGACCAGCAGGAATACGACCTTGGCCATCGGCTCACCTCCGGACGTCGGCGAGGGCCGCGCCGGTGACCTCGTCGACAGTGCTGATGGTCGCGAAGCGGCCTGCCAACGCGTACTCGGTGCGGGTGATGATCTCCTCGGTGGTCATGGTGCGCGGATCGGCGAGGATCTCCTCGACGGTCGCTGTCTCCGGCACCTCCCGGTGCGGGATGGGGAAGGTCTGCGTGGCGTCGGTGACGAACGTCATCCGGTAGCCGAGGTCCGACCCCACCCGGGCGGTGGTCTCGACGCACTGCTCGGTGCGGATGCCGCAGACGGTGAGGTCGTCCACGCCCGCGGTGGTGAGCAGCTGCTGGAGATTTGTGGTGGTGAACGCGTTGTGGGCGGTCTTCACGAGCGTCGGCTCACCCGCGGCCGGTGTCAGTCCGTCGAGCAGGCGTACGTGGCCGCGCGCCGGATCGAAGACGCCGCCCGTGCCCGGTTCGGCGTGCAGGACCCAGACCACCAGGTCGCCGCGTTGACGGGCGGCGGTGACCAGCCGGTCGACCTGCCCGACGATGTCGGGGTTGGAGCCGTACGCCCAGATGGGGCGCTGCCGGAACGATTCCTGGACGTCGATCACGAGAAGTGCTGCTCTGCTCATGACGTCGATCCTGGTCGGGCGGTGACCGCGACGGCAGACACCATCACGCCCGCTTGCGGAACGATCCGGTCACCGCGCCGGCCGTTCAGACGCTGGGGGTACGCCGCTCCCCGGCGGCGTCCATGGCGGCGGCCTCCTCCGGTGTCGGGGCGGTGCCGCCCAGGTGCGCCGGCAGCCACCAGGTGTCGTCCGGGCCGGCCGGTTCGTCCGGGTACTCCCTCTGGGCGCGATCGACGAGCGCCGTGAGCCGGGTCGTCAGCTCGGCGGCCAGCAGATTCGGGTCCCGGAAGTCCGCCGGCTCGATCGGCTCGCCGACCAGGATCGTGATGGGCGTGTGCCGGCGGGTCAGGGTGCGCGGGCGGCCCTTCGTCCAGAGCCGCTGGGTGCCCCACAGCGCGACCGGCAGCACCGGCACCTTCGCCGAGCGGGCCATCCGGACGGTGCCGCTCTTGAGTTCCTTGACGGTGAACGAGCGGCTGATCGTGGCCTCCGGAAAGACGCCGACGACCTCGCCGCGCTTGAGCGCGTCCACCGCCGCCCGGAACGATGCCGCGCCGGCCTCGCGATCCACCGGGATGTGCTTCATCCCGCGCATCAACGGCCCGCCGATCCGGTGCTCGAAGACCGAGTGCTTGGCCATGAACCGGACCATCCGGCCCGAGGGGTTCGCGCCGAGGCCGGCGAAGATGAAGTCGAGGTAGCTCACGTGGTTGCTGGCCAGCACGGCCCCACCGGTGCGGGGTACGTGGTGGGCGCCCTCAATGTTGATCTTCAGGTCGAGGACCCGGAACATCGTCTTGGCGGCGGCGATAACGGGCGGGTACACGAGCTCCGGCATCCGCAGAATCTATCGTGCCCGGCTGTGGGTCGCCTGGGCGGCGGCCAGCGGCGACGCAGGTTGCCCGCGTCGCCGCTGTTCGGTGCGTCAGTCGGCCAGGTTGTCCAGGTCGAGCCGGCCCCGGGCGAACGCGTCCACCCGACCCCACCGGCCCGGAATGTCCAGTACCTCGATCCGGCCCATCCCCACCGGCAGCCGCGGCTCGACCGCCAGGTGCCCCTCGTGCGGCTCCAGGCCGAGCATCGTGCGCAGCAACAGCAGCGGCGTACCGGTCGACCACGCCTGCGGGCTACACGCCGTCGGATACTCCACCGGGAACTTCGTCAGCTCCCGCGGATAGCCGCCGAACGCCTCCGGCAGCCGCCCGTCGAAGTACGTCGCCGCGTCCAGCATGCCGTTGGCGATCGTCGCCGCCTCCTCGGCGAACCCGTACCGGCGCAGACCCCAGGCGATGAACGAGTTGTCGAACGGCCAGATCGTGCCGTTGTGGTAGCCGATCGGGTTGTACCGGGCCTCCCCCTCGGCCAGGGTCCGCACCCCCCAGCCGGAGAAGAGACGAGGTCCCACCAGGTGTTGCGCGACCTGCTCGGCCCGCTCGGGATCGACGATCCCGCTCCACAGCAGGTGGCCGATGTTGGAGCTGAGGACGTCACACTGGCGGCCGTCCGGGTCCAGCGCGAGCGCGTAGTACCCGCGGTCGGCGACCCACCAGTCTCTGTTGAACCGCTCCTTCAGCTCCGCCGCCTCCCGCTCCAGCTGGTCGGCGAACTCCGGGTCGCCCCAGAACTCCCGGGCCAGCCGCGCAGCGCGGATCTTCGCGTCGTACGCGTACCCCTGCACCTCGCAGGTGGCCCGGGGAAAGGGCGGCAGTGTCCCGTCGGAGTAGGAGATCGAGTCCCAGGAGTCCTTCCAGCACTGGTTCTCCAGACCCGTCTCGGTGTTGCGCCGCTCGTACCAGATGTAGCCGTTGCCGATTAGGTCGGCGTAACTGTCGATCCAGCCCAGCGCCGCCCGGGACTCCCGCTCCAACTCCTTGACCAGGTCGGCGTCTCCGGTCCACCGCTCGTACTCGTCGAGCAGCACCACGAACAGCGGGGTCGCGTCCACCGAGCCGTAGTACGGCGTGTGCGGCTGCTCCTCGAAGGCCGCGGTTTCCCCGTAGCGCATCTCGTGCAGGATCCGCCCCGGGTCCTCGTCCCGGAAGTCGTCGAAACGGGTGCCCTGCAACGACGCCAGGATGCGCAGGGTCGTCTTCGACAGTTGCGGGGTGAACGGCAACGTCTGTAGGCAGGTGAGGATGCTGTCCCGGCCGAACATGGTCATGAACCAGGGCAGGCCGGCCGCGGGAAGCGTGGCACCGCCCAGCGACAGCGGCGAGAAGCGCAGCGCCGCGAGATCGATCAAACTGCGCCGGTACGTCGCCGACACCCGGCCGTGCTCACTGTTGACCTTGGGTGCGTCTGCGATCCACTGCTCCAGGTCGTGCTGGAGGGCGAGCCGCTCGTTGCCGTGGATCCGAAGACCCATCCGCAGATCCCGGCCACCTGGTCCGATCGCGTGCGTCTTCACGTCGATCGCGGTGTTCCACTGCTCGTTGGGCTCCAGGCGCACCGTGTACGCGAACCCCTTGCTGTCGTAGCGGGCCGCCACCGAGGAGGAGATGATCGTCTCCCGCCGGAAGTTGCCCCGTCGGTAGCCCAACCGCAGCCTGTCCGCCTCGACCTCGGTGTAGATCTCGCCCTTCTTGTTCAGGATCTCGTCCTTGACCTGGAACAGGTCGGCGAAGTCCGACGCCGCGTCCATCCTGATCTCCAGGTCGACGGGCTTCTCGTCGTGGTTGAGGATGGTGAGCTGCTCGCGGAAGCTGCCGCCGACCGCGCGCTCGCGGATGATCGACAACTTCGCGTCCACATAGTGCGTCGCCATCCCCGGCACCAGAAAGAACCGCGACTCGAAGTACTGGAGGTCGTCGAAGGAGAGCGAGTTGAGCCGCTCACCGTTCACCGTCAGCACCCAGGTGGACAAGAACCGGGTGTCCAGGGAAAAGAGCCCGGTCGGCTCGCTCGGCGTCGCCTCGATGTCACCGGTGTCCTCGCAGACCACGAACGTGTTGCCGTCGAGGATCCGTACCGTGTTGCTCTGGCCCATCAGTTCGCCTCCCCCGCGAAGCGGCGACGCGGCCCCCGGGAGTCCGGCGGCCCGGGGAAGATCCGCTCCACCTGAACCACCAGCCGGGCGTCACCGGACACCGTCATGTCACCGCGGAACAGGGCGGCCAGGCCGTGCTCGCGGCCGGAGACGATGTCGTCGAACAGCGCCGGGCTCGTCCCGACCACCGTGTCGGCCTCCCGGTCCTCCTTTGTCACCTGCAGTCGACCGTGGTCGATCGCCAGCATCCAGTGCCGGGTCTGCGCACCCTCCTGAAGGTCGATCCGCATCGTCCCGGACGCCTTCGCCAGCAGGGGCTCGTACCCCCGTCGCTGAAGGTCCTCGAAGAACCTCGTGGTCGCGTCCACCATCGGGCCCCACTCCTCCCCGTTCACCGGCCGGGATCCCGTCCGGCGCGCTCGCGTCGCGCCCGGCCGGCGTTGCACCTGGACAACCGGGTCCCCGCCAACCCCGCGGTCAACCTCGCCCAGATCGGGTGAGCCGCCGACGCCGGTCGGTGGCGGTAACGTGCCGGAAGGACACGAGGGGACAGTCCGGGACGGAGTGCCAGATGACGGGGCGGACACCGGAGATCGACCGTCGCCAGGTACTCGCCTACCGGGTGGCGGCCCAGCAACTCGATCGCACTGCCGACCGGCGGCCGGGCGACCTGGCGGTACTTGCGCTCGGTGTGCAGGACACGCCGTACGGCGCGGCCCGCCAGGCGCTCGCCGCGCGGGGCGCGACCGGGCCGGACGACCGACTGGAGCTCGTCTGGTCCATGCGCGGCGCCCCACACCTGCACCGAGGGGCCGACCTGCCGAGGCTCACCGCCGCGCTCTGGCCGCTCACCGACGTCGACGCCACCCGCCGGATGCCGGGACAGATCAGGGAGGGCGCCCGGCTCGGGCTTGCCGCCTTCCGGGCCACCGCCGAGGCGTTCCAGGCGGTCGTGACAGCCGAGATGGAGCGCGGCGCGGTAAGCCGCGCCGTCTCCGAACTGGTGCCCGCCGAGCTGACCTACGACTGCCAGCCGTGCCGGTCCCGGCACATCTCCGGCGCGCTCTTCCAGCAGGCCGGGCTCGCCGGCGGGGTACGCCTCGCGGTGTCCGGCCGGGCCGCCCGGCTCGCGCCATTGCTCGACTGGCCCGGCCCGCCCGCCGAGGCGGCGCACACCGCCGAGGTGGTCACGACGCACCTGCGGCTCCTCGGCCCGGCCACCGTGGGCGATGCCGCCGGATTCCTCGGCTCGTCGGCGAGGGAGCTGCGCCAGGCCTGGCCCGCCGGGCTGACCGAGGTACGCGTCGACGGCAAGGCCACCTGGCTGCCCACCGACGCGCTCGACGCGCTGACTGGCGCGTCCCCGCCACGACTGGTGCGACTCCTCCCACCGGGCGACCCTTTTCTCGCCGGCCGCGATCGTGACCTGCTGGTCCCCGTACGCGAGCACCAGCAACAGTTGTGGCGGCCGGTCGGCAACCCCGGCGCGCTCCTGGTGGACGGTGAGGTGGCCGGCACCTGGCGGGCGCGGCAGGCCGGAAAGGGCCGGCTGGAGCTGACCGTCAGCCCCTGGTCGACGCTGTCCACCCGGGTTCGACGGGAACTCGACGCCGAGGCCGCCACTGTCGCCGAGGCCCGATCTGCCACCGACGTACGCGTCGAGGTCGACAAGCCCTGACGTCGGCTGGACGTTCGGGGTACCGCGAGCGGCCCGGGGCGACGCCGCCCCTGGTCGATGCGGCCTGTCGCCGACGAACGCAGCGCCGGCCCTCCCGACAGGGGAGAGCCGGCGCGCCCGCGGCGGACGATCAGTTGTTGGGCTCGTCGGCGCTGATGTCGGCAAGCACCGACTGCGGCTCACGCTCCACCGCGAGGTCACCCATCGACACGAGGCCGATCAGGCGGCCGTCCTCGATCACCGGCAGCCGGCGTACGGCGTAGGTGCGCATCAGGTCCGCGGCGGACACCGCGTCGTCGTACTGGCTCACGGTGATCACATCCCGGCTGATGATCTCCTTCAGCCGGGTCATGCCGGGGTCTCTGTTCTCCGCGACACCGCGGACCGTGATGTCCCGGTCCGTGACGATACCGACCACGCTGTCTCCGTCGGTCACCACCACGTCACCGATGGCGCTGTCCCGCATCTCCTGCGCGGCGGCGCTCAACGTGTCGTTGCCGTCCATCGTCACCAACCGGGTCGTCATGAACTCTCCGACCGTTGTCATGGTGCTCCCCTCTCGGTGTCGGCACGGCCCGTCTACCCGCCGCCCGGGGCGAGGTAACGCGCGCTGCGCTGCGCCGATCAGTCGCGCGGGGGCATCCCGTAGAGCCGCTCCACGTGCAGGCGCAGCACCACCCGACGCTCGGCCACCATTGCCTGGCGGTAGTCGTCCCAGTCCGGGTGTTCGCCGCGCACCGAGCGGTAGAGCCCCACCAACTCCTCGACCGTCGCGTCGCCGGGGTCGGCGGCGGGCGTGGTCAGCTCGGCGCGTCCCTCGATCACCGCGTACGCCCAGCCGTCCTCGCTGCTGACGTGGAAGCTCGCGCGTGGGTCGCGGCGCAGGTTGGCGGTCTTGGCCCGGCCGTCGGTGACGGACACCCGGATCAGGCCGGCCTCGGAGTCGAAGGCGTAGACCACTGTGGACAGCTGCGGTCGCCCGTCACGCTTGATCGTCGCCAGCACGCCCATCTGACGGCTGGCGATCAGGTCGGTCAACGCCTGCTGGGTGCTGTCGTCCGGCACGGGCTCCTCCAGATGGATCGTCGGCTTCGTCCCATCCAAGCACGACCGGCGAAGCACGACCGGCCGAAGGACACTCGGCCGAAGCACGACCGGCTGACCCGTAGCGCGCCCGTCGTCCGGAACGGCACCGCGCCCCCGCCGGTGGCCGGCGGGGGCGCGGAGTGAGCACGGCAGGTCAGCGGCGTTCGGCGGCGACCAGTTCGGCAAGCTGCACGGCGTTGAGCGCGGCACCTTTGCGCAGGTTGTCGTTGGAGCAGAACAGCGCCAACCCGTATTCGACGGTCTCGTCGGCGCGGATGCGCCCCACGTAGGTCGGGTCCTGACCGGCGGCCTGCAACGGCGTCGGCACGGCGGTCAACGCGACGCCGGGGGCGTCGGCGAGCAGTTCGTGGGCGCGCTGCGGGGTGATCGGCCGCGCGAACCGGGCGTTGATCTGGAGCGAGTGGCCCGTGAAGACCGGCACCCGGACGCAGGTGCCCGACACCTTCAGGTCGGGGATCTCCAGGATCTTGCGGCTCTCGTTGCGGAGCTTCTGCTCCTCGTCGGTCTCGAACGAGCCGTCGTCGACGATCGAGCCGGCCAGCGGGAGCACGTTGAAGGCGATCGGCTCGGCGAACGAGCGCGGCGCGGGGAATTCCACCGCCGAGCCGTCGAAGGCGAGGCCGGCGGCGTGCTCGGCGACCTTGCGGACCTGCTCGTCCAGCTCGGCGACGCCGGCCAGGCCGGCGCCGGAAACCGCCTGGTACGTCGAGACGACAAGCCCGACCAGGCCGGCCTCGGCGTGCAGCGGGCGCAGCACCGGCATCGCTGCCATTGTGGTGCAGTTGGGGTTGGCGATGATGCCCTTGGGGCGGTCGGCGGCGGCGTGTGGGTTGACCTCGGCGACCACGAGCGGCACCTGCGGGTCCATCCGGAAGGCCGACGAGTTGTCGATCACGACGGCGCCGGTTTCGGCCACGCGGGGCGCCAACTCCCTGGCCGTGCCCTTACCGGCCGAGAAGAGCACGATGTCCAGCCCCGCGTAGTCCGCGGTCGTGGCGTCCTCGACTGTCACCTCGCTGCCCCGCCAGGGCAACGTACGACCGGCGGACCGCGCCGAGGCGAACAATCGCACCTGCTCCGCCGGGAACTCACGGTCCGCCAGCACCTGCCGCATCACGCCACCGACCTGGCCGGTGGCCCCCACAATGCCGATCCTCATGCCCGCGAGGCTACCCAGCCCACCCCCGGGACCGGGAGCCCTTTCCCACCAGTCCCACATCACACCCGCCCGACCCCACCCCTTTGTCGATCATGAGGTTGTCGTCACGACACGCCGGGCGGTGTGACGACAACCTCATGATCAACGCAAGGAGGCCGGTCGGGGCGGGGGCGGGAGGGCGGTCAGGTGATCAGGTCGCCCAGGGACGCCGCTACCAGTTCGTCGCGGATCACGGCTGCGTCGCCCTCGATGACCAGGGTCAGCGCTTCCGGGTGCAGGTGGGTCGCGGCCGCGGCGGAGACCTGCGCCACGTCGGCGGAGAGCAGCGCCTCCCGCAGCCGGGCGTGGTAGTCGTCCGGCAGGTCGTGCACCACAAGCGTGGTCAACGCCGACGCGATGGCCCGTGGGCTCTGCAACTCGACGGACAGCTGCCCGGCCCGCCAGGAGCGGGCCACCGCCAGCTCGTCCTCGGTCACTCCCCCCTCCTGGGTACGGGTGATCTCCCCCACTGACTCGACAAGCGCCGGGACGGTGACAGCGGTCTGCACGCCGGAGCTGACAGCGAATCGGCCGAAGCGCCGGGACGAGGCGAACTCGCCCCTGATGCCGTACGTGTAGCCGCGCACCTCACGGATGAGGTGGTTGAGGCGGGAGGTGAACGCCCCGCCGAGCACAGTGCCGGCAAGCGTCATCGGTACGTGGTCGGGGTGCGACCGGTGCGGCGACGGGTGACCGAGCCGCAACGTCGACTGCACGGAGCCGGGCCGGTCCACGAGGATGATGCGCCGGCCGGTGTGCAAGGGCACCTCGATCGGGCCGCCCCGCTCGGCCGGGCCACCGCCGGTACCGGCGAAAGCCGCAGCGGCCAGCGCGTCCAGGTCGATCCGGTCCAGGTCACCGGCGACGATCAGGGTGCCGGGCCGCAGGAACCACTCGGAGTGGAAGACCGTCACGTCCTCCACGTCCAGGCCGGCCACCGAGTCCGGGTCCCCGTACATCGGTCGGCCCCACCGGCTGTCCAGCCCGTACAAATCCGCGCGCAGCGCCGCGTCGGCGCGCGGCCCCGGGTTGGCCCAGTCCATCCGCAGTGCGGTGGCCTCGTCGTCGCGGACCCGCCGGACGTCGGCCGGGTCCAGTCGCGGCGTCCGGACGGCCTCGGCGAGCAACTGCACGGCGGCGGTCAGCCGGTCCACCGGCACCTGGACGCTCACCTGGAACGAGTCCCAGTCCAGCCCGGTCACCAGTTCGGTGCCGAGCGCCTCGATGGCCAGCGCGTACGCGGTGGCGTCCCGCTGCGCGGTGCCCTCCTCCAGCGCCTTGGCCAGCACCCCGCCCAGGCCCTCCTTGCCGGGCTGCTCCCGGGCGGCGCCGGCGTCGAGCAGCAGCAGCGCGACGGCGAGGTTCTGCCCGGGCAGGTGCGCGGCGACCACCTGGCCGCCGGCCACCGTGCGGCGGACCACCGGCGGGAACCGGTACGGGCGAGCGGCACCCGGGCCGGGACGGTCGGCGATCAGCGTCATGCGGTCTCCTCGGGCAGGTAGGTCAGGGTCACCCGGTCGGCGGCGCCGAGCACCTCGGCGGCGGTCTCGGCGATCTGCTCGGCGGTCACCGCGAGCCAGGCGGGCAGCCGGTCGGCGGCTCGGGCGGGGTCGCCGAACTGGGTGGTGTACCTGCCGAGCGTGTCCGCTCGACCATCCACAGTCGACATCTGCCGCCACCACGCGGTGCTCAGCAACGCCTTCGCCCGGTCCAGTTCGGCGGCGGTCACCGGCACGGTGGCCAACTCGTCGACGACCTCGGCCAGCCCTTCGGTGAGCCGCTCGGCGCTGATGCCGGGGCGGGCGGTGGCGGTGGCGATCAGCGGTGCCGGGGCGTGTGCCAGGTCCACCCCGTACGCGCCGACCAGGTCGGGCTGGGCGATCCGCTCCCCGTCGGCCAGCCGCTGGTAGAGCCGGCTGCCCCGACCGCTGCCGAGCACTGTGGCGAGCACCGTGAGCACGTCGTACCCCGGGCTGCCGAACGGGTGACCACGGTGGGCGATGTAGACGCGGGGGGCCGGCACGTCGGCGGTCACCGTCTCCACCGCGGGTGTGCCGGTCGCCGGGACGTGGCGGCCGTCCGGAGCGGGTGGGATGTCCTCACGGGCGGGCAGCGCCCCGAAGTACTTGTCGGCAAGCGCGAACACCTCGGCGGCGTCGGCGTCACCGACGACGGTGAGGACCGCGTTGTTCGGCGCGTAGTACGTCTTGTGGAACGCCTGGAACGTGGCGAGGTCGGCGGCGTTCAGGTCGGCCATCGAGCCGATGGTCGCGTGATGGTACGGGTGCCCCGGCGGGTAGAGCAGCGGCAGCAGGCGCAGCCACGCGTCCCCGTACGGGACGTTCTCGTAGCGCTGCCGGCGCTCGTTCTTCACCACGTCACGCTGGTTGTCCAGGGTCTCCTGGGTCAGGGCGGGCACCAGGCCACCCATCCGGTCGGCCTCCAGCCAGAGCGCCAACTCCAGGTGCTCGGCGGGGACCGTCTCGAAGTAGTTGGTGCGGTCCGGGTTGGTGGTGGCGTTGAGTGAGCCGCCGGAGCCCTGGATCAGCTTCATGTGCTCGGTCTTGGCCACGTTCACCGAGCCCTCGAACATCAGGTGCTCGAAGAGGTGGGCGAAACCGGTCTGCCCAGCCGGCTCGTGCCGGGAGCCGACGTCGTACCAGAGGTTGACGGCCACCGCGGGTGCGGTGCGGTCCTCGCTCACCACCACGCGCAGGCCGTTGTCCAGTCGGGACGTCTCAATGGGCCAGGGGTAACCACTGTCGGGCATGACACGACGCTATCCGATCTCGCGGGCGGAAAGGTGACGTGTGGTCGGTCGGCGAGCCGACCGCATCGAGCCCTTTGGTCGGGGTATCGGAGGGGAATGACCGTAACCCCTCCCGCACGCCGGACGGCCGGGCCGGCCGCCACCGCCGTCGAGCGCGCCAGCGCCGCGCTCGGCCGGCTGCGCCGCGGCCGGCTGCTGCATCCGGCCGGTGCGTCGTTCGTCGCCGAGGTGACGATCTGGGGTACGCCCGGACCGCCCACCGGGGTCGGCCTGTTGGACGACCCCGGCCGGTACGGGGGCATCGTGCGACTCTCCAAGGGCACCCCCACGCCCGGCTCCTGGCCGGACGTGCTGGGCCTGGCACTGCGGGTGCACTTCGACAGCGGTCGCCCGTTCGACCTGCTGGTCAGCTCCAGCGGCGCGGCCCCGGTGCTGCGGTCGCTGCCGCTGCCTCGGCGGCGCTTCGCCGGGACGTACAGCACGATCGTGGGTTTTCGGGTGGGACGGCGGCGGCTCTGGCTGGCCGCGCTGGCCGACCCCGAGGCGGTCGACCTGGGTCGGAGCCTGGCCACGGTGGCCGCTGCGGCCCGGGCGGACGCGCCGCGACTGGTGCTCGCGGTCGCGTCCGCCGTGGGGCCGTGGCGGCCGGTCGGGCAGTTCAGCATCGGCGCCCGGCTGAGCGCCCGGGAGGATGCCGCGCTGGCCTTCGACCCGGTGCGCAACCTGCCGCCGGGGTTGCGGGCGGCCGGCCCGCTGGCCTGGCTGCGGGACCAGACCTACCGGGGGTCGCGTCGGGCGCGCGGCGCGTCCGGTCAGTCCGGCGGCTCGACGGCCACTGTCTGATCCGAGGTACGGCGCTCCAGCACCGTGTCGGGGGCCGCGTTCTGGTCCGCCTCCCGGATGTCCGACTCGGCGAGGATGGCCTCCGCCTGCGCCTCCGGGTCGTCGCTGCCGGCCGCCGCCTCTTCGGGTAGGAGGTGTGCGCGGGACTCCACCCGCTCCTGGTCGCTCTGCTCGTCAGTCATGGCACCCCTGTTACCCCGGCGGCGCGTCCGACACGCGGTGTTCTTGCCGCATCTTGGGACGACGGTCGCCTTGCGCAGCCGGTCGGGTACGCTCAGCTCGTGAGGTGTTCGTATCGATGGTTTAGGCAGCCGGCTTGCACGCCGGTGACTTCTCCATGATCTGACGTCACCGCTGACCAAGCCGGCCCGGGCAGGAGCTCTCGTTCCTGCCCTTTTGCGTACGAGCAGCCGGCTCGACCCGGGCACCGGCCCCGGGGCACGGTCGGCGGAAGGATGCCCCACCGTGACGACCCCTGAGACCGTTCGCGTCAGTGATCAACGGATCGAACGTGTCGTGCCGTTGACCACTCCCGCGTTGCTGCACCACGAGTTGCCACTGGATGCCTCGCTGGCCTCGGCCGTGTTGACCGGCCGCCGCGCGGTGAGCCGTGTGCTGGACCGCGAGGACGATCGCCTGCTGGTGGTGGTCGGCCCGTGCTCGGTGCACGACCCGGCCGCCGCCCTCGACTACGCCGAGCGTCTGCGCGTGGTCGCGGACCGGCTCTCCGACGACCTGTTGATCGTCATGCGCGTCTACTTCGAGAAGCCGCGCTCGACGGTGGGCTGGAAGGGCCTCATCAACGATCCGGGGCTGGACGGCAGCGGCGACGTCAACACCGGCCTGCGGCTCGCCCGCGCACTGCTGCTCGACGTGCTGCGCCTCGGCCTGCCGGTGGGCTGCGAGTTCCTCGACCCGATCTCGCCGCAGTACATCGCGGACCTTGTCGGCTGGGGGGCCATCGGCGCCCGCACCGTGGAGAGCCAGGTGCACCGGCAGCTCGCGTCCGGGCTGTCCATGCCGATCGGCATGAAGAACCGTCCCGACGGCAGCATCGGCACCGCCGTGGACGCGATCCGCGCCGCCGGTGTGCCGCACGTCTTCCCGGGTATCGACTTCTCCGGCACCCCGGCGATCATGCACACCCGGGGCAACACCGACGGGCACCTGGTGCTGCGCGGTGGCGGCGGTCGACCCAACTACGACGCCGAGTCGGTGGCCGGCGCGCTCGACCTGCTACGCGCCGCCGGGCTGCCGGAGCGGCTCGTCATCGACGCCAGCCACGCCAACAGCGGCAAGGACCACCGCAACCAGCCGAAGGTCGTCGCGGACGTGGCCGGCCAGATGGCCGACGGCCAGCGCGGAATCACCGGCGTGATGCTTGAGTCGTTCCTGCTGCCGGGCCGGCAGGATCTCGACCCGACCCGTGAGCTGGTGTACGGCCGTTCGGTCACCGACGCCTGCCTCGGTTGGGACGACACCGCCCAGGTGCTCGAACACCTGGCCACGGCCGTGCAGTCCCGCCGGGCCGCTCTGCCGGCCCGCGCCTGACGGTGTGACGGCGGTCACTGACCTGCCCGGAACACCGGCGGGGGTCGGTCCGTTGACAGAGGTGTCGGTGTGTCCAGTGTCCCCGGGCCTCACCTAAATAGCCCTCGCGGAATACCGTTCGGCTGGAGCCGCGTCGTGCCACTCGCCGAGAGGCGACCTGCACACCGACACCAGCGCCGCCCCCGGCCCTTCGGCCGGGGGCGGCGCTGTCTTTACCGGCGGGCGCCGCACCCTGCGCGAGCCGCTGGCGCGACGTTTGACCGATTCCGCCCCGGGTAGCTGATCCGCGTGACCGACGACGCATCAATTACCGGCGAGCCGGACACCCGAGCTCTAGACGACCTGCTCGACGACCTCTACCGGGGTCAGGAGCGGATCACCCAGGCGGACATCTACCGCCGGGCGGTCGCCGCCGAACTCCCGCCCGAGCTGCTCGCCCGGATCGACGCCCTGCCCGAGGGCGAGTACGCGGTGGACGAGGTAAGCGACCTGCTCGGCGGTTCCGTCGGGTGAGCGACCCCAGGAGGGACACCGACATGACGCACCACGAGGACCACGACGAGAAGGTGCCGGCGCTCGGCCAACCGCCGAAGGGCATGGACACCACGCCCGAGCCGGACTTCGCAAACGAACACGACAAGACGGCAGTCGACCGGGACATCATCACCGGGGCTGACGAGGACGAGCGGGAGCCGGAGTCGCCGCACGGCTGGTCCGGCATGCAGCGCTGACGCGCACACGAAAGCGGGGGTCGGCAGTACGGATGCCGGCCCCCGCTTTCGTGTGCGCGGTTCAGTCGTCGTCGTGGTGCCCGCCCTCGGCGGCCTGCTGCGCCGTCGCGTACGCCATCTGGAGGAAGTCGGAGGCGGCGACCGCGGTGAGCGCTGTCGCCACCAGCCGGGTCAGCCGGGGAGCAAGCACCAGACCACCGGTCAGCCCGGTGGCCACCCACACCGCCAGGCAGAACGGGCAGCTCAGCAGTTCCCCGATGGCGTGCCGGGTGGAGCTGCCGGAGTCACGGACCTGCTCCATCACCTCGCCGCTGCCGATCGGCCGGTCGTACCTGGTGAACGGCGCCCGCAGCGGGCTGGTCACCGCGTCCTTGGACAGCAGCCGACTCAGCTTGTGTGTGGCGATGGAGAGCAGCACCACGTCGGCTGGGGCGGGGCGCTCGGGCACCGGCCGACCGGTTGCCTTGACCAGACCGGCGAGCGCTCCGGTCACTCCGGCGTAGGTGCCCATCGCCACCAGGTAGCCGCCGAGCGGCCGATGTTCGTGTGGCGCGTACGCCCGGCGCAGCCGCGCCACCCTGTGTCGCAGGCCCGTGTCGGTCACCCGTTCTCCTCGCATGTCGTGAAGGTGCGGTATCAGCCGGCCTGGAGGTTGTCGGCGACCTCACGGACGAGGTTGGCCAACGCCTCGTCCGCGAGTTGGTCCGGACCCGAGCCGCCCGCGCCGTCGGTCAGGTCGAGTTCGATCCGCGCGCCACCGCTGTCCGCGGGATGGACCCGCAGTTCCGCGGACCAGTCGGTGTCGTCCCAGCGGGCCCGCAGTTCCTCGCCGTCGATCTCGGCGGCGGGGCTGCCGTCGCCGCGCAACGGCTCGGGCAGCCACGCCGAGGCCCGGGACGGGTCGGTGGCCGTGTTGAAGACCACCTCCGGCGGCGCGGACATGCCTCGTACCGCATGGGCCGCCATCAGTCGTCCCGCAGGCGACTCGGGTCGACCTCGCGGCCCGGGTGGCGGGCCAGGTACTCGGTTTCGAGCTCGGCCGTGCGCCGCAGGTGGTTGGCGAGGGCGGAGTCCGAGGCGTGCCGGAGGGTGTCCAGCCGCGTGCGGTGCAGGCTGTGCATCTCGCGGATCAGATCCTCGTCGGTCAGCTCCGTCGGGTCGACGCCGAGCGTTCCGCCGTCGAGATCCGCGCCGCCCGGGTCGGCGAACTGGTCGCCGCCCCACTCGGGCACCCGCTGCTCCGGGCTCATGTCCGTGCTGCCGCTGGACGCAAAACCGTCCTCACGTACCGATCCGGTCATCATCGCCCCCCTGGGTTCGTTTGGGCTGGCGTCTAGACGGATGCCCAAAGCCGGTGCCGCCAAACCATCCCGACGACGCGACGACTACGACACGGTGTCGGAGATCGGCACGGTGCCCGGTACCCTCGACGCCATGAGGTGGCTCTGGACCCCGGCGTGGATCGCACGCCACGTGGCCATGGTCGTGCTGGTCGTGAGCTTCCTCGGGCTGGGCTGGTGGCAGATCAGCCGGGCCACCGCCGGCAACAGCATCAGCTGGGGGTACGCCGTCGAGTGGCCGGTCTTCGCCGGCTTCGTGGTCTACGTCTGGTGGCGGGAGGTACGGCTGGCCCGCCGCAGCGCGGAGGCGACAGCCGAGTCACCGGCCGACGCAGCCGACCCGGCTGCCGACGCGACGGCGGCCGAGTCGACGCCGGCCGCGACCACCGGGTCCCGCCCGGCGGTACGCCGGCCGGTCCGGGTGTCCCGGGTGCCGGCGACGGCCCCGCCCGCCGAGGACGCCGACCTGGCCGCCTACAACGACTACCTGTCATGGTTGAACGCCAATCCGGGTGCCCGGCCCGGTGACTACCCCGGCTGAGCCGGGTTCGGAAGGACGGACGACGGTGGGCGCAGCCCTTACCCGGTACCGCGTGATCGCCTGGATCGTGGGCGTCGCGCTGATCCTGCTGGTCGTGATCGGCATGCCGCTGAAGTACGGGTTCGACCGCCCGATCGTTGTGGAGACGGTGGGGCAGGCCCACGGCTTCCTCTACATGCTCTACCTGCTGGCCGCGTTCGACCTGAGCCGCCGGGCCGAGTGGCCGTTGAAGCGGATGCTCCTGGTGATGCTTGCCGGCACCGTGCCGTTCGTCTCGTTCTACGCCGAGCGCCGGGTCACCGGCTGGCTGGACAAGCCGGCCGCGCGTACGCCGGAGCCGGTCGCCAGCTGACCGCAGCCCTGCGGGCGGTCAACGGCTGGGCCGCCACGGGTCAGCCGAGGCGACCGGGTCCACCCAGCCGCCGTACCTGTTGACTTCCCGGGCTCGCAGCAACGCCCGGGTGACCTGACCGAACTGCCGCTCGTCGTCGGCGCTGAACAGCAGCACCTCGGCGCCCCGGTGCCATCCCCACAGCTCGTACGGCGGTGGACGCCAGCGGTCGCCGACCAGTGCCAGCGCCGCGGGCAGCAGGAACACCGCACCGAGAATGAGGTACGCCCCGGCGGTCAGCCGTTCCAGGCCGCCGGTGAAGCCGAGCAGCAGACCGACCGCACCGATCATGGACGCGGTGGCCACGACGGCCCGGACGGCGATCCGGTCGTGCGGGCCTCGGGTGGTGCGCAGGTGGGTCAGGTCGACGATGCGGTAACTGGTGCGGCCGACGGTGAACCGGTCGACGGTGACGATGATGCCGGGTCGCGCGTACAGCAGTGTCGACCGGGCACCGGGCACCGTTCGTTGCGGTCGCGTCGTTGCGCCTTCACGATTCACGGGTCCTCCCCCCGAGGGGCGATCCGCCGGGGGCCCACCAGCCGCGGGCATCGTCTCTGTCGACGGGATTCCCGGCTCCGGCCTCCATTGTGTTCGGGCGCCGCCAGCCCACCTGGGCATTTACCGGCTTCCGACAGCTCACCCACACGGGCGACATCGTTACGAAACAGCATCCATTTCAGGTTTTGTCGGGTATCGCGGCCGCCCATCCGACGGCATACGCCCGGAACGACGAAAGTCAGAAACCAGTCAATAGCCGACAGAAGGGATTTGGCGTCGCCTCCACTCGTGTTCACCAGCCACGATCGCGCCAGGCGACGCAATGGTCCTTCACGTCACTCCGCCAACATTCGCCCCTACTTCAACTGCGGGTTTCAGGCGTCCCGGGTTAGGTTGTTCGAGCCGGTCTGGCCCAGTGCCGTCCACCCGGGTGGCCCCAGCCGGTGTCGCCGAGGCGTCAGCAGCGCCGTCGGCGACCGTGGGAGAGGGGCCTTTCGCTCTTGTCATCCCTGAGATACCTGCTGCGCACCGTGGCGCTGGTCGGCATGTCGGCCGCGCTGATCGCGCCAACGGCGGTGGCTCACGCCGAGCCGTCCCCGGCCGACCTGACCCGCCGGATCGAGGCCTCCTCGACCGAGTTGGAGCGGGTCGTGGAGTCGTACAACAAGCTCAACGAGGAGATCAAGGCCAACAAGGCCACGGTGGCCCAACTACAGGCCCGCATCGGCCCGCTGGAGCAACAGGCCGAGCAGAGCCGGGCCGACGTCGCCCAACTGGCCAACTCCGCGTACAAGAGTGGTGGCCTGCGGACCGCGGACGCCCTGCTGCGGCCCGGCGGTTCCGCTGCGCTGCTGGATCGACTCGGCACGCTCGACCAGTTGACCCGCCAGCGGCAGGCGCGCATCTCCGGCTTCACCGCCAACCAGCAGCGGTTACTGGACGAGAAGTCGCGTCTGGACGCCACGCTGGCCCGGCAGGCCGTGCAGGCCCGCGAACTCGCCGCAGGCAAGAAGCGCATCGAAAACGACCTGGCCAAGCTCTACGAGCTACGTCGCCAGGCGTACGGATCGGCCACCGAACGGCCCGCGCCCAAGACGGCGAAGACCGAGGCCAAGAACGTGCCCGCGGTGTCCGGTGCTGCCGGCACGGCGGTGCGCTACGCCTTCGGCGCGCTCGGCAAGCCGTACGTGTGGGCTGCCGACGGACCTAACGGCTACGACTGCTCCGGGCTCACCTCGGCGGCCTGGCGGGCCGCCGGCAAGTCGCTGCCGCACAACACGCGCATGCAGTGGGGCGCGGTGAGCCACATCAGCAAGGGCGACCTGCGGCCGGGAGACCTGGTCTTCTACAGCGGGCTCGGGCACGTCGCCCTATACGTGGGTGGCGGCCAGGTGATCGACGCACCGAGCGCCGGCCGCAACGTGCTCAAACGCGGCATGAACATGATGCCGATCCAGGGCTACGGCCGAGTCCGCTAGCCCGACCCGAATACGGCGAACGGCCGGCGTCCCCCTATCGGACGCCGGCCGTTCGCCGTCATTACTACCAGGTCAGGCGGCCTGCAGCCCTTCCGCGCGGGCAAGCTCACGCAGCCGGCCGAGGGCCTGGATCTCCAGCTGGCGGATCCGCTCACGCGACAGCGAGAACCGCGACGCGACCTCGGTGAGCGAGTGCTCGCGGCCGTCCTCGAGGCCGTAACGGGCCCGCATGATGCCGGCCGAACGGTCGTCGAGGTGGTTGAGCAGACCCTCGATGCGCTGCCGCTCCAGCCCGCTGAGGACGATGTCCTCCGGCGACGGCGCGTCGCTGTCGGCGACCAGGTCGCCCAGGTTGGTGTCACCGTCGTCGCCGACCGGAGTGTCGAGCGACACGGTGTCCTGCGACCAGCGGCGCAGCTCGTTGACCCGCTCGACGGTGACGCCGAGCGATGCCGCGATCTGCTCCGGCTCCGGGTCGGCACCCAGCTCACGGGTGAGCTGCCGGGCCACGTTGCGCATCCGGTTGACGTCCTCCACCAGGTGCACGGGCAGTCGCACGGTGCGCTCCTGCTGGGCGATCGCCCGGCTGATGGCCTGACGGATCCACCAGGTGGCGTAGGTGGAGAACTTGTAGCCACGCTCGTAGTCGAACTTCTCGACCGCCCGGACGAGGCCGGTGTTGCCCTCCTGGATCAGGTCCAGCATGGGCATGCCCGAGCGCACGTAGCGGCGGGCGATCGACACGACCAGTCGCAGGTTGGCGCGGATGAAGAGGTCCTTCGCGCGCTCACCCTCGACGACCAGCCACTCCAGGTCGGTCCGGTCGACCCCGTCGGGAACGGCGTCCTCACCGAGCAGGTGCTCGGCGTACAGGCCAGCCTCGATCGCCTTGGAGAGGTCGACCTCCTTGGCGGCGTCCAGCAGTGGCGTCCGGGAGATCTCGTGCAGGTAGACGCCGACCAGGTCGCGCTCCTCGGCCACCTCGTCGGTGCGCATGCCGATGTTCTTGTCCACGTTGCCCACGGTCCCCTCGCTCGCGCCGGTTGCCCGGTTCCTTGCCATTCCCCACGTCGGTCAGCCCCTGGTAACTTCTGCTGTGCCCATCGGTGCTGACACCTACACAACAGATAAGACGTCTCGGGGATTCCATGTCGTGAGTCGAAAGTGTCACGAATGCCTGAGTAGTTGCTGAGAGCACGGTCCATGTTCGCTGTCAGCACCCGCCCGGGTAACTCGCCGCTGGGCACCTCAAACGGGTTGGCGGGTCGACGAAATCGCCGAACACCCCGCACCATGGCAACACCGCCCGCGGCGGGGGCACAGCGACCCGGGTCACCACCGTGCTGCGATCCTGGTCACTGCCAAACACGTACCGGCGGGCCGGTCGGTTCATCCACTGGGGGTGTTATTACCCCCCGCCCCGATGAACAATCCGGAGCCCCGTTCGCTTCCCGGCGTGCAGGGCCTCAGGAGGCGAGCAGTGCGAGGGCGCCGCGCACCTGATCGGCGGAGCGCGCCAACGCGGCCCGCGCGGCAGCGACCTCGGCGCCGGAGACCAGCGAGACCAGTGCCGTCTTCAGATCACCATCGGCCTCGTTGAGGGCCCGCCGGCAAACCTCCTCGGAGCATCCGGTCGCCTCCATCAGGATCGAGATCATTCGGCCACGAAGCTTCGCGTTTGTGGCCACCATATCGATCATGAGGTTCGAGTAGACCCGACCCAGGCGCACCATGACGGCGGTTGAGAACGTGTTGAGCACCAACTTCTGCGCTGTGCCCGCCTTCATCCGGGTCGACCCCGTGACCACCTCGGGTCCGGTGTCCACCCCTATGAACACGTCGACGGACCGGGCCGCCTCCGCCTCCGGATTGGCGCAGAGCAGCACCGTCGAGGCACCCGTGGCGCCGGACGCGGCGAGCGCCCCGAGGACGTACGGGGTGCGCCCGCTGGCCGCGAGACCGACCACGAGGTCACCCGCACGCACACATCCGGCGGCCTCGACCGCGCCGCCCTGATCGTCGTCCTCGGCGTCCTCCACTGCCCGCCACATCGCGTCCGGCCCGCCCGCGAGGTGCGCACAGAACCAGTGCCGGGGCGAGTTGAACGTGGGTGCCAGCTCGGCCGCGTCGAGGACGCCCAGCCGACCCGAGGTGCCGGCCCCGAAGTAGTGCACCCGGTGGCCACCACGCAGCGCCGCGACGGCCAGGTCGACAGTGGCGGCGATCTCGTCGAGCACCGCGGCGACCGCCGCCGGCACCCGCCGGTCGGCTTCGTTGATGACGGTGAGCACGTCCCGGGTCGACATCAGGTCGAGGTCGACGCTCAGCGGGTTACGCCGTTCCGTGGGGGCACCCACCCGGACGGCCGGGCGGACGGGCGGTGCTGACATGGCCTCGTCCGGCTCCACCGCACCGGGCGTCATGCCCGCCTCCGGTTGGCACCCACCCGGTGCGACTGGACCGCCTCGGCGGTCGCCTCGAGGGCTTTGCGGGCGCGGGACCTGTTGCGGGCGGCCACCCCGACGAAGAGACAGTCGACCACTGTGAGCTGGGCCAGCCGGCTGGCTGTGGCACCGGAGCGGTAGGTCGTCTCCCGAGCCGCCGTGGTCAGCACGAAGTCGGCCACCTCGGTGATCGGCGACCGCGGGAAGTTGGTGAGCGCCACGGTGCTGGCGCCCCGCGTACGCGCCTGCTCCAGCACCTCGATGACGTCGGAGGTGGTGCCGGTGTGCGAGATGCCGATCGCGATGTCGCCTCGGCCGAGCAGCGCGGCGGACGTCAGCGCGGTGTGCACGTCGGGAAAGTAGAAGGCGATCCGCCCGATGCGGTGCAGCTTCTGCTGGAAGTCGGAAGCGACGAACCCACTGGCGCCGGCGCCGTAGATGTCGATGCGACCGGCACCGTTGATGGCCTCGACCACCTGCTCGCAGATAGCGGGGTCGAGTTGCTCGGCGGTCTCCTCGACCGCGCGGGCGTCGTTGAACGCGATGGTGGCGATGATCTGGGCGAGGTCGGCGCCGGGCGGGATGTCACCGCCGACGACCCTGGCGTCCGGCGGCTCGATCCGGCGGGCAGCCTCGGCGGCGAGCCGGATGCGCAGCTGCGGGTAACCGTCCATGCCCACCGAACGGCAGAACCGGATGACTGTCGCCTCGGACGTCTCCGCTGCGGTGGCGAGGTCGGTGATCGTCCGCCGGGCGGCGGCGGCCGGATCGGACACGACCAGCCGGGCGACCCGCTGCTCGGCAGGCGACAGCGACGGCAGCAGCCCACTGATGTGGACGATCAGCCCACCGGGCTCGTGATTCGCAGAAATCTTCGGACTCTTCGCCACGGATGAAACTTACTTTCACCAGGCGGAAGCGTCAACCACGACTCCACGTGTTGGGCAAAACACTGCCGAACCGGCCGGGTCCCTCCGGCCAAGCGTGCCACCGTCCAGACAGCACCGCCTCCCCCACCGGGTCCGGCCACTGCACCATACGGCGTTTCAGGTGCGGCGATCCGGGCCCAGCCGGCCCGTACGGCCCCCTCGGTCGACCGCACCGGCCAGGTCATCCCCGCGAGACGCTAGCGTGACCGCATGGCGGAACGCAGTGTGCTTGTCACCGGAGGCGCGGGCGGGCTGGGCGGGGCGGTCACCAGCACCTTCCTGGCGGCGGGTTGGCGTGTGGTCGTACCCGAGCGGCAGAGTCGGCCCGGGTCGGAGCCGGCGGCGGACGGTCTGGTCCGCCTGGCCGCGGACCTGAGCGACCCCGCGGGCGCTGCCCGCGCGGTCGAGGCCGCCACCGCCGACGCCGCCGCGCCGCTGCGGGCCGTGGTCAACCTTGTCGGCGGGTACGCCAGCAGCGGGCTTGTGCACGAAACGCCGGTCGAGGAGTTCGAGCGGATGCTCACCGTCAACCTGCGACCGACCTACCTGGTCACCCAGGCCGCATTGCCGCACCTCGTTGCCGCCGGCGGCGGCGCGGTCGTCTGCGTGTCGTCCCGCGCGGCCCTCGCCCCGTTCCCCGGGGCGGCCGGCTACGTCACGGCGAAGGCGGCGGTGCTCGCCTTTGCCAACGCGGTAGCTGTGGAGTACCGGTCCCGGAACGTCCGCTGCAACACAGTGCTGCCAAGCGTCATCGACACGCCCGCGAACCGGGCCGCCCAACCCGACGCCGACCACTCCCGCTGGGTCTCCCCGACCGAGATCGCGCCGGTGATCCACTTTCTGGCATCGGCCGATTCCGCGCCGACAAGCGGTGCCAGCGTCCCGGTCTACGGACGCGCCTGAGCCACAAGCGGGCCGGTGCCGACGCGCTCGGAGCGTTGCACCACCGGCGCGACGGGTGGCCCGTCCGGCAGCGGTGGAGCATCGAACGACTGCGGGAACGGGTCGGAGCCAACGCCCGAGGGCAGCCAGGCCGTGAGGTGCGCCCGGATCTGCTCGGTCACCTCATCGGCCGGACGACCGGCGTCCACAAGCACGAAGGTCGGATACTCGGGAAGCGTCCGGTACGCAGTGTCCGCCGCGGTGAGCCAGCCCATCGTCTCGTGGTCGGTGCCCCGACGCTCGATGCGCTGGTACGCCTCCGCCGGGTCGACGGCGAGCAGGAACGTCACCTGCGGTGTCGGGAACAGTCGGTAGCCGGCGCGGGCCAGCCGCTCCCACCGCTGCCCGCCATGCGCCCGGATGCTGGCGTACTGGCAGGCCGAATAGCGGTCCATCACCGCCGTGCGGCCGGTGAGCAGGCAGCTGATCAGTGCGATGGCGATGGCGCACCAACGCAGCACGGACTCCACAGCCAGGACGCCGTCGCGCCCCACGAGCCGCTGCGCGTCCGGACGGCCGAGCCGCTGCGCGACCCGGCCGAGCCAGCGACGCCCGCTGGCGTTGCGGCGGTAGGTGGCGGGGCGACCGGCGGCGGTCAGCGCGTCGGCCAGCCGGTGCGCCTGGGTCGTCTTGCCCGAGCCGTCGATGCCGATCAGTGCGATGGTGCGTAATCGGGTAGTGCCACGTCGCATCCCCGGTGATCTGGCCACCCTTGACAGGTTATCCGACCCACGCTCATCTCTGCGAGGTTTGTCGCGCTTCGTCCCCGTTGATCCCCGACCGCTACCTCGCCAGGTGTGGGCAACCGGAATGCCGGGTACGGAAGTTCGATCCAGCCGCCTGTCCACGAACATGACCGACGGGAGACCCAGATGGCCGAGCGCGGGGACGAGAGTCTGGTGCACACCCTCAAGAAGGTCGCCGCCGTGCTCAAGCAGTCCGAGATCCCGTTCGCCCTGGGCGGCAGCTTCGCCGTCTACGCGCACGGGGGCCACTCGAGCGATCACGACGTCGACTTCCTGATCCGTGAGGCCGACGTCGAACGGTCGCTGGAGGCCCTGGTGGCTGCCGGCTTCCGCGCCGAGCGCCCGCCGGAGGACTGGCTCGTCAAGGTCTTCGACGACGAGCGGATGGTCGATCTGATCCACCGGCCGATCGAGACCCCGGTGACCGAGGAGACGTTCGCCGACACGGTCGTGCGTCCGGTGGACGCCATCCAGATGCCGGTCCTGTCCGCCACCCAGCTCATGGTGCACAAGTTGCTGAGCTTCTCCCAGCACTACTGCGACTTCGCCCGCGGCCTGCCACTGGCCCGGTCGCTGCGGGAGCAGATCGACTGGGAACGGGTACGCAAGGAGACGCAGCACTCCCCGTACGCGGAGGCGTTCCTGGTGCTGCTGGACCGGCTGGAGGTGGTGCCGGACAGCGGCACCCAGGCAGGAGAGGGGACACCGTGACGCACGATCGCGACACCGGCGCCGGGCCACCACCGGACGAGTACGTCGAGGCGGAGATCCAACGGCTGCTCACCGAGGATCCCGCAGTCGCCGAACAGGGGATCACCGTGGTCCGACGGGAGGACACCCTCGTGCTCAACGGCGAGGTGGAGAGCCCACACCGGCGCGAGGAGATCATGCGCCGAGTGGCCGAGCGCTTCCCGGACGTGCCGATCACCAGCGACATCGGGGTGATCCGCGCCCAGGCGCCCACGGAGATCGAGCAACTGCCCTGAGGGAGGTTCGATGGTGATCCGGATAGCCGCCGTGGGTGACGTGCATCTGGACGAGGACGTCGTCGGTCGGTTCCGCCCGGCGTTGGAGGAGCTGCCGGACTGCGCCGACGTGCTACTGCTGGCCGGAGACCTGACCCGGCACGGCACCGAGGCCGAGGCGCGCTGCGTGGCGCAGGAGTTCGGTGGCCTCGCCGTGCCGGTGGTGACCGTGCTGGGCAACCACGACCACCAGTGTGACCAGGTGCCACAGGTGGTAAAGGTGCTCGAAGACGCGGGCATCACGGTGCTTGAGGGCAACGGTGTGGTGCTTGACTGCGCCGGGGGCCGGCTCGGCATCGCCGGCGTGAAGGGCTTCGGCGGCGGGTTCGCGGGGCGCTGCGCGAGCGACTTCGGCGAGCCGGAGATGAAGGCGTTCGTCCGGACCACGAACGAGAGCGCGGAGAGCCTCGGCGCTGCGCTGCGCTCACTGGACTGCGACATGCTCGTCGCGCTGACCCACTACGCCCCGGTGCCGGACACCCTGGTCGGCGAGCCGCTGGAGATCTACCCGTTCCTGGGCTCGTACCAGTTGGGGCAGGCCATCGACTCGGCACCCACAGCGCTTGCCGTGCACGGCCACGCGCACGCGGGCACCGAGCGCGGAACCACCCCCGGTGGGGTGCGTGTCCGCAACGTGGCGCACCCGGTGATCAAGCAGGCGTACAGCGTGTTCCATGTCGGCGATCAACTCGACACCGACCAGGTTTCCAGAATCGGCGGGTCGGGTAGTCAGAGGTCATGGAGCTGATTCTTTGGATTCTCGCAGTCGTACTCGTGGTCGCCGGCATCCTCGCGCTGTTCCGCCGGCAGATCCTGTGGGGCGTCGTCCTCATCGTTGTCGGGCTGTTGGTCGGCCCGGGTGGTGTCAGCATCTTCAATTGACGTCCGCATCAACCAACACACCGGGACCCGTCGGGGCCGCCGGCGACCGGAGCCCCGTCCTCCCGACAGGGGCACCGGCCGCGGCGGCCCCGGCGCCGTTTGCGCCAGGTGACGCCGTTGTGGCCGCTGCGCCGTCGACGCCCGGCTTGGCGCCGGTTTGACCGGCAGCTGAACAGGAAATATCTCGACCATGGAGACAACTCGGCAGGCGCGACCCACCACCGGCCGGCGATCCTGGTTCGCCCTTGCCGGCTTCGCGGCGGCGGTCTTCGTCGCGGCCGCGATCGGCGGGCTGGGTGTGCAGGGCACCACCGGCGAGTACGCGAGCCTGCAACAGCCCAGCTGGGCGCCGCCCTCCTGGCTGTTCGGCCCGGTCTGGTCGGCGCTGTACGCGCTGATCGCGGTGGCCGGTTGGCTGGTCTGGCGGCGCGTCGGCTTCTCCCCCGCGCTCTGGGCGTGGACCGCCCAGTTGGTGCTCAACGCGATCTGGACCCCGCTGTTCTTCGGCGCCGGCCAGTACGGACTGGCGTTCGCGGAGATCGTGCTGATGTGGCTGGCGATCGGGGTGACAGTGGTGCTCTTCGCCCGGGTGTCCCGGGTCGCGATGGCGTTGATGCTGCCCTACTGGGCCTGGGTCACCTTCGCCGCCGCGCTGAACCTGTCGATCTGGCAGCTGAACTCCTGAACCGCGTCGGGTCTCCGGTCGGCAGTGCCGGCCGGAGACCCTGATCGCCCCCGTCAGCAGCGGGGCACGTTCGGGATGTATCCGTCGTGGCCGGTGTAGACGTACGCGTCGGCGATGAAGCGTCCGCTGCCGATGCGGTCCCAGATCGTGCTGGTGCCGTAGGTGCCGGTGACGCTAGTGCCGCTGGTCTGGCAGGCGATCGTCACCTTGGCGCCGTCGGCGACGGTGCCCACCGAGGCGTACCCGGTGCCCGGGCCGGAGCGCACGGTCAGCGGCGTACCGCTGGTGTCGACGGTGCCCGAGCCGGCACCCGAACTGCAACCGTTGCCACTCGTGTAGTTCTTGGTGCCCCAGTAGAGCGCCAGGCTGCCGTTGAACCGGACCTGGATGTCGCTGCCGTTGAGGCGCTGCTCGTAGTGCAGGTGCGGCCCGCTGGATCCACCGGTGCTGCCGACCCAGCCGATGACCTTGCCGTAGCCGACCGTCTGCCCGACCGAGACGTTGAATCCGTTGAGGTGGGCGTAGTAGGTGGTGTAGCCCCCGCCGTGGTTGATCCGGACGTACTTGCCGTAGCTGGTGTTACCGAGGTTGGTCACCACGTCGACGGTGCCGGGGGCGCTGGCCACCACCGGATCGCCGACGTCGTCGGTGCGGTTGAAGTCGATGGCGTACGCCGGGCTGTGCCCTGACCGGGTCTGCCCGGACCAGGTCTGGCCGCAGGGGAAGGGCACCCTGAAGGTCGGAGCGGCCATCGCCGGGCTGACCGGCGTGAGGACTCCCGCGACGAGCACAGCCGTCGCCAACAGGCTCATCCACCTCTTACGCATACAGCACCTCCTATGTTGAAAACCTTCGATGTAGTGGCATCAGCCTGACAGATATTGCCAATCTTCGAAAGAGGTCTGGGAGCGCGCCCAGCGCGGGTTTCAAGGTTTCTGGATTGTTACTCGCTCGTGTCTGACTGGGGGTGGACCAGACCGGATGCAAGCGCTTACATGTGTGCACGCCCAATCGGACCGGCGACGGGTCAAAAGCACGACCGCGCCGGCTAGGAAGGAGGACGGCATGGCGGTCTTCACCAGACCACGCCAGGCCTTCGTGATCGCCGGTGTGCTCGGGCTGGCGCTCAGCGCCACCGCCTGCGGCACCGGTGACGACAAGAAGAGTGACAAGGCGGGCTCCGCGGAGTGCGCCCCGTACGAGAAGTACCAGGGCAACGACGGCAAGAAGGTCTCCATCTACGCGTCCATCCGTGACGCCGAGGCCGACCTGCTGGAGCGTTCGTGGTCCCAGTTCACCGAGTGCACCGGCATCGAGATCAACTATGAGGGCAGCGGCGAGTTCGAGGCGCAGCTCCCCGTGCGGGTCGACGGCGGCAACGCCCCCGACATCGCCTTCGTGCCCCAGCCCGGCCTTGTCAAGCGCTTCGCGGACGCCGGCAAGCTGAAGTCCCTCGGGGCCGACACCAAGGCCATGGCCGAGCAGAACATGCCTGCCGACTGGCTGAAGTACGGCACCGTCAACGGAACGCTCTACGGCGTGCCGCTCGGCGCCAACGTCAAGTCCTTCGTCTGGTACTCGCCGAAGACGTTCAAGGAGAAGGGCTGGGAGGTCCCCACCACCTGGGAGCAGCTCATCGCCCTGAGCGACAAGATCGCCGACAGCGGCATGAAGCCGTGGTGCGCGGGCGTCGAGTCCGGTGACGCCACCGGCTGGCCGGCCACCGACTGGATCGAGGACGTGCTGCTGCGTACGCAGACGCCCGACGTCTACGACCAGTGGACCACCCACGCGATCCCGTTCAACGACCCTCGGATCGTCGACGCCGTTGACCGCGCGGGCACCATCCTCAAGAACGAGAAGTACATGAACGGCGGCTTCGGCGGCGTCAAGAGCATCACCACCACCTCCTTCCAGGAGGCGGGCGTGCCGGTGACCAACGGCAAGTGCGCGATGCACCGGCAGGCGTCGTTCTACGCCAACCAGTTCCCCGAGGGCACCAAGGTGGCCGAGGACGGCGACGCGTTCGCCTTCTACTTCCCGGCCATCGACCCGGCCAAGGGCAAGCCGGTCCTGGGCGCTGGCGAGTTCGTCGTCGCGTACGCCGACCGCCCCGAGGTCCAGGCGGTGCAGACCTACCTCGCCTCCGGTGAGTACGTGAACAGCCGCGCGAAGCTCGGCAACTGGGTCACGGCGAACAACAAGCTGGACATCGCCAACGTCGCGAGCCCTGTCGACAAGCTCTCCGTCCAGATCCTCCAGGACAAGAGCGGCGTGTTCCGCTTCGACGGATCCGACCTGATGCCGGCCGCCGTCGGCGCGGGAACGTTCTGGAAGGGCATGGTCGACTGGCTGAACGGCAAGGCGACCGCCCCGGTGCTCCAGGGCATCGAGAGCAGCTGGCCTAAGTGATCCCGGTGGTGGCCCGGCCCGCGCTCAGCGGGCCGGGCCACCGACCGCACGGACCTTCAAGGGAGGGTTGATGGAGTTCGACTTCGCCGACGAGCAGCCGAAGCTCCTCATGCTGATGTACGGGCTGGTCGCCTTCGTGGTGGTGGTGAGCGGTCTGCTCCTGCTGCTCGACGTCGTACCGGCCTGGTTCGCCAAGCGGCGGGAAGCGCAACTCGTGGCGGCCTCGACGAGTGGGACCCCACTCCCCCGCCGCCCGAAGCAGCGCGAGGGCTTCTTCGCGTTCTTCTTCCTGCTGCCGACGCTGCTGCTGCTCACCGTCGGCCTGGTCGTGCCGGCCATCCGCACCATGCTGCTCTCCCTGATGGACGGCAGCAGCACCAACTGGGTGGGGTTGCGCAACTACGGCTGGATGTTCTCCGACGACTCGATCGTCCGGGTCCTGATCAACACCTTGGTCTGGGTGGTCCTGGTCCCGCTTGTCGCGACCGCCTTCGGCCTGATCTACGCCGTCCTGGTGGACAAGGCCCGCTTCGAGGCCATAGCCAAATCGCTGATCTTCCTGCCGATGGCGATCTCGTTCGTCGGCGCCAGCATCATCTGGAAGTTCGTCTACGCCTACCGCGGTGAAGGCGACCAGATCGGCCTGCTCAACCAGATCGTGGTCAGCCTCGGCTTCGAGCCCAGGCAGTGGCTGCTCGAATCACCGCTGAACACGCTCCTGCTGATCGTCATCATGGTCTGGATCCAGGCCGGCTTCGCCATGGTGGTGCTCTCCGCCGCGATCAAGGCGATCCCCGGTGACATCGTGGAGGCCGCCCGACTCGACGGCGTCAGCCCGTGGCAGATGTTCTGGCAGATCACCATGCCGAGCATCCGACCGGCGCTGATCGTCGTGGCGGTGACCCTCACGATCGCCACGCTCAAGGTCTTCGACATCGTCCGGACCTCGACGAACGGCAACTACGACACAAGCGTGATCGCCAGCGAGATGTACAACCAGGCGTTCCGGTACGGCCAGAACGGGCAGGGCTCCGCGCTCGCGGTCTTCCTCTTCATCCTGGTCATCCCGGTCGTGATCTACCAGATCCGCAACCTCCGTCAGCAACGGGAGGGCTGAGATGACCACCGCAACGCCGACCGTCGCCGCCGGCACCCAGAAGACCGACACACCGAAGACCGCCGCCGGGCGGGTCCGCAAGCGACTGAACAGTCGTACGGCGACCCTGGTCTCCATCGTCATCGCGGTGGTCTGGACCATCCCGACCTTCGGCCTGTTCATCTCCTCCCTCCGCCCGGAGGACGAGATCAAGACGACCGGCTGGTGGACGGCCTTCACCAACCCGCAGTTCACGCTGGAGAACTACCAGCAGGTCCTGTTCGGGCGGTCGTCGTCATCCGGGCAGCTCGCCAGCTACTTCATCAACTCGCTGGCCATCACCATCCCGTCCGTGCTCTTCCCGCTCGCCTTCGCGGCCCTGGCCGCGTACGCGCTCGCCTGGATGAACTTCAAGGGACGGGACTGGGTCTACATCGCGATCTTCGCGTTGCAGATCGTTCCGCTTCAGATGGCCCTGGTGCCGCTGCTGAAGTTCTTCTCCACCGGCGTCAGCCTCGGCGGTATCACCCTGATGCCCGCCTGGGACCTGGTCGACGAGCAGAAGTTCGCCCAGGTGTGGTTCGCACACACCTGCTTCGCGCTGCCGTTCGCCGTCTTCCTGCTCCACAACTTCATCTCGCAGCTACCGGGGGATCTGATGGAGGCGGCTCGCGTCGACGGGGCAACCCACCCGAAGATCTTCCGCACCATCGTGCTGCCGCTGATCACCCCGGCGCTTGCGGCGTTCGGCATCTTCCAGTTCCTCTGGGTCTGGAACGACCTGCTGGTCGCGCTGATCTTCGCCGGCGGCGGCAACGAGACCGCCCCGCTCACGGTTCGGCTGGCCGAGATGGCCGGCACGCGGGGCAACGAGTGGCAACGGCTCACCGCCGGCGCGTTCGTGTCGATCATCGTTCCGCTCGTCGTGTTCCTGTCCCTCCAGCGCTTCTTCGTGCGAGGTCTGCTCGCCGGCAGCGTCAAGGGCTGACCCGCTCGCCCGCCGCCGCCTGGCCCCTTGGGCGGCGGCGGGCGCCGCGTACGAAGCGGGGGGAACCGTGACGAGGATTGATGATGTCGCCCGGCTGGCCGGGGTCTCCACGGCCACCGTCTCACGGGCTCTACGCGGGCTGCCGACGGTCTCGGCAGCCACCCGACGCCGGGTGCTCGCCGCCGCCGAGCAGCTCGACTACGCGGTTTCACCGAGCGCGTCCCGGCTGGCCGGAGGCCGCACCGGCACCGTCGCGGTGGTCGTCCCCCGGATCACCCGCTGGTTCTTCAGCACCGTCGTCGAGGCCGTCGAGGAGTACCTCCACCAGTCCGGCTACGACCTGCTGCTCTACAACCTCGGCGGCCGGGAGCAGGTCCGCCAGCGGGTGCTGCGTACCGCGAACCTGCACAAGCGGGTGGACGCCATGATGCTCGTCGCCACCCCGCTGCGCCCGTCCGACCTGACCGCGCTGGCCACCCTGGACCTGCCGGGGGTGACCATCAGCTCCGGCAGCAGGGTGCCCAACTGGCCGTGCGTCCGCATCGACGACGTCGCGGCCGCGCGGGTGGCCACCCGCCACCTGCTCGACCTCGGCCACCGCCGGATCGCCCACATCTCCGGTGACCCCGACGACGAGTTGGCGTTCACCACCCACCTCGACCGGCGTCGCGGTTACCAGGCCGAGTTGAAGGCCGCAGGCCTGCGGCCCGATCCGAGTCTGGACGTCGAGTCCTCGTTCACCATCGACGGCGGCAACCAGGCAGCCACCGAACTGCTGGCCCGTGGTGAGCCACCGACCGCGATAGTCGCGGCCTGCGACGAGATGGCGATGGGCGCGATGACCGCGCTGCGCGACGCCGGACTGCGCGTACCCCAGGACGTCAGCGTGATCGGCATCGACGACCACGACCTCGCCGGTGTGCTGGGGCTCAGCACCATCGCCCAGCCCGCCGCCGAGCAGGGCCGGCTGGCCGCCCGTATGCTGCTGGACCCGCTCGGGACGCGCAGCGTCGGCCCGGTCGTCGGCCAGCGGGCCGGCGACCCCGACACGCCGGTGATCCTGCCCACTCGGCTCGTGGTCCGCGAGTCGACCGCGCCGCCCCGGGCACACTGACATCTCAATGTTTTGCCGCCGGTCGGCGGCTGGCGGCGACGCGGCCGGCAGCCGCACCACCGCCCGGCAGTCCACCCACGGCTCGACACGGGAGATCATTCTGAACACCGACCCGACCCAGCAGACCCCCTCCGGCGGCCCCATCACCGGCTGGTGGACCGAGGCCGCCATCTACCAGATCTATCCCCGATCGTTCTCCGACTCCGACGGCGACGGGGTCGGCGACCTGCCGGGCATCACGGCCCGCCTCGACCATCTTGTCGAGTTGGGCGTGGACGCGGTGTGGCTGTCCCCGTTCTATCCGTCGCCGCAGGCCGACGCGGGCTACGACGTGGCCGACTACCGGGACGTCGACCCCCTGTTCGGCACCCTCGCCGACGCGGACAAGCTGATCGCCGAGGCCCGCTCCCGCGGTCTGCGGGTGATCGTCGACCTGGTGCCGAACCACACCTCCTCGGCGCACCGCTGGTTCCAGGCCGCGCTGGCCGCTGCCCCGGGCAGCCCGGAGCGCGCCCGGTACGTCTTCCGGGACGGCCTCGGCCCGACCGGTGACCAGGCGCCGAACGACTGGCAGAGCGTCTTCGGCGGCCCCGCCTGGACGCGGACCGTCGACCCGGACGGCCAGCCGGGCCAGTGGTACCTGCACCTGTTCGACACCGGCCAGCCGGACCTCAACTGGGACAACCCTGAGGTGCACGCTGAGTTCCTCGACGTCCTGCGGTTCTGGCTCGACCGCGGGGTGGACGGTTTCCGTGTCGACGTGGCACACGGCCTCGTCAAGCAGGCCGACCTGGCCAACTGGCAGGAACCGCAGGAGATCCTTTCCGGCCAGGACGTGGACAAGCCGCGCCCGCCGATGTGGGACCAGGACGGCGTTCACGAGATCTACCGCCAGTGGCGGCAGGTCCTCGACGGTTACCCGGGCGGGCGTGTGCTTGTCGCCGAGGCGTGGGTGGAGCCGGCCGAGCGCCTGGCCCGCTACGTCCGCCCGGACGAGATGCACCAGGCTTTCAACTTCGAGTACCTGCTCGCCGCCTGGTCCGCGCCGGCCCAGTACGCGGTGATCACGCGCTCGCTGGAGGCGACCGATTCGGTCGGTGCGCCGACCACCTGGGTGCTGTCCAACCACGACGTGGTGCGGCACGCCTCGCGGCTCGGTCTGCCGGTCGGCAGCGGCCGGCCCAACGGCATCGGCGCCGACGACCCGCAGCCGGACGCCGCGCTCGGCCTGCGCCGGGCTCGGGCGGCCACCCTGCTGATGCTCGCCCTGCCCGGCTCGGCGTACCTCTACCAGGGCGAGGAGTTGGGGCTGCCCGAGCACACCACGATGCCCGACGAGGCCCGGCAGGACCCGACCTGGGCGCGCAGCGGGCACACCCAGCGGGGCCGGGACGGCTGCCGGGTGCCGATCCCGTGGGAGGCCGACGCGCCGTCGTACGGCTTCGGGCCGACCGACGCCAGTTGGCTGCCACAGCCGGCGTCCTGGGCCGAGTACGCGCTGGACCGGCAGCGCGGCGTCGCGGGCTCGACGTACGAGCTGTACCGCACGGCCCTGCGGCTGCGCCGCGAACATGGGCTGGGCCGCGGCACGCTGGAGTGGCTGTCCTCCGGCGACGAGGTGCTGACCTTCCGCAACGGAACGCTGACAGTGCTGACGAATTTCGGCGACGCTGCGGTGCCGGTGCCGACCGGGGCGGAGGTGCTCGCCGCAAGCGCACCGCTGGACGACGACGGCGCGATCCCGACCGACGTGACTGTGTGGTTGCGCGCCTGACAGGCGACCGACCACCCGTCCCCGCCGACCCATCCCCGCCGACCCCTCCGGTCAGTGCTCCTGACCGGGGCGGCGGAGGTGGGTCGCGCCCGTAAGAGCTGATGTCGCAAACGAATCACCCGCCCACCCCGCTGCACGCTGCCCACCAAGGTCGCGCTACTTCAACGATGTAGTGGCCTCGACCCGGCTGGAGCCCACTATTTCCTTGATGTAGTGGCCTCGATCTGCGGGCGGCCGGCGGATCGGCAGGGTCGGCGGGGTGCGGTCAGAGGCGGTCGGCGCGGCTGTGCAGCAGGTCGTGCACGTTGTCGATGTCCGCTGGCGAGGTACGCGAGGCGAGCCAGTACATGATGCCGGTCGGAATGAAGAAGAGCTGGAACGCTGCCAGCCCGACGGCGAAGTTCAACGGCGGCGGGAACGCGGCACGTAACCCCTGGAAGGCCACACCGACCAGCCCGTTGCCGGCCGCCCGCCCGACGCCGTTGACGAGGTTGCCGAGGCTGTAGACGGTGCCCCGGTGCTCCGGCGGGTTGACGTCGGCGATCAGCGCGAACCAGTTCGGCGAGTTGGCCGAGGTCAGCGCGAGCGCCACCACAGCGGTGAGCAGGCTCAGCCCCACCGACGGTTCGGTGAACACGCTGGACAGCACCGCGCCGATCACCGCGCCGCCGCCGGCGCCGTCGGGCACGTCGATGGTCACCGGCACGAAGAACAACACCAGGTAGAACGGCACGGCCGCGAGAATGCCGACCGCCGCGACAAGTGCGCGACCCCTCGGGGTACGCCGTTGCAGCGCGTCGCCGACCAGCCCTCCGACGATGGAGAGCACTCCGCCGAGCTGGAACAGTGTGGCGAAGACGCTTCCCACCACCACTGCCGTCGACGGCGAATAGCCCTGGGCCTCGGCGCGTTCGGCGAAGAGCACCGGCAGCCAGACAAGCGAACCGAAGGCCGCCTGCGCGGTCAGCCCCTGCAGGATGAGCCAGCGGTTGGTCCGCCGGGCAAGGATGCGCGGCAGATCGGCCCTGCTGATCCGGTAGTCGTAGTCGGCACCCGCGTCCAGCGCCCGGGCCAGTTCCGGTTCGCTCTGGCCACGTCGGATGTCATAGGTGAACAGGTAGGCCACAGTGGCGGCCAGGCCGACAGCGGTCAGCACCCAGAACGGCCGCCGCCAGTCGGTGGACCCGAGCAGGCCGCCGACGAGCGTTCCGGCGAGCGTGCCGATCCCCTGCGACAGCCCCCAGAAGCTCATCACCAGCCCGCGCCGGGTCGGCGAGATCAGGTCGGTGACCACCGAGAAGCCCACCGAGCCGACAGCGCCGAGACCGACAGCGCCGACCATCTGTGCGGCAAGGAACGTCAGGTAGCCGCCGGCGAGGGCGCTGCCGCCGGTGCCCGCCGCCCAGAGCAACGTGCCCACCATGAGCAGTGGCTTGCGGTTGGTCCGGTCACCGACGTACGCCCAGCCGACCGCTGCCACCGCGCTGACCAGGAAGCTGACCGCGGTCACCAGACCGAGCAGCCGCCCCGGCACGTCGAACGCGTCGGAGATCGGGCCGTACAGCGGCGGCACCAACCCGATCGCCACGTTGTCCAGCGAGGCGAGGAGCACGAACACCGCCACGCTGTAGAACCGGTGCGCCGGGCTCCCGCCCCAGCCGTGCAGGCGTCGCGCCCGGCCCGGTGCAGGCCCGCCACTGGTCACGGTCATGACCGGCAGCCAACCAGACTCCGCTGAGGAGGTCGTCACGCGGGTGGGTACCGGTCGGCTTCGCACCGGCACCCACCCGCGTCGACCCGGTCGGTCAGCGCCTGTCGAGGACCATCCCACGCGCGGCGGCGTACTTCTCACGAACGGCGGGGACGGGCTCGGCCGCGTACTCCTCGGTGCCCTCGACCGCCCAGGTGGGCGGCGTCGGACCGCCCAGGGCGACCCAGGCGGCCTGGCGGGCAGCTCCGTCGGCGACGTATTCGCCCGGCGGCGGGACGACCACCGGACAGCCGAAGACCTGCGGCGCGATCCGGCGGACCGCCGCCGACCGTGCGCCGCCGCCGACCAGGATGACGCGGCGGGCGGTGGCGCCCTGGGCGGTCAGCGCGTCGAGGCCGTCGGCGAGCGCGCAGAGCATGCCCTCCACGGCGGCGCGGGCCAGGTGCGCGGGCGTCGACGTGCGCAGGGTCAGCCCGTGCACAGCGCCGGTGGCGAGCGGCCGGTTGGGCGTCCGCTCACCCTCCAGGTAGGGCACCATGACCAACCCGTCCGCGCCGGCTGGCGCGGAGAGCGCCAACTCGGCCAGACGGTCGAGGGTGACGCCGAGCATCGCGGCGGCGGCGTCCAGCACCCGGGCGGCGTTGAGCGTGGCGACAAGCGGCAGGAAGCGACCGGACGCGTCTGCGAAGCCCGCCACCGCACCGCTGTCGTCGGCGGCCGGCACGTCGGCGACGCTGAACACGGTGCCGGAGGTGCCGATCGAGACGATCACGTCACCCGGGCCGGCGCCGACGCCGAGCGCGGCGGCGGCGTTGTCTCCGGTGCCCGCGCCGAGCAGCGCGCCGCCCGACCCGCCCAGGTCGTCGGCCAGCTTTCCCGCCGACTCCGCCGGACCGAGCACCTCAGGCACCACCACCTGCCGGCCGAAGCCCTGCTCCAACAGGTCCAGCCGATATTCGCCGGTGGCCGGCGACCAGTAGCTGGTGCCGCTTGCGTCACCCCGGTCGGTACGCAGCGCGCCGAGCCCCGGTGCGCCTGCCAGCCGCCACGTCAACCAGTCGTGGGGCAGGCAGACGGCCGCCACCCGGGCTGCCCGCTCCGGCTCGTGCGTGGCCAGCCACCGCAGCTTGGTGAGGGTGAAGCTGGCCACCGGCACACTTCCGGTGGCCTCGGCCCAGAACCGACGCCCGGCCGCGCCGCCGCCGGCCTCCTCGATCAGGTCGGCGGCGGCGTCGGCGGAGCGTGTGTCGTTCCACAACAGGGCCGGGCGGACCACCTGCCCGGCCTCGTCGAGGCAGACCATGCCGTGCTGCTGGCCGGCCACGGAGACCGCCGCCACGTCGCCAAGCCCGCCGGCCTGATCGGCGGCGCTGCGCAGCGCCTGCCACCAGGCTTCCGGATCGACCTCGGTGCCGTCCGGGTGCGGTGCCCGGCCCTGCCGGACCAGGGCACCGGTCTCCGCGTCCCGGATGACCACCTTGCACGACTGAGTGGACGAATCAACGCCCGCGACCAGCGGCATGGCGGGGCCTCAGCGGGCGCCGAGCAGGTGCTCGACGGCGAGCTGGTTGAGCCGGACGAAGGCGAAGCCCCGGGCGGCCACCGCGTCGACGTCGAACTCCTCGAACGCGGACCGGTCGGCGCGCAGGTCGTCGTACCCCTCGCCCGGGTTGAGCGTCGGGGTGCTCAGCTCGCCGACCTTGCTGGCGGCGAGCGCCTCGACCACCTCGGGGTCGGCGCGGAACGCCGCCGCCCGCTCCTTGAGCAGCAGGTAGGTGGCCATGTTGGCGGCCGCCGACGCCCACACGCCGTCCATGTCCTCGGTGCGGGAGGGCTTGTAGTCGAAGTGCCGGGGGCCGTCGTAGGTCGGGCCGCCGTTGGGGCCGCCATTCTCCAGCAGGTCCACCAGTGCGAACGCGTTCATCAGGTCGCCGTGGCCGAAGACCAGATCCTGGTCGTACTTGATGCCGCGCTGCCCGTTGAGGTCCAGGTGGAACAGCTTGCCCTGCCAGAGCGCCTGGGCGATGCCGTGGGCGTAGTTGAGCCCGGCCATCTGCTCGTGGCCGACCTCCGGGTTGAGGCCGACCATCTCCGGGTGGGCCAACTGGGAGATGAAGGCGAGCGCGTGCCCGACAGTGGGCAGCAGGATGTCGCCGCGCGGCTCGTTGGGCTTGGGCTCCAGGGCGAAGCGCAGGTCGTAGCCCTGGTCGATGACGTACTGGGTGAGCAGGTCGACGGCCTCGCGGTAGCGGTCCAGTGCGGCCCGGACGTCCTTGGCGACGTCGTACTCGGAGCCCTCGCGCCCGCCCCACATCACGAAGGTGCTCGCGCCCAGCTCGGCGGCCAGGTCGACGTTGCGCAGGACCTTGCGCAGCGCGTAGCGGCGGACGTCGCGGTCGTTGCTGGTGAAGCCGCCGTCCTTGAAGACCGGGTGGGTGAAGAGGTTGGTGGTGACCATCGGCACCACAAGCCCGGTCTCGTCGAGGGCCTTGCGGAACCGGGCGATGTGCGAGTCGCGGGTGGTGGCGTCGACGCCGAACGGGATCAGGTCGTCGTCGTGGAAGGTGATGCCGTACGCGCCCAGCTCGGCGAGCCGGTGCACGGCCTCGACCGGGTCAAGCTCGGGGCGGGTCGCGTCACCGAACGGGTCGCGGGCCTGCCAGCCCACGGTCCAGAGCCCGAAGGAGAACTTGTCGGCGGGGGTGGGACGGGGTGCCATGAGGACCTCCGGGTGATGGTGGGGTGGCGTGGCCGGCTATTTGTTCAGCGATTGAATTATTTGCCCACCCTATGGCACTGTCAAGGGGTGAGCCCCACCCACACCCCGGCCGGCGCCGCCCGCCAAGGCAGCCTGCGCGAACTCAATCTCGCCCTCGTGCTCGGTCGGATCGCCGCCGCCGACCGCCCCCCGTCCCGCGCCGATCTGGCCACCGCCACAGGCCTGACCCGGGCCACCGTCTCCGCGGTGGTCGAGGACCTGCTCGCCGGCCAACTGGTGAGCGAGGCCGACCCGGCGCCCCGCGCCGGCGCCGGCCGACCGGCCCGCGGGCTGGTCCTGGCCGACCAGGGTCCCGCCGGGCTGGGCCTGGAGGTCAACGTCGACTACCTCGCGGTGTGCGTTGTCGACCTCGCCGGCCAGGTACGCCACCACACGGTGCACCGCGCCGACCTGCGCCCCGTGGCACCCGCCGACGCCCTGGCCCAACTGGTCACCCTGGCCGGACAGGCCCGCGCCGACGCCGCCCGGCAGGGCCTCACCCTGGCCGGCGCCGCGCTCGCCGTGCCCGGCCTCGTGGACGACGCCGGAGTGGTCCGGCTCGCACCGAACCTCGGCTGGCAGGACGTACCGGTTCCGACCCTGCTGCGGGGCCACCCTCCGCTCACCGATCAGGTGCCCGGCGTACCGGCGCTCGTGGTGGACAACGAGGCAAATCTCGCCGCGCTCGGCGAACTGCACTCCGGACCTCCCGGGCCGGCCAGCTTCCTGCACATCTCCGGCGAGGTCGGCATCGGCGCGGGCATCGTGCTGGACGGCGCGCTGTTCCGGGGCGTCCGGGGTTGGAGCGGTGAGATCGGGCACCTCCCGGTCCACCCGCAGGGGCGTCCGTGCCGCTGCGGCGGGCGTGGCTGCCTGGAGCAGTACGCCGGCCAGGAGGCGATAGTGGCCGCCGCCGGGCTGGCCCGCGCGGAGCTTCCCGCCGACACCGCCACCGTACGGCTGGCGGAGCTGGCCGAGGCCGGCGACCCGGACGCCCTGCGGGCGCTGCGCGACGCCGGCAGCGCGCTCGGTGTCGCGGTGGCAAGCGTGGTCAACCTGCTGGACCTGGACACCGTTGTGCTCGGCGGAGGGTACGCCCCGCTGGCACCCTGGCTGTGCCCTCCGGTGCTCGCCGAGATCGCCGCTCGGGTGCTCACCGCCGCCTGGTCACCGGTCACGGTCCGACCGTCGACCCTCGGCCCGGAGGCGGCCTCGGTGGGCGCCGCCGGATCGGTGGTCCGCCACATCGTGGGCCGCCCGGCCGGCTGGCTGACCCGCTCCAGCTGATCACCGGCCGCACTCTGGGTGCCCGTCACAGCGGCTCGGTACGCTTGCTGTCAGGCAAACGATCCGCGGGTGAGGAGTGCAGGAGCAGCATGCGTAGAGGGCGTCAGACGCGGGCCGGCGTCGGGCGGTGAGCACGAGCAGACGCGGCGGCGACGCCGGCCCGGTCAGCGACGAGGGGCAGACACCCCGCCGCTCTGCCCGGCAGCCCACCGGCGGTCCACTTCCGGCCGACTCGCCGTTGGCCCGCGAGCTGCTCGACGGGCTCGCCGAGGCCGTGCTGACAACCGACAGCGCCGGCCGGGTCACCCTTGTCAACGCCATGGCCGCAGAGCTGCTCCCGGAGATCGTCGCGGGCACCGGGCTGCCCGGCTGTCCGATCGCGGCGCTGGCCCGTGCTGTCACCGACGGCGCCGTGCACTTCGACGCCGAGCACCGTGGCCGGCAGCTCCGGGGCTACCGCCGACAGCTCGCCGGCAACCGGTACGCCTGGTACGTCCGGGACGTCACCGAGGAGCACGCCCGCACCGACGCCCTGCTAGCCGAGCGCTCCCGCACCGCGTTCCTCGCCCAGGCCGGCAGCCGGCTGGGGCTCTCCCTGCACCGCGACCAGACCCTGCGGGTCACCACGACCCTCGCCGTGCCGTACCTGGCCGACGCCGCAGTGGCGCTGCACCGCCCGCCGGCCGAGCCGTACACCCGCTGGACCCGGTACACCGAGGGGGCACCCGCGCCCGTCACCGGGCGCGTCGGGCCGGAGCTGACCGCCGTCGTCCCCGGCCTCGCCGAGGCGCTCGACGGCACGCTCGTCGAGCCGGGCCTGTGGCGGGACGTCACGTCCGACGGCCTGGCCCCCGTACTGCCGTCCGACTTCGGCCCGCCCGGTGCCGTGCTTGTCTGCCCGATGCGCGGCGCGGGCGGCCCGGCCGGCGCCCTGCTGCTGATCCGACGCAGCGGGCGGGCCGGGTTCGAGCCGCGCGACATCGAGCTGGCCCGCGAGTTCGCGGCGCGAGCGGGCGCGGCACTGGCCACCGCCGAGCTGTACGGCGAGCAGGCCCACCTGGCCCGCGTGTTGCAGACCAGCCTGCTCCCGCCGGAGCTGCCGACGGTGCCCGGCGTGAGCATCGCCGGGGGCTACCGGTCCGCCGGGGACACCCTGCGCATCGGCGGCGACTTCTACGAGGTGTTCCCGCACTCGCGCGGGGCGCTGTTCGCGCTCGGCGACGTGTGCGGCAAGGGCGTCGGCGCGGCCGTCCTGACCGGCCGGGTCCGCCAGTCGTTGCAGACGTTGCGGCTTGTCGAGCAGCGCCCGCTGGAGCTGATCCACCTTCTCAACCGGGCGCTCTTCGACGCTCCCGAAGCGGCACGGCGCAGCCAGTTCACCACCCTGCTGCTCGGCTCACTGGAGCGCGGGCCGACAGGGGTGGACATCCGGATCGCCGGCGGCGGCCACCCGGCTCCGCTGCTTGTCACCGCCTCCGGCTCGGTCACCCCTGTTCCGGTCGGCGGGATGCCTGTCGGCGCGCTCGCCGACGCGCGGTTCGCCGAGACCCGGGTGCATCTCGGCCCGGGTGACCTGCTGCTCGCGTACACCGATGGGGTGACCGAGGCGCACGGCGGGCCGATCGACGTGGAGATGTTCGGCGAGCACCGGCTGCGCGCCGCGCTCGCCTCGGCGGCCGGGCTGCCGCCTGCGGTGCTTGTCGACCGGCTGCTCCAGCTCGTGGACGAATGGCTGGGCGGGCAGGCCCACGACGACATCGCAATGCTTGCGGTGTGCGCGTCGACGCCGACGTGACCGACCTCCGGTCGGCTCAGGCGGTCCGGGCCACCGGCGGGTCGCCCGCGGGCCACTCGCGAGGGCTGCCTACCTGTCGATCGGTGTCTGTCGGCCCGCCCTGTCGCATCGTGCGCGAGGGCCGGTCAGGGTCCGCCGGCCAGTCCCTCGCCCGGCCGGTGGGTCGGTCCGGATCACGCGGCCACCCGGCCGGGTCGTCCGGCTCGTCCCTGTCGGCTGGCCAGTCGCCGGGCGTCGGTGTGCTCTGCGCCTGCTGCCGGCGGGCGGCCTCATCGAAGTCCCGAACCCCGCGCAGCAGGGCGGCGCGACCCGCGGCGCTCATCTCGGCCAGGACAGCGGCGAGCCGCGCCTGGCGGTCGGCCCGCAGCTCCGCGAGGAGCCGACGTGCCTCCGGCGTGAGGTGCAGGGATATCTCCCGCCTGTCGAAACGGCCCGGCTCGCGTTCAAGCATTCCGGCGGCGACCAACCTGTCGCAGAGCCGGCTGGCGGAGCTGAGCAACATGTCGAGTTGGGTGGAGAGCCGGCGCAGGTTGATCCCGTCGTGGTGCTCGACCACCATCACAGCCCGTAACTGGACTCCGGAGAGCCGGTTGGCGGTCGCCTCCCGGGCGGAATCCCACACGCTCAGCAATGCACCCGCCGCCGCGTCCAACGCGGCGGCCATACTCGTCTCGGGGTCCGGTGGACCGGGCAGTTCGGCCATGGTGGCCCGAGACTACTCCGAACCCGCTGGTAGTTGAGCTTGATCAAGGAGCCCTGATGAACGAACCGGTCAATCGGGCACGACGTACCCTCAATGAGACACCCGCCGACCGCCTCGTGAGCGGGGTCGGGGAGGTTCTCGCCGAGGCGTACGGGATCAGCGAGGTCGAGCTGTACCAGGTCGACTATCGGCTCTCGGAGCTACTGCCGCTCACCGAGGGTGACTCCCTTCGAGGTGCGGGGCACCCCGCGTGGCGGGCTTTCGACCACCAGTCGCCAGTGCGGGTCGACGACACCGTCTGGTTGCCGGTCAGCATGCGCGGCGAGCGTCGCGGCGTACTGCGCGTGGCGCCGGTGCCGGACGACCCGACCGTGCTCGCAGACCTGGCCGAGATCGCGACCGCGCTCGCCCACGAACTGGACGCCGTATCCCCCGGCACCGACGTCTACAGCGCCGCGCGACGCAGTCAGCGGCTCACCCTGGCCGCCGAGATGCAGTGGGACCTGCTGCCCGGCCGCAGCCGGATCAGGCCGTCGTTCAGCCTCGCCGGGCAACTGGAGCCGGCGTACGCGGTGCGGGGCGACGGCTTCGACTGGTCCGACGACGGGCAGCGGCTCTGGCTGTCCACAGTCAACGGGACCGGCGAAGGTGTCGCGGCGTCCCTGCTCACCTCGCTCGCCACCCACGCGCTCCGCAACGCCCGCCGGGCCGGGCTGAGTCTGGCCGACCAGGCGGCCCTCGCCGACCAGGCCATCTACGACGAGTACCGGGGCAAGCGGCACCTGTCCGTGCTGCTGCTGGAGCTGGACCTGCGGTCCGGGACGATGACAGTGGTGGACGCGGGCTCACCTCGGCTGGTCCTGCTGCGCGGCGGCGAGGTCACCGAGCAGCCACTGGAGGCGCAGTTCCCGCTCGGCATGTTCGAGGCGACCGACTACCGCGAGCAGACGTTCACGCTGGAGCGCGGCGACCGGCTGTTCGTGGTCAGCGACGGGGTGGTGGATGCCGCCGGTCAGGATGTGCGCTACGGCGAGACGGCACTCGACAGGTTCCTGCGACGGACCGGCCCGATGGAGCCGCTGGAGGCGGTCCGCTCACTGATCGGTGACCTGCGCGCGTTCGTGGCCGGCGACCTGATCGACGACGCGGTGGTGGTCTGCCTCGACTGGACCGGCCCGCAGCCCTGACCTGCGGAGGTCAGTAGGCGCCGCGACTGTTGAGCACCGCGCCGAAGGTCTTCCAGAGGATGGTGAGGTCGGCGGCGAGCGACCAGTTCTCCACGTAGTAGAGATCGAGTCGGATGCCGTCCTCCCAGCTAAGGTCGGAGCGCCCGCTCACCTGCCACAGCCCGGTCATGCCGGGCTTGACAAGCAGTCTGCGGGCGACATCGCCGTCGTAGCGGGCCACCTCCGAGGGCAGCGGCGGGCGCGGCCCGACCAGGCTCATCTGACCCAGTAGCACGTTGACGAGCTGTGGCAGCTCGTCAAGCGACCACTTGCGCAGCAGCCGGCCGACCCGTGTGACCCGGGGGTCGTCGCGCATCTTGAACATGAGGCCGTCGGTCTCGTTGCGGGCGGCCAACTCGGCGAGCAGCGCGTCGGCGTTCACCACCATGGTCCGGAACTTGTAGACCCCGAACTCCTTGCCGCCCCGGCCGACCCGGGTCTGCCGGAACAGCACCGGACCCCGGCTGTCGAGTTTGATGGCGAGCGCGATGACCGCTATGAGCGGCAGCAGCAGCGCAAGGGCTACCGACGACACCGACCGGTCGACGAATCCCTTCACCAGCTTGCGCGCACCGCGGAACTCGGGTGCCTCGACGTGGATCAGCGGCAGCCCTGCCACCGGGCGGGTGTGGATCCGGGGGCCGGCCACGTCGGTGAGCGCGGGTGCCACGACGAGGTCGACGCCGGTGCCCTCCAACTGCCAACCGAGCCGGCGCAGTCGGGCGGCGGTCAGCTCGCCGGAGGCGGTCACGGCCACCGTGTCCGCGCCGATCGCGGTCGCGGCCTCCGGGATGCCCCGGAACGACCCCACCACCGGTACGTCACCGAGACGCTGCGCCACCGGTGCCAGCAGCGCGTCGGGGATGCACGCACCGACCACCTGATAGCCGGCGTACGGCTCCCGGCGCAGTGTGTGCACCAACTCCAGAACATGGGCGGTGTCACCGACCACGAGCACCTTGCGGGACCAGCCGAACCCTCGGGACCGTGCCCGGTGCAGACGTTTTCGGGCGGCGAACCGGGCCACTTCCAGCCCGACGGTGCCCACCGCGAACGAGATGCCGAGGAACCCCCGGGAGACCCCGACGTCGGCGATGTATCCGGCGATGGCGATCGCCCCGGCCAGCCGCAGGCTCGCGGAGTTGACCCGCCGGTACTCGTCCGCCCCGTAGCCGATCACCCGGTCGTCGTAGCAGCCGAGCGCCTTGAGCGAGACCAGCCAGGCAAGAACCAACCCGGGTGCCACAAGCACGTAGGGGATCTTCGAGCCGCTCGGCTCCTCGTCACCGAAACGCGCGACGTACCCGACGAGCAGGGCGATTGTGAGAATGGTGGTGTCCAGAACCACCAGGACCCGGATGTAGGACCGTTCGTCGGCGCGGGCCATCAGCCCGGCCGGACGGCCGTCCGGCTTCGCGGACGTGCTGGCGGGGGTCATCAGTGTCGTGGCGGTCACTGGCCCTCCCCACTCTGTTCAGGTCGACCCGGCCGACTGGTCGCACCGAGGCGGACCGAGAAACCGGGGCGACCGGGGCGGACCGACAATGCCGGGACACGTCGACATCCTGCCCTGATAACTATGACTGCCGATTGATTCCGACGTATTGCCGTCACTTTTCTTCAACCCTGCGGTTACAAAAGGGGCCCGCCGTACCGGATCGGCGGTCCGGCAGGCTCCCTGTGCTGTGCGTCGGCTCAGCGCGGCGCCGGGGGGCGGCGGGCGATGGCGCTGAGGAAGATGCTGCCGATCTCACTCGGGTCCTTGGTGACGAAGACGTCACCACCGGTGACCTTGGTGATCGACTCCAACTCGGCCTTGCTGACGCCCTCGCCGATGCCGATCATGATGACCTGAACAGGACGCTCCGGGTCGGCGATCTGCTTCAGCTTGGCCAGCAGCTGCTGCTGGTTGAGGCCGTTGTCGTCCTCGTTCTTGCCGTCGGTGAACAGCACTATCGAGTTGACGCGGCCGGGCTGCCAATCTTCCTGGACCGCCTGGTAAGCGGCCAACATGGTGTCGTAGAGGCCGGTGTCGCCGCTGGACGGCTTGATCGTACCGAGGGCCGCCTCGAGCTGACCGCGCTGGCTCGACAGCGGGCCGATGGGAACCAGCTCACGGTAGTCGCGGTTCCCGACGAGTTTGGTGGAGAAGGTCCACAGGCCGATCGCCCAGGAGTCGTCGAAGAGGCCGAGGCCGCGACGTGCCGCGTCAACGGTGACCTCCTCGCGGCTGCGCCTGTTGGCGCTTGGCACCTCTTCCTTCATCGAGCCGGAAACGTCGATGACGCAGAGCATGCGGCCGGACTGGGTGGCGATCGACCAGCTGGAGACGACACGCTGTATCGCGGCCGGGTCGAGGCCGCCTGCCGCCGTGCCGCCTGCCGCCGGCTCCGACGGCGCGGTACCCGACGGGCTCGGGGCACCTTGCGGCGCGTGGAAACCGGCACCCCAGTTGCCGTCCGGCCCGCGCAGCGACTGCGCCGCCAGCCGGTCCCGGAACTTCGGGGCGGTGAGCAACTCGAACAGCACCTTGGCCGCCGACGCCTTGGTCGGTTCGATGCCGGGCAGCACCGCGTACGGGTAGTCAAGCGGCATCGGGGCCGGCTCCATGTAGAGGGCGGCGAGCGGCACCGGCGGCTGCTTGCTGTTGTAGGCGATCACGTCTTCCTCGGACAGCGCCGCCGCACCGAGGCCACTCGCGATGGAGGTCGGGTCCGTGGCGGTCGGGAAGCGCGCCACGAGGTCGCTGCGCAGCGACGACCGGCCCGTGGCAAGCGCCCGCAGCGCACCGACGGTGTTGCGTTGGGTGTCGCCGCCCGCCGCGCTGGCGGCCGCCGTCAGCGAGAGCAGACCGGACAGACCGGCGGCGTCCCGGGTGGGCTCGACGATCCCGGTACGCAGTGGCTTGCTGCTGTTCACCTGCTTGAGGAGGTCCGCCCAGGTGAACTTCGCGTCGGGCCAGCCCAACCGGGTGGCCACCGGCTCGGGCATGGCCACGACGACGGGGCTGCGGGCGATGGAAGCGCCGTTTGTCGGAGCGAAGGCTGTCGCGTCCTTCTTGAGCCGCAGCAGCCAGGTCGACGAGTCCGGCACCCAGACGTCCGGGGTGACGGCGGTGCCGCTGGCCTGCCCGACACCGGCCAGGACGGCGCCGTGCTTCGCGGCCACCACTGCGGCCACGTCGACCGGGTCGGACGCCGAGACGTCGACGCGGATGCAGGTGGGGCCGACAGCGGCACCGTCCTTGACCCACTGGGCGGCGGCGGCGTCGACGGCGGGCGCGAGTTCGGCGGCGACCGCCACCGCGAGCCGGATCTCCCCTGAGCAGTTCGGCTGGATCAGCTCCCTGTAGCCGAACCACGCGCCGGTGGTGACGACGAGAACCGTCGCCATCGATCCGACGACGGCGAGGTGGAGTTTCGAACGCATGCGATGGCGGCCTGCTGACACGCTGACCATCTTGCGTATTAGGTGCCGTCTCTGCCACAACCGTTCGGACTAAAGTTACGCAGGAGAAACAGTTGATCACCGTTTAGCGACACAGAGTGATGAAGCGGTCCCGAGCCGTCGTCAAATCGGCATCGTCTTCACGTCTCGCCACAGATGATTCGGCTCACGGCAGCACACAGGTCGGGCTCGGCACCGCCACGGGCTCGCCGACCGGTGCCGGAATGCCGGTGCTCGCGTCCAGCCGGAAGACCCGCACCATGTCCGCGCGCTCGTCGGCGACGTACAGATGCGTGCCGATCAGCACGAAGTGCCGGGGCCACTCACCGCCGGTGTCCACCTCGGCCACCAACTCGGGCAGCTCGCCGGCCAGATTGAAGACGGCGATGGTGCCCACCCCGCGATTGGCGACGTACAGGAAACGGCCGTCCGGGCCTACCGCCACCTCCGACGGCTGGACGTGCCCGGTCCGGTCGCTCGCGTCGACCCGGCCACGCTGGTGCAGCGCCCCGTCGTCGTCAAGCTCGTACGCGGTCACAGTGGCGTCCAGCTCGCCGACCAGGTAGCAGCGCCGCCCGTCGGGGTGGCGTGCCAGGTGCCGTGGCCCGGTGCCGGGCGCCGTGCGCGTCCGTGGCCCGCGCGGCGTCAACCGACCGCTCGCGCCGTCGAGGTCGTACCTGTAGACCGAGTCGGTGCCCAGATCCACAGCGAGCAGCGGTCCCGCGCCCGGGTCCGGGGAGACCATGTGGGTGTGCGCCCGGTCCTGGCGGTCCGGGTCGGGACCGTGCCCCTCGTGCACCACGAGGTCGGTGCGCTCACCGGGCACGCCCTGCGCGTCGAGCGGAAAGACGGCGACGCTGCCGCCGCCGTAGTTGGCCGCCACCAGGTGCCCGCCGTCGGGCAGCACCGCCAGGTGGCAGGGCTCGGCGCCACCTGTCGAGCGGCTGCCGAGCGGGTCCAGCGTGCCGTCGGGCCCGACCCGCCAGGCGCTGATCGCCCCGTCGGTCACCTCGTTTACCGCGTAGAGCACCGGCTGGCGGGGGTGCCGCGCCAGGAACGACGGGGACTCGGTGACCGCCACCGTGCCCAGCGGGGTCAGCGCCCCGGTGGCCGGGTCCCGCAGGGCCGCCACGATGCCGCTGCCGCGCCCTCCGCCCTGCGCCGTGTAACCGCCGATGTGGACGACCTCGCCCTGACCACTCACGCCCCACCCCTTAGCCGGCACTCTCGGTAGATCCAATCAGAGCTGCCCACGATGCCGGCCCGCTAACCAGCTTTCCGGGCCCGGATCGCCGACCATCGGCTCTCCGCGCGCGCTGACCGCCGATCCGCCGCCCGCGCGGCGGCCGCTCAGGCGGCCGGCACCGGCTCACCACGCTGGCGGGCCACGTGCTCGACCAGGGAGATCAACACCAGCTTGCCGGACTGCCGGTCCCGGGCGTCACAGAGCACCATCGGTACGTCCGGATCCAGGTCCAGCGCCCGACGTACGGTCTCCAACTCGAACCGGCGGGTGCCGTCGAAGCAGTTCACGCCAACCACGAACGGGATGCCGCGCTGCTCGAAGTAGTCGATCGAGGGGAAGCAGTCGGCCAGCCGCCGCGTGTCGGCGAGCACCACAGCGCCGAGCGCGCCGAAGGCCAACTCGTCCCAGAGAAACCAGAACCTGTCCTGGCCCGGCGTGCCGAAAAGATAGACCTGGAGGTCCTCGTTGATGGTGATCCGGCCGAAGTCCATGGCGACCGTGGTGGTCGACTTGCCCTCCACGCCGGAGGTGTCGTCGGTGCCGATCCCGGCCCCGGTCAACACCTCCTCGGTCTGCAACGGGCGAACCTCACTCAACGCGCTCACAAGCGTCGTCTTGCCGGCACCGAAGCCTCCGGCGATGAGGATCTTCAGTGCCAGCGGGATGGTGGTACGAGTGCCCGCATGGTCATAACGCACGGAGTCCACTGACCACCGCCTTGAGGATGTCGTCGTCGGGAAGGTTGCCGTCGGCCGGCGGCTCGTGCACCGCTACCAGGCCCTGAGCGAGAAGGTCACCGAGCAGCACCCGGATCACCCCGACCGCGAGGTCCAGCTCGGCTGCCAACTCGGCCACCGATACCGGCTGGCCGGCGAGCGCGACAAGCCGCCGGTGCTCCGGGAGCAGCTGCGGGTGGGCTGCCGGGTCGAAATCCGAGGCGGCCAGGACGAACGCGACCAAATCGAACCCGACGGCGGAGCGTACCCGGCCGCCGGTGAGCGTGTACGGGCGCACGACCGGGCCCGCGTCGCCGTCCAGCCACTCGTGCTGGGGCGCGGGCGGCTCAGCCCGCATCACCGGCACCCGCCGACGGCCGGGCCGGCGCACTGAGGTTCTCCCCCACACGGATGACAAGCATCGCCATCTCGTATGCCACCAGGCCGATGTCCGCGTCCGCGTCACTCACCACGGCAAGGCAGGCACCCTGCCCGGCGGCGGTGACGAAGAGGTACGCCGACTCCATCTCCACAACGGTCTGCCGGACCGGACCGCCGTCCACGTGTCGGCTCGCGCCCCGGGCCAGGCTGGAGAAGCCGGCGGCGAGCGCGCAGAGGTGCTCGGCGTCGGAGCGGTCCAGCTCGGTCGAGGAGCCCAGCAGCAGCCCATCGGCGGAGAGCACCACCGCCTCCCGGGCGGCCGGCACCCGTTGCACCAGCTCGTCGAGCAGCCAGTCGAGGCTGGCGCCCTGCTTCGTCGTCTGCCGCACTAGGCGTTCCTCTCAGTCTCGGTCGGGGGTTCGGTGGTGTCCCGGTCCGCAACGGCGTGGTCCGCCGGAGCTGCCGGGGTCGCTTGAGCCGTCGAAGACACCGGGGTCACCGGAGCCGTCGGGACGGGCGCGGCGGGCCCGGTCGCGGGTGCCGCATCTCGCTGGGCTGCCGCATCTGGCTGGGCTGCCGGGGGCGGCGGGGCGCCGGTGGCCCGGCCGCGGGCGGTTCCCGCCTGAAGTGCCGCCATGACCCGGCGTACCTCCTCCGGTGACCGGGGCGACGGCGCATCGGCGGCCGTCGACCGGGGCACTGCGGCGGGGGTACGCCGTCGCACCCGGCGCGGCAGCCCGTCCAGGTCGTCAGTTGTCCCGTCCGAGGACGTCCCCTCGACGCCCGGCCCGGTCGTGCCCGGTCCCTCGTCTGCGGGGGAGTTGGCGGCCGACGCGTCCGGGCCGTGGGCGGGCGCTGCGGTGGCGGACGGCCCGGTGGCGGCCGCGGGCGGGCGGGCACGGTTGGGCCGGGGTCGGGGCACTGTGGCCCGGCGGGGTCGCCGTTCGCCGGGCGCGGAAGTCGGCGCGGCGAGGTCGTGTCCGGCCGGCGGCTCGGCGGTGACCAGGTCGCTGGGGATGAGCACCACGGCGGTCACCCCGCTCTCCCTGCCGGGGCGCAGCCGGACCCGTACCGCGTGCCGTGCCGCCAGTCGGGCCACCACGAACAGGCCGAGTCGCGCGCTCTCGGTCGGGTCGAACTCGGGCGAGCTGGCCAGCCGGGTGTTCGCGCCCTCCAGTGCCGCCTCGGACATCCCCAGCCCCTGGTCGGTGATCTCCAGGGCGTACCCGTTGGCCACCTGCTCCCCCGTCACGGTGACCCGGGTGTCCGGCGGCGAGAAGGCGGTAGCGTTCTCGATCAGCTCGGCCAGCAGGTGGATGACGTCACCGACAGCCCGGCCGAGCACGCCGGCCGGCTGCACGACGGTGATGTCCACCCGGTCGTACGCCTCGACCTCGGAGATCGCGCCGCGAACCAGGTCGACAATCGCCACCGGGTTGCGCCATCCCCGACCTGGCGCGGAGCCGGCGAGAATGACCAGGTCCTCGGCGTGCCGACGGAGCCGGGTGGCGAGATGGTCCACCTGGAACAGTTCAGCAAGCTCGTCCGGGTCCTCGGCGCGTCGCTCCATTCGGTCCAGCAGGTGCAGCTGCCGGTGCACCAGGCCCTGGCTGCGCCGGGCGATGTTGAGGAACACCTCGTTGAGGCCACGGCGCAGGGTGACCTCGTCCACAGCGGCCTGGACGGCGGTGCGCTGCACCTTGGTGAAGGCCCGCCCGACCTCGCCGATCTCGTCGTGGCCGTACTCCAGTGGCGGCGCCTCCCGTGCGACGTCGACAAGCTCGCCGCGGCGCAGTCGGGTCACCACGTCCGGCAGACGATGCTCGGCCAGCTCGAGCGCGGCGGTACGCACCCCACTGAGGCGCCGGACCAGCGTGCGGCCGACCCGCACCGCCACCAGCACCGAGACCACCACGGCGACGAGTCCGAGCACACCGGCGGCGGCCAGCCGGAGCAGGATCCGGACGGCCATCGGCACCGAGCGGTCGGTGAGCCCGTCGGCCTCGGACAGCTCGAAGTCGCGCAACTGCTGCTGTACGGCGTCGTGGCTGGCCTGCCATGACGCCGCGTCCACCGGTGGACGTCCGGTCCGGCTGGCCCCGATCAACGCGTCCTGCATGGCGCGCAGGCTTGTGAAGTCCGGAGTCTCGGTAAGCCGTTGGTACGCGACGCGCCCGGCCTCGGGCAGGTCGGCGACCGCGCTCTCGCTGAGCCACCGCTGGTTGCCGATGGCCTGCACGAGCTGGGTGTGCTCGCCGTCGGCGAACCGACCGGCGGTCAACGCGCCGGCCAGCAGGGCGTCGGTCTGGCCGAGCAGTTCCCGGGAGCGACCCAGCGCGGTGAGCGCCAGCGCCTGCCGGTTGATGTCGGGGTCGGGCAGGTCCGCCATGGCGGAGAACGCCTGGAAGGCCGCGGTGACGATGCCACTGTAGAGGCCGAGCGCGCCAGCACGGTCCATCATGCGGTCGTCGATGAAGTTCCGGCCGCTCGGCAGGGCCGCCAGTGCGGTGACCAGCCGGTCGATCCGGTCCTCCAGGACCTCGTCGGCGGCGTCGCGCAACGCCTGTCCGTCGATCCGGCGGCGCAGCTCGGCGACCGCCCGGTCGGTGCGCTGGCGTTGCTCGACCAGTGCCGGCAGCTCGCTGGTGCCGGCGAGCTGCACCACCGACAGCCTGCGTTCCCGTTGCAGCTCGGTGACCACTGCCTCACCGGGGCGGCCCAGGTCGTACAGCAGGGTGCGCGCGGAGAGCAGGTCCAGGGCCGGGCCGAAGGTCAACGTCGTCGCGAAGATCCACAGTGCCAGCAGAGCGGTCACCGGCGCGACGACCAACGCGGTCAGCTTCGAGCGGATCGGCCAGTCGCGGGTTCTCATCAGACCTCGCCCGTACAGGGGTGGCAGGAGGGCGCCGGCACCGCCGGGCAACGCGCTCGCCGGGTGCGCGCCCGACCGTCCAGGTCGGGTGCCGGCGCGGGCGCCTTGGGCAGGATACGTAATCGCGCGCCGATGCACTACCGCCCGTCGCGTGGGCATCGACGCTACGGAATGCAACACCTGTGGACGCCCTCAGCGGCGGCCTCGCGAACTCGGCGCGGATCAGGTTTGATCGCGCGCCGCGCCGTGTCCCCCGGTCGCGTTTCGCCCTGCAACGCCCTCGCTAGGCGAAACGGGACGCGGATCGGTGCGGAAAGTGCCTCGGATCGGGATTGGCGATCAGTACGCGGAGGGAATACCAGGTAAGGAAGGAGGAGCCCATGTCGTCCACGCAGATAATCGTCATCGTCGTCGTCGTGCTGGTGATCGCAGCACTGGCCGTGGCTGCGCTGTCGGTCAGCCGCCGCCGCAAACTACAGAGCCGGTTCGGGCCGGAGTACGACCGGGTGGTCCAGGAGCAGGACAGCCGGTCCGCCGCGGAGCGCGAACTGCGCGACCGGGAGCGCCGGCACGCCGAGCTCACGCTCACCCCGCTCAGCCCGGAATCCCGGGCCCAGTACGCCGCGGCCTGGGAGGAACTCCAGATCCGCTTCATCGACTCGCCCGGCGACACAGTGGGCGACGCGGATGAACTCGTCACCCGACTCATCGAGGAGCGGGGCTACCCGACCGGGGACTTCTCCGACCAGATCGCCCACCTCTCCGTCGATCACGCCCGCACGCTCACCCACTACCGGGACGCGCACGAGATCCACCTGCGCAACTCCCGGGGCGAGGCCAGCACCGAAGAACTGCGCCAGGCTGTCGTGCACTACCGGGCTCTGTTCGCCGACCTGCTCGGCGAGGAGCCGGTCGGTCAGCACGCACCCGAAGAGCAGCACCACCACCCGGACACTCCGCACGACGCCACGAGCCGCTGAGGAGGCCACCACCCATGCGCCAGGAAGAGCAGGTGACCAACGCCCACCCGGAGGCCGTCCGGTCCACACCGGTACCCGTGCCGCCGACCGACGACCGAACCGACAGGAATGACCAGACCGACCTGACCGACAGGGACTACCGCTCGGACGCGTCCGAGGGCACTGTGGACGACCGGGACGCCTTCGACGACGCCGAGCGCGACCCCACCGCCGAGCACGAGCGGGCCGACGACGTCGACCCGGACCTGCACGACGTCGACGACGAGGCGGCGGACGACCGACGCCACCGCGCGGACGACCGGCACACCGACCCGACGGACGACCGCGACGACGAGGGCGGGTTCCACGAGCCCGGCCCGCTGCCGACCGCGTTCGGCGCTACCACTGTGGGGGACGCTGTGGCCGCGTCCGCGCTGGCCAGCCCGCATCCGCAGGACCAGCCCGACCCTCGGGCCGAGCGGACCGCCGAGCCCGGAGACGGCGCCGAGGACGGCGAACGGGTGGGCCTGACCGCCGATCCCACCGCCGAACTGCACCGCCGGGACGGCGGCCCGGAGACCGACCGGGACACCGACCTGGATCCCGACGCCGACGACCAGCACGTCGACGCCGACGGTTCCACCCGTACGGTCGTACCGGCGGGGAGCACTGACGGTGCGGCCGAGCGCCGCGGTGACCTGACCGACTGGGCCGGTGACCCGGACGCGACGGCGGCCGGCGCGGCCGACTACGGCAGTGCCACGCCGGAGATGGTCGACCCGGACGCGGACGCCGAAGTGGTGCCCGTCGTCGCCGGCACCACCTCCTCGCTGGAGTCGGCCGGAACGTCGCGGCCCACCGGGTCGACGGTGGCCGCCGAGCCGGCGACGCTCCTCGAAGCGGACACGGCGCAGGGATTCCGGGACCGCTGGCGCGACGTGCAGTTGCGGTTCGTGGACGACCCGCACGCGGCGGCCGGTGAGGCGCAGTCGCTGGTCGAGGAGGCCATCCAGGCACTCTCCTCGGCGCTTGCCGCCCAGAAGAACAAGCTGGGTGGCTGGCAGGACGCCGGCTCGGCGGACACCGAGCAGCTGCGGATGGCTGTCCGCAACTACCGGGACTTCCTGGACCGCGTCCTGGGTCGCTGAGTTACGCACGGGCGCCCCGGTCGATCATCGACCGGGGCGCCCCCGTATGTCCGCCCGCCCGTTGCGCCCCGGAAGCGCCCCGAAAGTGGGCAACCGGGCGCGCCGGCGCCGCGCATGGCCTCCCCGGCACGGGGTACGCGAGGGATCAGGCAACGTGTCGGACCCAGGAGGCAGCACCATGACCGATCGCGACCGCCGACCGCCGCTGGAAGAGAGCCCGCAAACGGCCGCTGCGGTGGACGACGACAGCACCGTCCCGCAACTGCGGACCGGAGGCGGCCCGGACCCTGACACTCCGGCCTTCGCCGAGCCCCGGGACCGGCCGGAGGATCTCGCGCCGGAAACCGACGAACTGCTCGGCGATCCGTACGCCGCCGGCACCGGCGCCACCGGGACAGGCACCGGCGCGGCTGGGGACAACATCCGCACCGGGGCTGAGCAGCAGTGGGAGCCGGAGGATCTGGTGATGGCACGGGGGCAGGACCTCACGCCGGAGAACCTCGACAAGGCACGCCGTGACCTGGCCGAGCAGGGCCGGGCGGCGATCGAGCGCACAGTGCCCTGACCGGCGGGCAACAGGGTGGGTCCCCGACCCGACCTGTGACGGTCGGATCGGGGACCCGGGGGGACCTGCCGCCGGCAGTGCCTCACCTACTGCCGGCGGCGGGTGGTGCTGGAGCGTTCCCGGTCAGAGGGCCGGGTACGCGTTGCGCATGAGCTCCTGGAACTGGGCGGAGAACCACGCACCGGAGATCGGGGCGTCCGCAAGCGCACCGGACGGGTTGTTGCCGTTGCGGGCGTTACCGCCGTACGTCGGGTCGCACATCCGGTCGAAGCCCTTGCCCTCGTTGTTCGGGATCTCCTTGCTGGAGCCGTCCGACTCGCCCGGAGGCTTCACCCAGACGTAGGCGTCGATGCCCGGCTCCGGGTTGGCCCGGGGACGCTCACCGAGGCCGGCACCGGCCTGGTTGCACCAGTTGCCGAGGTGGAGCCGACGGTCGACCCGGCCACCGTTGACGTACGTGTCGACGCTTGTCGTCGCGCCCGGACCGGTGGGCCGGGCGGACCCGCCCCAGCCGTTGCGGGAGGTGTCGATCAGCATGCCGATGTTGGAGTTGAAGCCGACCGAGACCAGCTTGTCGCGGAACGCCTGCGCGAAGGACAGTTCGTCGACGTAGTAGTTCCAGTCCACCCACTTCGACTGCCGCACCGTCTGGCCGTTCACGTTGTCCGTCACCTTGAAGTACGGCTCACGCAGAGCCGAGTAGTTCGCGGTGTTGGTGATGAAGCCGTGCACGTTGTTGACAGTGCTGCCGGAGGCGACCGCCGCGGTCTTCAGGATGTCGGCGGTCGGGCCGAAGTTGGTGTCCCAGCCGAGCCAGCCGTGGTGGCCGGCGTCGACGTAGTTGTAGACGTTGCTGATCGCACCGAACTTCGCCAGCGCGTAGCCGACGCCGTTGACGTAGGCGCCGTTGGCCTTGACGGTGTCACACATCACGGTGCCACCCGCGTTGCCAGTGGTGTTGGTGACCAGGTTCGGCAGCGAGTCGATCTCGATGACGTTGATGATCCGCAGGTTCCGGTACTTCGCGTCGGACTGGATCGCCGCGATCGGGTCGATGTACTCGGCCTTGTACCTGGGCAGCTCGTCCGGGCCCAGCTCACCGTTGGAGGCGAGCGCGGAGCAGTCCCGGCCGGGCAGGTTGTAGATCACGAACTGGATGTAACCGGCACCCTGGCGCAGCGCCTCGTCCAGGTGGTCACGCACCCCGAAGGCGCCGTTGGAGCTGCTGTCCGGCGTGCCGTTGATGGCGGCGATCCGGTCCAGCCACACGGCGGTGGGGTTGTTGGAGACGCGGCTTCCGCCCGCCTCGGCGTCCGCCTTGGCCTTCCACTCCGGGTTCACGTAGCCGGGAACACCGGCGTACGGGTTGTCCACCTTGGTTCCGGGCGGCGGGGTCGTCGGCGGAGGCGTGGTGGGCGGAGGCGTGGTCGGCGGAGGCGTGGTCGGGGGTGGGGTGGTGGGGGGTGGGGTGGTGGGCGGCGGGGTGGTCGGGCCACCGCCGTTGCAGACCACTCCGTTGAGGGTGAACGACGTCGGCTTCGGGTTGCTGCCGCTCCACGCGCCGTTGAACCCGATGTTCGTCGACGCACCGGTGGCGAGGCTGCCGTTGTAGGACAGGCTGCGGGCCGTGACCTGGCTGCCGGACTGGGTGAACTCGGCCGACCAGCCCTGCTGCACCCGCTGGCTGGAGTTGGGGAAGGTCCAGCCAAGCGTCCAGCCGTTGACCGGGTCGCCGAGGTTCTTAATTGTGACGTTGCCGGTGAAGCCACCGGGCCAGTCGTTCGTCGAGTAGACGATCTCGCACTGCGTCGCGGCCTGTGCCGCGGTAACGGGGATCGTCACCAACCCTCCGGCGACCAGCACGCCCGCGCCTGCGAGCGCGAAGGTCCGGCGTGGGCCGGACAGCCTTCTCCACACATTCATGCCACTGATCTCCTTGGGCGAGACCGGGCTCGCGTACGGCCCGGCGTGGGACGGCCCGGTGAGACGTCCTGGACGGACGGCTGCCGGCGCCAACGGGATTCTTTGGGGTGCCCGACCCGGACGGGCTGCTGTGGTGGTGGTGAACGACCGGCGCGGACCGGCCCAGTGGCGGCCGGATGTCGTCCGGCGAAACCGGATGCCCTCGACGCCCTGCCTGCGCGGTGTGGCTCCCCGAACCGCGTGCGCCGATTCTTACATGGGAGCGCTTCCATGGCAATGGCTCGATGCGTGTGGCCGACCTTTGCGACTCGGACGATACCCCCGAGCGGGATCTGCCGACACGAGAGCGACGGGCCCGCCATTACCGGATGAGCGCTGGTGGGCCGGTACGCGGCGTGCCGAACACCGCTATCGACGCCGCAAGGCGGTGGCGCACCCAAGACGTACGGCAAGCCCGAGAAGGCGGCGTAGCACTCCTTAGCCTCTTACCAGCAGTAAAGGTCAAAACGCGAATCTTTCACTTCATAAGTCATGAAACCGTCTAACGTCGGTCGTAGCTCGACTGTCGTCGGGCTCAGGACAACAGGGATGGAGTGACGCAAGTCATGGCTAAGAAGATGCTCGGGAAGGTCGTTGCGGGCGCTGCGCTCGGCGGCGCATCGCTCCTGGTGTTCGCGCCGGGGATCGCGTTCGCCGACGGGCACCACGACGGCGGCAAGGACCACGACGGCAAGGTCTACGCCAAGCCGCACGTCGTGAAGGCTGGCGACAAGGTCAAGCTCCTCGAGATCTGCCCGGACCGGCAGGAGCACGCCTTCGTCTGGTCCAAGGTCACCGGCAAGGTCAAGCTGGAGGCGGCGCGGGACGACAAGGGCAAGGACCACGGCGAGTGGAACAAGGAGGACGGCTCCTACGACCACGAGGACCGCGGCCGGGACGAACACGGCAAGGACGACAAGGGCAAGGACGAGCACGGCAAGGACGACAAGGACAAGGACAAGGGCAAGGACCACGAGGGCAAGGGCGAAGACGGCAAGGACAAGCCGCAGCCGCCGGCCGACTCCCCGCAGCCCGGTGGCCAGGGCGGTGGCGCTGCCGCCGACGCCTACGGCGACGAGGGTGGCAAGGACTGGAAGGGCGAGGAGCACGGCCAGGACGCGGAGAACGGCCGCGACAAGGACTGGGGCTCCAAGGACGAGGGCAAGAAGGACTGGGAGTCCAAGGACGAAGGCAAGAAGGACTGGGACTCCAAGGACGAAGGCAAGAAGGACTGGGAGTCCAAGGACGAAGGCAAGAAGGACTGGGACTCCAAGGACGGCGAGTACGGCTCCGACGAGTACGGCTCCGACAAGGACTGGGACTCCAAGGGCGGCGAGTACGGCTCCGACGAGTACGGCTCGGACAAGGGCTGGGAGTCCAAGGGCGGCGAGTACGGCGACCACGGCAAGGACGGCGGCTGGGAGCGCGAGCGCGAGTTCGTGTACTACGGCGAGGCCACTGTCGACAAGGACGCCAAGCCGGGTCGCTACGAGCTCAAGGGTTCGTGCGGCGAAGGTGAGCTCGTCGTCCTGCCCCACGGCGGGGTCGACGGTGGTGACGGTGGCGCCAGCACCGGTACCGACCGGGGCCTGGCCACCGGTGGCGCGAGCCTGCTCGGCGCTGCCGCGCTGGGCGGGATCGTTCTGATGCGTCGTCGGCGGACCGATGGTTCCCTCGTCTGACGTGACGATGGCACGGGCCGGCGGCCGTCACGGGAGACCGTGGCGTGCCGCCGGCGCGGCCGTCGTCGTCACAGTGGCCATGGTCGGCGCCGGAATGATCGGCGCCGCGCTGAAGACCACTCCCGCTCCCCGCCCACCGCAGCCGCTGGCCCAGGCCGGTCCCGAGACCACCGACGCCGACGTCCCCCGGCTCGACGGCGGGGAGTCCGCCGCGCGGGGCGACGTACCGGCGGGACTGAACCGGGCTACGCCGACAAGCATCGAGATCCCCCGGATCGGCGTCAACGCGACGATCATGCCGCTCGGCACGAACCCGGACGGCACCGTCCAGGTTCCCCCGTTGGAGCAGGCCGACCAGGCCGGCTGGTACGAGCCGGGCGTGAGCCCCGGCGAGACCGGCAACGCGGTGATCGTCGGTCACGTGGACTCGGCGCAGCTCGGCCCTGCCGTCTTCTTCGACCTGGGCTCCCTCGTTCCCGGCGACACGATCACGGTGCGTCGGGCTGACGGCCGGCCCGCCACCTTCAAGGTCGAGTCGGTGAAGTCGTACCCGAAGACGGCCTTTCCCACCGAACTCGTCTACGGGCCGAACGACAGGCCCGGCCTGCGGGTGGTGACCTGCGGCGGTCAGTTCGACGAGACCGTCAAGAGCTATCCGGACAACGTGGTGGCCTTCGCGACCCTTGTGGAGTGACCTGGGAGTGCGAAAACGGTCCGGCCGGTCGGGGTGACCCGACCGGCCGGACCGCGTCCGGCGTACCGACTCAGGCCGCGGCGCCGGAGGTCCGCACCAGCGTGCGGATCTGACGCAGCAGCACGGACAGTGCGGCGAGGTCCGCCCTCGACTCGTCGAACTCCCCCATCGCCTGGCGGGCACGGTGGATCGAGGTGGCGTTCGACTGCTCCCACTGGTGCACCCGCTCGTGCGGCGGCAGTTCGCCCGGGGTGGAGTCGAGCACCTCCGCGGTGAGTGCGGCCAGCGCGGCGTACAGGTCGTAGCGCAGCGCCATGCGGGCCAGCGTCTGCCACCGGTCCTCACGCGGCAGCAGGGAGATCTTCGACAGCAGCGAGTCCACCCGGAACAGGTCGGACAGCACGAAGTAGACCGATGCCACCTCGCCGACCTCCCGCCCGCTGCGGGTCGCGGTCTCCACCACGTCCAGCAGGCCGAAGCTGTACATCAGCCGGGTCGCCTGCTCGGCCAACTCGCGGGGCAGTCCACGCTTTGTCGACGAGTCGATGTGCTCGGCGATGGCCTGCCGCTCACTGCCGTAGAACAGATCCTCCAGCCCTGGCAGCAGGTCGGCCACCCCGGCACGCAGCCGCTTGATCTCGGCCGGCACGTCGATCGGCGAGCGCCGGTTGGTGACGAGCCACCGGACGGCGCGGTCGAGCAGCCGGCGGGTGTCCAGGTAGACGCTTGTCTGCAGCTCCGGGGAGACCTTGTTGTCCAGCGCCTCCACCGCGTCCCACAGCTCACGCAGCCCGAAGACCTCGCGGACCACCACGTACGCCCGGATCACGTCGGCGGCGTTCGCCGCGGTCTCCTCGACGACCCGGAAGACGAACGAGATCCCGCCCCGGTTGATCGCCTCGTTGACGAGCACCGTGGTGACGATCTCCCGGCGTAGCCGGTGCTGGTCCATCCGGTCGGCGAACCGCTCGCGCATCGGCGTCGGGAAGTAGTTGACCAGTACGCTGTTCGTCCACTCCTCGTCGGCCACGCCGTCGGCGAGGATCTCCCGTTCCAGGACGATCTTCACGTACGCCAGCAGCACCGCGAACTCCGGCGCGGTCAGCCCGGATTCGCCCCGTACCGCCAACTCCTCGTCCGGCGGCAACGCCTCCAGCGCCCGGTCCAGCCCGCCCGAGCGCTCCAGCTCGTTGATCATCCGGCGGTGCACCGGAAGCAGCGAGGCTGCCTGCGCCTGGGCGTTGTTGATCGCTCGAGCCTGGTCGTAGTTGTCCCGCAGCACCAGCTTGGCGACCTCGTCGGTCATCTGAGCCAGCAGCTCGTCCCGCTCGGCGGTGGTCAGCTCGCCGTCGGCGACAGCCGTGTTCAGCAGGATCTTGATGTTCACCTCGTGGTCGGAGGTGTCCACGCCGGCCGCGTTGTCGATGAAGTCGGTGTAGATCCGGCCACCGGTCAGCGCGTACTCGATGCGGCCGAGCTGGGTCCAGCCCAGGTTGCCGCCCTCGCCTGCCACCCGGCAGCGCAGGCTGCGCCCGTCCACCCGGATCGCGTCGTTGGACTTGTCGCCCACCTCCGCGTTGGTCTGCGTGGACGCCTTCACGTAGGTGCCGATGCCGCCGTTCCAGAACAGGTCCACCGGCGCGGTGACGATCGCCTTCATCAACTCCTGCGGCGACATCTGCGTGACGTCGTCGTCCAGGCCGAGCACCGCCCGGACCTGCGGCGTGATCGGGACCGACTTCGCGGTACGCGAGTAGACGCCGCCCCCTGCCGAGATCAGCTCCGCGTTGTAGTCCTCCCACGAGGACCGGGGCATGTCGAACAGCCGCCTGCGCTCGGCGTACGAGGTGGCCGCGTCCGGGTCGGGGTCGAGGAAGATGTGCCGGTGGTCGAACGCGGCGACCAGCCGGATGTGCTCGGAGAGCAGCATCCCGTTACCGAACACGTCACCTGACATGTCGCCGACGCCGACGACTGTGAAGTCCTGGGTCTGGGTGTCGTGGCCCAGCTCCCGGAAGTGCCGCTTCACCGACTCCCAGGCGCCCCGGGCGGTGATGCCCATCTTCTTGTGGTCGTAGCCTGCCGAACCACCGGAGGCGAACGCGTCACCCATCCAGAATTTGTGCGCCTTGGAGATCTCGTTGGCGATGTCGGAGAACGTCGCGGTGCCCTTGTCCGCCGCCACCACCAGGTACGGGTCGTCGCCGTCGTGCCGGACCACGTCCTCCGGCGGCACGATCTTCCCGCCGACGATGTTGTCGGTGACGTCGAGCATCGCGCCGACGAACTCCTGGTAGCAGGCGACAGCCTCGTCCCGGTCGCCCGGCTTCTGCTTCAGCACGAAGCCGCCCTTGGCGCCCACCGGCACGATCACGGTGTTCTTCACCATCTGCGCCTTGACCAGGCCGAGCACCTCGGTACGGAAGTCCTCCCGACGGTCCGACCAGCGCAACCCGCCCCGGGCCACCGGCCCGAACCGCAGGTGCACACCCTCGAAGCGGGGCGAGTAGACGAAGATCTCGAACTTCGGCCGAGGCGCCGGCAGGTCCGGGATGGCCTGCGGGTCGAGCTTGAACGCCACGTACGCCTTCGGCCGCCCGTCGGCGCGCCTCTGGTAGAAGCTCGTCCGCAGGGTCGCCTCGATCACCGTCAGGTACGAGCGCAGGATCCGGTCCTGGTCGAGGCTCGCCACGTCGTCAAGGGCGGCCCGGATGGTCTCCACCAGCTCACCACTGCGCTGCTGACGCTGCTCACTGCTCTGCTCACCCGGCGCGAACCGGGTCTCGAACAGCTCCACCAACAGCGCGGCGATCTTCGGGTAGGCGATGAAGGTCTGCTCCATGTAGTCCTGCGAGAAGACCGTGCCGGCCTGCCGCAGGTACTTCGCGTACGCCCGCAGCACCACCACCTGCCGCCACGTCAGCCCGCCGCGCAGCACCAGCTCGTTGAACCGGTCCACCTCGGCCTCGCCACGCCACGCCGCCGCGAACGCGTTCTCCACGTGCGGGCGCACCTCGGACAGCTCGTGGTGCCCCTCGGGCAGCATGAGGCCGAAGTCGTACAGGTAGACCCGACCGTCGATGCGGTCCACCTCGTACGGGTGCTCGTCGACCACCCGTACGCCGAGCGAGTGCAGCACCGGCAGCACTGCGGAGAGCATCATCGGCTCCCCGTACCGGTAGACCTTGAACCGGACGTCCATGGTCTCGGCCAGGTCCGCGCCGGGCACACGGGTGCCCGGGCGGGGCGCCAACTGCTTGCGGAACAGGTGCATCTCCAGCTGGCCGGGCTCCTCCAGCAGCTCCAGCTTGGCCAGGTCCTTCATCGCCTCGTACGGCGTGTGCCCGTCCTTGTAGCCCTCCGGGAACGCGTCGGCGTACCTGGTGAACAGGTGCTTGGCCTGCTCGTCGCCGAGCTTGCGTTCCAGCACCAGCCGGTAGTCGTCGTCCCAGAGCCGTGTCGCGTCGGCCAATTCCTCGGCCAGCAGGTCGGCGTCGATGTCACCGGGCGGCCGGGTCGGGTCGGTACGGACGATGAAGTGCACCCGCGCCAGCATCGACTCGGTGACCCGGGTCGTGTAGTCCACCCCGACGCCGTTCAACTCGCGCAGCAGGATGTCCTGCATACGCAGCCGGTTCTGCGTGGTGAACCGGTCCCGCGGCAGGTAGATCAGGCAGGAGATGAACCGCCCGTACGCGTCGCGGCGCAGGAACACCCGCAGCTGCCGGCGACCCGCCATCCGCAGCACGCCGACCACCGCGTGGTACAGGTCGTCGGTCTTGATCTGGAACAGCTCGTCGCGCGGGTACGTCTCAAGGATCTGGAGCAGATCCTTGCCGGAGTGGCTGCGTTGGCTCAGGCCGGAGCGGTCCAGCACCTCGGCGACCTTGCGGCGCACCACGGGCAGCTCCTGGACGCTGGTCCGGTACGCGGCGGTGGAGAACAGCCCCAGGAAGCGCCGCTCACCGATGACCTCGCCCGCCTCGTTGAAGATCTTGAAGCCGATGTAGTCCAGGTACGCCGAGCGGTGCACTGTGGCCCGCGAGTTGGCCTTGGTGATGATGAGCAGGCGCTTCTCCAGCACCTTCTCGTGCGCCTCGTGCGTCATCGACGCCAGCGACCGGGCTTCCGGCGAGTCCGAGCGCAGGATGCCCAGGCCGGTGCCGAGCACCGCCTCCAGCGCCTTGCCGTCGACCGGGTCCGAGGAACTCGCGTCCGGCACGTCCACCAGCCGGTACTCGCGATAGCCCAGGAAGGTGAAGTGGTCGTGGGCAAGCCAGCGCAGCAGCTCCACCGAGTCCGTGATGTCCTTCTCCGGCACCGGCGGGCGGTTCTCGGAGGTACGGGCCGAGGCCAGTTCGTCGGCGAGCGCGAGGGCACGCTGACGCATCTTCGGCCAGTCCTCCACGGCCTCCCGCACGTCGGTGAGCACCCTTTGCAGCTCACGACGCAGCCGGTCCCGCTCGTCGGCGTCCCGCACCGGGTCGATCTCGATCCGCATCCAGCTCTCGACGATGTCGCCGTCGATCGCGTCGTCCGGCTCCACGTCCGCGGAGACCTCGGTGAGGCGACCCAGCGGCTCCCGCCGGACCACCACCAGCGGGTGCACCAGCAGGTGCACGTCCAGGTGGTGAGAGTTGAGCAGCGCGGTGACCGAGTCGACCAGGAACGGCATGTCGTCGGTGACGATCTCGACGACCGTGTGGTGCTGGTCGGCGTGCGGCTCGTGGATCCGTAGCTTCAGCTCGCCGGGGACCCGCTGCTGGGCCAGGTCCCGGTGCGCCCGGGCCGCGTCCAGCATCTCCTCCGCCGTGAAGCCGACCAGCTCCTCGTCCGGGGCGAACCGCCAGAAACGGCCGACAAGGGTCGCCGCATCGTGGTCGTCCCCGGCGAGCGCGACGGCCTGGGCCACGAGGCGCTCCGCGTTGGGGACCGGTTCGTCGAGATCGGCGTCCTCCACGTCGTCGGCAAGCGCCTCCGGCGGCAGGCCCAGATCGTAGATGGTGTCGATGCTCGACCCGGTCAGCCCGGTGACTCCCGTGTCGAGCCGGCCGTAGCCGTCCCCGTCGGTCGCCGAATCGAAGCTGTCGTCCCGGCCGAAGTCGTCCTGCCGGAGGTCGGGTTCCGGTTTGATCGCCGGACGCCGGTCCATCGGTGCCACTCCCCTCGACCCACCGCGTTGTGGGTCACTCTCGCCCAGCCTAAGCCTGCCGCTCTGTTCCTCCATCGGCGGATCAAGGGCCGGACGTCCGGATCGGGACTCTGTCCTTTCACCCGTTGCGGGTCCGAGGTTGGCTGGGTCGTCGGATACCCCGCCGCGCGATGTTCATCACACCGGCGCGCTTCCTCTTTCCGCACGTCGGACCTCACACGGGACGCCTCGGACGGCGTCGCCGTACTACCGTGCAGGGCAGCCGAGACCGGAAGGACCCGCTCCATGACCTTGTCCTACCCCCGGCCCCACCGGGCGAATCACGCCCGCCGGGCGGTCGCCGCGCTCGCCGCGACCCTGCTCACCGCCGGTGGCCTGGTGGCCTGCTCCGGCGACGACGGGCCGCAGCGCAGCGTCGACGCCTTCCTCTCCGGGTGGCGCAACGGCGACCTCCAGGCCGTCGGGGTTGTCGACACGACCGGCGTCAAGCTGCCGGCAGCCGAGGTGACCCGCGAGATCAAGGAACTCTCCGGCGAGTTGGTCGGCAGCCCGCCGACGCTTACCCGCCGGGGCGAGCCGAAGGTCACCGCCGACATCGCGACCGCCCCCATCCGGGTGGAGTGGACCCTTCCGGGCGACGTCCGCTGGGCGTACGACCGGGAGGTGCGGCTCGTCAAGGGCGACGACGACCAGTGGCAGGTCATGTGGGAGCCCCGGGTGATGCACGAGCAGCTCACCAAGGGTGACCGGCTGGGGCTGCGCCGCGACACCGGTCCCCGCGCGGGGCTGCTGGACGCTGCCGGGCAGCCGATCGTGACACCTCGTACGGTGATCCGCGTCGGCGTGCAGCCAAACCAGGTCACCGACATCAAGAAGCTCGTCAAGGATCTGGACGCGGGCTTCAAGGCGATCCGTCCGGCCCTCGTCCCCGCCGTCGACCTGGCCGACCTGCCCGAGCGGGTGGCCAAGGCCGACCCGGGCGCCTTCGTCGAGGTGGTGACCCTGCGCGAAGAGGCGTACCGGCAGATCAAGCCCCGGATCTACGACCTGCCCGGCACCAAGTTCATTACCGACAAGCTCGACCTGGCACCGACCCGGGAGTTCGCCCGCGCGCTGCTCGGCACTGTCGACCCGGCACAGGCCGACGACCTCGCCGCGCACCCCGACCGGTACGTTGCCGGCGACCTCGTCGGGCACGGCGGCCTCCAGGGCCGCTACGACGAGCGGCTGCGCGGCGCGCCGGGGCTGACCGTAATGGTCGAACGCCCCGCCGAGGGCGGCAAGCTGGCCCCCACCGGCACCGAACTGTTCCAGCAGAAGCCGCAGCCCGGCCAGGCGCTGAAGACCACCCTGGACGTCGCCGTCCAGAACGCGGCCGACGGAGCGTTGCGCGCCCAGTCCCGCCGGTCCGCGCTCGTGGCCGTACGGATCAGTGACGGCGCGGTGCTCGCCGCCGCGAACGGCCCCGGACCGGCCGGCGAGAACCTGGCATTCGTCGCCCAGGTCCCGCCGGGCTCCACGTTCAAGATGGTCAGCACGCTCGGCCTGCTGAACCAGGGCGCGGTCACCCTGGACGGGCCGGTGGACTGCCCGAAGACCTTCACCGTCGACGGCCGGTCGTTCAAGAATTCGGACAACTTCGTGCTGGGCCAGGTGCCGTTCCGCACCAACTTCGCCAAGTCGTGCAACACGGCGTTCGCCTCGCTGGCCCCGAAGCTGGGCGGCGACGGGCTTGCCGCAGCCGGCCGCTCGCTGGGACTTGAGGGCCCCTGGGACCTCGGCACGGACGTCTTCACCGGCAAGGTGTCGACCGGCGGCAGCCAGGCCGAGCAGGCCGCCGCATCGTTCGGGCAGGGCACCACGCTTGTCAGCCCGCTGGCCATGGCCGGCGCCACCGCCGCCGTCGCCCGGGGCCGATTCGAGCAGCCCAAGCTGCTGCTCGACCCGGCACCCGCCAAACCGGCCCCGGCCGGCGAGCAACTCAAGCCGGAGTCGGTCGAGGCGCTGCGCACGATGATGCGCGAGGTGGTGACCGCCGGCACCGGCAGCGCCCTCAAGGACGTTCCAGGCGAGGTGTACGGCAAGACCGGCACCGCCGAGTACGACAACAACCCGGCCAACACGCACGCCTGGTTCGTCGGCTGGCGGGGAGACGTCGCGTTCGCCGTCTTCGTGGAGAAGGGCGGCGCCAGCACCTCTTCAGCCGTCCCGATCGCCGAGCGCTTCCTGCGCGCCCTACCTGCGACCTGAGCGCCGCAGCCCCATCGGGCGTGGCCAGGCAGCGCCAGGGGTGATCGACTCGGTTTCTTGGTAATCGCGGTGTCCCGCTAGCTCGGACACCCCGATTTCCAGGAACCCGAGTCGATCAACCGCCCGTGCCGACCGGCAACAGGTCAGGCAGTGTCGGCTTCGCGGCGGTTCGTGTGGTTTTGCTCGACTGGGGACGGCCTCCGCAGCAGCCCGGGACCAGCCGACGCGGGCGGGCCGACAGGTTCCCGCTCGGTTGAAGCCGGAGTGCCGGCCGGGTCGCTCGACACGACACCCGACGGCTCCCACCGGGCGACACTCCGCGTATCGAACGGCTCCGCCTGGACCGGAACCGGGACACCGCCCGGCACCTCGGCCCCCGACGGCTGGGCGTCGGAAGACCCGGTGTCGGCAGGCCCAGCACCGAACGGCTCAGCGCCGGCAGCACCAGCGGACGCAGCCCCGAAGGCCTCGGCCCCGATCCGCCCGGCGGACGCAGCAGCGACATGCTCGTCGCCGGCAGACCCGGCCGGCTCAACACCGGAGGAGCTGCCGAGAGCAGAACCCGCACCGGAGGACTCGACGCCGGCGGGTTCGACGCCGAAGGGCTCGACGCCGGCGGAATCGGCAGCTCCGGAACCAGGACCGGCGAACGCCGCATCAGCAGCGCCGACACCGCTGACGCTCGCCCCGCCAAGGCCCGTATCAACAGAGACCGCATCGGCAAGGCCCGCACGATCCGAGCGCTCCAACCGGTCCGCGAGACCCGCACGATCCGCACGATCCGCGAGACCCGCACGATCCGAGACACCCGCACGATCCGAGAGACCCGCACGGTCTGAGACACCCGCACGGTCGGAGCGGGCGTCGAGGTCTGCCGATCGGTTCTTGGTACGCCGGGGACCGGGTGCCGGCCGGGCGGACAGCAGCCGTGGCGGTGTCGCCTCCGGTGCGCTGACCGGGGCCAATCCGGCGACGACCGTGTTGACGATCTCGGCGGCGTACGAGCCGTCCGGGTCGTAGTCGGGGTCGAAGACTGTCAACTCGACGCCGAGGCAGTGTGGGGTGTCGACGAGACCGGCGAGGAGGATCTCCAACTCGGCGAAGGCGATGCCGCCCGGGTCCGGTGCGTCGACGGCGGGCATCACCGCGGGGTCGAGGACGTCCACGTCGATGTGCACCCAGTAGCCGGCGCAGTCGGCGAGTTGCTCGTGCGCCCACTGTGCTGTCCGGGCCGCGCCCTCGGCGCGCAGCGCCGGCACCGGGCGGGTGATGATGCCGGCGGCTTGCAGGTCGAGGCGGTATTCGTCCTGCGCCCGGATGCCGAGCACCACCACGTCGATGTCGCGGAAGTAGGGCCGGCGACCCTCCAGGGCGGCCAGGTCGGCCTGCCCGCGCCCGGTGACCAGTGCCAGATCCTCGCCGGCTGCCGCGCCGACGTAGGAGGCGTTGCCGGGGTGCCGGAAGTCGGAGTGCCCGTCCACGAAGACCAGCCCGATGTGGCCGCCGACGGCCTCACCGAGGCGGTGCATGGCCAGTGCGGAGCCGAGCAGTACCGAGCAGTCGCCGCCCAGCACGACGGGGAACTCGCCCCTGTCGATGATGGAGCCGATGCGCTCGGCGAGGGCCAGTGAGTAGTCGGCGATCTCCCGGGCGTGGCAGACGCCGTCGCCGGGCCGCCAGTCGCCGGGGTCGTACCGGGGCGGGGTGATGCAGCCGGCGTCGCGGGCCCGCAGCCGGGCGAGCAGGTCGTGGTCGCGAAGCGCCCCGGGCGCCTTGGTGCAACCCGGGACGGAGGTGGGGGTCGGCGGGCGCAGGCCCAGGTTCGTCGGCGCGTCGAGGACGGCGATCCGGCGCATCATGAGCTCCCGTCCCCGGTGGTCGGGCGGGCCGGCGGATCGCCGGCCCGCGCTGGCGTGCTACGAACTCGAACCCGTGCGTGGAACTCAGAACAGGGCGCTGGCCAGGGCCCGCCGGGCCGAGGCGACGGCCGGGTCGTCCGGGCCGGCGATGCTGAACAGGGACACGAGGTGCTGGCGGACGGTCTCGCGGTCCTCCCCGGCGGTGCGTCGGACGAGACCGACGAGCCGGGCATACGCCTGCTCGGCCAGGCCGCTGAGCACCTCGATGTCGGCGGCGAGCAGCTGAGCCGCGACGTCGTCGGGGGCGCTCTCGGCGGCGGCCAGCGCGGCGGCCGGGTCGGCGCCGGCGACCCGGCGGGCGACACCGACCTGGGCGAGGCCCGCCTCGGCCGCGGCGTCCGCCGGCGAGTCGGCCAGAATCTTGCGGTACGCCCGCTCGGCGGCGTCCAGGTCGCCGCTCATCAGCGCGTCGTCCGCCTCGTCGAGGCGCGGGTCCTCCGGCTCGGCGACTGTCACGCCACCGGCCTTGAGGACGGCCTGGAGCCACTGGCGGAGCTGGGCCTCGGGCACCACGCCGGAGAACGCGTCGATCGGCTGGCCGCCGACCACGGCGTACACCATGGGGATGCCCTGGACCCGGAACATCTGGGCGATCCGGGGGTTTTCCTGCACGTCTACCCGGGCGAGCGCCCAGGCGCCGCCGCTCTCGGCGGCCAGCCGTTCCAGTACGGGGGCGAACTCGTCGCTCTCCGGGAAACCTGCCGCGCCGAAGAAGACGACGACGGGCATGGTCATCGACCGTTCGAGCACCTCGGACTGGATTGTCGCCTCGGTGACGTCGACGATGAGGGCGTTACCACCGGCGGCCTGCGCGCCAGGGGTGCTGGCGGAGGGGCCGCCCTGCGGGGGTGTGCCGGGGCGGGTACTGGCTGGTGCGGGGCCGCGCAGCGTGCTGAGGTCGACCGCGCCGCGGGTGAAGATCGACGAGGTGATCCGTGGGTCGCTCATGGTTACCTAGTCTCGCACGCGAGCCGGCGTTCTCAGATCACCCGCAACTCCGACGTTGCAACTCTCACGCCCCACCCCTTCCCCCGCGATCTTGCACTTTCGGTCCCCTATACAGGCCTTATGCGGCATATGTCGAGGCAGCAACTGCAAGATCGCCGGGGTGGGGGGTTAGAAGCGGGCGGGCTCGCGGTAGATGCCCCACTCGGCGCGTAGGGCGTTGCAGATCTCGCCTAGCGTCGCTTCGGCGCGGACCGCGTCGAGCATGGCCGGGATCATGTTCTCGTCGGTGCGGCTGGCGTCGACCATGCGGGTGAGGGCCGCCGTGACCGCAGCGTCGTCCCTCGCGTTCTTGCGCTCGGCGAGCACCCGGCGCTGCTCCAGCTCCACCTCGTGCGAGATGCGCAGGATCTCCAACTCCTTGGTGACCGTGCCGGTGTGACAGTTGACCCCGACGATCTTCTTGTCGCCCTTTTCGAGAGCCTGCTGGTAGACGAAGGCGGACTCGGCGATGTGCCCCGTGAACCAGCCGTCCTCGATGCCACGCAGGATGCCGGAGGTCATCGGGCCGATCTGGTGCGGCCCCTCCCCACCGAGCTGCCGGATCCGGGCGAAGATCTCCTCCGCCTCGGCCTCGATCTTGTCGGTCAGCGCCTCGACGTACCAGGAACCGCCGAGCGGGTCGGCCACGTTGACGACACCGATCTCCTCCATCAGCACCTGCTGCGTACGCAGGGCGATCTCGGCGGACTCGTCGGTGGGCAGAGCCAGGGTCTCGTCAAGCGCGTTGGTGTGCAGCGAGTTGGTCCCGCCGAGCACCGCGGCGAGCGCCTCGACGGCGGTGCGTACCACGTTGTTGACCGGCTGCTGCGCGGTAAGCGACACCCCGGCGGTCTGCGTGTGGAACCGCAGCCAGAGGGCCTTCTCACTGGTCGCGCCGTACACGTCACGCAGCCAGCGGGCCCAGATGCGGCGGGCGGCGCGGAACTTCGCGATCTCCTCGAAGAAGTCCAGGTGCGAGTCGAAGAAGAAGCTCAGCCCTGGCGCGAAGACGTTCACGTCCAGGCCGCGCGACAGGCCCAGCTCGACGTACCCGAACCCGTCGGCGAGGGTGTACGCCAACTCCTGCGCGGCGGTCGAGCCGGCCTCGCGAATGTGGTAGCCGGAGACCGACAGCGGCTTGTAGCGCGGGATCTCGGCGGCGCAGTATTCCATCAGGTCGCCGATCAGGCGCAGGTGCGGCTCCGGGTCGAAGAGCCACTCCTTCTGCGCGATGTACTCCTTGAAGATGTCGGTCTGCAGCGTGCCGTCCAGCTTGGACAGATCGGCGCCCTGCCGCTCGGCGGCGACCAGGTACATGCAGAACACCGGCACGGCCGGGCCGGAGATGGTCATCGAGGTCGTGACGCCGGCCAGGTCGATGCCGTCGAAGAGCGCCTGCATGTCGGTGGCGGTGTCGATGGCGACGCCGCAGTGGCCGACCTCGCCGAGCGCCTGCGGGTCGTCGGAGTCGCGGCCCATCAGGGTCGGCATGTCGAATGCGACCGAAAGCCCACCGCCGCCGGCACCGAGGATCATCTTGTAGCGCTCGTTGGTCTGCTGGGCGTTGCCGAAGCCCGCGAACTGCCGGATCGTCCAGGTCCGCCCGCGGTAGCCGGTCGGATAGAGACCCCGGGTGTACGGGTATTCGCCGGGCCAGCCGATCCGCTCGAAGCCCGGGTAGGAGGTGCCTTCCGGCGGGCCGTATACCGGGTCGACAGGCATCCCGGAGAGGGTGGTGAAGTCGGCGTCCCGCTTGCGCGCGGAGTCGTACCGGGCCTGCCAGCGGGCCCGTCCGGCGGCGATCTCGTCAGCGTCCATGCGCGGAGCTCCTCCTCGAGTCCTCGTCCCACGGCGAGTGTAGATCGCCCTACTGAACGATCGCTAAGGAAACTCTTACCGGCTGGTAACTCGGCTGACGCCGCAGTTCACCAGCCCGACAGCAGCACAGGTTGTGCGGTTCCTGAGAGCGAGAGCGACACAGTGCCCATTGCCCTGCTGCGGGGGAGCGCAGATGATCCGGGCATGACCCAGACAGAACCCGAGACCGTCCCGACTCCTGCCCCGCTGGAGCGGGTGACCCACTGGATCGGTGGCCAGCGGGTCGCCGGCGTCGCCGAGCGGACGGCGCCGGTGTACGACCCGGCGCTGGGCACCGTCCGCGCGGAGGTCCCGTTGGCCTCCGTCGAGGAGGTGGACCGCGCCGTCGCCGCCGCCGCGACCGCGTTCGCGTCGTGGCGGACGTCCTCGCTGACCAAGCGCTCCCAGGTGCTGTTCGCGTTCCGGGAGCTGGTGAACCAGCACAAGCACGAACTGGCCGAGCTCATCACGGCCGAGCACGGCAAGGTCCTCTCCGATGCCCTCGGCGAGGTCTCCCGCGGCCTGGAGGTCGTCGAGTTCGCCTGCGGGATCCCGCACCTCCTCAAGGGAGGCCACTCCGAGGGCGTCTCCACGAACGTGGATGTCTACTCCATCCGCCAGCCCCTCGGCGTCTGCGCCATCATCTCGCCCTTCAACTTCCCGGTGATGGTTCCGATGTGGTTCATGCCCATCGCCATCGCGGCGGGCAACACAGTCGTCCTCAAGCCCAGCGAGAAGGACCCTTCCGCGTCTCTGCTCATCGCCCGCCTGTGGGAGCGGGCAGGCCTGCCCGCCGGCGTGTTCAACGTCGTCCACGGCGACAAGGTGGCCGTCGACCGGCTGCTGGAGCACCCCGAGGTCAAAGCGGTGTCGTTCGTCGGCTCCACCCCGATCGCCCGGTACGTGTACGAGACCGGCGCCCGCAACGGCAAGCGCGTCCAAGCCCTCGGCGGGGCGAAGAACCACATGGTGGTGCTGCCGGACGCCGACCTCGACCTCGCAGCGGACGCGGCGGTCAACGCGGGGTTCGGTTCCGCCGGAGAGCGGTGCATGGCCATCTCGGTCCTTGTGGTCGTCGAGCCCGTCGCCGACGAGTTGGTGACGCGGATCCGCGAGCGCATCGCCACGTTGAAGGTCGGTGACGGCCGGCGCTCCTGCGACATGGGGCCGCTGGTCACCAGGGAACACCGCGACCGCGTCGCGTCGTACCTCGATGCCGGCGTCGACGCTGGCGCCGAACTGGTGGTGGACGGTCGCGGCGTGCGGGCCGACGGCGACGAGGCCGGGTTCTGGCTCGGGCCGAGCCTGTTGGACCGGGTCTCCCTTGAGATGAGCGTCTACACCGACGAGATCTTCGGGCCGGTGCTGTCAGTCGTACGCGTGGGCAGCTACGCCGAGGCGCTCGCACTGGTCAACGCCAACCCCTACGGCAACGGGACCGCCATCTTCACGAACGACGGCGGCGCGGCACGGAGGTACCAGAACGAGGTCGAGGTCGGCATGGTCGGCATCAACGTCCCGATCCCGGTGCCGATGGCGTACTACTCGTTCGGCGGCTGGAAGGACAGCCTGTTCGGCGACTCCCACGCCCACGGCACCGAGGGGGTGCACTTCTTCACCCGCGGCAAGGTCATCACGTCCCGTTGGCTTGACCCCAGCCACGGCGGGATCAACCTCGGCTTCCCCGAGAACGACTGAGCATCGGTCCACCGGCGGGTACCGGCACCTCAGGCTCCGGCTGCCGCTCCCGGCTTGTTCAGCTCGATGTCGTCCACAGTGACGTTGACCTCGGTGACTGTCAGGCCGTACTTCTCCACTGCCTCGATCACCGCGGCCCGCACCGCCTCGGTCACGTCGGTCACGACGTGACCGGAGTCGATCACCAGGACCACGTTGACGACCGCCGAGCTGCCCTTCACGTCGGCCGAGACACCGCGGCGAGCGTCGCCCACCTCGTCGAGGCCGACCTTGTCCAGGATGGTGTTGAAGAAGCGGGCCACGTCACCACCGAGGTCGGCGACACCGGGCACCGAACGGGCTGCGGCTCCGGCGATCTTCTCCACGACCTCGTCGGAAACCGACGTGACGCCCCGGGCAGCGCCCGTTGCGGCCGGAACTCCACCGGCGTTCTCCACCGCGTCCGTCATGATCGCTTCTCCCCTGGTCCCGACGCATTGTGGACCGACCGGTTCGCCAGCCCGCTGCGTGGCAGCCGCACTTCCGGCCACGCGCCGCGAGCCTACTAAAGTCGGAGCGACGGTCGTCTCTGGGCGGTCAGCGAGCGAGTTGGGCGAGCAACTCGTCCGCCGCCGCGTACGGATCGAGGCTGCCCTCGGCCACCTGGGCGGCGAGCGTCGGCAGCTGCGTACCGTCGCGCAGGGAACCGATCCGCGCGCGGAGGACGCCGAGCGCGATGGCCTCGATCTCGGCGGCGGCCCGCGCCTCCTGCCGGCGGCGCAGCTCGCCGTGCTCGACAAGCCAGCCGCGGTGCTTGTCGATGGCGGCGGCGATGTCGTCGATGCCCTCGGCCCGGGCTGCGATCGCGCGGACGACCTGCGGCCGCCACTGCCCCGGTCCACGTTCACCGAGGGCGATCATGCCCTGGATGTCGCGGACTGTGGCGTCGACGCCGTCCCGGTCTGCCTTGTTGACGACGAAGACGTCGGCGATCTCCAGGATGCCGGCCTTGACCGCCTGGATGGCGTCACCCATGCCCGGCGCCAGCAGCACGAGCGTGGTGTCGGCAAGCGAGGCGACCTCCACCTCGGCCTGTCCGACGCCGACGGTCTCGACGAGCACCACGTCGCAGCCCGCGCCCTCAAGCACCCGGACCGCCTGCGGCGTCGCCGCCGACAGCCCACCGAGGTGCCCACGGCTGGACATCGACCGGATGTAGACGCCCGGATCGGTGGCGTGGTCCTGCATGCGTACGCGGTCGCCGAGGATCGCCCCGCCGGTGAACGGGCTGGACGGGTCGACAGCAAGCACGCCGACCCGGTGGCCGCGTGCCCGCAGCGCGCGGACCAGCTCGTTGGTGGTGGTCGACTTGCCCACCCCCGGGGAGCCCGTCAAACCGACAACCTGGGCCTGCCCGGCGTACGGCGTGAGCGCGGCGGCGATCTCCGGCAGCAGCGCGTCGCCGTTCTCCACCAGGGTGATCAGCCGGGCCACAGCGCGGGGGTCACCCGTGCGGGCCCGCTCGACAAGCTGCGGTACGTCCCGGCTGCGGCGCACCGACGTGGTGACCGCCGCCGCCGGCACGTTGTCGACCGATTCGCTCACTGTGCCATCTTCGTCGACTGCCGCGGGACCCGCGAAGCGGGCTTCCTCGTCGGGCTCACTTGTCGGCCGCTGCGTTTCCCGGCACGTGGATGATCAGCGCGTCGCCCTGGCCGCCGCCACCGCAGAGCGCCGCCGCGCCGGTGCCGCCACCGCGCCGCTTCAGCTCCAGCGCGAGGGTGAGGACGAGCCGCGCGCCGGACATGCCGATCGGGTGGCCCAGCGCGATAGCGCCGCCGTTGACGTTGACCTTGTCCGCGCTGATGCCGAGGTCACGGCTGGACTGGATACCTACCTGCGCGAACGCCTCGTTGATCTCGATGAGGTCCAGGTCGTCCACGCTCAGCCCGCCCTTCTTCAGGGCGTGGTTGATCGCGTTGGACGGCTGGGAGTGCAGGGAGTTGTCCGGACCGGCCACGTTGCCGTGCGCGCCGATCTCGGCCAGCCAGGTCAGCCCCAGCTCGCTGGCCTTTGCCTTGCTCATGACGACCACTGCCGCCGCGCCGTCGGAGATCGGCGAGGAGCTGCCTGCGGTGATGGTGCCGTCCTTGGTGAACGCGGGACGCAGCTTGGCCAGCGACTCGGCGGTGGTGTCCGGGCGGATGCCCTCGTCGTCGCTGATCACCAGCGGGTCACCCTTACGCTGCGGGATCACCACCGGGGTGATCTCCTCGGCGAAGTGGCCGTTCTTCTGCGCGGCGGCGGCCCGCTGGTGGCTGGCGGCGGCGAAGGCGTCCTGCTCCTCGCGGGAGATGCCGTGCTTCGTGCCGAGCCGCTCGGTCGACTCGCCCATCGAGCAGCAGTCCCAGGCGTCGCTGAGCCCGTCGTGGGCCATGTGGTCCTTGATCACCACGTCGCCGTACTTGTAGCCGGAGCGCTGGCCCAGCAGCAGGTGCGGGGCGTTCGTCATCGACTCCATGCCGCCGGCCACCACGATGTCGAACTCGCCGGCCCGGATGAGCTGGTCGGCGAGGGCGATCGCGTCCAGGCCGGAGAGGCAGACCTTGTTGATCGTCAGCGCCGGCACCGACATCGGTACGCCCGCCTCGACCGCCGCCTGCCGCGCCGGGATCTGACCGGCGCCGGCCTGGAGCACCTGCCCCATGATCACGTACTGGACCTGGTCCGGGCTGACACCGGCCCGCTCCAGGGCCGCCTTGATCGCGATCCCGCCGAGCTTCGTGGCCGGGAGGTCCTTGAGGTTGCCGAGCAGCCGCCCCATGGGGGTGCGCGCGCCGCTGACGATCACCGAAGCCATGCCTGCCTCCGAGGGGGGTGCCGAGCTGTACGCCTGAACGATGGTTCGGTCAGACTAGCGCCATGGCAGAGAACTCCCCCGTCGAGCCCGGTGCGGACTACGTCACAGACATCGGGCTTCGCAAGATCGACCACGTCGGCATCGCCGTGCACGACCTCGACGCCGCGATCGACTTCTACGAGCGGACGTTCGGGATGCGGTGCGTGCACACCGAGACGAACACCGAGCAGGGCGTCCGAGAGGCGATGCTGGCCGTCGGACCGACGACCGACGGCGGCTGCGTGCAGCTGCTCGCCCCGCTCAGCCCCGAGTCGACGATCGCCAAGTTCCTCGACCGCAGCGGGCCGGGCGTGCAGCAGGTCGCGTACACGGTTGTCGACATCGACGCGGCCTGTGCGGCGCTGCGCGCCCGGGGGATGCGGCTGCTCTACGACGCCCCGCGGCGAGGCACTGCGGACTCCCGGATCAACTTCGTGCACCCCAAGGACGCGGGCGGCGTACTCGTCGAACTCGTCGAACCCGCAGCCACCACCACCCACTAACGCCTGGCCCGGCCCGGCCCGGCCCGGCCTCGCCTCGCCTCGCAAGATCGCAAGATCGCACTACATCACTGATGTAGTTGCCTCCGGGGCCGCGCAGGCCACTACATCACTGATGTAGTGGCCTGCGCCCGCGTGCGCCCCTACCCCTCGCGTCGGGCCCGCACCCCAGGTCCAGGCCCTCGCGAGCACGTCGGTGCGCGGTTCGCGGGATCGTCGGACACCTTCACGCATCGGCCGATGCAGTTTTTCACAGAAGGCTTCCCGCCCTAGCTACCGTTCAGTAACGTCCCGGCCCACAGGAGCGCGAAGGGTGCCGGATGTGTCGAATGACGACATGGCGGTCGTGCCCACCGGCGCCGACGATGGCAGCACCCGGGCCCGTGCGGGTGCGGACGAACCGGAGGTCACCGTGCAGGACATCCTCGAAGCGATCATGGCAGCGGAGGAATCAAACGATCCGGACCGCGAGCTCGCCGGCGTTGCCGGTCTGCCCGTGCCGGAGAGCTACCGGGGCGTGGTCGTCCGCGCCGAGGAAGCCCGGATGTTCGAGGGCATGGCCACCCGGGACAAGGACCCTCGCAAGGCACTGCACGTGCAGGAGGTGCCGACGCCGGAACTCGGGCCGGGCGAGGCGCTGATCGCGGTGATGGCCAGCGCGATCAACTACAACACGGTGTGGACGAGCATCTTCGAGCCGCTGCCCACCTTCAAGTTCCTCCAGCGCTACGGCCGGATCTCCGAGTTGACCCGCCGGCACGACCTCCCGTACCACGTGGTCGGCTCGGACGCGGCCGGCGTGGTGCTGCGCACCGGGCCCGGCGTGACCCGCTGGGCGGCCGGCGACGAGGTCGTCGCGCACTGCCTCTCGGTCGAGCTGGAGGACGCGGCCGGGCACGACGACACGATGCTCGATCCGCAGCAGCGGATCTGGGGCTTCGAGACCAACTTCGGTGGGCTGGCCGAAATGGCCGTGGTCAAGGCCAACCAGCTGATGCCGAAGCCGCGTCACCTGAGCTGGGAAGAGGCGGCCAGCCCCGGTCTGGTCAACTCCACCGCGTACCGGCAGCTCGTCTCGCACCACGGCGCCAACATGAAGCAGGGCGACGTGGTCCTGATCTGGGGTGCCTCCGGCGGCCTCGGCGGGTACGCCACCCAGATGGCGCTCAACGGCGGCGCGATCCCGGTCTGCGTGGTCTCCTCCCCGGAGAAGGCCGAGCTGTGCCGGAAGATGGGCGCCGAGCTGGTCATCGACCGCACCGCCGAGGGGTTCCGGTTCTGGAAGGACGAGCAGACCCAGGACCAGGACGAGTGGCGCCGCTTCGGTGAGCGCATCCGCGAGCTGACCGGCGGCGAGGACCCGGACATCGTCTTCGAGCACCCGGGCCGGGAGACGTTCGGCGCCAGCGTCTACGTCGCCAAGAAGGGCGGCACGATCGTCACCTGCGCCTCCACGAGCGGCTACAACCACCAGTACGACAACCGCTACCTGTGGATGCACCTCAAGCGGATCGTCGGCAGCCACTTCGCCAACTACCACGAGGCGTGGCAGGCCAACCGCCTCGTCGCGCTCGGCAAGGTGCACCCGACGGTGTCCCGCACCTACCCGCTGGAGCAGACCGGCCAGGCGGCGTACGAGGTGCATCGCAACGCCCACCAGGGCAAGGTCGGCGTGCGCTGCCTCGCACCCGCCGACGGGCTCGGCGTCCGCGACGGGGAAATGCGCGCCCGGCACGAGGAGGCGATCAACCGGTTCCGGGGGCAGTGAGGGGCGACCCCGCGACGGGACGCCGACCGGGCCACCGGTCGAGTCGCCGGCCGGATGGACGAGGACCGGATGACCAATGCGGTGATCGGCCATTGTTCTTCCGCCCCCATTAGCGGGATGCCGTTCCGCATCGAACAAAGGGCCACCGGGCGTACCGGTGGCCCTTTTTCTCCTCACGCTGCGTGGCGTCCGTCCCGCCCGGGACCTGCCAAGATCGCCCATTGGTCCGACCTCGCCGAGCAGGTGAGTTGACCATGTAAAGAGGACACGAAAGCTCCGCACCGCTCTTGCGAAGCACCCTGGGGCGTCTGCCAGTATGTCCCAATGCCCCAGCAGCAGTCCTCCCCTCTCGCGTTCTTCGATAACGCGAACTCGCAGCCAGATTTCACCGTTGGCCTGCGCGGATACAACACTCACCAGGTCGATGACTTCATCGGCCGGATGACGGCCGCGCTGACCCAGTCCGAGCAGGCCCGCGCCGAGGCCGAGCAGCGGATGAACGACGCCCAGCGTCGCCTCCGCCAGGCCGAGCAGCGCATGAGTGCCCTTGAGCAGAAGCTCACGGACACGAACAAGCAGCTCGAAGAGAACAGCCGGCCCACGCTGTCGGGCCTCGGCACCCGTGTCGAGCAGATCCTGCGGCTCGCCGAGGAGCAGGCCAACGACCACCGCAACGAGGCCAAGCGCGAGTCGGAGGGCATCCTCTCCGCCGCACGCCTCGAGGCCCGCGAGATCACGGACAAGGCCCGCGCCGAGGCCGCCGCGATGAAGGCCAGCGCCGAGCGCGAGGCCGGAAACCTGCGCACCGCCGCCGAGCGCGAGGCCGCCGAGGTACGGGTGCAGGCCCGCCGTGAGGCCGACACGCTGCGCGCCGACGCGGACCGCGAGACCAAGCAGCTGCGTACGGTCACCGCGCACGAGGTGGCCGAGCTGAAGTCGACTGTCGAGCGCGAGGTTGCCACCCTCCGGGCCACCGCCGAGCGGGAGATCACCCAGCAGCGGGCCAAGGCCGCCCGCGAGGCCGAGGAGAAGCGCGCCGAGGCCACCAAGCTGCTCACCGACGCGCGGGACAAGCGCGACAAGGACCTCCAAGCCCTGGAGCTTCAGCTGGCCGAGCGGCGCGAGAAGGCCGAGCGCGAGGAGTCCGAGCGGCACGCCGCGCAGGTCGCGCAGACCCAGAAGCTGGTGAGCGAGGCCGAGCAGCGCGCCCGGGCCGCGCAGGAGCGCGCCAAGGAGATCGAGCAGCGCGCCGAGGCCCGCCGGGTCGAGTCGGAGCGCCACGCCAACGAGACGATCGACAAGGCCAAGGCGCACTCCGAGAAGACGCTCAACGAGGCCAAGGCCGAGTCGCAGCGCCTGCTCACCGAGGCCCGCACCGAGGCCGAGCTGACCACCCAGGCCGCCCGCCGCGAGGTCGAGGACCTCACCCGGCAGAAGGACGCCGTCACCTCGCAGCTCGGTCAGATGCTCTCCGGGCTCGCCGGCATCGTTCCCGGCGTACCGGCGGCTGCCGCTCCGGCGGCCAAGCCGGAGGCGAAGAAGGCCGATGGCGGTCAGGAGCGGGTGACTGCGGAGACCGCTGGCTGACGCGAGGCGTCAGGGCGGGGCATCGACGGCGCGAGGTGACACCGGGTAACCGGTGTGACCTCGCGCCGTGTGCGTTTCCCACCCAATGGCATCGCGGGCTCTCCGCCAAGTGAAGTAGGTCCCACAAGGGGCGTCCGTATCGCCCCAGCAGGGTCCGATGCGTGTGAGGATGGGGGCATGTCGCACGGCGAGGAACTGTTCGCTCTCGGCGGGGACGTGACCACGGAGCCTAGCTTCGAGTCCGCTCTGCGGGGGTACGAGAAGAAACAGGTCGACCGGTACGTCGCGCGTGCCGAGCACGAGATCGCGACCCTCGCCGCCGAACGGGAACAGGCCTATACACAGATCCACAAGCTGGCCGGCCAGGTCGAGGTGCTCCAGCGGGATCTGACGCAGGTGCGCAAGCAGATGAACGTGGTGGACCGCGCCTCGTTCCGCCACTTGGGCCCGCGCGTCGAGTCGATCCTCACGCTCGCCGAGGAGCAGGCCGAGCAGATCCTGTCGGCGGCGAACGAGGAGATCGAGGGCCGTCGCGCCGCCGCCGAGCACATCATCGAGGAGGCCCGCGAGCAGGCCGCGCGGGCACTGAAGGACTTCGAGATCGCGCTCGCCGCCCGCCGCCAGGAGGAGGAACGGCACAGCGCCGCTCGACGCGCTGAAGCGGACGAGACCCTGCGGTCGGCCCGCGACGAGTCGGCGAAGCTGCGCAAGGCGGCTCAGGACGAGCTCGCCAAGGCCCAGCAGGAGGCCACCCAACTCCGGGACACCGCCAAGGAGATCCATACCCGCGCCCAGCAGGAGGCCACCAAGCTGCGGGAGGCCGCCCGCGAGGCTCTGGCCACCGCGCGGCAGGAGGCCAGCGACCTGCGGGAGGCGGCCAAGGAGGTGCACGCCAAGGCCCAGCAGGAGGCCAAGCGGCTCACCGACACCGCGACCGAGGCCGGCCGGGCGACCCACGCGAAGGCACAGCAGGAGGCCAAGCAGATCATCGACGACGCGTCGATGGCGGGCCGGGCCACTCGAGCCAAAGCCCAGCAGGAGGCGGAACGCCTGACCACGCAGGCGTCGGAGTCGGCCAAGCGCAGCCGGGCCGAGACCGAGGCGTACGTGCAGCGGATGCGCACCGAGACCGAGACGTACGTGCAGCAGGCGCGGGCGCAGACCCAGCAGGAGTTGGGCGCGTGGCGGGCCGGCGTGGAGCAGGAGGTCAACTCCCGGCGGGAGGCGGCCGACCGCGAGCTTGCCCAGCGCCGCTCCACCGCCGAGCAGGAGTTCGCCAAGCGCCGCGACGAGCTGGACAAGCAGCACAAGTCCCGCCAGCAGGAGCTGGAGACCGCGTTCACCGGCCGCCAGCAGGAGCTGGAGACGACGTGGACCACGCGCAGCGAGGAGCTGGAAGCCGAGCACTCGGCCCGTAAGAACGAGCTGGAGACCGAGTACACCAGCCGCAAGAACGAGATCGAGCAGGGCGCCGCCGCGATCCGCCTGGCCGCCGAGCAGGACGCCGCAGCGATGCGCGAGCGGGCCGAGACGGAGGCCGCCGAGCTGCTCAGCCGGGCCGAGTCCGAGGCGGGCGACAAGCGCCGCAAGGCCGACGAGCACGTCGCGGCTTCCCGCCGCCAGTTCGAGGAGTACGCCGCCACCACGCAGCAGCACCTGGCCACCACGCAGCAGCACCTGGCGGCGACACAGCAGGAGGCTGCCGCAGGCCGGCAACAGCTCGCCCAGGTCATGTTGGAGATCGCCCAGGCTCAGCAGCAACTCGCCGACCTGCGGCAGGAAACCTGGAAGGCCCGCCAGGAATCCGACGAGCTCGAACGACAGATGGCCGAGCTGCGGTTGCAAAGCGCCACAGGCCCGACCGCGCCGACCACCGCCAACGGCTCGGCTGTAGCCGCCGCGGTGAACGGCGACAGGCCGGCTGCGCCCACCACGGTGAACGGTGACGGGTCGCCTGTGCCCACCACGGTGAACGGTGACGCCGACGCGACCACCGGTCCTAAGGCCGAACCCGCCGACGCCAAGCAACCGGTGGGCGCTTCAGCGGACGCGGACGGGCAGTCGACGACCCGACCGGTCGGGCAGCCAGTGGTTACCACGCCTGATGGGTCCGGGCAGTCGACGACCCGACCAGTCGCCGAGCCGGTGACCACGGTCGACGGCGCTGCGGCCAGCGCGGGCGTGGACGGCGAGCCGACAGTGGCCGCAGTGCCCGGCGAAGGTGGCCGAGGCACCAAGCCGACCAAGATCACCAGCACCGGTGAGAACGGCAAGCGGCCCAGCAAGCCGACCACCGACGAGCGCAGCGCCAAGCCGAGCAAGGTCAAGATCGAAAAGGACTAACGGCTACCGCCGCAGAACAGCGCGGCGCGGCGCGGCGGTGGGTTCGCCTCCGGACACGCGAGAGGCACCAGCAACTGCACGTCAACGAAAGGCAAGCAGACCCCCCGCCCCAGCGCCGATCATGGAGTTGTGGTGGCCAATTTAGGCATTTCCGCACCTTTCGCGGGGCACCACAACTACATGATCGACGGGACTCCTGGTTCCGACGCCCTTTGGGGATGGCACGGGCGGATGGGTGTCGGCTGGTTGGTTCTGTCCTGGTGCGCCTGATACCTGAGAGTCATCTTGATGACTCTCAGGTATCACGTATATCTGGGAACGTGCCGGTGCGGGCCCAAGCGACCGCACCATGAGGCTGACGCTGGTCGAGATGGGTGGGCACCTGGCGCACCACGTTTGACGACCTCGTGGCCGGTGGCGACGATGAAGTGTCACTCTGCTGACGCGCTGCCTCGCCGGTAGGCGACCGCCGCCCGTCGTCCCGCTGCTGATCCGGAGGTCCCTGGTGCCACAGCACGGCCAGCCCGCCGACGACCCGGCCGCCACGCCCGGTCCCCCGCCATCCAAGACACCACAGAGCGAGACGCCGCACAACCAGGCAGCCCACGACCAGGCAGCCCACGACCAGACGGCCCAGAATCAGACGGCCCGCGACCAGACGGCCCGCGACCAGACGGCGGGCACCGAGACGCCTCGCCGGGAGCCGGTGCCGGACCTTGAGCCGGAGGACCTGCCGGCTGCCCCGTCGGGCAGGTTCGGTACGCCTGGGCGTCCGCTGCGGCGCAGCAGCTTCCTGCTCGGCTTCACCGGTGCTTTGGGGGTGCTGCTGGCGTACACCCTTTATCTGGGGATTCGCAATGCCGGCGGCATCCTGGTGCTTGTGGTGATCGCGTTGTTCCTCGCGGTCGGTCTCAACCCGGCGGTGGTGCGACTGCGCCGCTGGGGTGCCCCGCACGGCCTGGCTGTCGCGGTCGTGGCGTTGACCGTGGTGCTGCTGCTCTGCGGCGGGGTCGTGGCGCTGGTCCCGCCGATCGTGACGCAGTCCGGGCAGTTCATCGAACAACTGCCCAGCTACGTCGAGGACCTGCGCCGCAATCCGACGGTGAATGACCTGGTGGTGCGGTACGACGTGATGGAGCGTGTGCAGAGCGCGGCCAACGCGGACACGATCGGCCGCGCGCTCGGCGGGGTCCTCGGCGGCGCACAATTGATCTTCGGTACGGCGTTCCGGACGCTTACCGTGCTGGTGCTGACCATCTACTTCCTTGTGCATTTCGACAGGCTGCGCTCGCTGGGCTACTCGCTGGTGCCCCGATCGCGGCGGGAGCGGGTGCAGCTGATCGGCGACGAGATCCTGGCCAAGGTCGGCGCCTACATGGTGGGCGCGCTGAGCATCGCCGTGCTGGCCGGCGTGACGACCTTCGTCTTCGCGTTGATCGTCGGGCTGCCGTACCCGTTCGCGCTGGCAGTGGTGGTCGCGGTGACCGACCTGATCCCCCAGATCGGCGCGACCCTGGGCGCCGTGATCGTGAGCCTCGTCGGGTTCGCCACCAGCCTGCCGGTGGGCATCGCCTGCGCTGTCTTCTTCCTCATCTACCAGCAGGTCGAGAACTACCTGGTCTACCCGAAGATCATGCGCCGCTCGGTGGAGGTCAACGAGGTGGCCGCCCTGCTGGCCGCGTTGCTCGGGGTGGCGCTGCTGGGCGTGGTGGGCGCGCTTATCGCCATCCCGACCGTGGCCGCGCTGCAACTGATCCTGCGCGAGGTGGTGCTCCCCCGCCAGGAGACCCGCTGACGCGTGCCTGTCAGTCGGCCTTGCCGGCAGCCGGCCCAGGTACGGGCGTGTCGGCGAAAGCCGCCACCGTCCGATCCGCGTACGCGCTGACGTCACCGGACTCCATCGGCCCGTCCCAGGTCGTCGGCAACGGCACCTCGACCGCCGGGTTGACGCGACGGACGATCTCGTCGAGCACCGTCTCCGCGTCGCCCACCCACAGGTGCTTCGCGCCCGGCACCCCTACGACCTCGGCCTGCGGCACCGCCGCGAACCGCTCCCGCGCCTCGGCCGGGCGCAGGTAGTCGTCGAACTCGGGCACCAACGCCACGAGCGGCCGTCCGGAGCTGGCCCAGGTGGCCAGGTCCTCAGGGGCCGAGAAGCGCAGCGGTGGGGAGAGCAGGATCGCGCCGACGATCGCCGGGTCGCAGCCGTACTTGAGGGCCAGGTCGGTGCCGAACGACCAGCCGACCAGCCAGATGTTGGGCAGCTCGGCGAACTCCGCGTACTCGATTGCGGCGGCCACGTCGAAGCGCTCGCCGACCGCCCCGTCGAACGCCCCCTCGCTGGTGCCGCGCACGCTGCTGGTGCCCCGGGTGTTGAACCGGAGCACTGCCACGTCGGCCAGCGCGGGCAGCCGCCACGCCGCCTTGCGGAACACGTGGCTGTCCATCATCCCGCCGTGGGTGGGCAGCGGGTGCAGGCAGACCAGGGTGGCCACCGCCGGCCGTTCGGCCGGTAGGGCCAGCTCACCGACCAGCCGCAGACCATCGGCGGTGTGCAGCTCGATGTCCTCCCGGCGGCCGGGCAGGATCGACGACGCGCGGATCGTTGTGCTCACCGCTCAAGTCTGTCGCGAAGTCGCCGCCACCGCCCGCCCAGACGCGAACAGCGTGATCCAGGTCGCTTCAGCAGCGCGGTACGCCTCGGCGCGGATCGCTCAGTAACGCGGGGTGCCCCGGCCGCGCTGCACCGCCGGGCCGCGCCGCTCCCGTGCCCGCCAGCAGCCGCTGTGCCAGTGCCGGCGGTCGGTCAGGTCACCCAGGCCGTCGGCAGGCCAGGCCACCAAGTGCGCCACCCCGGGCCGGATCTCCTGGTCACAACCGGGGCAGCGGTACGTCTTGACCGACGCGCCCGCGCCGATCCCACGGACCTGCCAGGCGCCGTCGGTCCACTGCTGCACGGAGGCGACGCCCTGCCGGACGCGCTCGTCGTCCAGTTTGGCGTTTTCGTCCCGGCGAGGGCGGTTGCGACGGGGGCTCACAGTCACCAAGCGTACGGTCCGTCGGGCGGGACGGCCCGACGGGCGGTCACCAGGTCTCGGGCCGGTCCAGGTGCTCGGCGACCCGCGTCCCGGCCAGCACGGTGGCCGCCTCCGCCTCGGTGAAGCGTTGCTCGGAGCTGAGGTTGGTGAACAGCTGAGCCCGGGGGATGTCGAGCAGCTCCAACCGCTCGCCTGCGGGGTCCATGCGGGCCGGCCTGCCGGCGATCGTCCGGTTCGCCGGAGCGCTGCTCATCGTGGTGGTGCCTGCGTACTGCAACTCGACCAACATTCCCATCTTCCGGTCGTAGTCCACGACGCGCAGCATCACCGCGTACGCCGCCGGGAAGGTGCCCACCACCATCCAGCAGCCGGTGAACTCGGCGCCGGCCGGCAGGTCGGTCAACCGCAGCGGACCGGTGCACCCGTACGCCTGATCAAGCCGCAGCGCCGCGGCCGCGACGTGCAGCGGGCCCTCGTCCGGGCCGGCCACGCTGGCTCCTGCGTACACGCCGGGTGCCGGCTGCCAGTAGCGCCGCCAGATCGGCACACCGTCCGGCCCGTCGGCGTGGACCACGGAGCCGTCGTAGGGGTTGCCGGTGGGGCCCTCCAACTTCGGCATGCCCCAGGCGCCCGGAAAGCGCAAGACATCGGCCGAGGTCAGCTCAATGGTGACCGTCCGTCCACCCACGTCGATCTTCGCGGTCTCCTTGCCGCCGCCCACGTCCCACTCCAGGAATCGAGGGCCACCCGGGGCAAGGCCGATGTGCAGCAGGGTCGGGTCCTTGCCGATCCGGTCGGGCCGGGCCGCCGCGCCGGGAGCGCCGTCGACCTGGGGCGGCACGAGCGGTACCGCGGCCTCGGTCAGGTCGCGCAGGCCGGGGGCGATCGCCGGACCACGGCCGGGCAGGTGGCCCACCGGGCCGGCGACCACACCGAGACCGAGCAGGGCCGCCACACCCAGGGCGGCACCAGCGGCGGCGCGCCGCCGGTGCACCCGGGACCGCCCGCGGACCATCGCGCCGGCCACCAGTCGATCCACGTCCACCGGACCCTCGGCGCGCTCCCGCAGCGTCAGGGCGATCCGCTCGTCGAGGTCGGTCACGGCCGGCTCCCGTTCGTCGTCGGGACGCCGCAGCGCTCCCGGAGGTTGGCGAGCGCCCGCATCGCGTGGGTGCGGACAGTGACCGGTGAGCAGCCCATGATCTGCGCGATCGTCAGGTCGTCGAGGTCCTCGTAGTAGCGCAGCACGAGCACCGCCCGCTGGCGGTCGGGCAGATCGAGGACCAGCCGCCACATCTCGTCCCGCTCGGCCGCCTCGCCGCCGAGATCGCCGCGCTGCGGTCGGTCGTCGATGCTGTCGACGACCAGCTCACGATTCGACCGGCGCCGCCACCAGGAGTTGTTGGCGTTGACAAGCATCCGCCGTACGTACACGTCGGGCCGGTCGGCACGGGCGATCCTGCGCCAGTGCACGTACGCCCGGGCCAGCACGTCCTGTGTGAGGTCCTCGGCCCGGTGCTCGTCACCTGTCAACAGCCGAGCAAGCCGGACGAGCGCCGGGCCGCGGCTGCCGACGTACTCCTCGAAGGTCACATCTTGCAGACGCCGTCGGCACCGTCCGGCGTTGACCGGTCAGCGGTGCGAGTGGTCGCGGAAGCCGCGGCGGGTCTTGCGGCCCAGGTAGCCGGCGGTGACCAGGTGCTCCAGCAGCGGCGCGGGCGCGAAGCCCGGCTCGCGCAGCTCCAGGTACAGCTCGCGCTGGATGGCGAGCGAGACGTCCAACCCGACCACGTCGAGCAGTTCGAACGGGCCCATCGGGTAGCCGCAGCCCAGTTTCATGGCGTGGTCGATGTCGTCGGCGGTGGAGTAGCTGGCTTCCAGCATCTTCACGGCGTCGTTCAGGTACGGGAAGAGCAGCGCGTTGACGATGAACCCGGACCGGTCGCCGCAGACAACGCCGGTCTTGCCCAGCGCGGCGCAGACCGCCCGGGCCGTGGCCGTGGCCTCCGGCGAGGTGCGGATGGTACGGATCACCTCGACCAGCGGCATCACCTGCGCCGGGTTGAAGAAGTGCAGGCCCACCACGTCGGCCGGCCGCTGGGTGGCCATCGCCACCTCGATCACCGGCAGCGAGGAGGTGGTGGTGGCCAGCACGACGCCCGGCTTGCAGATCTCGTCGAGGCTGGCGAAGAGCGCCTTCTTGACGCTCAGCTCCTCGATGACCGCCTCGACCACCAGGTCGACGTCGGCGAGGTGGTCGAGGGTTGCGGACCAGCTGATCCGGCCGAGGGCGGCGTCCCGGTCGGTCTCGGCGAGCTTGCCGCGCACCACGCCCTTGTTCAGCGAGGTCTTCACCGCCTCGCACACCTTCGCGGACTTCTCCGCGCCCCGGGTCACCGAGACGACCTCGTAGCCGGCCTTCGCGAAGACCTCGATGATGCCGGTGGCCATCGTTCCGGAACCGACAACGCCGACCTTCGCGATGGCGCGGGCCCCGTCGGCGAGCGCGGCCTCGGTGGCCGCCGGCGTCGCCTCGTCGGGTACGACCTTCGGCGAGCCCGGACGCTCGTAGGTGTAGAAACCCCGTCCGGACTTCCGGCCCAGCAGCCCTGCGGTCACCATCTGCTTGAGCAGCGGCACCGGGGCGTGCCGACGGTCCCGACCGCCGCGCCGGTACATGGTGTCCAGGATCTCGTACGCGGTGTCCAGGCCGATGAGGTCCATCAGCGCCAGCGGGCCCATCGGCAGGCCACAGCCGAGCTTCATGGCGGCGTCGATGTCCTCCCGGGTCGCGTAGTGCGACTCGAACATGCCTACCGCGTGGTTGAGGTAGCCGAACAGCAGCGCGTTGGCGATGAAGCCGGCCCGGTCGTTGATCGTCACGTCGACCTTGCCGAGTCGCGCGCACAGCGCCTCGACGTCGGCGACCACCTCGGGTGCGGTGACGACGGTGCGGACCACCTCGACGAGCTTCATGACCGGCGCCGGGTTGAAGAAGTGGATGCCGATGACCTGGTTGGGCCGGGTGGTGGCGACCGAGATCTCGGTGACGCTCAACGACGAGGTGTTCGTGGCGAGGATGGTGTCCGGCCGGCAGACCCGGTCCAGCTCCGCGAAGATCCGCTGCTTGAGGTCGAGGTGCTCGGGCACGGCCTCGATGACCAGGTCGACGGAGTGCAGCGCGTCCAGGCCGACGGCGAAGTGAACCCGCTCGTGCAGGGCGTCCCGGTCCGCGGCGGCGAGCTTGCCCTTGGCGACCGCGCGGTCGGTGGAGCCGGCGAGGGTGGCCCGGCCACGTTCCAGCGCCGACTCGGAGATCTCGACGGCGACCACGTCGATGCCGTTACGGGCGAAGACCTCGACGATGCCGGCACCCATGGTGCCCAGCCCCACCACACCCACGGTGTTGAACTCGCGCGCCACGACCGGCCTCCCCAGACACTCCGCACAACCGCTGAACGGTCGCTAAGTTATGCGCGCGAGTCTGCCACGTGACGCTCGGTTGTCGAGACGCCGTGGCATATTTCACCCACACCGCCACCGGCCGCCGCTGCCGACGGGCACCACGTCAGCGGCCGAAGCGCCGGGCTCAGGCGGCCGGCACCGTGGTCAGGGCCAGCAACTCGGCGACGAACTCCGCCGGCCGCTCCAGGTGCGGGCTGTGCCCGCACTCGGGAAGCACCACCTCGCGGTACGCGCCACCGGCCGCCGCGTACCGCTCCAGCACCGCCCGGGTCTGCCCGACCATCGGTTGCGGTGGGCACGTCTCCTCGCCGGGCCAGCCGGGTACGACACCAAGCGAACCCAGGTACGCCAGGTCGAACAACGAGGTGTCCGAGACGATCACGTCGGCGTCACCGCGTACCCAGGTGATCGGAGGCTTCTCGGCGACGGCCACCAGCTCGTCGGCGAGCCGGAACCAGGTCGGCGCGAGCGCGTTGAGCACCCCACGCTCCCCCGGTGCGGTGCCCGGCCAGTTCTCCGACGGCACCGCCGTTCCGGGGTAGTTGTCGTCACCGGTCGCCGTGGAGAGCACGCTGTCCAGCAGCAACTCCTCGTCGGTGCCGAGCGACTCCGGGTCGGCCACGTAGGCCGCCCGCAGCACGGCGCGCGGGCTCGCCTGCGTGTCTGCGCCGCGATCGCCGGCTGCGAGTCGCGCGACGAAGTCCCCGTTGGCTGTGCCGGCACCGGTCCCGGCGAAGTCGGGCGTGGCCGGTGTGCCGTCCAGGTCACGAGTGCCACCGAACCCGTACGGGGAGACGGGCGCTGCCAGCAGCAGCGCGCCCACACGATGCGGGTGGTCGACGAGGAGCCGCATCGCCACACCGCCGCCGAGGGAGTGCCCGACCACAACCGGACGCCCGGTACCGCTGCCGCTGCCGCTGCCGCTGCCGCTGCCGAAGAGCGTCGGGTCGTCGAGCAGGGCTGCCACGTCGTCGGCGAAGTCCCGCAGTCCTCGGGTGGCGTTCACCGGGGCGGTCTCGGAGTCGCCGTATCCGCGCAGGTCGGGAGCGACCACCCGCAGCGTCGGCGGCAGCCGCCGCAACAGCGGCTCCCAGAACAGCGAGGACGAGCAGTTGCCGTGGATCAGCAGCACCGGGATGCCGTCCGGCGGGCCTGCCACGCGTACCGCCTGGTTTATGCCGTTTGCCGTCACGGTCCGCAGCTCGGTCTCCATCCGCGGGATGGTGCCACGCCGCTTTCCGTCGGTCCAGGTGTGCGGTGGCCATTCCGGGCGCGTCCCCTGTGTGGGCCCGCCGCAGTCAGCTCAGCGGCGTGTGGTGGGAGGCGTGGCCAGCGGCAGCGGCAGTGTCGGCCGGACGTCTCGTCGAAGTGGGCCGAAGCTGAGCCCGACCGGGTCCGTGTGCGCCACTCCCGGGTCGAACAGCCGCAGCTCGGTACGCCCGAGCCGGATGACGTCGCCGTCGGAGAGGCGTTCCACGTCGGTGATCCGGCGGTCGTTGAGCCAGGTGCCGTTGGTGGAGCCCAGATCCCGCAGGGACGGGCCCTCCGGGGCCAGCCACACCTCCGCGTGACAGCGGCTCAGGTGCGGGTCGTTGACCACCAGCTGGCCGGTCGACGCCCGGCCGATCACCAGCGGCTCAGCCCGCAACCGGAAGCTCGCTCCACGCATCGGCCCAGCCGCGACTGTCAACAGCGGCAGCAGTTCCGGATGTTCGTCCATGGACAGTCATCCCCTCCCCCGTATCATCACTCCGCGCGTCAGCTTGCCATCAGACGGTAATCGTCAATACCGACCGGCCGGTCAGCTCCTCGCCACCTCCTGGACACCTGCTGTTCGACGGTTCGGGCGGGCGGACGCGACACGACCCTTCTGACCTGCACTGATCAACGAGCAGGTCAGCGGGTACGACCCTCGTCCGAGTCAGCGAGATCACGACCTACCAGTGAGTAATCTTCGGGTCTAGACTTCGGCCATGACGGCTGTGGGTGTCCTGGGTCTCCCGATCATCGAAGCGGGTCAACTGGTTTCCACCAGCCCGGCCACCGGCGTCGAGGCGGGCCGCCTCCCGATCGCCACAGCCTCCGACGTACTGCAGGCCGTCGATCGCGCCCGCGCGGCCAGCGAGTGGTGGGCCGGCCTGGGCTTCCCCGGCCGCCGCCAGCGGCTGCTGCGCTGGCGCGCGTTGCTCGCCCAACGGATCGAGCAGCTCGCCGAGCTGGTGCACGTCGAGGGCGGCAAGCCGGTCGCCGACGCCATCGTCGAAATCGTCACCGCCATCGAGCACATCGACTGGGCCGCCCGCAACGCCGGCCGGGTGCTCGGCCCGCGCCGGGTGCGGTCGCGGCTCATCCTCGCCGAGTTCTCCGGCCACCTCGAATACCAGCCGTACGGCGTGGTCGGCGTCATCGGGCCGTGGAACTATCCGGTCTTCACCCCCGTCGGCTCCGCCGCGTACGCCCTGGCCGCCGGCAACACGGTGGTGCTGAAGCCGAGCGAATACACGCCGGCCGTCGGCCAGTGGCTCGTGGACAGCTTCACCGAGGTCGTCGGCGAGCAGCCGGTCTTCACCGCAGTGCACGGGCTTGGCGACACGGGCGCGGCGCTGTGCCGCTCCGGCGTCGACAAGATCGCCTTCACCGGCTCCACTGCCACCGCCCGGAAGGTGATGGCCGCCTGCGCCGAGTCGTTGACCCCGGTACTGATCGAGGGCGGCGGCAAGGACGCCATGATCGTCGACAGCGACGCCAACCTGGACGCCGCCGCCGAGGCGTGCGTCTGGGGCGGCATGACGAACGCCGGCCAGACCTGCATCGGCATCGAACGCGTCTACGCCGTCGACCAGATCTTCGACGCCTTCGTCGACAAGGTGGTCGCCAAGGCCGGCCGGCTGACCGTCGGGCCGGAGGGCACCGACATCGGCCCGATCACCATGCCCAGCCAGATCGACGTCATCCGTCGACACATCGAGGCGGCGGTCAACTCCGGTGGGCGTGCCGTGCTGGGCGGCCCGAGCGCCGTGCAACCCCCGTACGTGCATCCGACGGTGCTTGTCGACGTACCGGAAGATTCGGCCGCAGTCCGCGAGGAAACCTTCGGCCCGACCCTGACCATCAACCGGGTCCGCGACGCCGACGAGGCCGTCGCCCGGACCAACGCCCTGTCGTACGGCCTGGGTGGTTCGGTTTTCGGCAGGCGGCGGGCGGTGACCATCGCGCGGCGGTTGCGCTCGGGGATGGCCTCGGTCAACTCCACGCTTACCTTCGCCGGGATGTCCACCCTGCCGTTCGGCGGTGTCGGCGACTCCGGCTTCGGGCGGATCCACGGCGAGGACGGGTTGCGCGAATTCGGCCGCACCAAGGCCATCACCCGCCGCCGGGCCCGATCGCTGCTGCCGTCGATGACCTTCGAACGGACCCCCGCCGACGTAGCCCGTCTCGTCAAGGCCATCAAGGTGATGTACGGCAGATGAGTGTCGGATAACCGATCTCCAGCGAGATCGGCGTATCCACATGTTTGTACGCCGTCGCTACGGCGGTACATTGCGTTAAATGGGCCACAATCGATTGCGCTACCGCCTTGTCGACAGCGACCGGTCGTGGAGCGCCCGGCAGAGGCGACGTCGTTCGGACTGGCTGGTGCGCACATTTCCCGATATCGGGGATATGCACGTCGTCGACCTCGGCGGCCGGCTCGGCACCTGGCAACGCGCCACCGTCCGGCCGGCCCGCGTGACTGTGGTCAACCTGGAGCAGCCGCCCGCCGTCGTCCCCGAGTGGGCCCACGTCGAACAGGCCGACGCCTGCGACCTGCCGGAGCACGTCACCGGCGGCACATACGACCTGGTGTTCTCCAACTCGGTGCTGGAACACCTCGGAGGGCACGAACGCCGGCTGCGATTCGCGGCTGCCGCCCGCTCACTGGCCGACCGGCACTGGGTGCAGACGCCCTACCGGTACTTCCCCATCGAGCCGCACTGGATCGCGCCCGGAATGCAGTTCCTACCGGTACGGCTGCGCACCGCGCTCGCCCAACGCTGGCCGCTCGGCCACAAGCAGACCCCCAGCCACGAAGCCGCCATCCACCAGGTGCTCTGGACCGAACTGCTGGACCGATCGCAGATGCGCCACTACTTTCCCGACTCGCGGCTGCTGGTCGAGCGGGTGGCCGGGCTGCCGAAATCCCTTATCGCCGTACGCGATTGAGCCCTCAGAAAAGCGTCAGCTCGTCCTTCTCGATGCCCCGCAGCTTGTCGTAGTCAACGACCACGCAGCGAATGCCGCGATCGGCGGCGAGCACCCGGGCCTGCGGCTTGATCTCCTGAGCGGCGAAGACCCCAGCCACCGGGCTGAGCAACGGATCACGGTTCATCAGTTCGAGGTAGCGGGTGAGCTGCTCCACCCCGTCGATCTCACCGCGCCGCTTGATCTCCACCGCGACCGCGCCGGAGTTGGCGTCCCGGCACAGCAGGTCGACCGGCCCGATCGCCGTCATGTACTCACGGCGCACCAGCGTGTACCCCTCGCCCAGCACGCCCGGGTTCGCCGCCAACAACTCCTGAAGGTGCGCCTCCACCCCGTCCTTACGCAGGCCAGGGTCCACACCCAGCTCGTACGAGGTGTCCTGGAAGACCTCCTCCAGGGTGATCCGCAGCTCCTCGCCGGCCTTGTTGACCACCCGCCACACGCCGGGAGCCTCCTCCAACCGGCACGGCGGGCTCATCCAGTTCAACGGCTTGTACGCCCGGTCGTCGGCGTGGATGGACACCGACCCGTCCGCCTTCACCATCAGCAACCGGGTGGCCAGCGGCAGGTGAGCCGAGAGCCGTCCGACGTAATCCACCGAGCACTTCGCAATGACCAACCGCACCCGACGAGGGTAGCCGAGCATCCGGCGACCGCCACCGAGCGGCACTGGCGCGTCGATGCCATGCTGAGATCGTGTTCGAAGTCCTCACCGGCACCGGCCTCGCCGCCTCGGCGGGGCTGAACGCCTACATCCCCCTGCTCGCCCTCGGCCTACTCTCCCGCTACAGCAACCTGATCGACCTACCCAGCGGCTGGACCTGGCTCGGCAACGGCTGGGTCATCGTCATCCTGGCCGTACTGCTCGCCGTCGAGATGGTGGCCGACAAGGTGCCGGTGGTCGACCACATCAACGACGTGGTGCAGACAGTGGTCCGACCGACCGCCGGCGGGTTGGCGTTCGGCGCCGGATCGTCGTCGGAGACGGTCACCGTCAGCGACCCGGGAAGCTTCTTCTCGTCGCACCAATGGGTGCCGGTGGCAGTGGGCGTCGTCCTCGCCTTCGGCGTACACCTGCTCAAATCCGCGGCGCGACCTGTCGTCAACGCCACCACCGGAGGGTTCGGCGCGCCCGTCGCCAGCACCGCCGAGGACGCCACAAGCGTCGTCGTCTCCCTCGTCGCGATCCTCCTGCCGGTGCTGGTGCTCGCCTTCCTGGTCGGCCTGTTGGCCTTCTTGTACTGGTTCCTACGCCGGCGCTCCGACCGGCGCCGAGAACGCGAGGCAGCCCGCGCGGCCGGCTTCCGCGTCTGACGACCCCTGACGCGGGGCCTCCGTGCCTCTGCCCGGCGCCCGATGTGCTGGCCTCGCGCTCGGCGCCTGGGGCCGGGCCTCGGTCGTAGGTTGAAACGCCGATGGCCGGCACCCCGTGTTGGGGGGTGCCGGCCATCAGTCAGTGCGGGTGGGTCAGCTGTTCCAGTGCTGGGCGACGAGGTCGGCGGCCTGCTGCTCCCACTGGGCGTAGGCGTCCGGG
>NZ_JBNCNZ010000013.1:0-179090 GCF_049847245.1 Micromonospora sp. DT68
TTCGTCCTATCTGGAGCAGCGACACGCCGCTGAGCGCCTGCTCAGGAGCCCTTGATCACGATGAAAATGGCTCATTGTCGCAACGGTACAGATCCCGTCGGCCTGTCGGTCCGGTCGAACGCGTACCGCCTGCTCGACGGCTGGACAGGTGACCGTCTGCGGTGTCGAAAGGTCTCAGTCCTCCGCGTGACTGTGTTGCCGCTGGTTTTTCGCGGCATCGAACTCGATGTCGGGGTGGTTGTGTCCGCGGTCTGCGCAGTGCCGCCGCAGTTCGTGCAGGTGTTGAAGCATGCGGGCGGTGGCGGGGTGGGGGTGGGCGCGGCGGTGCGTGGTGATGGTGTCGGCGAGGAGGTGTCGGGCGGCGCCGCAGTGGCCGAGGTCGCGCAGGACGAGGGCGAGGGTGGCCTGCGTGGCGAGGGTGGGGTGGGCGTCCCGCCGGCGGTGACGGTGAGTTGGTCGGCGAGGTGCCGGTAGGCGTGGTACGCGCGTTGGTGATGCCCCGCCTGCCGGTGGGCGGGGGCGAGGGTGTGCAGGGCGGCGAGGACGGGCTGGCCGGAGGGGGCCGTGCTGGTCTTCGTCGGTGTCCAAGGGCGCACCGACGTGGAGTCGACGGCGGCGGTCCTGTCGGGCACTAGTCGTTGACTTCCGATAGGCCTAGCCGGAGTTCGACGCGCTGCAGTCGACCCGAAATCATCGGCTCGGCATTTGATCAGCACCCTGCGCTACACAGGGCTGACTGCAGGTGGCGCAGTTGGGTAAGGTCGGCTCCAGAGATCGCGGTCCATCGGTCCTGGGGAGACGTTGGCATGGAGTCGGTGGCGTCGGCGTTCGGTCGGGCGGTGACAGCACATCGGGAGGCTGTGTCGCATGTAGAGGCCGCCAGAGTGCGTCTGCGCGACCGCGCTGGCGAGGATGGCGTCTCGACGCAAGCCCGCGAGGAGGCGCGGCGGTTCGCCGCGAGGATGCAGCGGCTCGCTGAGGGGTTGACGCCGGGCTGGCTCGGCTGCCGGCTGTCTCATGCCGCTGCCGACCTCCCAACCGGCGCCGACGCCGCACTGGGACGCCCGATCCCCGTTCGGCTGGGAGACGCGTCGCCCGTCGTCGGCAGCGCGTTCAGTGTCGTGGTGCCGTTCGTGGGCGCCGGTCATCTGGCGGTTGACAGTGATACCCGTGATCCGTCGGTGGCGCGCTGGCTGCGTGGCTTACTGCTGCGGGTGCTCGCGGCGCTACCGGATGGCGCGCTTCGCGTCGCGGCCGTGGACGGGGCGACTCTCGGGGCGGTGTTCGGCCCGTTCCGGGCGATGGTCGATGCGGAGGCGTGGCGGCGGCCCGCAATCGACCTGCCCGGCCTTCAGCAGGTGCTGACCGAGGCGGAGGAACGGATCGAGCGCGCCCAAGCCGGCGAGACGGACCCCTCGGTACTGCTGGTGTGCTGTGCGGCCCTGCCCGAGGGCGCGGGTCGTACGGAATGGTCGCGACTGGCGGCAATCGCCCATGCCGGTCCGGCGGCCGGGGTGTTCTTGCTGCTCGCTGGCTATCCACCACCGCAGCATCCGGGGCTCAACGCGGCACCCCGCCTGGAGAGCACCACGCATCTGACGGCGGTCGGCGGCGGGTTGTTCGCCGTGTCCGACCCGCCGGGGCCTTACCGGTTCAGCTCTGACGGGTCCGGGTTGGCGGTGCCGATGCGGTTGGACGCTGGGCCTCCAGACGATCTGGTGGAGGCGGTCTGCCGCAAGTTGGCGAAGTCGGCGCGGGTGCAGGCGTCGACGGACTTCGCGGCGCTGATGCCGGCGCAGATTTGGCAGGAGTCGTCGGTCGGCGGGCTAAAGACCGTGGTGGGCCGGGACGGCCGCAACGAGTGCGTGTTGGCGCTCGATGACGCGACACCGCACTGGTTGGTGGGTGGTCGTACCGGGTCGGGCAAGACGGTGTTCCTGCTGGACGTGCTCTACGGCCTGGCGTCGCGCTACTCGCCGGACGAGCTTGGCCTGTACCTGCTGGACTTCAAGGAGGGCGTGTCGTTCGCCGAGTTCACCCCGACGGCGGTGGACCCGTCCTGGATTCCGCACGCCCGCACCGTCGGTATCGAGTCAGACCGGGAGTACGGGCTGGCGGTGCTGCGGACGCTGTCGCGCGAGATGACCCGGCGGGCAACCGAGCTGAAGCGGGCCGGGGTGACCAAACTCGCCGACCTACGCATCGGCCGGCCGGACGTGGCGATGCCGCGGCTGCTGGCGGTGATCGACGAGTTCCACGTGCTGTTCGAGGGCAACGACGCAGTCGCCCGGCAGGCTGTGGCCCTGCTAGAAGAGCTGGCGCGTAAGGGGCGCTCGTACGGCATCCACCTGATCCTGGCCTCGCAGACCATCTCCGGGGTGGAGGCGCTGTTCACCAAGACCGAGTCGATCTTCGGCCAATTCCCGCTGCGGGTCGCCCTCGCCGGCGGCGGCGGCATCCTCGACCAGCTCAACGACGGCGCGGACAACCTGCCCATCGGTGGCGCAGTCATCAACTCAGCGGCCGGGATAGCGGGGGCGAACCGGGTCATCCGCTTCCCCAACGCCGACGCAGAGTCGGTGAGCGCGCAGCGGCACCTGCTGTGGGACGCTCGGCCACCGGGCGACGCCCCGCCAGCAGTGTTCGCCGGCTACGCCGAGCAGCACCCCGACCAGGACCCCACCTTCGTCCGCCTGACGCCGGACGTGCGCCGACGGCGAGCCCTGGTCGGCCGAGCCGTGGATGTCGGCCTGCCCACTGCCGGGTTCACCCTGGACGCGACCCCGGGCAGCCACGTAGCGGTGCTCGGCACCTCGTCGGTCGGGGCCGACGTCCTCTTCGCGGCCACCGTCAGCTTGGCCCGCCAGCACGCCCCCGGCACCGCCAGGTTCCTCGTCGCGCCGTTGGTTGCCGCAGCCGACGAGGCCGCCGACGCCACTGTCGGCGCGATCACCGCAGCCGGCCACTCATACGAAACCGTCAGCGCAGCCCAGCTCCGAGCGCGACTGGCGGACCTCGCTCAGGCGACCGCTCCCGGTGGTGGGCAGACGACCTATCTGGTGATCTTCGGCGCGGACATCGCCAGTAGTCTCCTCGCCGCCAGCGACCCCACCACCTACCGCTCCGGACACGACGACCTCCGAGATGTGTTGGCCAATGGGCCCACACAAGGTGTCCACCTGCTCGGCTGGTGGCGCACCGTGAGCCGGTTCACCGACGACCTCGGGCCCACCGGTGGCAACGAGGTCGCCTGCCTCGTCGCCCTCAACCTTCCCGGGAACGACTTCGGGGCCCTGCTCGGCGACTACGCATCCGAATGGCAGTCCCGCCCCAACCGCGCTCTACTGATTGATCGGCACGACAACCGCCGCGCCCTCATCGTTCCCTACGTGCGCCCCGGCACCCTCGACCAGATCGACGACATGGAATGACAGACCAGCCCGTCACCCCGATGCCCCGCGACGGCGGCTGGGCTGCCTACACCGATCACTCCCGTCGCCTGTCCGCCCTGCTGCACGACGAACGCGTCCGCTCCGAGCACCAGGGCGCTACCAGCCGCAACGGACAGGCCGCCGTCGACCAGATCACCTACCGGCTGGGGGCTCAGCGACAACACCTTCAACAACTCGCCGTCTCCCTGCGCCTGCCCGAGCCACACATCGGAGGTATAGCGCCCGGTCCCATACCTGACCCCGCCGAGGCCCTGCGCCGGGCCGCAGCAGCCGCTGACGCGGCTGACGCCGCCGCGGAGAACGCCCACCGGCGGGCGGCTCAGCCACCGCTGTTGCCCGGGCTGACGCCGCTGGCCCGCAACGCCCTCGTCTATGCCGCTGCGGCGATGCTGGGCACCTTCGCGTCGCTGCTGATGTTTGCCGTCAGCCCCGACACCGACCTCGACCGGATCCCTTGGCAGCTCGTGCCCTGGTCCCTGTGTGGGCTGCCCGCGCTGGCCTTCTTCGCCGGCTATCTCACGATCAGCCTCGTCGGACAGCCGCGCATCGGCAGCGGTGGCACCCGGTCCGCGCGGGCCGGTGGAGTGATCTGTTTTGTCGGCATGCCGATCTTGTGGTTCATCTTCATCGCCGCGACCAGAGGCTGAACCGCAGACGCATCTGCCACCAACGGCGGTGCGTTGGACACCACGAATCAGGGGAGGAACATCCAGTGGCCACCATCGGAGACATCAAGGCGGGCCTGGCTCACGGCAAGTCCGAGGCCGAAAAGGCACTCGCCCAGCTCGCCGGCGTCAACGCCCAGGTCGACAAGGCCATCGCCGTGCTCCAGGCCCTCGCCGCCGGCACCCAGCAACCCGCCGTCATGGGTGCCATAGGCAAGCTCAGCGCCGCCAAGCAGAAGTTCGGCGAAGGCGCCGGCCTGATCCAGGCCGCATCCGCCCAGACCGACAAGTACAACGCCGTCCTCTGACACCGAATCCCGGAAGGTTCCCTCGATGCCCACCGTCATTGTTCCTGTCGGCCTCAACCTTGGCCCCTCGTACCGGTACGCCACTCCGCCTGACTCTGAGCCGGAGTTCTACCGGGTCAGGCTTGGCCAGGAGTTCGCACAGCTGACCATCGACGAGTTCAAGGTGTGGGGACGAGCTTTCCTTGACCCTGAGCGTCACTCCCGGCTTGAGATCAACCGAGGAACGCTGCGCGACGATATCGATGCGTCTGGCGACGGTCCCGCAAAGCCGGAGCACATCATCGAAGGACTCCTGGAGCGGGGATTGCTCATCGAGTTCGACCCGGACGACTCGCTCGAGAGAGCGTTTAGGCAGCTCAAGCTGTTTCCCACCGCCGAAGGCATGGGCAACACGCCGGACGAGCCTGCTTGGGAGCGCATCGGCCACAACGGGCAGCCTCTGTTGAAGGTAAGCGCGACGGTCTACGGGATCTGGGCGTTCTCCAACATCGAAGAGTCGCTCTGGGCCGCCTGCTCTGGCCTTGCTGAGGACGCCGAGCAGGGCAGAGCCGACGGCGAAGAGCTTGACGCCTTGACCGCGGACGAAGCCGCAAAGGCGATCGCCGGCAACGTGCCGCTACTCGTTTCTGCGGGCTGCGCAGTTCTCGACAAGACTTCCTAGCGATGGGATGGCGTCGGCAGACTAACCGGGCCGGAACCTCCGGTTCCCGCCTCGGCAACGTAGGACGGTCAGCCGGACGCGCGCTGGTGGATACAGCGGTGGAATCAGCGCGGGAAGGCATCACCAAGGTCAGCGAGAAGGTCGGGAAGGTGGCTGGCGCTGGGATCGCGGTGGCGGCCACTGCGGCAGTCGATGCCGCTGGCCACCAGCCCTCGCCCTTGGTCGCGGTGGGTGCGGCGTACGCCGGCATGAAGGTCGGTGGGTTGGTCGGCCGTGCCATGAACGCCGGGCTGGATCGGATCACCGCTGGGCGGGGTGGTGGTCCGATCGGTTCGGTGATGGCGGAGTTGAGCATGGTGCTGCAGACGCTCGATCAGGTGGGTCGGGGCATCGCGGAGGTTGTCGACTCGGTGAACAATGCTCAGGCCCACTTCCAGAAGGTCAGCCGGGGCGGCGGGAACAACCTGCTGAACAGCGCGGTCCGTGCGTGCCGGCAGGCGCCTGTTCGCCTTGAGGAGGGTGTAGACGAGGTCAAGCAGGCTCAGGACCTCGTCGGTAAGCACTTGGTGGCGGTGGCGACGGCTGGTGGCTGAGCGCCGCCAGCCGCCCGCCGCTTTAAAGATGTCGTCGAGCCCGAACGGTCAGTGGGCCTGCGGATCGTGTGGTGCCGACTCATCGGATTGCGAAGGTGGCTGGCCGTCGGGATGGTCGAAAATGGTTTCGCTTTGCTCGTCGTGAGTCGGCTCGACCTTCCGCTTTTCCTTGGCGGGCTGCTGAGGGAGGTCGATGCCGATTGCTCGCGCGTACTCGGCGAGGATGCCGCCTGCTTCGGCGAGCAGCCATGAGCCGTCGCGGAGCTTGACGATTCCTTGGGCGTAGTTGCCCAGTGCCCGGTTGACCAGTGGGTTGGTGGCCCCGGCGGTGAGAGCGCGGAACTCGGCTCGGGCGTTCTCGGCATCCTGGATGACGACCTTGGCAAGGTCCTGCTGCTGGCCGATGGAGACGTGCAGGTCCCGCAGCGCGGCGGCGATGTTGGGCAGGGTCACGGTTGATACCTCCGGGTGAGGCCGGCCGCGGAATCAGGGCTGGCGGTGAGTCGGCGGGCGTTGATGAGTTGTGGGCGGGTGGCGCCGGGCGTTCTGCGGGGTAGGCGGCCGTAACGCGTGAAGGTGGCGGCGGCCTGCTCGTTCGTGGGGCAGGGGCCAACCAGACGGCAGCGCAGGCAGTAGCCGGTGGCGCTGGAGGTGACGTGCTCGGCGAGCGTTCGCTGGGCGGCGGTGAGCTGATCGATGGCCGCCTCCGACAGGTAGATGGTGGCGGCCATCTCATGCCTCCGGTCGCGGGAGGGCAGCCACGCGGGCGAGCACTTGCCGGAAGCATCCTGCCTGGCTGTGCGCGTTGATCTCGATGCCTTCGAGCCACACCCACTGGCCGTCGTACCAGGTGCTTAGGTCAAGGCGGACGTGGATGATTCGCAGCCAGAGCGGACCGCAGCTGTGCTGATAGTCCTGCTCACGTAGGTGCACAGCGTCGCCGGGCGCGACCGTCACCTCGGGTATGAGGGGTGTCGGGATCACAGCCCGCCCATCCAACCCGTTTGGCCCGGATGTGGCCGGGATCTGCGGCTTCCGCAGGCGGGGCAGTTCAGCACCGAACCGCACCGTCGGCACCACCGGGATTTGATCTTGAACAGGAACAGCCCAGCGGCGAAGCCGAGTACCGCAACCGCCACCAGGGCGAGGGATGGGACCACTGCGTTGCCTCCCTGACTCGGCCCCTCAAGGGACGCAGCCCGCTTCGGGTGACGGGCTGCGTCCGTCAAGAGGCGTCCGAGACCGGACGAGCGGCGGGCCCCGGGAGCGCGAGCCCACCGCCGCACCGCGCGGCTTTCGGGCCGCACCGGCCTGACATGCTCAAGCCCATAGTGCCTATGCACTAGTGAGAATGCAAGGATTGCATTCGCAAGTAAGTCACTTGCCTGGCCTGCCTAGAGGTTGCATCCGCATGGCGGGCACACTCTGACTACGACAGGAGCGAAGGGACATGGAGTTGTCAGCTCGACGGCAGCCACCCACCGTGCGCCTCCGGCGGCTCGCTGCGGAGCTGCGTGGACTGCGCACCGCGGCCGGCCTCACCCGCGACGAGGTCAGCGAGCAGACCGGCATCAACCCCGCCACGCTCTATCGGATCGAGACGGCCAAGGTCCGCCCACAGCGGCGCACCCTGATGGCGATGCTCGACAAGTACGGCGTCACCGACGAAGACAAGCGCAGCGAACTCATCGCCCTATCGAGTCAGGCCGCACAGCTGGGATGGCTCCAGGCGTACGAGTCCGAGCTTCCCGAGCTGTACACCACGTACATCAGCTTCGAGGCCGAGGCCCGATCGGTCCGCAACTACGAGTCCCTCTTCGTCCCCGGCCTCCTCCAGACCGAGAACTACGCTCGGGCGGTGATCCGCGGCGTCCTACCGTTAGCCACGGACACTGACGTTCAGGCCCGAGTAGACGCGCGGATACAGCGACAGGTTTCACTTCGCAAGACGGAGCCGCTGCGTGTCTGGGCAATTCTCGACGAGGCCGTCCTGCACCGGCAGACCGGCGGCGCTGAGGTCATGGCCGCGCAACTGGAAGCCCTGGCGGAAGCAGCCGACCAGCCGCACGTGACTCTCCAAGTCATCCCATTCACGGCCGGCGCCCACGCCGGCATGCCGGGCTCGTTCGTCGTCATGGACTTCCCCGACCCGGCCGACCCGGCCTTGGTCTACGTCGACAGCATGGCCGGCGATCTGTTCCTGGAGCGCGAGGCAGACGTACGCCGCTACGCCACCACGTTCGAACACCTCCGCGCCACCGCGCTGGACCCCACCAACTCGATCAAACTGATCAAGGCCCAAGCCGCCGTGATCGATCAACAAGGAGGTACGGGATGAACCAAGCTGACGCGTCCCGCGCCCAGTGGAGAAAGAGCAGCCGATCGAGTGGGAACGGTCAGTGCGTCGAGGTCGCCGACTTCGACACCACTGTCGCGCTGCGTGACAGCAAGGACCCCTCGGGTCCGGTACTCGTCTTCGAGCGCGCCGCATGGGCGAGTTTCTTGGCGGGCGCAAAGAACGGCATCCCGAGGTCGTAGCAGGGCGATCCGGGTGGCAGTAGGCGCGGCACTTGCGCCACCAAGTCGGTCGTCCGTCGCACTGACCAAGATCGCGGGTAGCCCTCATGCTCCCGCTGCCATTGTCGGCTCCGCCTGAAAAGTTCAGCATCGACGGCCATCAGGTCGCCATCTTCTGGGGCCGTCGCGGGAGCTTCGCCCCGCCCCACAGGCAGCCCGGCTGAGCGGACCTGATGCCGTCCTGCTCATGGTCATCCGTAAACCACCACGCTGGAAGGCGGTACGGATCGGCCTCGCGCCCCTCGATGCTTTCGGACGTGAGAAGGCAGGCGATCGTCTGATCGACTAATTGGACGTAGGTGGCGAGGACGCTCCGGGCGATGCTTGTGTTCAACGTCCGGCCCGACCATCGCGCCTCGCCGCTCCGCCGACCGGGACCCGCGTCGCTGCCCATGCCTTCGTAGGACGCCGCTGCCATCTTGTCTGGTAAGACCCGGTGCGCCACGCCGTTGCGTAGCTCGATGAAGTCGTCCAAGCGCTTCGATATGTCGTCGTAATTCTCGACGGCGCTCAGCTCAACAGGGGATCCGAGCCGCTTCCCAGCAGCGCTGTCGAAGAAGTTGAGGATCAACGCGCCGGGAAGTTGGAGCGGGGCAGGACACTGCGCCGTTGCCTGAGCCAAGATTCGTGCGGCCTTCGACTGCTTGTTCCGCCAGCCCAGCCGGCCGACAGTCTCCCGCTCGCTCACGGGGAAGCTGACGGCGGTGCCGACCTCGTACACCAGCCGCTCCCATGTCGATACAGCCAGCATCACCACCAGCGGGTTCAGCACCCCCCGCGGCTGATCACCACCGCCCGGACGTTCATTGTGAATCAGTACGAGATCTATTGCGTCGCCCAGCGCTCCACGAGCCCTCAGGCATGCACGCACTACTGGTGGTAGAGCGTCAACCTTCTCGTTAGTCAAGTCACCACGGATCGATCCGAACGGCATCGGAACATGATTCCAGGTCGCCGCCGATCGTGTAAGCCCGTGCTCCTGCCGGCCGTGTCCGTCCTGCTGTGTTCAGTAGACGTTGGTTGTGACTCCTTGTGGCCTCACCTGACATCACCCGACTCATTACCGGCATGCCCTTATGCCACCACCACGGCCGCGAAGTCTACGGCTCCGCTTCCACCCACCCTCATCTCGATCATGGAGTACACCTTGACCACGCATCACGCCTCTTCCGCGCGAAACGCAAGAGCCCTCGCTTTCGCGAACCCCGAACCTGACGGATTCGGCCTTGACCTCCCGTTGCGGGTCCGGCCGACTCTCCCACTTGGCGTCCCGCTTCAACAGGACCCCCGAACGGACCCTCTGGTTCGGCTCACAGCCCAGGTCAAAGCCGCTGTCAGCGCCATCTGTCGTGATGCGACAGACCCTCCGACTGGGTCTCTCCCCCCTGGGATGGTGATGGCGCATGCCTGATCAGCTGCTTCGTGTGCAGTCCCAGCTCACCGGCCGCGACCTGGTCCTGCTCGGCTGGCTGGCCGATCACGGTGTTCTCACCTCCTTCCAGATCGCCGATGCCCTGTTCCCCTCGGTCGATTACGCCCAGGAACGCCTGCGGGCCCTGATGCAGAAGTTGGGGGTAGTGGACCGGTTCCGGCCGCAGAAGCCCGACGGCGGCTCCTACCCCTACCACTACGTGCTGGCGCAACTCGGCGTCGAGGTCGTCGCCGCGCAGCGCGGCGACGACCTGCCGCGCAGGGACCAGGCCCGGCGGAAGCGTTGGCACCTGACGAGGCGGGCAAACCTGCCGCATCTGCTCGGGGTCAACGGCTTCTTCACCGCCCTGGCCGGTCACGCCCGCACCCATCCCGGCAGCGAGTTAACGCGCTGGTGGCCGGCTGGACGTTGCCAGCAGACGGGGGCCTTCGCCGAGCCCGACGACGATGTCGCGGCCCGCGCTTATACGCCGAGGTCGCGGCCGGATGGGCACGGCATCTGGGTCGAAGGCGACCGCAGGGTGCCGTTCTTCCTGGAGTACGACCTCGGCACCGAACGGCCGCTTTCCCGACTGGTCGACAAGATCGACGGCTACCGGGAACTCGCGCACGCCACCGGCCGGATCTGGCCGGTCTTGTTCTGGCTGCACTCCCCGGAGCGGGAGCGGCACCTGCATCAGGAACTCGCCGCCGCCGGGACCATCTACCCGGTGGCTACCGCCGTGCACGCCGAGGTCACCGGCGTCACCCCGGCCGAGGCGATGTGGTGGCTGCACCGCTACCACGGGGCGTCGATGCGTTTGGCCAACCTCCCTGTCGGAGGCAGCCGCAGCGAACAGGCCGGCTGACCCACAGCGGCGGACCCATCCCCGGTGACCGGACACGCGCCCACACAGGCGGCGACAAGGGCCATCCCGCCGTTGACCAGGCGGCCCCGCGGCGCGCGTGCGAGCGGTAACTGTCCGCGCCGTTCTCCCGTCGAGGAAGGGCGGACGGTACCTCTGCTCTCGCCACGACAGCAAGCCTTCGAAACTGTCAGCCGCTCTCCGACCCCTGCGTGAGTTGTCGTGAGTCGCTGACAGTCCGAATCGTCTGCCGGTGACAGCGCTGCGAGCTATCGTCCGCGCCCCTCACGCCAGGCAGCCGTGACCGCCGCAGCGGGCTCTTCCACATCAATCGGATCATCGCGCGCATTCGCGCAGGAAAGGAAACCGCATGAACGAAGGACTCCGACCCCAGCAGCGACACACGCTTTTCGGAGGACCGTGGCCACCGCGCCCCATGACGACGAAAATGCCGTCCGGAGCTATCCTGACGACCCGCATTCCGGTACCGCCACCAATAACGGCGGTGCGAGAACCACCTCGACCGGCGGAAAGGAAACGACGATTCCGATGCGTATCGCACGCGTCGACACCATTCCCATGACCGCCGAAGACCTCGAGAACGCCGCCGAAGCCCTCGCCGTCCTACTCAACCAGTTCTGGCGCGAACACCCCGACCTCGCCGCCTGAAACCCTCGCCCGACACCGGGCGGCCCACCCGCGCGTGGGCCGCCCGTCGGCCGAGCCACCCCAACCCCGCACGGAGGAACCACCCTCATGTCAGGCAAGCCCACCCCCACCAGCGCACCGAAGCGACGCGGCCGACGCGCCCCCACGAGCACCCAGCCCGACACGTCGACCGGCCCGTGCCGGGTGTGCATCTACATCCGGCGCTCCACCGACGACGAGCACCAGCCCTTCAGCCTGCTCGCCCAACGCACCGCCCTGCGTAAGTACGTCGAGAGCCACCCCGACTGGGTCATCGTCTGCGAATTCGAAGATGACGCCTCCGGCGCCACCACCGACCGCCCCGGCTTGAAAAAGGCACTCGACGCGGCGAAAGCCGGCATGTATGACGTCCTACTCGTTTACCGAGTAGACCGATTCAGTCGAAGCCTCGCTCATTTCATCGATCTCGCCGCCACCCTCGACGCCGCCAACGTGCGATTCGCCTCCGCCACCGAACCCGTCGACACCGGCGGTGCGATCGGTCGCATGATGCTGCAATTCCTCGCCGTGTTCGCTGAATTCGAACGCAACATGATCATCGACCGAGTGAAGAGTGGTATGACCGCGAAAGCCAGCAAAGGCCAATGGGCCGGCGGCAACCGCCCCTACGGCTACCTCGTCGACCGCGACACCCAACGCCTGGTGCCCCACCCCGACGAGGCACCCATCCTGCGTGACATCTTTTACCTCTACACGCGCGACCGTCTCGGCACCCGCGCCATCGCCACCGAGTTGAACGCCCGCGGCGTCCCCAACCGCACCGGCAAACAATGGTCCGGACACACCATCAACCGGATCCTGGACAACCCCGCCTACCTCGGGGACATCGCCTACCGCGACATCCTCGTCCCCGACGCCCACGACGCACTCATCGACCGGGACACCTTCCGACGCGCCCAGGACATCGCCAACGCCCGAGGCGACGTCCAAACCCAGCGGGCCATGTCCGACTCGGACTACTACCTCACCGGCCTGTTGACATGTCCGCAGTGCGGACAGCGCTACATCGGCACATCCGCCAAAGGCCGGACCCGCCGCTACCGCTACTACACCTGCTTCACCCGCACCCGCTACGGCAAACACGCCACCTGCACCGCACCCCGACTCCCCGCCGACGACCTCGACCACATGATCCTGCAGGCCCTGCACGACTTCTACACCACCGCCGAACCCGTCCTCGCCGCCATGATCGACCGCGCCCACGCCCAACACGACACCACCAGCGACGACCGGCGAGCCGAACTCACCGCCATCGCCCACCAGATCACCAGCACAGAGAACGCGATCGACCGGTATCACGCGGCGTTCGAGAACGGCACCATGGATGACGCCACCGCCGGACCACGCATCCGCGAACTCCGCCAGCGACTGGCCCAACTCCAGGCCCGGCACACCGAACTCGACGCCGGCCTGACCGCCCAGCCCGAGCCCCCGCCGCCCGGCACCGTCGCCCGCATCCGCGACCACCTCAGCGCCATCATGACCAGCGGCACCGCCACCGAACGCAAAGCCGCCATCGAAACGCTCATCGCCGAAGTCCAACTCACCGACCAGGGAGTCGTACCCGTGTTCAAGATCCCCACCGACACGACAATGCCCCCGCCCGAAACGGACGAGGGCACTTCAGGAGTACCACCGGTTCGCACAATGGTGCGGTCGGTGGGGCGGGCGGGACTCGAACCCGCGACCGAGGGATTATGAGTCCCCTGCTCTAACCGGCTGAGCTACCGCCCCTGACACCGCGCCGGATCTTATCCCGCCCGGTGGATCACAGGCCAGCAGTGATCCGGCCCCACCTCATCACCGCCGCCGTCGGTTGAGCAGCACGATGGGCAACGCGAGGATAACAGTGAGCAGCCAACCAACTGCGATGACGCCCCAGAACCAATTGTCGTCCGGACTGCTGTCTGCGGCGAACATGCCGATGGTCAGCAGCAGGCAGAAGCCGCCCATCAGCAGGGTGCCCAGGCTGCTGAGCACCATCACCGGAATCTCCCACCAGGAACGTCCGGCGGGCTCTTCCTGGTGAGCGATCGGCTTCGGTTGGGGGATCTGCTCCGGCGTGCGGGCCGGCATGGTGACGTGCCGGTCGGACGGCACCGCGGCGTCGATGGCCTGGATCGTGCCCGGGGGCAGTTCGAGCATTGTCGGCTCGATGTGCAGCACGATGGCGTCCGCGCCGATCAGCTGTCGGGCGCCGTCCGGCCAGGCGAGCATTGCCGAGCAGCTGTCGTAGCGAACGGTGAGCGGCCCGCTCGGGTTCAGGTAGGTCACCCCGTCCGTGCCGACGCGGAGGCCGCCGGCGCCCTGCTTCGCCCGGTACGTGGTGCCGTCGACGGTGTCGGCGGAGTGGGTGGGCGCGGCGACGAAGCCGGCCCAGTCGGCGCGGTGGCCGCCGGGCACCATCAGCAGCGCCGACGCCATCATCTCCCCCGCCACCTCGTGCAGGTCGGTGAGGTTGACGGCCTTCAGTTCGGCCCGGTGCTCGTCGATTGTGGAGTTCGGCTGCCCGGTCAGCACGTTGAGGGCGTACGACGGCAGCCGTGCGGCGTCCACCTCCGCGATGCCGAGAAAGTCCTCCCGCTTGGCGACTGTGGCGTCGAGGTCCGCCTGCTCGATCCGCCCGACCCGCATCTTGGCGAGGACGTCGATGAAGCCGCCGAGCACGGCGTCCTGCTTCTCCGCCAGCGCGTCGGCGAGGGCCCGCAGCGACGCGTACCCGTCGCCGCGCGGCTCGTACCCAGTGGTGGTGGTGTAGGACAGGCCGGCGTCCTGGCGCAGCGATCGGTACAGCTCGCGCTCCAGCACCCCGGAGAAGATGTTGGCGGCGGTGCTGCGGCGCACCACGGAGTCGAGCACCACGGCCCGGGAGCCGCTGACGAAGTACGCCGGGGTCTGCGGCAGTGCCGACGAGGCCACCGGTACGGGCTGACGGACCCCGGCGGGCAGCGCGAGTCGAAGTCCGGCGGGCACCCGTCCGCCGGCGATCCAGAGCACCGCGTTCTCCCGGGTGAACCACCGGGCCGCCCACTCGCGCAGGTCGTCGGCGGTGAGCGCGCCGAGGCCCCACTCCGGGTAGCTGGTCAACCCGAAGTCCCGGGCACCGTGTCGCCACAGCGGGATGTCGTCTATCGCGGCGGCGCCCCGGCTGCTCCACTCGGTGCGCAGGATCTCCTTCTCGACCTCCAGCCTCGCCAGCGGCAGGTCCTGAAGGTGTGCGCAGACCGCGGTGAGGAACGCCGCGATGTCGGCTTCGGAGCCCTGGGTGTGGAACATTGTGTACGCGGGGGCGGTCATGCCGTTGATGTGGTAGTCGGCCAGGCCGAGCGGCGCGAGCGCGAGGTGCTCGATGAGGTGGGTGATGCCGGCCCGGGCGAGCGTCTCGTCTGCGGTGCCGACCCGGAAGGTCAACCCGGCGTGCATCGGCCCGCCGGTGGGGGCGAGCAGCGTGGGCACCCCGTCCACGTCCAGGTGCTGGATCACGACTGGCCACCCTTCGCGTACGCCTTGGCGCGGTACTTCGTGAATCCTTCGGCCCCGTCGACGTAGATCCAGGGGAACTCACTGCCCAGGTTGCCGAGGGCGGTGAACTGGCTCGCGGCGGCGGACCATTGCTCGGTCAGGCTGAACATCAGCGCGAACATCGAGCGGGCCCAGACCCAGTCCGACCGATCGGCGAAGTCCGGGTGCAGCACGGATTTCTGGGCGGCCTGCATGATCTCGTCCACCACTGGCGTGCTTCGCAGGTATGCCGTCTGCTCCCGCGCGCTGTCGAAGTCGAGCCAGCGTTCCAGGTGCGCGTCGGCGATCAGCGCGGCGTTGGGCGCCCCGTCGGGTGCGGCCTGGGCGCACTCGCGGGCGAACGCGAACATCCGGTCCCAGTCGCCGCTCCACTTCGGGCAGAGCTGCTGGAGCAGACTCGCCTGTGCGGGCATGTGGTGGGGGTGGTGGTGGGCGAGCCGGTCGTAGCGGCGGCGCGCCTCGTTCTGGCCGAGTTCGAGGCCCCGGGCGAGGGTGATGCGTTGGGTCCACGCGGCCGCGTCGTCGGGGTGTCGGGCGGTGACGTCGATGAGCACCTGTTCGGCGCGGCGCAGGTGGTCATGGAACTGGTCGAACTGCGACCGGCTGACGTCCTGGGCTCGGGCGCCGCTGCGGATCTGCCATTCCGCACGGATGAGGTGGGTGCCGAGCAGTACGCCGGCGAGGGCGTCGGTGGGGTCCTCGTCGTACACCCGGCGCAGGAACATGTCGGTCTTGGCGTGGCTGCCGCCTTCCCCGACGAGCAGCGTACGGCTGTCCTGGTCGCGGTCGACGAACAGCGCCCGCACGGCGGGCCAGTCGGCGGCGTCGAGCGCCTTACGCAGGTCGTTGACCTCGGGGTACGCGGCACCGGCATCGAAGGTGGGAGCCGGAAGAGGTGCGGGCATGGCGGGGATCATAGGTGATCAACTAAGCCTCCGATGTCCCGCTTTTTCTGGCCCTCCGACGCCGGGCTACGTCGCGCGCAGCTCCTCCAGAACCGCCCCGGCGGCGCGCCAACCGCTGGCGAGTGCACCCTGGACGGACGGGCTGTCCCGGTGGTCACCGGCCACGAACAGCCCCTGCCCCAGCCCCACGGGTTTGCGCAGTCGCCCCTGCGGTGGCGGCGCGGCGGGCAGCGCGTCCGGGACGGCCACTGTGGTGAGGTGGGTCCAGTCGGCGGTGGATCGACCGTACAGCCGGGTCAGTTCGGCCCGAATGGTCGGCTCGGGCGGGGCGGTCGGTCCGACCACCGACGTGGCGACGAGGTGCCGACCGTCCGGCGCGTACGTCGGGGCCGCGTTGCTGAGCACCACCGTGTTGGCGACGATCTCCCGCCGGTCGCCGTCGACGAGCAGGATCGGTTCGTCGAGCGGCGGTTCGGGCGCACTGTGGTAGTAGGTGGTGTAGCTGTGCATGCGTACCCTCGCCAGGGCCGGAAGCAGCGCGGACGCGGCGGGCGGGTCGACGGCGACCACGACGGCCCGGCAGTGGATTTCGCCGTCCCGGGTACGGACCAGGCGGGGCGCGACCTGCGTGACCGGGGTGTCCAGGTCGAGCAGGTCGGCCGGCAGCGGGTCGGCGATGGCCCGGGGCAGCGCGGCCATCCCGTCGGCGGGCAGGCCGATCCGGCCGCGGGCGAAGGAGCGCAGCACCATCGCGAGCACATGGCTGGAGGTCGCCAGCTCGCGGTCGATGAACACTCCGGACAGGAACGGGCGCAGCAACTCCTCGATGATCGCGTCGGAGAGGCCGGCGCGGCGCAGCGCCGTCTCGGTGGTGGTCTCGGGCGCGGCGAGCAGCCGGGACACGGGCAGCGTGGCGCAGCCGGTGGCGAGCGCGGCGAAGCGCACCCGGTCGAGCAGCGAGCCGACGCCGGCGAGCGCGGTGCGTGGCCCGCCGGTCGGCTCGCGCAGCGGGTTGACCAGCCGCAGCAGGTGATCGCCCTTGCGCACCAGCACGCCGGAGGTGAAGTAGCCGAGGTTCAGCCGCCCGGTGTCGATAAGTGTGCCGAGCCTCGGGTACGCGGTGTTGAGCACCTGGAAGCCGCTATCGATCAGGTAACCGTCGACGACGTCGGTGGCTACCCGGCCGCCGAGCCGGTCGCTGGCCTCCACCAGCCGCCACGGCACGCCGGCGCGGTGCAGCCGGCGGGCGGCGGCGAGGCCGGCCAGGCCGCCGCCGACGATGACCACGTCCGTATCAGCCGGCATCGCGCGCCTCCCGCTCACCGTTCGCCCGGGACAACCGGCCCGGCCACCAGACTTTCGGCCCGATGTCGTACGCGAGCGCCGGCACCAGCAGCGACCGGACGACGATCGTGTCGATGAGTACGCCGACCGCGACAGCGGTTCCCAGCTCGACGAGCACCACAAGTGGCAGGACGGCAAGGGCGGAGAACGTCGCGGCGAGCACGATGCCGGCGGAGGTGATCACACCGCCGGTGACGGCGAGACCGGCGAGCACACCGGCCCGGGTGCCGCGCTTCACCGACTCCTCGCGGACCCGGCTCATCAGGAAGATGTTGTAGTCGATGCCGAGGGCGACCAGGAAGACGAACGCGAACAGCGGAAACGACGTGTCCACGCCGGGGAAGTCGAAGACGTGGCGAAACAGCAGCGCGCAGAGGCCGAGGGTGGCGCCGAAGCTGAGCAGGACTGTGGCGATCAGCAGCAGCGGGGCGAGAAGGGCACGCAGCAGCAGGGCCAGGATGACAGCGATGACCGCAAGCACCACGGGGATGATGACGTTCTGGTCGCGTCTGGCGGCGTCGGACGTGTCCACGTTGATCGCGGTGAAGCCGCCGACCACAGCGGCCGCGCCGGGCACCTGGTGGACGGCGACGCGCAGGTTGCGGATGGTCTGCTCGGCGCCGTCGCTGTCCGGCTCGTCGGCGAGCGTCGCCTCCAACTCCACACGCCCGTCGACGACCTTCGGCGGGGCGTTCGGGTCGGGTGGGCCGGTCTGCGGGCCGGCGGTGAGCGGACGGACCGCCGCGACGCCGGGCACCCCCTGCGCCACCTGTGCCACCTGTCGGGCGGTCTGCTCAGTGGTGAAGATGGTGGCCGGGCTGCCGGTGCCGGCCGGGTAGTGCCGGGCGATGACGTCCTGGCCGTCCACCGAATCGGTGCGCTGGGTGAACAGGTCGGACTGACCGAGGGCGGTGGCGCCGAGCTGCGTGAGACCGAGCGTGAGAACGGCAAGCACGACAGCTGTGCTCAGCCAGATCGGGCGGGCGTGCCGGGCCACGAACCCGGCGATACGGCTCCAGATGCCGTGCTCGGCCCGCGGGTCGGCCTGGTCCTCCTCCGGTCGGCGGGGCCAGAACGCCCAACGGCCGCCGAGCACCAGCAGCGCGGGCAGGAATGTCAGCATCACCAGCAGGGTGGCGGCGATGCCGATGGCGGCGACCGGGCCGAGTGCCCGGTTGGAGTTGAGGCTGGACAGCAACAGGCAGAGCAGGCTGACGATGACTGTGCTGCCGGAGGCGATGATGGCGGGCGCCGCGCCCTTCCACGCCGTACGCATGGCGTCCCACGGGCGGTCGTGCCTGTGCAGTTCCTCGCGGTAGCGGGCGATCAGCAGCAGCGCGTAGTCGGTGCCGGCACCGAAGACCAGCACTGTGAGGATGCCCTGAGCCTGCCCGTTGAGCTTGATGATGTCGGCGTCGGCCAGCAGGTAGACGAAGACCGACGCGAGGGCGTACGACATGCCGGCGGCCAGCAGCGGAAAGATCCAGAGCACCGGGCTGCGGTAGACGACCAGCAGGATGATCAGCACGACCACGAGGGTGACAAGCAGCAGTGGCCCGTCGATGGCGGCGAAGACCTCGATCAGGTCGGCGAGCAGGCCGGCCGGCCCCGCGACGTCCACGCTGAGCCCGTCCCGTTCGCCGCCGGCGATGTCGCGCAACCGCTCGACGACCGAGCCGATCTCCTCGCCCTCGGCGTCGTCCACAGGCACGACTACCTGGAGTGCCTGGCCGTCCTCGCTGGGGATCGGCGGCGGCAGCGGGCCGACCACGCCGGGCACCTGGGCGAACCGGCCCGCGTCGGCGCTCACCCGCTGGCGGTCCGCGTCGGTGATCCCCGAGGTCCGCTCGTAGACGACTAGCGCCGGGACGGTCTCGCGGTCGACGAACCCGGCAGCGAGGTCCTGGGCGCGGGTCGCCTCGGCGTCGGTGGGCAGGAAGGCGGCGTTGTCGTTTGTGGAGACCTCACTCAACCGCCCGGCGTACGGCCCGGCCACGCCACCGACCACGAGCCAGGCCAGCACGACGGCCACCGCGACAAGCGTGGCCCGGCCGAAGCCTCCTCGTCCGGACATCCGCACCATCCCAAATCGACGCATCAATCGACGCAGCCGGAGTCTAGGTCGACATCGACCATCCTGCCGGCCGAGGACGCCCAGAGAGGGGCAAACCGTCCACCAGCACCGATCGAGGGCCAGGGGGTAGGGCTGGGACGCGGAAACGCCCGCCGGCTGTCGGGCCGACGGGCGTTGATGTGGAGCGAAGCTCCCCCGATTGGACTCGAACCAATAACCTGCCGGTTAACAGCCGGCTGCTCTGCCAATTGAGCTACAGGGGATCGTGCACCGCCCGGACCCGGATCTCCCGGTGCCGTGCGACGGGACAAGAGTACAGGACATCCCCCGGTGATGGTCCAGTGGGTTGCGCCCCTCAGTCATCATGATCGGGTCGGGCAGGTAAGCGACACAGCACATTCGCAATAAGGGCAAATCGCCATCCCCACACAAGCAGGCTTGAGCGGGGAGCAGGATGGGTAGTTAGCTGCGGACAGAGGACGCAGGCGCGAATTGGTCGCTCCGACGGGGCAACCCCGAGGGGCGACGGCGCGTCAGGTACGGAAGGAGCCGCCATGCGCGGAAAGATCATGTTTCTTGGCGGGCTGGCTGCGGGATTCGTCCTGGGCGCCCGTGCCGGCCGGGAGAAGTACGAAGAGCTCGTGGTTCGGGGCCGCAAGGTGCTCGACCACCCGACCGTCCAGGAGGCGGCCGGGGTGGCGCAGGCCCAGGCCAACAAGCTCTACAGCGAGGGTAAGGACAAGCTCGGCCAGACCAAGCTGGGCGAGAAGCTGGGCACCGGCAACGGCAGCCAGGAACTGACCGCTGCCGACGACGCGTTCGCCGGCACGCCCGCAACGGTGGGCGCCAAGGCGGGCTCCGGTTCGTCGGGCACCAGCAGCACGGTCGGCACGACCTCCGGGTCGCCGTCGGCCACGACCCCCCGCTCCAAGCCGTCCGGCTCGGGCACCAACGGCAGCACGCTCTGACCAACCGCACGTCGACGGGCCGGTCGCCGCAAGGCGACCGGCCCGTGGTCTGTCCGGGGTACGGCTGACCGACGCCGACGCGCTCAGTCCCCGCCGCCGGTCAGTCCTTGCTGCTGAACGCGGCGTCGAAGGCCGCGCTCGGCGCGTCGAAGGCGAGCCGGCGGACGAACTGGAGCGCCTCCGGAGCACCGACGAGACGGTCCATCCCGGCGTCCTCCCACTCCACCGAGATCGGACCGGTGTAGCCGATCGCGTTCAACGCCCGGAAGCAGTCCTCCCAGGGCACGTCGCCGTGCCCGGTGGAGACGAAGTCCCAGCCGCGACGCAGGTCCGCCCACGGCAGGTGCGAGGCGAGCCGACCGCGCCGGCCGTCGCCGGTACGCACCTTCGCGTCCTTGCAGTCGACGTGGTAGATCCGGTCGGCGAAGTCGAAGATGAAGTTCACCGGGTCCAGCTCCTGCCAGACGAAGTGCGACGGGTCCCAGTTCAGCCCGAAAGCGGGCCGGTGGCCGATCGCCTCCAACGTCCGCTTCGTCGTCCAGTAGTCGTACGCGATCTCGCTGGGGTGCACCTCGTGCGCGAACCGCACCCCGACCTCGTCGAACACGTCGAGGATCGGGTTCCACCGGTCGGCGAAGTCCTGGTAACCGCGCTCGATCATCGACGGCGGCACCGGCGGGAACATCGCCAGCGTGTGCCAGATCGACGACCCGGTGAAGCCGACGACAGTCTTCACGCCGAGCTTCGCCGCAGCCCGCGCCGTGTCCTTGATCTCCTCCGCGGCCCGCTGGCGAACCCCCTCCGGCTCGCCGTCGCCCCAGATCCGGCCGGGCAGGATGTCCTGGTGCCGCTCGTCGATCGGGTGGTCGCAGACCGCCTGACCGACCAGGTGGTTGGAGATCGTGAAGACCTGAAGGTTGTGCTTCGCGAGCGTCTCCCGCTTGCGATCGACGTACGAGTCGTCGGCGAGCGCCTTGTCGACCTCGAAGTGGTCGCCCCAGCAGGCGATCTCCAGACCGTCGTAGCCCCACTCGGAGGCGAGCCGGCAGACCTCCTCGAACGGAAGGTCGGCCCACTGGCCGGTGAAGAGCGTGATGGGTCGCGCCATTGTCCTTCTCCCCTGATGTGATGGGGATTCCGTTGTGCGGACCGAGGCGAGGGTGACCGGTCAGACCGGTACGTGAGACCGAGGCGGAACACCGGTGGGTGCCGAGCGCACCTGGGCCCGGCGGGTTGCGCCTCCCACCGGGTCACCGGCCACCGTCACGGTCGCCGCCCCCAGCCTATTTCCGCCGCACCCGTCGCGAAAGCCCCGCGACGGGATCGTCATCTGACCATTTCCTCCGGCGCCGGCAGGACGGCCCGCACGGTGAAGCCGCCTTCGGCGCGCGGGCCGGCGGAGAACGTACCGCCGAGCCGCTCGGCACGACGGCGGACCCCGAGCAGGCCCCGCCCCGCACCCCGGGTCTCCCCCACCACCGCCGTGGCGTCGGCGCCGTCGTCGCGTACCTCGATGGTGATGCCCTCGGGGTCGTAGCGGAGACGGACCACGACCGGCGCGCCCGGGGCGTGCCGGCGCGCGTTGCTGAGCGATTCCTCGATGATCCGGTACGCCGCGACGTCGACCGGGCCGGGCAACGGACGGGGTTGGCCGGCCAGGGTCCAGCGCACCGGCTGACCAGCGGCGTAACCCTCCACGAGGGCGTCGAGCCGGTTCAGGCTGGGTGCCGGCCCGTCCAGCGGATCAGGTTCCTCGGCCCGGTGCAGCAGCCGGTACCCGTGCGCCCGCACCACCCGGCGCCACTGCGCGAACCGCCCCATGCAGCCAAGGTACGGCAGCAGGCTGTGAACCCCACCCGCCCCCGCCGCACCCCGCCCCCACACCCCGCCGATCTTGCACTTTGGGTCGCCGAGATGCCCGGTATAGCGGCAATGGTCCCGGCAGCAAGTGCAAGATCAACGGGGTGAGGGTGGAGGCTAGGGCAGGGTCCACTTCTGGTTGGCGGCGGCGTTGCAGGTCCAGAGGTGCACGATGGTGCTGTCGGCGGAGTTGTTGCCGCTGACGTCGAGGCACTTGCCCGACGACGGGTTGCGGAGACTGCCGTTGGACTGGGCGGCCCAGTTCTGCGCGGCCGTGCCGTTGCAGGTCCAAAGCTGGATCTTGGTGCCGTCGGCCGACGCGCCGCCGGAGACGTCGAGGCACTTGCCCAACGCCTTGATCGTCGAGTTCGGCGTCACCGTCCACGTCTGCGCCGCACTGCCGTTGCAGCTGTAGAGCTGGATCTGCGTACCGTCGGCGGTGGCCGCGTTACGCACATCCAGGCACTTTCCGGCCAGACCCTTGATCGGGCCGACACCGGGAGTGCCGCTGCCACCGCCCTTGACGAGGGTGAAGTCGTCCACGTCGAAGAGCCCCGTGCCGCTACCGCTGAACGTGAGGTAGAGATTCTGGGCGCCGGACGGGACGCCGGACAGGGTCGTGGTGACGTTGGCGAACGTCGTCCAACTGCCGGTGTTCGGCACCGCCACCGAGCCGAGCACCGGGCCGGTGGCCGAACCGGTACGCACCTGGATGGTGCCGCCCGCGCCGCCGGAGACGACCCGGGACGTGAACGAGGTGACCCCGGTCAGGTCCACTCCGTTGTACGCGGCCCAGTCGCCCGGATCGATGTAACCGATCGTCTGACCGCCGTTGGCGCCCGCCTTGGTGAACGCGGAGACGCCGTTTGCCGAGCTGAACGCCTCGGCCTGGACCGTGACGTTCCCGGGCTGCGGGGTGGTGCCCAACTCCTTGATCCGGATGTTGCGGAACGAGGCGTCGTCGCCGGTGCCGTGGTTCTGGATGCCGATGTGGCCGGCAAGCGACCGTACCGGATCGGTGTTGGTGAAGTCGTTGATCTTCACCCCGTTGAGGAAGATCTGTAGCCGTTCGCCCTCGACCAGCAGCTCGTAGGTGTTCCACTCCCCCGGCGCGTTGAGCGCCGCGTCGCGGGCCGCGATGTCGGCGGACTTGAAGGTGTAGACCGCGCCGGTGGTGCGGTCCGCCGCGTCGGTGGCGTCGATCTGGATCTCGTAGCCGTTGTCCACCGCCGACCACGGGTCACTCGACGGCGGGAAGCCGATGAACACACCCGAGTTGTCGTCGCCGGCCAGCTTCCAGTCCAGCTTCAGCGAGTAGTTCGTGAACTGCTTGGCGTTGTACCAGTACAGGCCCATGCCGCCCACCGACGTGAGGGTGGCGTCGGAGTTGGTGAAGCTGCCCGGCCCCGCCTGGGACCAGCCGGCCGTCGAGCCGTTGAACAGCGGGGTGTAGCCGGTCTCCGGCCGGCAGTCGGCCTTGCTGCGACCGGCCGCGTACCGGATGCCGCCGAGCAGGTGGTTGCGGAACGCGGGCTCGGCGTACGACGCCTGGGTGTGGCCACCGCCGGTGTAGAACGACCGGCCACCGCTGTAGCTCTTGCACCAGGAGTGCGGGTGGTCGGCACCCATCCCGCCACCGGAGTACGACGACTCGTCGAGGGTCGCCAGCACGTGGGCGGTGGACCGGGCGTTGGTCCGGTAGTTGTACCACTCGTCGGTGCGGGTCCAGGTCTGCGGCAGGTGTCCCGTCGCCGCGTGCCCACGGTCCTCCACCTTGACGTTCGCCTGCTGGATGGCCGGGTGCGAGGCGAACCACGCGCCCACCAGGTTGCCGTAGAACGGCCAGTCGTACTCGGTGTCGGCGGCGGCGTGCACGCCCACGTACCCACGACCGGAGCCGATGTACGACTCGAAGGCCGTCTGCTGGCTGGCGTTGAGGACGTCGCCCGTGGTGTTGAGGAAGACGACAGCCTCGTACTGGGCGAGGTTGCCGGTGGTGAACGCGGCGGCGTCCTCGGTGGCGGTGACCGTGAAGTTGTTCGCCGCACCCAGGTCACGGATGGTCTGGATGCCGACCGGGATCGCGTCGTGCCGGAAGCCTGCGGTCTTGGAGAACACCAGCACGTCGTAGGGGGCGTCGGCGGCGCTGGCGGGGGTGGCCGGGGTGGTGCAGGCGATGACGGCGAGGACGGCGGTGGCCGCGCCGAGGACGGGTCGCAGGAGTCTGCGCATATCGCTCTCCTAAAGACTGTTAGGAGGGGCCCCTTGTACAACACTAGGCGTTAACAAGGGGCCCTTCCTTTCAACTCAGGGCAGGGTCCACTTCTGGTTGGCGGCGGCGTTGCAGGTCCACAGGTGCACGGGGGTGCTGTCCGCGGAGTTGTTGCCGGAGACGTCCAGGCACTTGCCGGACGCCGGGTTGCGTACCGTGCCGTCGGCCTGGGCGGACCAGTTCTGCGCGCCCGTGCCGTTGCAGGTCCAGAGCTGAATCTTCGTGCCGTCGGCGGTGGCGGCACCGGAGACGTCGAGGCACTTGCCGAACGCCTTGATCGTCGAGTTCGGCGTCACCGTCCACGTCTGCGCCGCACTGCCGTTGCAGGTGTAGATCTGGACCTGCGTACCGTCGGCGGTGGCGGCGTTACGCACGTCCAGGCACTTGCCGGCAAGACCCTTGATCGGGCCGGTACCGCCAGTGGCGGGTGTGCCGGTGACGAGGGTGAAGGCGTCGATGTCGTAGAGCGCCCCGGTGCCCGTCCCTGCGAACGTCAGGTAGAGCGTGGTGGTGGCGGTCGGCGGGTTGGTGATCGTCCCGCTGACCGTGGTGAAGGTTTCCCAGCCGCCGGTCACCGGAACGGTGGCCGAGCCCAGGACGGTGCCCGTTGCCGAACCGGCGCGGACCTGGAGGGTGCCGCCCGCGCCCGCCGAGGAGACCCGGGCGTTGAACGCTGTCACGTTGCCCAACCGGTACGGCTGGAACGCGATCCAGTCGCCGTTGTTGATGTCGCCGACGGTCTTGCCGCCCTCGGCCGGGGTCTTGCTGAACACGTTTACCCCTGACGAGGTGCCGAAGAACTCGGCCTGCCGGTGACGCGGTGGCAGCGTGTGCTGGGTGTGCGTGGTCAGACCGCCGGCGTCGGTGTACTCCGCGTCGAAGATCGCGAAGATGTTCGCCGCGTCGTCGTGCTCACCGTCGACCGGGATGGTGATCGTGCCGGAGCAGCCGGTCTTCGAGGTGATCTGGTGCCCGTGCTGGTCGTGCCCGAGCACGTAGGTCATCTTGACCTTCGTGCAGTCGATGGTGCCGTCCTCCGGGTCGGTGACGGTGATGCTGTACGAGACCGTGTCACCGAAGCTGAACAGTTGCCCGTTGCCGGGGCTGTTGATCGTCACAGTGGGCGCGGTGTTGCCGACGTTGATCTGCACGCTGCTGCTGCCTGTGGCGCCCTGCGGGTCGCGCACTGTGAGCGTGGCGGTGTAGGTGCCGTTTGTGTTGTAGGTCTTCGTGGGGTTCGCCGCAGTGGAGGTGGTGCCGTCGCCGAAGTTCCACGAGTAGGTGAGCGCCCCACCCTCGGGGTCGGACGAGCCGGCCGAGGAGAACACGACAGTCAGCGGCGCCGCGCCGGAGGTCTTGTTGGCGCTCGCCGAGGCGCTGGGCGCCCGGTTGCCGCCACCGACGTAGTCGAAGCGGTAGAGCGCCGAGTTGGCGTCCCCGTTGAAGTAGCCGGTGCCGTAGTCGAGCACGTAGTACGCGCCGTCCGGCCCGAACGCGGAGTCCATCACCTGCTTGCCCACCCAGGGGAAGGTGTCGATGGTGCCCCGCGAGCCGTCGGCGTTGACGTGGATCGGCTTGATCCAGCCGCGACCGAACTCGGTGGCGAAGAACTGCCCGTCGAACGACTGCGGGAACTTGGTCGTGGAGGTCGACGAGGCGTTGTAGCGGTAGACCGGGCCGCCCATCGGCGACTCGGAGCCGCCGCCGAACTCGGTGGGGGTGCCGGCGTCGCCGGCGTACCGGATCCAGGCGGGCTGGGCCGGCGGCAGGGTGGCGAGGCCGGTGTTGCGGAAGGAGTTGTTCGTCGGCCCGCCTGTGCAGTTGTACTTCGCCCCGCTGGCGTTTGTGGCGAAGTCCCACTCGTTGTACGTCTCGGTGGTGGTGTTGGTGCCGGTGCAGTACGGCCAGCCGTAGTTGCCCGGTGCGGCGACCCGGTTGAACTCCACCTGCCCGGACGGGCCGCGCGTGGAGCTCGTGGAGCCGGCGTCCGGACCGTAGTCACCGACGTAGACGACGCCGGTGGCCTTGTCGACGCTGATCCGGAACGGGTTGCGGAAGCCCATTGCGTAGATCTCCGGCCGGGTCCTGGCCGTGCCCGGCGCGAACAGGTTGCCCGACGGGATGGAGTACGTCCCGTTGGCGTTCACCTTGATCCGCAGGATCTTGCCGCGCAGGTCGTTGGTGTTGCCGGCGCTGCGCTGCGCGTCGTACCCCGGGTTGCGGTTGGTCCGCTCGTCAAGGGGCGAGTAGCCGGCGGATTCGAAGGGGTTGGTGTCGTCGCCGGTGGACAGGTAGAGGTTGCCGCTGGCGTCGAAGTCGATGTCCCCGCCGACGTGGCAGCACAGGCCGCGGTCCGCCGGTACGTCGAGCACGTCGACCTTGCTGGCCTGGTTCAGTGTGAAGTCGGCGTTGAGGGTGAACCGGGAGAGGCGGTTCACACCCTGCCAGGCCGACCAGCTGGTGCCGGTGGCGGGCGCGTCGCCGGTGGGGGTGGACAGCGGCGGTGCGTAGTAGAGGAAGATGTGCCGGTTGCTGGCGAAGTTCGGGTCGACCCCGACGCCCTGCAACCCCTCCTCGTCGTGGGTGTAGACCGGCACTGTGCCGACAACTGTTGTGGTTCCGCCCGCGTCGGTGCGGCGCAGTGTGCCGTTGCGGGCGGTGTGCAGGACCGAGCGGTCCGGCAGCACGGCAAGTGACATCGGCTCACCCATTTCGGCGACACCGCGGGCCAGCTCGACCTGCTGGAAGTCGGTGGCGTTGATGGTGTGTGCCTGGGCCGGCGTGGGGCCGCCGAGGGCTGCGGGGCCGGCGCCGAGCGCCACAGTGCCGGCAGCGGCCACCAGGAGCAGCGCCGAGCCTGCGGAGAACCATTGTCGGGATCGATGTGTGGGAGCGTCCTTTGTGGGCATGGGCTGTCCCTTCCTGACGAAATGGCTGCCAGGCCGGGCGCGCGCCGTCGCGCCGGATGCCGTAGCGGTGGTGATGGGTCGATGGGTTACCGCGCCGCCGGTTCACATCGACGAAACACTGTCGTGTTGGGCACGACACTAAGTTGTGGACGTCGATGTGTCCATAGCTTCCGGTGACTTGCCATCAACTTTCGTCTATTCGATCGAAAGTTGGTGGTCAGGCGCGGCGATCGATCGTCTGTCCCGCCAGCGCCACAAGCGCGGCCCGTGACTCCTCGGTCAGCACGGCGTCACGCAACGCGGTCAACGCCGCGTCCGTCCGGACCCGGATCATCTGCTCGATCCGCTCCCGCGCACCCGTCACCTCGATGATCTCGCGCAGCTCCGCCGCGCCGTCCGCGTCCAGGGAGGGATTGCCGAACAGCTCCCGCAGCCGGGCCGTCTGCGACCGGTCAGCAGCGCTGCGGACCAGCGCCATCATCACCGTCGGCTTGCCCTCGCGCAGGTCGTCGAGCACCGACTTGCCGGTGACCGCCGGGTCACCGAAGACACCCAGCACGTCGTCCCGCAGTTGGAACGCGTCACCAAGTGGGTCACCGAACTCGCCAAGCGCGGCGAGCAGCTCCGGCCCGGCGCCCGCCAGGGCCGCGCCGATCTGCAACGGCCGGGTCACCGTGTACCGGGCGGCCTTCATCCGGATCACTGTGAGCGCGCTTGCCACCGAGCCGTCACCCACACCGGACACCAGGTCCAGGTACTCCCCCGCGATCACCTCGGTACGCATCAACGCGAACACGCCGTAGCCCCTGTGCACCTGCTCCGTGCTCAAGCCGCACTCGTGGAACATCTGATCCGACCACGCCGCGCACAGGTCCCCGCAAAGCAGCGCCGTATTGCGCCCGTACGCCTCGGGGTCGCCGCGCCAGGACGAGCGGGCGTGCAGGTCCGCGAAGAGGCGGTGCACCGACGGCTCGCCCCGGCGACGGTCACTGCCGTCCAGGATGTCGTCGTGGATCAGCGCGAACGCGTGGAACAGCTCCAACGCGGCAGCCGCCACCACGATCGGTGTGCCGTCGGCAGCCCCGGCCCCACGCCAACCCCAGTAGCAGAAGAGCGGACGCAGCCGCTTCCCGCCGGCGAGCACGAACCGTTGCAGTGCGGTGAACACCCCGCGCGGCGCCCCGTCCGGCCAGTCCGGGCCCTGCCGGTCGAGGAAGGCGGCCAGCTCCGCGTCGAAGCGCGCCCGCAGTCCACTCGTGTCGGTCGGGGTGACCGTTACCGTCACGACCCCTCCCCCGGCCGCTCCACTGAGCCGTCGCCGGCGCTCAGCCCGGCGAGTTCCAGCAGCAGCGCCTTGACCTCGGTGGCCTCGATCCGCTCCCGGGCAGCGGCCGGATCCGAGCAGAGCAGCACGGGGGCGTCCGCCGGATCGGTGGGCAGCCGCCCGTGCGAGCCGCGTACCGCGCGTGCGCCGGCGTCCAGCCCGATGGCGTTCATCAGGTAACGCATGCCGAGCTTCTTGCGGGCCAACGCCACCCCGGCGCGGCCTTTGGCGGCGAGCGGCGCGGCCGGGTCGAAGAACAACTCCGCCGGGTCGTACCCGGGTTTGCGGTGGATCTCGACGAGGCGGGCGAAGTCCGGTGCGCGGGCGTCGTCGAGCCAGTAGTAGTACGTGAACCAGGAGTCGGGCTCGGCCACGAGCACCAGCTCACCGGCGCGCGGGTGGTCCAGCCCGTACGAGGCTTTGCCGTCGGCGTCGAGCACCTCGGCCACACCGGGCAACCCGGCGCAGAGCTTTGCCACAGCCGGCACATCGGCCGGGTCCTTGACGTAGACATGCGCGACCTGGTGGTCGGCGACAGCGAACGCCTTCGACGTCCACGGGTCGAGGTACTCCATGCCGGCCTGCGTGTGGACCCGCAGCAGCCCTTCGGCGCGCAGCAGCCGGTTGACGTCCACCGGCCGGGACACGTCGGTGATGCCGTACTCCGACAGCACCACCACTGTCGCGTCCCGGGCACGGGCGGCGTCCAGCAGCGGACCGAGCACCGCGTCCAGCTCAGCCGCAGCCGCGGCGGCCTGGGCTGACGACGGGCCGTACCGTTGCAGGTCGTAATCCAGGTGCGGGACGTAGACAAGTGTGAGGTCAGGTGACACGTCGGCGAGGATCTGCTCGGCCGCCTGGCAGATCCACCGCGACGAGGGCAGCCCTGCCGTCGGCCCCCAGTAGGTGAACAGCGGGAAGGTACCCAGCCGCCCGGTCAGCGCGTCGTGCAGCTCCGGCGGGTCGGTGTAGCAGTCCGGTTCCTTGCGCCCGTCGGCGTAGTAGACCGGGCGCGGGGTGACGGTCCAGTTGACGTCCGCGCCCATCGCGTACCACCAGCACACGTTTGCCACCGTGTAGCCGGGCTCGGCACGGCGGGCCGCCTGCCAGAGCTTGTCCCCGCCGACAAGCGCGTTGTGCTGGCGCCACAGAAACACCTCGCCCAGCTCTCGGAAATACCACCCGTTGCCGACGATGCCGTGCCCGCTGGGCTGCTCGCCGGTGAGGAATGTGGACTGCACCGAGCAGGTCACCGCTGGCAGCACGGTGCCCAGCTCGGCCCGGAAGCCGCCGTCGGCGACCCCGCGCAGTCGTGGCATGTGGGCCAGCAGTCGTGGGGTCAGCCCCACCACGTCGAGCACCACCAGTCGTCGGCTCATCGCGTCTCTCCCGTGGTCACGGCCCGCTCGGTGTGCAGGCCAAGGCCAATCAGCTCGTCCCGGGCGAATGCCAGCTCGGCGGCGATACCCGCAGCCAGCTCCGCATCGGTGCCGGGCCGTCGTGCGGCCGGCAGCACCCCCCAGGTGTACGTCTCGACGTCCAGGTGGTCACAGCCAGCGGTCGGACCCCCGAACAGCGCGGCGAGGGCGGCACGCAGCACCGGCAGGGTGGAGCCGAGTGGCTCCTCGGGTGGGGCGTGCAGGGGTACGTGGTAGTGCACCCGCCAGGGACCGGGCAGTTCCGCGTCCAGCGCCGCGTCCAGGTCGTCGGCGGCGTACGCCGGGTCGGCCGGGTCGGCCACCCCCGCGCAGCCGGCACCCCGGGTCTGGTGCAGGAAGCGCGGCTCCACCCAGCGGCGCAGCGCGTCGGCGCTGCCGGTCGGGTCGGCCGCCTCGACGGCGGCGGAGACCTGCACCTTGACCACTGGCAGGTCGGCCGAGCGCAGCCGGGCCAGCGCCGCCGTCGGCTCCTCCCACGCGCAGGCCAGGTGGGCGAGGTCCAGGCAGATGCCCAGCCGGTCGGTGTCCATACCGGACAGCAGCGCGGCGGCCTGACCGGTGCTCTCCACCACGCAGCCGGGTTCCGGCTCGAAGCCGACCCGCACCTCCCGGCCGGTGTCGTGTTGCACGGCGGCCAGGCCGGCGGCGAGCTGGTCCAGTCGGTGCCGCGCGGCGTCGGCCCGTTCGGCGTCCCAGGGGTGCCGCCAGGCAAGCGGCAGTGTGGAGATCGAGCCCCGGGCGGCGTCGTCGGGCAGCAGGTCGGCGAGCACCCGGGCCAGATTCAACGTGTACGTCAGTCGCTGCTCGGTGGTCCAGTCCGGGTGGTACACGTCGTGTTTGACCACCGGCGCCTGGAAGGCCGCGTACGGGAAGCCGTTGAGGGTGACCACCTCCAGCCCGCGCGCGTCCAGCTCGCCGCGCAGCCGACGGCGCAGCGCCGGGTCGGCGGCCAGTTCGGCGGCGACCGGGGCGGCGAGCCACAGGCCGAGCCCGAGCAGGTCACTGTCGAGCGCCGCGCGGACCGGCACGGCGTAGGTGTCCAGTTGACCGAGGATGCCGGCGAGATCCTCGGCGGGGTGCACGTTCGTGCAGTAGCCGAGGTGGATGGTGTCGCCGCCGGCATGTCGCAGCCGCATCAGCTACCGCCGCGCAGGATCGAGTTGCCGGTCTGCGGGTCCACGGCGGCGGGGTCCTCCAGGTCGGTAAGGTCGAGCCGGCCGGACTGCCCATAGAACGCCACAGGGTTGCGCCACAGCACGCGGTCGACGTCGTCGTCGCCGAACCCGGCCTTCAGCATCGCCTCGCCGGTGGCCCGGGTCAGCAGCGGATCGGAGCGCCCCCAGTCGGCGGCGGAGTTGACGAGCATCCGGTCGGTGCCGTACTCGCGCAGCAGCTCGACCATCCGCAGCGGGGTCATCTTGGTGTCCGGGTAGATCGAGAAGCCCAGCCAGCAGCCGGTGTCCCTGACGAGTTTGACCGTCACCTCGTTGAGGTGGTCGACGACGACGCGACCGGGGTCGATGCCGGATTCGGCGACCACTGCGAGGGTGCGCTCGACACCCCGGGCCTTGTCCCGGTGCGGGGTGTGCACCAGTGCCGGAAGGTCGTGCGCCACGGCGAGGGCCAACTGCGCGGCGAACGCCTCGTCCTCCTCGGGCGTCATCGAGTCGTACCCGATCTCGCCGACCGCCACCACCGCGTCCTTGTCCAGGTAGCGGGGCAGCAGATCGAGCACCGGACGGCAGCGCGGGTCGTTCGCCTCCTTGGGGTTGAGCGCGATCGTGGCGTGGTGGCGCACCCCGAACTGCCCGGCCCGGAACGGCTCCCACCCGATCAGCGAGTCGAAGTAGTCGACGAACGAGGCCGCGCTTGTACGCGGTTGGCCCAGCCAGAACGCCGGCTCCACGACGGCGCGGACACCGGCGGCGGCCATCCGTTCGTAGTCGTCTGTGGTGCGTGAGGTCATGTGGATGTGGGGGTCGAAGATGCGCATTCACGCCTCCCGGGGCAGTGCGGCGGTGAGCCGGTCGAGCAGGTCGGTGGCGTCGGCGGGCAACTCCCGGCCGGCGGCGTGCCGTTCGGCGGCGAGCGCGGCCAGCATCGCGGCCAACTCCCCGTCAGCGCGGCTGTCCAGGTCGGCGACGGCGGCCAGCGGCACGCCGCTGAACACGCACTTGAGCACCGCCTGCCGCCAGGCGGCCGGGTCGAGGTGCCGGGCGTACGGGCCCAGGGCCGCGGCGACGAGCCGGGTGTCGTTGGTACGGATCGCGTCGTGCAGCAGCGGCACCGCCTCGGCGCCGATCGGCAGCAGCGGCAGGGCCCGCAGCACGGCACGCCGTTCGGCCGCGTCGCCATGCTGGTAGAGGGTTTCGGCGTAGGCGGCGTGCTCGCCGGGCAGGGCGGTGAGCAGCAGCACCCGGGCCGCGTCGTCGGCGGTCCAGCCGGGCGCGTCGGGCAGGGCGGCCCGGCCGCAGCGCCTGCCGACCGCCGGAAAGAGCCTGTTGATCGCGGTGGGCTCGGCCGCGACCCGGTGCAGCGCCGAGTCCAGCCATTCGGGATCGGGTACGCCTCGAAGCGCGGCCCGCAGTGAATCCGGTGTCATCCCGTCTCCTCCCCTTGTGCTGCTCCGCAGGGCACCCCAGGCACGCCCTTTGCTCTGCTTCAACCCACGCGACGGCCCGTGTCCGGAGAGCGGACGGTCGCTGGTGCGTCTGTTGAAGCAGAGCAAAGGGGGCCGGCGGGTACCTCGGCCTCGGTGTCGCCGCCAGCCGCCGCGCGCAGGAACTCGATGGACCGGGCGGCGACGGCGGGCGCGGCGTGCGAGTCCCGGGGCAGCTCGACGGCTACCAGCCCGCCGTAGCCGGCCTCGGCCAGGGCGGCCAGCACCGGCGGGAAGTCGATCTCGCCGGTGCCGAACTCCAGGTGCTCGTGCACACCTCGGCGCATGTCGTCGATCTGCACGTTGACCAGGTGCTCGGCAACCTCGGCAACGCACTGCGGCACCGGCCACGGCTCCAGGCAGCGGCAGTGTCCGATGTCGAGGGTGATGCCGAAGCGGGCCGGGTCGCCGAGCGCGGCGCGCAGCCGGCGCCAGCCGGCGATGTCCTCGACAAGCATCCCCGGTTCCGGTTCGAAGCCGAGGGTGACGCCAGCGGCGTCCGCGGCGTCGAGGACTGTGGCGCAGCCGGCCACGAGCCGATCCCAGGCGATCTGCGGTGCGACGTCGTCGGGGCGTACGCCGGACCAGAAGGAGACCGCCTCCGCGCCGAGGTCGGCACCGATCCGTACGGCCCGGCGCAGGAACTCGATCCGCCGGGTCGGGTCGTCGTGCAGCAACGTCGGAGCGTGCTTGTGCCACGGGTCGAGCAGGTAGCGGGCGCCGGTCTCGATCACCAGCCCGAGACCCAACGCGCTCAGCCTCCGACCGAGCACGGCGATCCGGCGGGTGAGCCCCGGCGCGAACGGGTCGAGGTGGTCGTGGTCCAGGGTGAGGGCCACTCCGTCGTAGCCGAGGTCGGCGATGACGGCGAGCGCGTCGTCGAGCCGGTGGTTGGCGAAACCGTTGGTGCCGTACCCGAGGCGCAGGGTGGTGGCGTCGCCGCTCGGCGCGACCGGTCGGGTCGCTTCGGGCGCACTGCGTGGCGACTGCCGGGGATGCGGAACCGTCATGTCGGGGAGACCTTCCGGGCCAGCCGGCGACCCAGTGGCGCCGCCGCCGCGACGGCCAGCCCGAGCAGCCCGGCTCCGCCGCGCGCGGTGAGCGCTCCCTGGAGGGCGGGCAGGCCGGTGATCCCGGCGCCGACCGCAGCGCGGACCTTTCCGGCCGAGGGGTCCTGGACCACCCGCACCTGTGCCGCGCCGTACCGGGCGGCGTACCACCCGGCCAGCACGGCAGGCAGCGCGGGCGCGATCCCGGCCCACCGGGTCCGGCTCGCGGGCACACCGGCAGGGTCGGCGGTTCGCCTCGCCACGCGCCGGACGCCCGGGGAGGCGACCACGGCGCTGGCGGCGACCACTGCGGTGCCGGCCAGCGTACGCAGCGGCAGGGCGGCGTCGGCGCCGCTTACCTCCCGGCGGGACAACTCGGTGACCGTCCAGGTGTGCGCGGCGACGGTGATCGCCGAGGGCAGTGCCCGCGCCAGCCGACCACCGGACGCGCCGAGCAGCACGTCAAGCCCCCGACAGGCGGCCATTACCGCGGGACCGGCCGCTGTGTTCTTTGCCAGCAGGTCGTACCCCCAGATGGTGGCGGCCAGCGGCACCGCGAGCGCGGCCGCGCGGCGACCGCCCACGGCGGCGGCCAGGCCCACACCGGCGGCGGTGAGACCTGCGGCGAGACCGACAGCGGCGGCCGGGGTGACACGACCGCTGGGGATCGGGCGTTCGGGCCGTTCGACGGCGTCCAACCGCCGGTCGGCCCAGTCGTTGGCGGCCATGCCGGCCCAGTAGAGAAGCACCGAGGCTCCGGCAAGTGCGGGGGTACGCGGGCTCAGCGTGCCGGCCGCCGCCGCGCCGGCGACGACGTCACCGGGAACCGAGAGCGCGGCCGGTGCCCGGACCAGTTCGGCGAGGTCAGCCAGCGTGGTCATCGGAACCATCCGGGCCGGTGTGCAGCCGCTTGGCGAAGTCGGTGAGCCGGGCCCACTGCTCGGCCAGCGAGTGGGTCGACGCGCCGAGCGGGTCCTTGAAGAAGAAGCCCAGCTCGACAAGCGGCCCGACGCGCCCGGCGGCGTGCGCCGCGGCGGTGAGCCGGGCCAGGTCGAGCACCAGCGGCGCGGCAAGCGCGGAGTCACAGCCGTGCCAGGTGAACTCCATCCGCATCCCGGTGCCGAGGAACCCGGCGAACGTGATCAGATCCCAGGCGGTCTTGAAGTCGCCCAGCTCCTCGACGTACTCGATGCGGGTGCCGCCCTGCGGCACGTAGCCGAGCGTCTCGCCGAGCACCCGCTGCTTGCTCTGCACCTTCGCCGCGTTGGCGGCCGGGTCGGCGAGGGTCGCGCCGTCGCCACCGCCCAGCAGGTTGGTGCCCGACCAGGAGCGCACCGCCAGGTTGCGCATCGCGAACATCGGCGCGAGGACCGACTTGACGAGCGTCTCGCCCGTCTTGCCGTCATGCCCGGCGTACGGCAGCCGCGCCTCTTCGGCCAGCGCCGTCAGCGCCGGAAGCCGCAGCCCGGTGGACGGGGTGAAGTCGACGTACGGGCAGCCGGCAAGCAGCGCGGCGTAGCCGTAGAGGGAGCTGGGCGGCAGCACCTCGTCCGGGCCGGCGACGGCGTCGCGCAGCGCGGCCGGGTCGGCGTGCCCGGGGTGCGGTTGGGGCGTCGCCTCGGTGGCGGAGACGTTCACCATCACCACCCGGTCCAGCCGGTGCCGCGTACGGAAATCGGTGAGGTCACCGACCACGGCGGCGACCCGGTCGGCCTGGGTGACGCCGGTCGGGGCGGGGCGCAGCTCCTGCTCGACGGCTGCCAGCTCGTCGCGGAGCGCGGCGACCAACCGGCCGGGTATCACGCCGCTTTCAGCAAGCGCCTCGGCGCGCTTGCACAGTGGCGTGGTTGCCAGGTCGTGCCCGCCGAAGACCAGGTCGGCGAAGGCCGGCAGCGCGGGACCGCGCAGCTCCGGCAGCTCGGTGACGCAGCCGGTGGGCCCTGCCAGGCCGGCTCGCAGCGCGAGTCCTCCGACGATGCTGGTGGTCGCGACCGAACCGCGCGCTCCCACCAGCCAGACACCTGTTCGCATGGTGCTCCTTCCCCGTCCAGGAGGAACCGTCGGTGGCGATGCAATCAAATATAGGAATATCAGAATGCTTTTCGTAAAGATACAACCTTTGTGGATGGGCCCCGTCCACCCGACCCGCACCGGAAACGACGCCGGATTCCGGCGTCGGCGTCGGCGGCGACGACGACGGACCGGCTCCCGATACGGGTACGGGCAGACGGGGCTGGCAGGCAGGGTCGGTCGGCGTCTCGACCCTGCCTCCCCCGCATCCGGCCGGGCGGGGCGTTGGCACGCCCCGACCGGACGTCTCAGGTCGCCGCGTCCACCGGATCCTCGGCTGGGGCACGGCCCGCCGGACATCGGCGGACGACAGCGGTACGGGTGGGGGCAGCGGCGAACGGTGCCATCGGGTCCTCCCGATCTCCGGGGTGGTGGCGGTCCTCCGGTGTGGCCGGGGAATCCCGGTCCGGCCACACCGGACAACCGTCCTGCTCGTGCGCACCGGGCCATCAGGCCCGGCCGCACACCTTCCGGTGCCGACCTCGTCCCGACCGCGGGGCGCAAACCGCTGTCGGTCCCTCGCCGGTCGGCTCCGGAAAGCCGGTCGGGCGACGGCGGCGCGAGCACCGCCGTCGCGGAATGGTCACTGTCAGACGGCCACCGCGGTCAGCGCCGGCTCCACCTCGGTCCAGGTGGATCCGACCTCTGCCGAACGGGTCACCGCGTCCAGCACCAGCTGGACCTGCAACGCGTCGGCGAAGGACGGTGCCGGGTCGGTGCCCGTGGCGATCGCCTCGATGAAATCGCGCATCTGGTGGGTGAAGGAGTGCTCGTAGCCGATGATGTGGCCGGGCGGCCACCACGCCGACATGTACGGGTGCTCGCCCTCGGTCACCAGAATCCGGCTGAACCCCTGCTCCAGGGTCGGCCGGGTGGCGTCGTAGAACTCCAGCTCGTTGAGACGCTCCAGGTCGAACACGACACTGCCGAGCGAGCCGTTGATCTCGACACGCAGAGCGTTCTTCCGGCCCGTGGCGAACCTGCTCGCCTCGTACGTGGCCAGGGCGCCACCGTCGAGCCGGGCCACGAAGATCGCGGCGTCGTCGACGGTGACCGGCCCGGTGGCCGAGCCGTTGCCGTCGGCCGAGCCGTCCACAGTGGCCGCCAGCCCGCTCGACCCGGCGGGCAACGGCCGCTCCTTGACGAACGTCTCGGTGACCGCGCTGACGCCTGTGATCCGCTGACCGACGACGAACTGCGTCAGATCGATGATGTGCGCACCGATGTCACCGAGCGCGCCGGAGCCCGCCCGTTCCTTCTGCAACCGCCAGACCAGCGGGAACTGCGGGTCCACGATCCAGTCCTGCAGGTACGTCGCTCGGACGTGCCGAATCACCCCGAGTCGTCCGTCGGCGACCATCTGGCGCATCATCGTGACCGCCGGCACCCGGCGGTAGTTGAACCCGCACATCGACCGCGCCCCGGCGGCCCGTGCGGTGTCCGCCGCAGCGGTCATCGCCCGTGCCTCGGCAACCGTGTTGGCCAGCGGCTTCTCGCACAGGACGTGCTTGCCGGCGGCCAACGCGGCGAGGGCGATCTCGGCGTGACTGTCACCCGGCGTGCAGATATCGACCACGTCGATGTCGTCCCGGTTGATCAGGTCACGCCAGTCTGTCGTGTACGCGTCCCAGCCGAGCCGGTCGGCGGCCTGCGCCACCTGCCCGGAGTCCCGGCCGCAGATCAGCGCCATGCTGGCCCGCGCCGGCAGGTCGTACACGCGGTTCACTGTGCGCCACGCCTGCGAGTGCGCAGCGCCCATGAACGCGTAACCGACCATGCCGATCCGCAGTTCTCTGTCTGTCGTGGACAAGGTGGGTCTCCCCCCAGATGTCAGAACCCGAGCTTCTCGTAGCTGCTCGCGTTCTCCTTGGTGATCGTCTCGGAGGCGAGCGTCACTTCCTTGGGCACCTGCAGCTCCGTCAGGTCGCCCATGCCGCGACCCTGCGCGACGAGCCGCGCCAGGGAGATCGCGGACGAGGCCATCGACGGGTTGTAGGTGACCGTCGCCTTGAGCACGGTGTTGTCGGCCTTGATGGCGTCGATGGCGAGCTTCGACCCCGCACCGCCGACCATGAAGAACTCCGACCGGTTGGCCTGCTTGATGGCGGCCAGCACGCCGATTCCCTGGTCGTCGTCGTGGTTCCAGATCGCGTCGATCTTCGGCAGGGCCTGGAGCAGCTGGGCCGCCTCACGCTGACCACTGTCTGATGTGAACTCGGCCGAGCGGCGGTTGGCGACCTTGAACCCGTACGTCGCCAGGGCCGCCTTGAAGCCCTCGCTGCGCTCGACGGTCAGCGGGATCTCCAGACCGGCGATCTCACCGATGATCGGGTTGGCGACGCCCTTGTCCTTGAGCTGCTTGCCGATGAAGTGCCCGGCCGACACGCCCATGCCGTAGTTGTCGCCCTTGATCACCAGCCGGGAGGCAAGCGCGTCGGGGAAGATCCGGTCGAGGTTGACGATCGGGATGCCCGCCTGCATCGCCTGGAGGGCAACAGCGTTGACCTCCTTGCCGTCGTGCGGCAGCACGACGATGATGTCCGGCTTCTGGGCGATGAGCGTGCCGAGCGTGGACCGCTGGGCCTCGGACGTCGTACCGCCGTCGACCTCCTTGAACTCCACATCGGAGTACGCGGCCGCCTGCGCCTTGGCGTTGGCGTGGATCGCGCCCATCCAGCCGTGGTCGGCGGCCGGCGCCGAGAAGCCGATGACGACCTTCTTACCCGGTGCGTTGTTGCCGGCGCCATCGCCGGCGGCCTTGGTCTGGGTGCTGGCCGCCGGGGTCTCGTTGCTGGTGCAGGCGGTGAGCAGGGTGGCGGCGCCGACAGCGGCCCCGCCGAAGAGCAGCCGGCGGCGCGACAGGTCGCGGCTGTGCTGGGTCATGACGACCTCCTGGGAGCGGATGGAGTGGTGAAGGGTGTGCGAGGCCCGGCCACTGTCGAAAGAAGCTCGACGTCGCCAGGTGCAAACGGTGCGGTGCGTCAGGTTGCGGTGGTGACCCTGTTCCGCGCGAGGAACCGTGTGAAGGACTTGAACTGAAACTGCTGGACCAGGACGGCCGCGACGATGATGCCGCCCTTGACCATGTTCTGCGCCTCGATGGAGAGGCCGTTGATGGCGAAGAGATTCGTGATCGTGGCGAAGATGATGACGCCGAGCAGCGAGCCGACGATCGTGCCCCGGCCACCGCTGAGCAGCGTGCCGCCGATGATCGCGGCGGCGATCGCGTCCAGCTCGTAGAGGTTCGCCATCGCCGCCTGGGCCGAGGTCGCCTGGGAGGTGAGCATGATGGCGGCGATACCGCAGCAGAGGCCGGACAGCGCGTACAGCAGCATCGTGTGCCGGCGGACGTTGATGCCAGCCAGCCGCGCCGCCTCCGGGTTGCCGCCGACCGCGATGGTCCGTCGGCCGAACGTCGTCCGGTTGAGCAGGATCCACCCGGCCAGCACCACAGCGCCGAGGATGTAGACCAGGATCGGGATGCCGAGGACCTTACGGGCGGCGATGTCGTTGATGAAGGTGCTGCTCGACACCTGGGTCTGCTTGTTGGAGATCGACGCGGCGAGGCCACGGGCGGCCACGAGCATTGCGAGCGTCGCGATGAACGGCACCAGCCGCCCGTACGAGATGAGCACGCCGTTGACAAGGCCGACGCAGATGCCCACCACGATGGCCGTGAAGATCATGCCGCCCGCGCCGTAGCTCTGGGTCGCCACAGTGGTGCACCAGACCCCGGCCAGCGCAACGATCGCGCCCACCGACAGGTCGATCCCACCACCGATGATCACGAAGGTCATGCCGACCGTCACCACACCCACCACCGAGGCGAGCTGGAGGATGGCAAGCACGTTGTTCCAGACCCAGTTCGGATCGCCGTACAGGTCCGGTTTGGTGACCACGCCCACCACGATGAGCGCGGCGAGTACACCGATCAGACCCAGGTTGCGCTTGGCACCGTCGCCGCCGTCGCCCTGCCACCAGGAGAGTCGGCCCGTCGATGCCGCCTTGTCGCCGGCCACTGCCGTCTCCGCCGGATCCACCGGCGGCGACTGGGCCGGAAGCTGCGGGCGCTCCGGTGTCGCTGTGGGACTGGGAGTCGCGTCGCTCATGCCGGTGCGCCTTCCATCAGGGACCCCGCCATCACGAGGTCGAGCACAGTGTTCTCGTCGAGTTCGCCGGCCGGGGCCTCGCGGACGACCCGCCCCTCCCGCATCACCAGCACCCGGTCTGCCAGGCCGAGCACCTCGGGCACCTCACTGGAGACCAGCAGGACACCGACGCCCTGCGCCGCCAACCCGCGGATGACCTGGTAGAGCTCCGCCCGGGCACCCACGTCCACGCCCCGAGTGGGCTCGTCGAGCAGCAGCAGCTTGGTGCCGCCGAGCAGCCAACGCCCGACCACAACCTTCTGCTGGTTGCCGCCGGACAGGGTGCGCACCGGCCGGTTGACGTCCCGGGGCCGCAGCTCCAGGCTCTCGGCGATCCGGTTCGCCTCGGCGCGTTCCCTGCCCGCGTCGGTGAAGCCGAGCCGCGCGTACCTGCCGAACGTGGCAAGCGTGACGTTGCGGAAGATCGGCTCACCGAGCAGCAGCGCCTGGCTCTTGCGCTCCTCCGGAGCCATCCCCATTCCGGCGCGGACCGCCGCGCCGACACCGGGCCGCAGCGCACGCCCCTCCATCCGCACCGTGCCGGCCTCCGGGAGGCGGGCGCCGTAGATGGTCTCCAGCAACTCCGAGCGGCCGGAGCCCACCAGGCCGGCGATGCCGACGATCTCCCCGGCACGCACGGTGAGCGAGACGTCGGCGAACTCGCCCGGACGGGTCAGCCCCTCCACCTGGAGCAGTTCGGCGCCAGTGGCGTCGTCGGCGGGCCGGTCGGGGAAGACGTACTCGATGGTGCGGCCCGTCATCCGGCTCACCAGGTCGCGGGTCGGGGTGTCGCGCGCCTGCAGGTTCGCCGCCGTGGTCCGGCCGTCCTTGAGTACGGTGACCCGGTCGCCGATCTCGCGGATCTCCTCCAGGCGGTGGGAGATGTAGATGACAGCGATGCCCTGTGCCGTCAGCTCGCGGATGATCCGGAACAGGTTGCCGACCTCGTCGTGGGCCAGCACGGCGCTCGGCTCGTCCATGATGATCAGTCGGGCCTCGTGCGAGAGCGCCCGCGCCATGCTGACGATCTGCTTACCTGCGGCCGGCAACGACCGGACCATCCGCCCCGGCGGGATCTCGCCGTGGCCGAGCCGACTGAGAATCTGCCGGGTGTGCCGGGCCATCCGGCCACGCCGCACGAAACCGAAGCGGCGGTGCTCGTGACCGAGGAATGCGTTCTCCGCCACCGACAGATCCTCGACAAGGTCGAGCTCCTGGTAGATGGTGGCGATGCCGGCGCGCATCGCGGCCTGCGGGTTGGCGAACGTCACCGGCTCACCGCGCCACTCGACAAGACCCGAATCCGGTCGGTGCACCCCGGAGAGCACCTTGATGAGCGTGGACTTGCCGGCGCCGTTCTGACCGAGCAGGCAGTGCACCTCGCCGGCCCGCACCTCCAACTGCACGCCGTCCAGGGCGCGTACACCCGGGAAGGTCTTGACGACGTCGGTGAGGCGCAGGACCACCTCGCCCGCGACGGTGTCGGCGGGGGCCTCGACCAGCGGCGCCCCGGCGTCGGCGTCCGCGGACCCGGTGGGGGCGTTCTCCTCGGGCTGGGCCACAGTCTCCTCCTCGCTCACGACTGTTGCTCGGTTGACGACCGCGGCGTCGCGGGCGGCGGGATGACGGATGGCATCTCGGGTCGCGGGCTCATGACGCTTCCCCGAATGCGACATCGCTGGCGAGCACCGCCGCGCCGGCGACACCGGCCCGGTTGCCCAGCTCGGACAGCACGACGGGCAGGTTGCCGGTGGCAAGTGGCAGCGAACGGCGGTAGACCACGCTGCGGATCTCGGCGAGCAGGATGTGCCCGAGCTGGGCCAACCCGCCGCCGATGACGATCATCGACGGATTCGTGAAGCTGACCAGGCCGGCGAGCACCCCACCGACCCGCCGGCCGCCGTCGCGGATCAGCTGGATACAGGTCATGTCACCCTCGATGGCGCCCTCGGCGACGTCCAGGGCCGTCACCGCGCCGCGCAGGCTCAACCGCTCGGCAAGTGCCGGCGACACGCCACTGCGGGCGGCGGCGGTGGCGTCCTTGGCCAGAGCGGCGCCGCTGAACAGCGCCTCCAGGCAGCCGACGTTGCCGCAGGAGCACATCGGCCCGTGCGAGTCGACCTGGATGTGGCCGATGTCGCCGGCGCAGCCGTCGGTGCCCCGGTAGACGTCGCCGGTGAGGTAGATGCCGCAGCCGATGCCGGTGCCGATCTTGATGAAGAGGAAGTCGTCGACCGAGTGGGCCACGCCGCCGTGACGCTCACCGATCGCCATGATGTTGACGTCGTTGTCGACCACCGCCGGGCAGCCGTGCTCCCGGCTGAGCAGCTCGCGCACCGGGAAGCGGTCCCAGCCGGGCATGATCGGCGGTGAGACGGGGACGCCGTCGCGGAAGCTGACCGGCCCCGGCACACCGACGCCCACCGCGTCCAGCCGCTCGTACGCGCCGTCGACCCGGGCCTTGTGCAGCAACTCGTTCACCCGTTGCAGGGTCACCTTGGGTCCATTGCGGATGTCGGCCGGCTCGGCGTAGTGGGCGACCGGTTCGAGTCGGCCGTTCACCACCTCGATGTCCATCGAGCTGGCGCCCAGGTCGACGGCCGCGAAGCGCAGCTTCGGGTTCAGCTCGACGAGTGTGGAGCGACGCCCACCCCGGGACGCGGCGAGGCCCGCCTCGGCGACGTAACCCAGGGACACCAGGCGATCCAGCTCGGCAAGCAGCCGGGGGCGGGGCATCTGGAGCCGGTCGCCCAACTCGGCGCGGGACACGGCCCCCTCGTCGCGGAGCAACCGCAACAGTCGGACATGCAGGGGCTCGACGGTCCGCACCGGGACTCACCTCTTCATCGAACTCGTTCACATCGACGCAATGTCGAGGTGTTGTGTCCGACACAGTAGGAGCGTTCCGCGCCGCCTGTCCAGAGCTTCGGCCGTTCTGTTCTCAACTTTTGTCCGAAGGAACAAAAGCTACTAGTCGATCAAGGAAAGGATGACCGAGTGCCCTCGCCCGCTCGCGGCGCGTACCGATCGGCGGGCAAAAAGCCGCCCCACCACCCGTTATGCGGGCGGCGGGGCGACAGAGGACAGGTCAGTGACTGCCGGCGGCGTTCCGCTTCTTGCGGAGCTTCCGGTCGTCACGCAGCTCGACGTACGGCTCGTCGTCGGCCGGGTGGCCCGCCGAGATGGCCCGACCGCGCTCCAACTCGGCGTCGAACTCGGCACCCAGCAGGATCGCGATGTTGCTGAGCCAGAGCCAGATCAAAAAGATGATCACGCCGGCCAGTGCCCCGTACGTCTTGTTGTAGGAACCGAAGTTGCTCACGTAGAAGGCGAACAGACCGGAGATCACCAGCCAGATCACCACGGCCAGCACGCCACCCGGGCTGACCCAGCGGAACCCGCCGTGCCGCGCGTTAGGCGAGGCCCAGTAGAGGATGGCGAACATCAGGCTGACGAGGACCAGCAGCACCGGCCACTTGGCGACGTTCCACACCGCTACCGCCGTCGAGCCGAGGCCGATAGCGTTTCCGACGAGCTCGGCGAAGCGGCCGGTGAAGACCACGATCACCGCGCAGGCAAGCAACAGCACGCCGATCACGGCAGTGACGCCGACCCGGATCGGCAGCGTCTTCCAGATCGGCCGGCCCTCCGGCACGTCGTAGATCGTGTTCGAGGCACGCATGAACGCCGCGATGTAGCCGGACGCGGACCAGAACGCCGCAAGCAGACCGATGATCGCCGCGATGCTGGCCAGCCCCCCGCTGCCCTGCGCCTGGGTGATCGCGTCCTCGATGATCTTCTGGATGTTGCCCTCCGGCACCGCCTGGTTGACGGTGTCCTTGACGCCCTCGGTGGCGCTCGTGCCGAGCAGGCCGAGGATGGAGATCAGCACCAGCACCCCGGGGAAGATGGACAGCACGCTGTAGTAGGTGAGCGCCGCCGCCCAGTCGGTCAGACTGTCGTCCTGGAACTCGCGGACCGTCCGGCGCAGCGCCGCCTTCCAGTCGCTGCCGGGCAGATCGGTGGGGCTGTCCGGCCCGGCGTCGGGGCTGACCGGCCGGCTGGCGTCCGCACGCCCACTCTCGCTGGCATCCTCGCGCCCGGGCCGGCCGGCACGCTCGCGCTCGGTCCCGTCGGCGTCCGTGCGCCCGGTCCCGCTGCGGGCGGATGACTCGTCGGAGGCCATCGCCCCTCCTCATCGTCGGTGGTGTCACCTCCGACATGCCCCGTGGGCGGCAGCCGGTAACCCCTACCTGTAGAGCAACCTGCCCATCCGGCGCGAGGCCACCAGCAGGCCGACCGACAGCATCACCAGCAGGTAGAGAACGTCGAGCAGCCAGGACCACCCGACACCGCCGAGCGTGACGCCCCGGATCAGGTGCACCGCCCGGTACAACGGCGTGATCTCGATCAGCCAGTGCAACAGCGTCGGGTACGCCTGCGCCGGCACGAACGTCCCCGAGAAGAGGAAGAGCGTGAACTGGGCCGAGCCCATCAGGTCGAAATCCTGCCAGCTGCGCATGAACGTGGACAGCGCCATGCCGAGGCCGCCGAACGCGAACCCGACAAGCACCGCCGCCGGAAAGGCCGTCACCGCGTGGGCGACGCTTGTCAGATCCAGCGCGACCATCACGGCCAGGAACGCCGCCGAGTAGGCGCTGCCCCGCAGCATCGCCCAGCTCAGCTCACCAACGGCGATCTCGAAAGGCCGTACCGGGGTGGCGATCATCCCGTCGTACAGCTTCATGTATTTCATCTTGCCGAAGAAGTTGAATGTGGTCTCCGCGAGCGCCCCGGTCATCGCCGACGAGGCGAGCATCGCCGGAGCGACGAACGCGGCGTACGACACGAGACGCCCGTCGGGCAGCGACAGGTCACCGACCAGCGAACCGACGCCCACCCCGATGGACAGCAGGTAGAGCAGCGGCTCCACGAAGCCCGAGATCAGCAGCAGCCAGTAGACCGACTTCAGCGCCGCGACGTTGCGCTCGACCACCGAGCCCGACCGCCGGGACGCGGCCGACACATCGACCATCCGGGGCAGCATCAGCGTGACCACGAAACCTCCCCTTAGACGACGAGCTTGCGGCGGAAGGCACGCAGCGCCAGCAGCCAACCGGCGACCGCCCACGCCCCCAGGTACAGCAGGTGCCCGGCGACCGACCACTGTGGGGCGACACCGAGAGTGGCCGCCCGGCACAGGTCGACGGCGTGCCACAGCGGCGTCGCGTACGCCAGCAAGCGCAACGCGTCGGGCAGCGACTCGACAGGGAAGAAGACCCCGGCGAACAGCGTCATCGGGATGACAGCGAACCGGAACAGCATCGCCAGCCAACTGTCGGTGGACACCGACGCGGAGAACGCGAAGGTCGGCCCGGCCACCGCCAGCGCGAGCAGCGCCACCACCGGCAGGGTGGCCACCGCCCACGGCGACCGCAATGCCCCGAACAACCCGGTGACCAGCAGGAACGCAACGATCGTGGTGAGCACCCGGAACAGCACGAAGGCCAGGTGCCCGGCCAGGATGTCGCCCACCCGCAGCGGCGACGCGCTCTGCGCGAAGTAGGTCTTGACCCATTGGAAGTTGCTGAACACCGGCCAGGTCGAGTCACCGACAGTCACCTGGAGCGCGGTCGAGGCGATCAGCCCCGGGACCAGCCAGTCGAGGTAACGCACACCGCCGACGCCCTGGTCGATGTACGCGCCGACGCCGAGCCCGAAGCCGAGCACCGTCAACACCGGCAGCAGGAACGAGGAGAACACCCCCGCCCGCCAGGTGCGTCGCAGACCGACCAGATAGTGCTCGAACACGGCGTACGCCGGCACCCAGGGAGCCCGCGCCCGCCCCGCCACACTCACAATGACCACCCCCGTGTCCCGACCTTTCCTACCCCGGGGGTACGACAGGCCGCGGTCACCCTACGGCGACGCCATCGACGTGTCGCCCGGGTTTCGGGCTGTCGATCGACTCGGGTTCCAGGAACTCGGGGTGTCCAGGTCGCCACGACACCCCGATCTCACGGAAAGCGAGTGGATCTTGAAGCGGCACGGACGGCATCGACCGCCGCCACCCATCCCGGTCAGTCGACAAGGGTGCGGCCGGTCAGGTGCAGGAAGACATCTTCCAGGCCACTGCGCCGCACCAGCACGTTTGCCGGGGTGAGCCCCGACGCGGAAACCTCGACGACCGCCGCGTCGCCGTCGGGCACGTAGAGCAGGACCCGGTCGGGCAGCACCTCGACCCGCTCCCCCAGCCCGGCGAGCTTGCCGGCGAACGGCTCCTGCGACTCGGCGGCGAAGCGCAGCTCGACCACCTCGCGGGTGGAGTGCTGCTCGATCAGCTCCCGGGGTGAGCCTTCGGCGACGATCCGCCCGCCGTCCATGACCACCAGCCGGTCGCAGAGCTGCTCGGCCTCGTCCATGTAGTGCGTGGTGAGCACCAGCGTGACGCCCTGCTGCTTGAGCCGGAACAGCCGCTCCCACACCAGGTGCCGGGCCTGGGGGTCGAGGCCGGTGGTCGGCTCGTCGAGCAGCACGATCTCCGGATCGTTCACCAGCGCGCGGGCGATCGTCAGCCGGCGCTTCATCCCGCCGGAGAGCGGCTCGACCTTGCTGTCGGCCCGCTCGGTGAGCTGGACGAAGTCGAGCAGCTCGGCGGCCCGCTCCTTCGCCACCCGGCGCGGGATGCCGAAGTAGCGCGCGTAGACGGTGAGGTTTTCCCGAACGGTCAGCTCCGGGTCGAGGTTGTCCATCTGCGGGCACACGCCGAGCCGAGCCCGGATGGCCGGACCGTCAGCCACCGGATCCATGTCGAGGATGCGCAGCTTCCCGCCGCTCGGTGGGGAGATGCAGCCGATCATCCGCATGGTGGAGGACTTGCCGGCGCCGTTGGGCCCGAGGAAGCCGAACGCCTCACCGGAGCGCACCTCGACGTCGATGCCGTCCACGGCGGTGAAGTCACCGAACCGCTTCACAAGCCCACGAGCCTGAATCAGTGATCGCCCCGAAGTCACCGCCCGACACTAACCGCCGGGTCCGACACCCCTCCACGCAAATACGCGTACCGGGCAGGCTGCGCCGGGCACCAGCGGTGAGAATCGGCACCACCGCCCGAGCCGTGACAGCCAAACGTCGATCGATGCCCCACGGCCGCACGATCGACGTGTATCGTCCCCTCGTGCCGCCGCCCACCAGCTTGCCCGACGGTTCGTTTCCACCTGCCCGAACAGCCAATTCTCCCGCCGAGGAGCCCGCGTCGGGCACGGGCGGCCTGCCGCCCCGACCTCGGCCGACAGCCGAGCCCACCCCCAGCGCCGACACGACCGCGCAAAGCACCACAACGGCACCCAGCACCGACACGAGCGACGCGAGCACCGACACGACAGCGCGTGACGCCGACGACGACAGCTCCATTGCCGAGCGGGCGACTCGGGACCTGGCCGCCCAGTTCGAGGACGAGAAGCCGGGCCGAGTTTTGTCCGGGCCAGCGGGTTGGCTCCTCACCGCCGCGACGTTGGCGATCGGCGGGCTCGCCCTCTGGCAGGTGTTCCGCCCTCTGTCACAGGGCAGCAAGTATTACTTGATCATTTTCCTGGCCGGCGTGCTCCCGCTGGTTTTCCTGGCCTACCCAGCCGACCTGCGGCTGCCGGCCCGCCTGCGCTCGCGACGAGGCGACGGGGACCGCACCGTCGCGCTGCCGGCTTCGTCGGGACCCACCGTGCCGGACTGGGTCCTGGTCGTCCTGGCGGTGGCCGCCTGCCTCTACCCCGTCCTGCCGGTCACCATCGGGTCGGGCGGCGGTGGCTACAACGCGTTCCTCGACCGGCAGGGCCTGCTGGCACCAATGGATCTGGTGCTGGGCACCGTGCTGCTCCTGCTGCTGCTGGAGGCGTGCCGACGCACCACCGGGTGGATCCTGCCGGCGGTCTGCCTGCTGTTCCTCGGCTACGGCTACTACGGAGGGCTGCTACCGCAGTCCTGGCCGATCGCCCACGGCGGGCTCGACTTCAGTCAACTGGTCGACGCGTTCTACAACTCCGACAGCGGCTTCTACGGCACCCCACTGGACGTGGCCGCCTCGTACATCGTGCTGTTCACCATCTACGGCGCGGTCCTGGAGCTGTCCGGGGCCGGGCGGTTCTTCGTCGAGTTGTCGGCCGCCGCGTTCCGCCGCTCGCGTACCGCAGCCGGTCGGACGGCGGTGGCCTCCGGGTTCCTGCTCGGCACCGTCTCCGGTTCCGGTGCGGCGACGACGGTGAGCATCGGCGCGGTCACCTGGCCGCTGCTACGCCGCGCCGGCTATCCCGCGGAGAGGGCCGGCGGCATGCTGGCCGCAGCCGGAGTGGGTGCGATCCTCTCCCCGCCCACCCTGGGTGCGGCGGCGTTCATCATCGCCGAATACCTGGGCGTCTCGTACCTACAGGTGCTGGGCTGGGCCACGGTGCCGACGGTGCTCTACTACCTCGGCATCCTGCTCTCCGTGGAGATCGACGCTCGCCGTTCCGGCGTCCGCCCGGTGGTGATCGACGTCGGTTCGCCCTGGCGTCTGCTGACCCGGTTCGGCTACCACTTCGCCTCGCTGATCGCCATCATCGTGTTCCTCGCTGTCGGCGTGTCCGCGACGAGGGCGGTCGTCTTCGCCACCGTCCTCGCCGCCGCGCTGTCCTTCCTGGACCGTGCGCACCGGCTCACTCCGGCGCGGCTCGTGACCGCGCTCGTCACCGGAGTACGCGGCGTGCTCGCGGTGACGGCGGTCTGCGCCGCCGCCGGCATCATCACGGCGACCACCACGAAGACCGGCCTCGGGCCGCAGGCGGCGGCGCTGCTGATCGGCGGCGCAAAGGCGGCCACCTCGGACCCGACGTTGGTGCTGGTGCTCACCGCGCTGCTCGCCGCCGTCGCGCTCAGCCTGTTGGGTCTGGCCGTGCCGGTCACCGCCTCGTTCGTGATCGGTTGGGTGATCGTCGGTCCGGCCCTGCTCGACCTGGGCGTGACCGCGCCCGCCGCGGCGATGTTCGTCTTCTACTTCGCGGTCCTGTCCGAGGTGTCCCCGCCGACCGCGCTCGCCGCGGTGGCCGCCGCCGCGGTCACCGGCGGCCGGCTGGTGCCGACAATGTGGCAGACCCTGCGGTACGCGCTGCCGGCCTACCTGACCCCGATCGCGTTCGTCATCACGCCGGCCGGGCTCGGTCTGCTCGGCATCGGTGGCGTCCAGCGGATCGCCTTCGCCGCCGTGGTCACCGCGCTCAGCGTGGCGGTGCTCGCCGTCGCCGCCGGTGGCTGGTTGCCGGGTGTGGGCCCTGCCGGCGCACCGGAGCGCGTGCTCGGTGCCCTCGCTGGCGTCACGTTGCTCTGGCTCGAACCCGCGCCGGTCACGGTCGGCGTCGCACTGGCCGCCGTCGCGGCGGCGGGTGTGTTCGTCCGACGCGGATCCACCGGTCGCCCAACGTCCGAATCACCAGCCAGTCCTGTGGAGGAGAAACTGTGAGACGAATCGACGTACGGCTCGCGGCGGGCCTGAGCGCGCTCGCCATCGTCACGGTCGGCGCCACGGGTTGCGGCGGTCAGCAAGGCGGCGCGGCCAAGGACGACGCGGCCAGCGAGGTCACCTGCGAGGTGACCCGGGAGACCCGCGTCGGCATCGCCACCGGCAACGCGACAGGCGTCTACTACGTGGTCGGCAATGCCCTGGCCGGGCAGTTGTCCGAGGCGACCGGCGGCAAGCTCAGCGGCACCGCCGCCGAGACCGGCGCGTCGGTGCAGAACGTCGAGCAACTGGTCAATGGGCAGTACGACGTGGCGTTCTCGCTGTTCGACACGGCGGTAAACGCGGTCGAGGGCAAGGGCAACTTCAGCGCGCCGCAGCCGGTCGAGGCGCTCGCACGCATCTACGACAACTACACCCAGGTGGTGGTCCGCAAGGACTCCAAGATCACGTCGGTGGCTGACATGCGCGGCAAGAAAATCTCCACCGGCTCGCCGAAGTCCGGTACGGAGGTGATCGCCAACCGGCTGCTGGAGGCCGCCGGCCTCGACCCGGCCAAGGACATCCGGGCACAGCGGCTGGACCTGACCAAGACGGTCGAGGGGGTCAAGGACGGCAGCGTCGACGGTTTCTTCTGGTCCGGCGGTCTGCCCACCGGGGGCCTGACCGACCTGTTCACCACCGCCGGCGACTCGGTGAAGTTCGTCGACATCGCGCCGTTGCTGCCGAAGATGACCGCGTCGAGCCCCGGCTACCAGGAAGGCACGATCGGGCGGGACGCGTACGGGACGGCAACCGACACCCCGACCATCGTCGTGCCGAATGTGCTGTTGGTCCGCAAGGATCTGGACGCCAATGTCGCCTGCGCGATCACCCGGACGGTGTTCGAGAAGCGCGACGCCCTGGCCCAGGCCAACCCGGCGGCCAAGGGGATCTCGCTGGAAAAGGCCCGCAGGACCCTGCCGGTGCCGCTGCACCGCGGCGCGCAGAAGGCGCTGGAGGACCTCGGCGCCAACTGACCCGACCGGTCAGAGATCGGCCGGCGCGGTGGCGGCACGGGCCGCACCGACCAGGCGGTCGGTCTCGGCGAGCAGAGCCTCGTCGTCCGCAGGGGTGCCGGGGTCGAGTCGGACCGTCCAGGTCAGACCGTCGGCCCCGGCCACGCGGCGGGCCGCGACCCGCACCGCGCCGCCGGGCAGTCGGTGGTGCTCGGTGTACGCGACCGAGCGGGTCACCCGCGCGCGTACCTGATGCGGCAGCTCACCCGGGTCGAGCAGCAGGTACGTCTCGGCCGGACCGTCGACGACCACCGTGTAGCCGTCGCGCTCGGCGACACGCTCGGCGAGCGTGACTGTCAACTCCCGACCTGACCACACCGCCTTGAGGATGTCGTGCCAGCCGATACGGTGCCCCCGGCCGGGCAGCCACAGCCCGAGGTTGCTGGCCACCACCACGCCGTCGCCCTCGCCGTTGCCCACCGCCGCCCAGGCGAGCACCCGCTCGTCGCGGACCAGCGGCGGCCGGTCCGCCGGGGGCAGTTTCGGCTTACGACTGAACAGTCCCATCACAGCCCTCCCGCGGCCTGCTCGCGCAGCGCCCGGGCGTGCTGCTCCAGTGACAGCAGCTCGCCGAAGGCGGCGAAGTACTCGTCCTTGTTGTTCACCGGGTTGATGCGTTGGATCCGGGACTTGAGGTCCCGGATCCGGGCGGTCACCGACCCGAACTGCACCCGCGCCATGGTGATCGACACGTAGCGGGGGTCCGGCTCGCCATCGATCCGCAGCGGCTCCACGGCCAACTCGCCGACCAACGCCGCCGACGCCAGGTCGTCGCAGGCGTCGCGCACCGACTCGATCCAGACCGCGCCGCCGGTCGCCGACACGACCCCACCGGCGGCTGCGATTGCCGTACGCACCGCCACGTGCACCGGGTGCCGGTATTCGGTCGCCTCGACGGCGTCGAACATCGGCCCGGCCAGCACCGGCTGTTGCAGGGCGAGCTTCAGCGCCTCCCGCTCGACCATCGACTGCGGGCTGTCCACGGCAGGTTCGGGGCGGACCGGCGCGGGGCGGGCCGCAGGCGCGGACTCCCGGGCACCGGGCGGCGGGGCGTTGGCGGCGGCCAGGACCGCCCGCTGCACAGGTTCGATCTCCATACCGAGATCCATTGCGAGCTTGCGGACGTACTCGGGACGCTTTTCCCGGTCCTTGAGTTGCGCGACAAGCGGCGCGGCCCGGCGCATGGCCTCGACCCGGCCGTCGACGGTGTCCAGGTCGTAGCGGCTGATCACGTGCCGCAGGGCGAAGTCGACGAGCGGCTCACGGCGGGCGACCAGGTCCCGCACGGCCAGGTCGCCCTTGGCGAGCCGCAGCTCACACGGGTCCATGTTGTCGGGGCTGACGGCGATGAACGTCCGGCCGACGAAGCGCTGGTCGTCGGAGAAGGCGCGCAGCGCGGCCTTCTGCCCGGCGGCGTCCCCGTCGAATGTAAAGATGATCTCGCCGGCCACCGAGTCGGTGTCCAGCAGGAGCCGGCGCAGCACACCGATGTGGTCCGCGCCGAAGGCGGTGCCGCAGGTCGCGACGGCTGTGGTCACGCCGGCCAGGTGGCAGGCCATCACGTCGGTGTAGCCCTCGACGATCACCGCCCGGCCCTGCTTGGCGATCTCCCGCTTGGCCTGGTCGATGCCGTAGAGCACGTGCGACTTCTTGTAGATCGGCGTTTCGGGGGTGTTCAGGTATTTCGGGCCGTCGTCGTCGTCGAACAGCTTACGCGCGCCGAAGCCGATCACGTCGCCGGTGAGGTCGCGGATCGGCCAGAGCAGGCGGCGGCGGAAACGGTCGATGAGCGTGCCGGAGCGGGACTCGCGGGACAGCCCGGCGGTCACCAACTCCTGGTGGGTGAAGCCCTGCTGGCGCAGGTGCTTGGTGAGCAGGTCCCAACCCTCGGGCGCGAAGCCGCAGCCGTAGCGCTCGGCGGCGGCCCGGTCGAAGCCCCGCTGGGCCAGGAACTCCCGGGCCGGCCGGGCACCTGCCGTGCTGAGTTGGGCCCGGTAGAACTCCACGGCTGCGGCGTGCGCGGCGACCAGGCGCTGCCGCTGGCCCTGCTGTGGGCGCGGGCGCGGGGTGTTGCCGTCGTCCTGCACGTAGCGCAGTTGGATGCCGGCCCGCCCGGCCAGCCGCTCCACGGACTCGACGAAGCTGAGGTGCTCGGCGTCCATCAGGAACTTGATCGCGTCGCCGCCCGCCCCGCAGCCGAAGCAGTACCAGACGTTGCGGGCCGGCGAGACGTTGAACGACGGGCTCTTCTCGTCGTGGAACGGACACAGGCCCTTGAGGTTGCCGCCACCTGCCGACTTCAAGGTGACCGTCTCGGAGATCACATCCGAGATCGAGGTGCGTTCCCGGACCAGTGCGATGTCCTCGTCCCGGATCCGCCCAGCCATGCGCCACCCCCTCCGCGTACATCCTGCCCTGCGGGACCGACGACGCGCCGGGCGGGGGACGGTCGCGCAGACCGTCCGGCTCGTCTCGCCGGCCGCCTCAGGCGGCGGCCGCGTCCTCGGCGGCCACCTGCCGGTTCCAGTCCGGCTTCGTGGAGCGCCAGCCCTCGTCGTCCATGCCGCGCCGCCAGTAGCCGGAGATGGACAGCTGGCCGGCCGGTACGCCCCGTTCGGTGCGCAGCAGTCGGCGCAACTCCCGGACGAATGTCGCCTCGCCGTGCACGAAGGCGTGCACCTGACCCGGCGGGAACTCCAGCGCCCGGACCGCCGCCACGAGCGCCTCGCCCACCGGACGGTCGCCCCGGTGCAGCCAGGTCAGCTCGACCGCACCCGGGCTCAGCAGCTTCTGCTCGTCGGCCGGGTCGGCGATCTCCACGAAGACGTGGGCCAGCGCGCCGAACGGCAGCCGCTCCAGGGCGGCGGCGATGGCCGGCAGCGCGCTCTCGTCGCCGACCAGGAGGTGCCAGTCCGCGTCCGGGCTCGGCGCGTACGCCCCGCCCGGCCCGACGAAGTGCACCGGGTCACCCGGCCGCAGCGCGGCGGCCCACGGCCCTCCCAGCCCTTCGTCGCCGTGGTGCACCACGTCCACGGTGAGTTCACCGGCGATGGGATCCCAGCGCCGCACGGTGTACGCGCGCAGCCGGGGCCAGTGTTGCGCGGGCAGGTCGCGGCGGATCGCGGCAAGGTCCAGCGGCCGGGGATATTCCACCCCGGGCACCGGAAAAACGATCTTGATGTAGTGATCGGTGTGCTCCCCGACCGGCAGTCCGGCCAGGTCCTGGCCACCGAGGACCAGGCGGATCAGGTGCGGGGTCGGCCGCTCGGTCCGCACGACCATGGCGGACGTGACTGCTTTAGGGCGCTCCGTCATCTGGTTAGGCTAACCTAATTAATATTCGGTCACCAGACAGACCTCCCGTTGCCGACCCGCCTGGCCCCGGTCCGCCGCCGGGCGCTGAGGTACCCGGCAAGCCCGTCGTCGAGCTGCCGGGCCCGTTCCGTCAAGCCACCATCGGCCACCGCCCGGATGGCCTGTGTCATGCCGGCCAACTCGGTGTCCATCCAGCCGATAGCCGCGGCCTCGTCGGTGAACGCGGCGGTAACCACCAGGTCCGCTGGCGCCCATGCCAGATCGGGACGCATCACACGCAGGGCCGCCACGACCCCTTCGGTGTACCAGTCGAGCAGCCGGCCCAACCCGGCCGACCGGTCCCGCTCCGCGTCCTCGCGCCCGGCCCGCCGCTCGGCGTAGAGGCGCAGCAGGTCGTGGTACCGGAAGCGGCCCTCGGCACCTACCTGCACGAGGTTGCCGTCCACCAGTTCGTGCAGTGCCTCCTCCACCCGCGCCTCGTCCTCGTCCACCATCCGTGCCGCAGCCGCCACACCGAAGCCGGATCCGGGCAACAACGCCGACAGACGAAACGTTCGCGCGGTGGTGACGGACAGCTCCGCGTAGCTGAGGTCGAAACTCGCCTCCACTCCCACGTCGCCGATCCGGAGCAGGTCGAGCCGGTGCCGCTGGTCGGCCAGCCGTTCCATGGCCGCCCGCACCGTCCACGCCGGCAGGCTGGCCAACCGGCTGCCCGCCACCCGCAACGCGATCGGGAGTCGTCCGCAGGCCCGTACGACGCCGACGGCAGCCTCGTGCTCCGCCGCCACGCGCGCCGGACCCACCGACGCGGCCAGCATGTCGAGCGCTTCGCCGGCCGAGGGCACGGCCAGGTCGACGGTCGTGGCACCGGCGAGGTCGGCAAGCCTGCGGCGGCTGGTGACCAGCACCGCGTTGCCGCCCGTGCCCGGCAGGAGAGGGCGCACCTGCGCGGCGCTGTGCGCGTTGTCCAGCACGATCAGCATGCGCCGGTCGGCCAGGACGCTGCGGAACAGGGCCGCGCACTCCGCCTCGTCGCGCGGTATCCGTCGGCCGTTCATGCCCAGCGCCCGCAGGAAACCGGCAAGCGCGTCCAGCGGCGGTACCGGCAGGCGACCAAAACCTTGGAGGTCGACATAGAGCTGCCCGCCCGGGAACGACTGCCGCAGCAGTTGCGCGGCGCGCAGCGTCAGCGCTGTCTTGCCGACACCGGCGGCACCGGAGACCACGCACGTGGTGACCGGCTCCGGCACCGGGCTTCGCGGGTCCCGGCCGAGCAGGTGGCGGAGCCGGCGAAGATGATCCACGCGGCCGGTGAAGTCGGCAGGTGGCGCCGGAGTCTGCAACGGCACCGCCCGCGTCGTGGGTGATCGGACGTCGACCGTCTCGCACGGGCCGGCCCGCCCGAGCACCGACCGGTACGCCTCGGCCACATCGCGGCCGGGATCGATACCGAGGTCGTCGGCAAGCCTCCGACGAATTTCCTCGTACGCCTGCAGCGCGGCGGCCTGCTGACCCACCTCAGCGAGGGTCGTGATCAGTTGGGCGTGCAGTGGTTCGTGCAGCGGGTGCTGGGAGGCCACGTCCCGCAGGACCGGCAGAGCCCTGTCGCAACGGGCAAGCGAGCCGGCCAGCCTGGCGTGGCGGATCGTCGCGGCGATCCGCTCCTCCTCGATCGCGATCAGCAGCGGATCACCGTGTAACTCCGGCACGTCCGCGAGGAGGACTCCCCGCCACTGCCACAGCGCATCGTCGAGGAGGCCGAACGCCGCCGGTCCGTCGTCGAGCGCCGTGGCCCGGGACAGCAGGCGCTGACCGACGAGCAGGTCGAGTTGTTCGGTGGCGACTGTGAGGCGGTAGCCACCGGGAACCAGCGCCAGAGCCTGGTGGGGCCGCCCCGGCGAATTTTCGCCGGGCAGGACCCGACGCAGCCGGCTCACATAGGTCTGCACCAGGTTGACAGCGGTGCCGGGCACGTCCTGACCCCACAGCAGGTCGATCAGTTCGTCGCGGGACACCGCCGCGTTGGGCGTCAGGGCCAGCCGGGCGAGCACCAGCCGGTGCCGGCCGGCGGCGAGCGGCACGGCCCGGGAATCCTCGTACAGCGAGAGCGGGCCGAAGAGTTTCACCCTCATCGACGTCGTCCGGTCGTCCTCCGCCGGCGGGGCGGCGGTCGCCCGGACGGCCAACGCCGAATCTCGCAGGGTCGCGGCCTCACTGCCGGACAGGCCCAGCGCCACGCTCAGGGCCCGTACGGAGCGTGGCCTCGGCTGGCGGCTGCGGCCCTGTTCGAGGTCTCGGATCGCGGCCCCGCTGAGCCCGGACCGATCAGCCAACTCCTGCTGCGTGAGGCCGCTTCGCTCTCGAAAATGCCGCAGACGTAGACCGAAACTGACAATTTCCCTGTTGATTTGATCGTCCATTGTGATCACCCCCGTGAATCGACGTGAGTCTAATACGGGGGCACGGCGCACGCCGTACCGTCGCAAAGCGTCACGGCGGCCCGCAGCAGCGGAAACCGGGTGTCCACGGGCAGGCCGCGGACACCCGGTCTCCCGGTGCTCACTACGGTTTATCAGCCACCGAAGGGCGCGGCGGACAGGAGCGTCTGCGTCCACCCCGACTCGTCGACGGCGCCCATGCCGAACAGGTCGCCGCCCTTGCGGTCATACGGGTTGCGGTCGGTGTAGCGGAAGAGCCCGCCACTCTCGGTACGACCGAAGTAGGTGCCCGCGCCCGGCGAGACCAGGTTGGTCATGCCCTGCCAGGTGCTGGCCTTCAGCTCGCCCGAGGTCCAGGAACCCACGCCACTGATCTTGTAGGACAGCAGCCGGCCGTCGGAGGTCGTGCCCAGGATCCAGTCCTCACCAGTCGTCGTCATCGTCTTCAGGGTGAACCCGCTGTCGATCGTGGTGCCGTTGAGGATGTGGTTGCCTGTCGGCTTCGTCGACGTCACGTCGTAGCGCAGCAACTCCCCCAGGGAGTTGAGGCCGTACAGGTTGCCGTGACCGTCGTAGCTGAGCTGGGTGTGCGTCCACCCGCCGACCTTGATCTTCGACGGCGTGTTGAAGGCAAGCCCTGTGTTGTTGGTGATCACATCCACCCGGTAGAGGTCACCGCTCGTGGAGGTGAGCAGGATCGTGTTGAAGTTGACTGTTGCCATCGTCTTCGGCGTGAAACCAAGGGTCGCCTCCGACACCACGGTCTTCAGGCGACGGCCGGTACCGGACTCGATCGCCGAGTACGTCAGGCGTCCGTCGGCGAGCGCCCCGTAGACCGAGACGTTGCCACAGTTGGCACTCACCGCGCGCACCTCGGGCGACTTCGGCTCACCGCTGGGCGAGCCGTCGGTGGTGATACCGGACGGTGCGCCGTTGAAGTGGGACTCCACCTTGTTGCCGTCACGTCGTTGCTCGTGGTGCAGGTGTTCGCCGCTGGAGTTCCCGGTGGTGCCGACCTTGCCGAGAAGCTGGCCCTGGTCGACCTGCTGCCCGGTCCGTACCACCGGAGTCGAGACCATGTGCAGGTACAGCGACTCCCAGCCGCCGCCGTGGTCGAGCTTGACGTAGTTGCCCGCACCGCTGTCGTAGCCGGCGTAGGCGACGGTGCCCGCCGCCGAGGCGAGGATGGGCCGTCCGGCCGTACTGCCGCTGGTGGCGAACATGTCGATGTCGTAGTCGTCGTGACCGGGATAGGTGGACATCCGCCACACGTCGTCGCAGGCGAAGGGGAGTTGGAAGTTCGGCCGGACGCCGGCGGCGTGGGCGGCGCTCGGGTCGGCGACGTCCAGGGCCGCGACACCGGTGCCGGCGAGCGCCAGGGCGGCCAGGGCGGCCGAGGCCAGGCGTCGTACCGGGTGGGGTTGGGTCATGTGTCGTCGCTCCTCGTTGGCGGAGGTCGGGAGGTGCCGGAAGTTGGTCGTCGTCGGGCGCATCAGTTGCCGAAGGGCTGGGCGGACAGCAGGGTCTGGGTCCAGCCGGAGTCGTTGACGGCGCCCTGGCCGGACAGGTCGCTGCCGTCGCGGTCGAACGGGTCCTGGTCCTGGTAGCGGTGCAACGCGCCGTTGCTGGTACGCCCGTAGTAGATGCCGGCGCCGGGCGACAGCAGATGGGTGATGCCCTGCCAGGTGCTGTCCTTCAGCTCACCGGAGACCCAGGAGTTCGGACCGTTGATCTTGTAGGAGAGCAGCCGGCCGTCGGCGGTCGTGCCCAGGATCCAGTCCTTGCCGGTGGTGGTGAGCGTCTTGAGGGTGAACCCGCTGTCGATGGTCGTGCCGTTGACGATGTTGTTGCCGGTCGGCTTGGACGACGTCACGTCGTAGCGCAGCAACTGCCCCAGCGAGTTGATGCCGTACAGGTTGCCGTGACCGTCGTAGCTGAGCAGGGTGTGCGTCCACCCGCCGACCTTGATCTTCGACGGGGTCTCGAATGCCACACCCGTGTTGTTGGTGATGATGTTCACCCGGTACAGGTCACCGGAGGTCGACGTGACCAGGATCGTGTTGAAGTTCAGCGTGGCCAACGCCTTGGGCGTGAACCCCAGTGTCGCCTCCGACAGCACCGTCTTGGTGAGACGACCGGTGGCCGTGTCGATCGCCGAGTACGTCAACCGGCCGTCCGCAAGCGTCCCGTACACCGACGCGGTGGGCGGGGTCCACAGTGCGTCCACGATGATCTGCGCGTCGGACGCCTGCCCCTGGTAGCGGTCGGGGTACGCCGAGACCTGCACCCGCTGGCACACCTCGCCGATCGGCCTGCTCGCCCAGGAGTTGTTCGGGTAGAGGCTGATCATCTTGTTGAGGAAAGCGTTCGTCGCCCAGGTCGGGTCCAGTCGCTGCGCCCGGGAACCCCACGCGGCACGCTGCTGGAACAGACCAAGGCTGTCGTGGTCCACCTCCTCGGCCACGTTCTGGATCGTCGACTCGACGATCGTGGTGGTGACGGCGATGACCGCCGCCCGCTCGGGCAGCCCCCGCGCCTGCACCGCCTGCACCACCTTGCGGGCGCAGGACACCCGGTAGGCGGTCATGTAGCCGTCAAGCGTGCCGCCGAGCCGACTGTTGAGGGTTGTGGCAAGGGCGGCGTCGGCGCTGCTCGGTCCACTCGCGGAGCAGGGCGCCGTGTCGTACGCCGCCGTGATCGACGCGGCCGGGAACGCCTCGGCGTCGGCCGGTGTGGACGGGGCCGCCGCGGCGGGTTGCGCGGCGACGGACAGGACGGTGATCGCCAGGGCCAACGCGGCACCGACTCCGCCCAGTGTGAAACGTTTCATGCAGATCCCCAGATCGCTTGGGTGTTTGCGGTCGGGGAGGAGCATGCGGTCCGGCGTTGTACCGGCTCTGTTGTCGAACTGTCCGCACCGGTCCCGCAGCCGGCCCGTGGTGGCCGGAGCAGGGGTCAGCTCGCGACGAGCCGGGTGTGCCAGGCCACCGCCGCAGGTCAGCTCGCGACGAGCCGGGTGTGCCAGGCCACCGCCGCCGGGTCGGTGAGCGAGGCGACCTGGTCGATCACCACGCGCAGCCGGGCGGCGTCGTCGGGGGCGGCCCGCCACAGTGGGGCGAAGACCGGGTCGAGCCCGTCCGGCGCCCGCCGTACCAGTGCGGCCACCAGCTCCGCGAGCATCGTGCGCTGCCGCTCGTAGCGGCCCCGGGATCCGGTACGGCGCATCACGTAGCGCAGGGCGATGCCCTTGAGCAGCGCGCACTGTGCCCGTACCCGCCTCGGCACCACCAGGTCGGCGGCGTAGCGACGGTGCGGACCGCTGCCGAACCGCTCCTCGGTGGCGGTCACCGCCGCAGACACGAACCGGCCGGTCAGGCCGCTGGTGGTGGTCTTCAACGCGACCTGGGCACGGTGGCTGCCGTCGTACCCGGCCAGCGGGGCCAGCAGCGGGTCGGCAAGCAACTCGACAAGCACCTCGGCCAGGTCGGCCGAGGACTCCCCGGAGTAGGTGGTCGCCACGTCGGCGCAGAGCGCGGCCCGCTCGTCGGCGTCGGCGAGCAGCGGACGCAACGTGACGTACCCGCCGTGGATGCCGTCCTCCACGTCGTGCACCGAGTACGCGACGTCGTCGGCCCAGTCCATCACCTGCGCCTCAAGGCAGCGCCGGTCGCCTGGCGCGCCAGCACGGATCCAGTCGAAGACCGCCGTGTCGTCGGCGTACACACCGAACTTGCGCTGCCCGGGGCGGCGCGGCCAGGGGTACTTTCCGATCGCGTCCAGTGACGCGCGGGTCAGGTTCAGCCCGGCGGACGAGCCGTCCGGGGCGAGCACCTTCGCCTCGAGTCGGGTCAGCACCCGCAGGGTCTGCGCGTTGCCCTCGAAGCCTCCGCAGGGCGTGGCGAGCAGGTCCAGCGCGGCCTCGCCGTTGTGCCCGAACGGAGGGTGCCCGAGGTCGTGGGCCAGCCCGGCGACGTCCACCACGTCCGGATCGCAGCCCAGCCGGGCACCCATCTCCCGGGCGATCTGGGCCACCTCGAGGGAGTGCGTCAGTCGGGTACGCAGGAAGTCGTCAGTGCCGGCGGTGTGCACCTGGGTCTTGGTGGCCAGTCGACGGAACGCCGCCGAGTGCAGCACCCTTGCCCGGTCACGCTCGTACGGGGAACGGCGGTGCCCGGTGTCCTTGGGTGGCTCCTGCACCAGTCGGGACTGCGGGTCTGACAACCCCGGCTCACTCCTTGCGCTGACGGAGGACGCAGAACTCGTTGCCCTCCGGGTCGGCGAGGACCGTCCACTCGACGTCAACCTGACCGATGTCGACGTGCCGGGCGCCCATGTCGACAAGCCGTTCGACCTCGGCCTCCTGGTCGGCGGGGCGCAGGTCGAGGTGCAGTCGGTTCTTGCGCTCCTTGCCGTCGGTCGCCGGCACGAAGACCAGGCCGGGGAGACGGTCGGCGCCCTGCCGGATCTCCACCTCGTCCGGCTTCTCGCTGACGACCTGATAGCCGAGCGCCTCGGCCCACCAGCGGGCCAGCCGAGCCGGATCGTGGGCGTCGATGGTCAGGCTTTCCCAGACGCTGGTCATTCAGTCACCTTTCCCCGTCGACGGCGAACGCAATCAGCCGCATGTGAGGGAGCCAGATTACGCCTGCCGATGCGCCTCGGCGCGACCGCGATGGGGAGACATCCGGGGCGCAGGCGGCGGCTCGCCCCGAGCCGCCGCCTGCTCCTCGTCAACGGCTGTCGGAGCCGTCGGTCTCCACAACCGCCCGGCCGGCTTCCAGGCGCGCCACCGGCACCCGGAACGGTGAGCAGGACACGTAGTCCAGGCCGACGGAGTGGAAGAAGTGCACCGAGTCGGGGTCGCCGCCGTGTTCACCGCAGACGCCGAGCTTCAGCCCGGGTCGGGCGGCGCGGCCCTCTTCGGCGGCGATCCGCACCAGCCGGCCGACGCCATCGCGGTCGATGGACTCGAACGGTGAGATGCCGAAGATGCCCAACTCCAGGTAGCGCCAGAAGAACGCGCCCTCGACGTCGTCGCGGGAGAAGCCCCAGGCCATCTGGGTCAGGTCGTTGGTGCCGAACGAGAAGAACTCGGCGGCCTCGGCGATCTGGCCGGCGGTCAGCGCCGCCCGGGGCACCTCGATCATGGTGCCGATCAGCACCTCGACACCGCTGTCCCCGACCACCTCAGCGATGATCTTCTCGGCTTCGGCGCGGACCGTCTCCAGCTCCTGCACGGCCCCGACCAGCGGCACCATGATCTCCGGCTTGGCCACCCGGCCCTCCCGGGCGCAGCTGACTGCCGCCTCGGCGATGGCCCGCACCTGCATGGCGAACAGGCCGGGGATGACCAGGCCGAGGCGTACGCCCCGCAGCCCGAGCATCGGGTTCTCCTCGTGCATCCGCCGCACCGCGGCGAGCAGCGCCTCCTCCTTGGCGACGTCCTCACCGCGCTCCTGAGCGACAGCGACGTTGACGGCGAGCTGCTCCAGCGGAGGCAGGAACTCGTGCAGCGGCGGGTCGATCAGCCGGACGGTCACCGGCAGGCCGTCCATCTCGCGGAAGATCTCCTCGAAGTCGGCCTGCTGCAACGGCAGCAGCGCGGCAAGCGCCTCCTCACGCTCGCCCTCGGCGCGGGCCAGGATCAGCCGCTCGACCAGCTCCCGCCGGTCGCCGAGGAACATGTGCTCGGTGCGGCACAGCCCGATGCCCTCCGCGCCGAAGCGCCGGGCACGGGCGGCGTCCGCGCCGGTGTCGGCGTTCGTGCGGACCGCGAGCCGCCGCTTGCCGTCGGCGTGCGTCATGATCCGGTGTACGGCCCGGACCAGCGCGTTGTCGATGTGCTCGGGGTCGAGGCTGCCCTCGAAGTACTGCACCACCTCCGACGGCATTACCGGGACCTCACCCAGGTACACCTTGCCGGTGGTGCCGTCGATGGACACGACGTCGCCCTCGCTGACGGTCTGCCCGGCCACTGTGAACCGCTTCGCCGGCACGTTGACGTCGATCTCGTCGGCACCGGAGACGCAGGTCTTGCCCATCCCCCGGGCCACCACTGCGGCGTGGCTGGTCTTGCCGCCGCGCGAGGTGAGGATGCCCTTCGCGGCGATCATGCCGTTCAGGTCGTCCGGGTTGGTCTCCCGGCGTACCAGGATCACCGACTCGCCCTCGGCGGCCATCTCGACGGCGCGGGCGGAGGTGAAGACGACCTTGCCGGACGCCGCACCAGGCGACGCGCCGATGCCCTTCGCGACCGCCTCGAACTCGTGGTCGAGCTGGAAGCGGGGGAACATGAGCTGCGCGAGCTGCGCGCCGTTGACGCGGTGCAGCGCCTCGTCCAGGTCGATGAGGCCCTCGTCGACGAGTTGCCCGGCGATGACGAACGCGGCGGCGGCGGTGCGCTTGCCGACCCGGGTCTGCAACATCCACAGCTTGCCGCGCTCGATTGTGAACTCGATGTCGCAGAGGTCCTTGTAGTGCTCCTCCAGCCGCGCCATGATCCCGAGCAGCTCGTCGTAGGAGGCCTTGTCGAGCTGCTCCAGATCCTGAAGCGGCACTGTGTTGCGGATGCCTGCGACGACGTCCTCGCCCTGGGCGTTCGCCAGGTAGTCGCCGTAGATGCCCTGGGCGCCGCTGCCCGGGTCGCGGGTGAACGCCACGCCGGTGCCGGAGTCGGGGCCGAGGTTGCCGAAGACCATCGTCACCACGTTCACAGCGGTGCCGAGGTCGGCGGGGATGCGCTCCTGACGGCGGTAGAGCACCGCGCGCTCGGCGTTCCACGACTCGAAGACCGCCCGGATGGCGAGGTCGAGCTGTTCGCGCGGCTGCTGCGGGAACTCCCGCCCGGTGTGCTTCAGGAAGATCTTCTTGTACGCGTCAACCAGCCCGCGCAGGTCGTCGGCGTCCAGGTCCAGGTCGTTGTGGGTGCCCTTGACTGCCTTGGCGTCGTCGAGCGCCTGCTCGAACTCCTCGCCCGGCACCTCGCAGACGGTCTTGCCGAACATCTGGATGAGGCGTCGGTAGGAGTCCCAGGCGAACCTGTCGTTACCTCCCGCCTGGGCGGACAGGCCGACGACGCTCTCGTCGTTGAGGCCGACGTTCAGGACGGTCTCCATCATGCCGGGCATGGAGAACTTGGCGCCCGATCGGACCGACACCAGCAGCGGGTCCTGCGGGTCGCCGAGGCGCTTGCCCATGGCGCGCTCCAGCGACTCCAGGTGCTGCTCGATCTGACCGGCGAGGCCGTCCGGCTCCCGGCCGGTGGCGAGGTACGCCTGGCATGCCTCGGTCGTGATGGTGAAGCCGGGCGGCACGGGCAACCCGAGGTTCGTCATCTCGGCGAGGTTGGCGCCCTTACCACCGAGCAGGTCCTTGAGGTCCTTGTTGCCCTCGGAGAAGTCGTAGACGTATTTGTGATCGACGGTCTCTTGCGCTGCCACCAGAGCCTCCCACGCGCGCCGGAATGGACACTTAACGAAGGTTCAGTTTGCTGATACCCCGGGACGGACCTCCGGTAATCCGGGGTCGACGCCGATCGGTGCGCGAAGGTTAAGCGAACATCGAGCGGCCTGGGCCCGTTCGGTGACAATCGGCACAGCTATCACGACTTACCGCGTTCGTACGGGTTTTTGGGAACGCTTCCATGCGCACGATCACGCATTCCGGCCTGTCGCCGTACCCTTGACGACAACGCCAGCCAGTGAACCTCACTTTTGCCATAACCGACGCGAATACACCCCCGGAGCCGCCGCCGTGTCGACCAACCTCTCCCCCGGCCCCGCCAACTCCCCCGAGGCGGCCGGGCACGCCGGTCCGGTGCCGCTGCCGTCACACGAACCGGCAGCCGCCGCGCTGGCCCGGTCGCACGAACCGGCAGCCGCCGCGCTGGCCCGGTCGCACGAACCGGCAGCCGCCGCGCTGGCCCGGTCGGCCGAGCGGGCCGCAACCGACCTGCTCGCCGCGCCCGCCCCGATCGGGCTCGCCGACGTCGTGCCCGCTCCGCGACACGTGCAGCCGGACCCGACCCAGGCTTGGCAGCTTCCACCCGACGCGGTCATCGTGGCCAGCGCCGAACCCTCCGCGCTGGCCGCCGCCGCGTACCTCGCCGAGCAGCTGCGACCGGCCACCGGCTACCCGCTGCCGGTCACCGACGCCAGCACGCCGGAGGCCGTCGACGGGATCGCGCTGGTGCTGGACGAGAGCGCCGACCTCGGCGCGGAGGGCTACCGGCTCGACATCACCACCGCAGGTGTACGCCTCCGCGCGGTCACCGCCGCCGGCCTCTTCTACGGCGTGCAGACCCTGCGCCAACTGCTCCCACCGGCGATCGAGAACACAGCCCCGGCGACCGAGAGCTGGATCCTGCCCGGCGGGACCATCACCGACACACCTCGCTTCCCGTACCGCGGCGCGATGCTCGACGTGGCGCGGCACTTCTTCGCCGTCGGAGACGTCCTGCGGGTGATCGACCATCTGGCCCGCTACAAGCTCAACCACCTGCACCTGCACCTCACCGACGACCAAGGCTGGCGGATCGCCGTCGACTCCTGGCCGAAGTTGACAACCGTGAGCGGCGGGACCGAGGTCGGTGACGGCCCCGGCGGGCACTACACGAAGGCCGACTACGCGCGGATCGTCGCGTATGCCGCCGACCGTCACATCACCGTCGTTCCGGAGATCGACCTGCCGGGCCACACCAACGCGGCGCTCGTCGCGTACCCGGAACTGGCACCGGGCAAGGTCGCGCCTCCGCCGTACACCGGCACCGACGTCGGCTTCAGCTACGTCGACCCGGCCGACCAGCGGACGTACGACTTCGTCGCCGACGTGTTGGGCGAACTGGCCGCGATCACCCCCGGCCCGTTGCTGCACATCGGCGGCGACGAGGCGTTCAAGGTCAAGGGCGAGGTCTACACCGGTTTCGTCGAACGGGTCCAGCGCATCGTCGCCAGCCTCGGCAAGACCGTCGTCGGCTGGCACCAACTCGCACCGGCAGCCCACCTCGACGGGCGGGTCCTGCAGTGGTGGGGCACCAACGGCGACGACCCCACCACCGCCGACGCGGTCAGCCGGGGCGCACGACTCATCCTCTCCCCCGGCAACCACGCCTACCTGGACATGAAGTACGCGCCGGACACACCGATCGGGAACGACTGGGCAGGTCTGATCGACGTACGCAAGGCCTACGACTGGGATCCCGGCGCACACCTCACGGGCGTACCCGAGGAGGCCGTGCTCGGCGTTGAGGCGCCGCTCTGGACCGAATGGGTCACCTCACTGGCCGACATCGAACTGCTGCTGCTTCCCAGGCTCCCGGCCATCGCCGAACTGGGCTGGTCACCTCGCGAGACGCACGACTGGGCCGGGTTCCGGCGGCGCCTGGCCGGGCAGGGGCCGCGCTGGGCTACCGCCGGCATCACCTTCCACGCCGCACCGGAGATCCCCTGGCCGGCCGTCCCCGCCATCCCCCGTCAACACAGTGCAATCCAACCTGACCCGGCAGTCCCCTGACGGGTGGGGTATCCGGTTTTACCGTGTCCGCCGCAACCTCGGGCGGACTGCCCGGTTCAACCGTTCCCGCCGCTACCGATGAACGGGTCGTCCAGGTGCCGGGCTGACGTAGACGGTGCCCCGCTCGCACTTCGGCAAGCTGTCCGGTTTCGCCCTGGGCCGACGCACACTCGGCGGGCGCTCCGACAAACGCCCAGAGCGGGCATTTCGGGCGCGAAGGATGGTTGATCGACCCGAGTTCCTTGATACCGGGGTGTCCAGGTCGCGGGGATACCCCGGTTTCCGTGAAGCCGAGTCGATCACGCCTGTCTGGGCCGGCTGCCAGGGCGGCGGTGGGGTTTATGTCCGGTATCAGCCTCTGGTGTGACGTGGCCGGGGGCACTCTGGTGGCGGAATGATGGGCCGGGCCGGCTGGTTGTACAGGGGGTAACCGCAACGACCAGCGCCCCTGCGGGCTCGACGGTCGCGGAAGCCGGGAACATCCGCCCGGGGGCCCCGGTTACATCCCCCGAACCACCCGAGCAGCCTGCGGGCATCGGGCAGATCCCGCCAGCGCGGTGGAATGATCCGCCGGCCGGCACGGCTACATCCCCCTGGACCACCCGGTGCAGCGCCTCCCGAGGCCGTCGGACAAGGTCCCCGGAGCGCGGCGGAATGACTCGCCGCCCCGGACGGTTACATCCCCCCCGGACCCACCCCGTGCAGGCCCCCCAGGGTCGCCGGGTGAGATCCCCTCGAACTTCTTCCCCCCTTGTCTCGTGCGTGCACCGTCCCCCTATTGGTGTGTCGCCGGGATATCCCCCGAATTGCAGAGGAGCACGCCATCATGCGTACCGATCTGATTCGTAAGACCGCGCTCACCGCTGCCGGCCTGGCCTTCACCGGAGGCGCTATCGCCGGCCCCATCACCACCGCCTACGCCGCCGACGCCAAGCCCGCCAGCCAGACGAAGACGCAGGGCAAGGGTGAGCGTCACCTCGACGTGCGCTACGAGGCCCAGCCCAACTTCTACTACTGCGGCCCCGCCGCGGCCCGCAACGCCCTGTCCGTGCAGGGCAAGGACATCAGCGTCGACGCCATGGCCAAGGAAATGGGCACCACCGAAGCCGGCACCAACAGCATCAACGACATCACCCCCGTCCTGAACAAGGAAACCGGTAAGAACGACGCCTACCGCTCGGTGGAGATCAGCACCCCCACCGCCGACGACAAGCAGACCGACAAGCTCCGCCACGACATCGTCAAGACCGTCGACGACGGCCGCGCCGTCGTCGCCAACATCGCCGGCACCACCACCGACACCAACGGCAACACCCACTCCTTCGAAGGCGGGCACTACATCAGCGTCGTCGGCTACCGCGACAACGGCACCACCGTCACCATCGCCGACTCCGCCAACCCCAACACCGCCTCCTACGACATCACCATCGACCACCTCGCCGACTGGATCGCCACCCGCGGCTACGCCACCAGCTGACACACGCAAGCAACTGACCGACTGACGGAGGGCCGGACCCCACCACGGGGCCCGGCCCTCCGCCGTCATATACCCACCAGTCGGAAGCGAACCGCAGGCCCGACCACGGCCCGACCTGCGGGTTCAGGTCCGACGCAGCTTGGTCAGCCCGCGACGGGAGCCCTCAAGCCCGGCGGGGCACCGCAGCACAGCGTCCGCCACCTCAGCGCCGAGTCGGTGTGGTTCAGCCGCCGGAGTCGTCCATCTCGGCACCCTCGGGCACGGTGTCGTCGTCCCGGCTGGCCAGCCAGCCGTCCGGCAGGAAGACCTTGCCCGGGGAGTTCGTCCGGCCACGCGGCTGGCCGAGGGCGGTAAGCGGGAACGGCTCGGCCGGGTCGAGCTTGCCCAGCAGGTCGTCGAGCTGGGCCAGGCTTTCGATCATCGCCAGGGACCGGCGCAGTTCGCCGCCGACGGGGAAGCCCTTGAGGTACCAGGCGACGTGCTTGCGGAAGTCGGTGCAGCCGTCGCGCTCACCCCGGGCCGGGTTGCGGGCGCCTGCCACGAACTGGTCGACAAGCAGCTCCGCGTGCCGGCGCATGGTCACCGCCACCTCGCCGAGGCTGGGCAGCCGCCGCTCGGGGCGACCGTTGAAGGCGGCCTGCAGGTCGGCGAACAGCCACGGCCGGCCGAGGCAGCCGCGCCCGATCACCACGCCGTCGACGCCGGTGTGCGCGACCATCCGCAGCGCGTCGTCGGCCTCCCAGATGTCGCCGTTGCCGAGCACCGGCACGTCGAGGGCCTGCTTCAACGTGGCGATCGCGTCCCAGTCGGCGGTGCCCGAGTAGCGCTGCGCGGCCGTCCGCCCGTGCAGGGCGACCGCGGCCACCCCGGCGTCCTGGGCGGCGAGCCCCGCTTCGACGTACGTCAGGTGGTCGTCGTCGATGCCCTTGCGCATCTTCACCGTGACGGGCACGCCGGCCGGTGACGCGGCGTCCACCGCGGCCCGCACCAGCCGGGCGAAGAGCCGACGCCGCCACGGCAGGGCCGCACCGCCGCCGCGCCGCGTGACCTTGGGGACCGGGCAGCCGAAGTTCAGGTCGATGTGGTCGGCCAGGTTGCGCTCGACGACGATCCGTACGGCGGCGGCGGTGACCTCCGGGTCGGTGCCGTAGAGCTGGAGGCTGCGCGGCTGCTCGTCGTCGCCGAACGCGATCATGCGCAGCGTCTTCGGGTTGCGCTCGACAAGCGCCCGCGTCGTGATCATTTCGCAGACGTAGATGCCGCCGCCCTGCTCCCGGCAGAGCCGGCGGAAACCGACGTTGGTGATCCCGGCCATCGGCGCGAGCACCACCGGCGGCCACACCTGGTAGCGCCCGAGCGTCAGCGGGCCCAAAGCAGGCGCGGTCAAGGCAGTCACCGCCCAAGTGTAAGGAAGGGCCCCTGCTTAACGCCTAGTGCATAGGAAGGGCCCCTTCCTAACACGACGCATATCACACCGCGCGATGATCGACCGAGTTGTCCACAGCCGGCAGGAGTATCCACAGGTTGTACGACCGGGCGGGACACAGCCTGGTTCCGGCGGCCAGGCTGCGGTCATGCGTGAACATCCACCCGAGCTGGCGGCAACGGCCGAGCGTCAACAGCAGATCGCCACCCGGGCTCAGTTGCTCGCCGCCGGCTACGACGACATGTACCTGTACCGCCAGGCCCGGCGCGGCCAGTGGCAACGCGTCCTGCCAGCGACGTACGCCCTGTTCACGGGCGTACTGACCGATGAACAACGGCGGATCTCCGCAGCGCTCTACGCCGGGCCGCAGGCGCAGCTCACCAGCTTGGCCGCGCTCGCCTGGTACGGGTTCCGACACATTCCGCGTAACACCGACGTACACCTGGTGGTGCCGCACCACGCTCGGCGCCGGTCGGCGGGCTACGCCCTTGTGCGGCGGGCCCTGACACTGGACGCCCGGCCGCGGTCGAGCGCGCCCTACCCCGTCTGCTCGCCGGCGCGGGCGGTGGTGGACGCGGCGCGCGACCTTCGGCAGCTTCGCCCGGTGCGGGCCATCCTCGCCGAGTCCGTCCAGCGCGGTTTCACCGACCTCGCCAGGCTCGACGAGGAGATCCGCCGGGCGCGGCGCAGTCGCACCGCGCTGATCAGGATGGCGTACGCGGAGGTCCTGGCCGGCACCCGGTCGGCTCCCGAGGCGGAGCTGCGCGAGTGCCTCGCGGGCAGCCCGATTCTGCCGCACATTCGGTGGAATCCCCGCCTCCGTACGCTCGACGGGGCGGCGCTGCCGACGCCGGACGGCTACCTGACCGACTCGGCGGTGGCGCTGGAGGTCGATTCGCAGGAGTACCACTTCAGCCCGGCCGACTGGGCTCGGACGCTGGAGCGGCACAACGAGCTGAGTCGACACGGCGTCCTGGTCCTGCACGTCACGCCAGCACAGCTCCGGCACCACCCGGACCGCATCCGCCGGACTGTCGAGGACGCGTACGAGTCCCGGCAGGGGGTCGGCGTCACGCTCCGGGTCCGTGTCGATCCAGCCAGCCCGGAGGATGCGAGGGCCTGATCGAGTCCGGGCGCCCACGCCACTTCGCGCAGCAGCGGTGTTAAGAAGGGGCCCCTCCTATACCTGAGGCGTTAAGAAGGGGCCCTTCCTTACAACCTCAGCAGCCGGGGAGGCGCTCGATCAGGTAGCGCTCCACCTGGTCCAGGGAGACGCGCTCCTGGGTCATGGTGTCCCGGTTGCGGACCGTCACGGCGTTGTCGTCGAGCGTGTCGAAGTCGACGGTGACGCAGAACGGGGTGCCGATCTCGTCCTGGCGGCGGTAGCGGCGGCCGATGGCCTGCGAGTCGTCGAACTCCACGACCCACCGCTTGCGCAGCAGCGCCGCGAGGTCCTTGGCCTTGGGCGACAGCGCCTCGTTGCGGGACAGCGGCAGCACCGCCACCTTGACCGGGGCCAGCCGCGGGTCGAACCGCATCACGGTCCGCTTGTCCACGCCGCCCTTGGTGTTCGGCGCCTCGTCCTCGTCGTACGCCTCGAGCAGGAAGGCGAGCACCGCGCGCGTCAGACCGGCGGCCGGCTCGATGACGTACGGCATCCAGCGCTCACTCTTGGTCTGGTCGAAGTACGACAGGTCGACGCCGGAGTGCTTGCTGTGCGTGGAGAGGTCGAAGTCGGTGCGGTTGGCGACGCCCTCCAACTCGGCGAACTCGGTGCCGCCGAACTGGAAGCGGTACTCGATGTCGACGGTCCGCTTCGAGTAGTGGGAGAGCTTCTCCTTGGGGTGCTCGTAGAGGCGCAGGTTGTCCGCCGAGAGGCCCAGGTCGAGGTACCAGTTCCAGCGCTCCTGGAGCCAGTACTCGTGCCACTGCTCGTCGGTGCCCGGCTCGACGAAGAACTCCATCTCCATCTGCTCGAACTCGCGCGTACGGAAGATGAAGTTGCCCGGGGTGATCTCGTTGCGGAACGACTTGCCGGTCTGGGCGATACCGAACGGCGGCTTCTTGCGGGCGACCGTCTCGACGTTCTTGTAGTTGACGAAGATGCCCTGCGCGGTCTCCGGGCGCAGGTAGTGCATGCCTTCGTCGCTCTCCACCGGGCCCAGGTACGTCTTCATCAGGCCGTTGAACATCTTCGGCTCGGTGAAGGTGCCCTTGTTGCCGCAGTTGGGGCAGTTGACCTCGGCGAGCGAGGTGGGCGCGTGGCCGTGCTTGGCCTCGTACGCCTCCTCGATGTGGTCCGCCCGGAACCGCTTGTGGCAGAACTGGCACTCGGTGAGCGGGTCGACGAACTCGGCGATGTGGCCGGACGCCTCCCACACCTTGCGGGCCAGGATCACCGCGGAGTCGAGGCCGACCACGTCGTCGCGCTGCTGGACCATCGTCTTCCACCACTGCCGGCGGACGTTCTCCTTGAGCTCCACGCCGAGCGGACCGTAGTCCCACGCCGATCGGGTGCCTCCGTAGATCTCGCTGGAGGGGAAGACGAAGCCTCGGCGCTTGGCGAGGCTGACGACGGCGTCGATACGGTCTGCTGGCATGTTTCCTCCTACGCCGGCTGGCGGTCGGCGGGGGCGAGATGTGGATGGATCGGGCGGTTCGGGACAACGGTACGACCACCGTCACCCCGAGCGACAGCAGAATACCGGGGGCGGGTCAGCTCACCCCGCAGACCTCCATGCCACCGGTCTGACTGTCCTGACCCAGTGTGACCTGCTGCCGTTCCCGGTCGCCGCCGGAGAGCGTCACGTCGACGGGCACTGTCAGGTTTGTCGTGTCGACCTCGCCCACCCGGTAGGCGGTCACCTGCGGCTCGGCGGCGGCCCGGCGCTCGAACTCGGGGCGTGACTCGCGCCGCTGCGCGTCGTCGCAGAGCTGGTCGTACGCCCGCCCGTAGTTCCGATCGACGAGAGCCTGGTAGTAGTCGCCGGTGACCGTGCGCCCCTGCTCCCGGATCGCCTGCACTCCGCTGACGGCCAGGCCGATCACGGCCGCGCCTCCCCCGCCGCAGCAGAGCAGGATGGCGAGAGCGCCGACGCCGAGGCCGATCCAGAGCCGGGTCCGGCGACCCTCGGTGGGCGGCGCGGCGAACGGCGGAGCCACACCGGGACCGGGCGGCGGGGCGGGTGCGGTCATAGGAGCAGGGTAGTGCCCGACGGCTCAGCGGTAAGGACCAGCAGCCCGATCACTCTCGGCGACCACCACCGCTCCGCCGGGCGCGGCGTTGGCAAGCGCCTCGTACGCGGATGGTTCGTCGATCGATTCGGCGAGCAACGGCACGGCGCTGACCTTGACCTCGAAGGCGCCCAGGGCACGCCGGTAGGTGCCTACCGACTCCCACTCGGTGAGCAGTGTCCAGTGCCGGGGGTCGTCAAGCGCCCGCAGGAGTTGACCTCGCAGGTAGCCGGGGCGGGCGGCCAGCGCGGTGAGGGCCGCGTGCGCCCGTTCGGTGAAGCCGTCGGCGACATCGACGTCGACCACGAACCGGTTGGTCACCAGCACCGGGCGCCTCCTCGTAGAGTCTGTGGGATGCAGCGTACGCAGCGCCCTCTGCTGGCCCGGTTGGCCGGGGCCAACCCGACATCGGTGTTTCTGCTCACCCTGGTGGTGGTGCTTGTCGCGTTCTTCACGCCGGGGGTGGTCGGTGGGCTGTTGACGCTGGCGCTCGCCGCTGCCCTGATCGCCCTTTTGGTGACCACCTGGGCGGTTCAGGCGCCGCAGACCCGGCTGATCCGACTGTTGATGCTGACCCTGCTGGTGACGGTGGGCTTCGCGAAGCTGCTCTGACATGCAGCTATGCGTTTTTGACAATCATTGTCGTTGCCACGGACAGTTGGGGCATGAGCAACCGCACCACATCCCGTGTCCTGGCCGCCGCGACCACCCTGCTCGCCCTGGGCGCGGGGGCTGGCTGCTCCAACGGCGGTCCGGCCGGCGCCGATCCGCAACGGGTCGACGTGGTGGCCGCGTTCTATCCCCTCCAGTTCCTGGCCGAACGGATCGGCGGTGACGCGGTCCGGGTGACCAACCTGGCCCGGCCCGGTGCCGAGCCGCACGACCTGGAGCTCAGCCCGAAGCAGGTCGGTCAGGTAAGCGACGCTGAGTTGATCGTCTACCTCAAGGGTTTCCAGCCGGCGGTCGACGAGGCGATCGCGCAGAGCGGCGGCGACCGGGTGTTCGACGTGGCGAGCGTGCAGCCGCTGCGCGACGTGAGCGCCGGCGGCCACGACCACGAGCACGAGGGCGAAGACGGGGACGAGCAGGAGCACGGCGGCGGCAAGGACCCGCACGTCTGGCTCGACCCGACCCGGCTGGCCGGCATCGGCGACCAGCTCGCCAAGCGCCTCGGCGAGGCCGACCCGGCACACGCCGCCGACTACACCACCCGCGCCGCCGCGCTGCGCGCCGACCTGACGAAGCTGGACGGCGAGTTCACCGAGGGCCTGCGGACCTGCCAGCGGCGGGAGATCGTCACCAGCCACACCGCGTTCGGCTACCTGGCCGACCGCTACCAGCTCGAACAGATCGGCATCACCGGGCTGAGCCCGGACGTCGAGCCCTCGCCGCAGCGGCTCGCGCAGGTCATCGAGGAGGCCAAGGAGCACCAGGCCACCACGATCTTCTTCGAGACGCTTGTCAGCCCGAAGGTGGCCGAGACCATCGCCGGTCAGGTCGGCGCCAAGACCGCGGTGCTCGACCCGCTCGAAGGACTCGCTGCCGGCAGTGACGCCGACTACCTTTCGGTGATGCGTACCAACCTGGAGACCCTGCGGACGGCGTTGAGCTGCTCGTGAGCGCGCCCGTGATCAACGTCGAGCACGCGGCGGTTGGCTACGACGGCCGCCCGGTGCTGCGGGATGTCTCGCTAAGCGTGACCGCCGGTGAGGTGGTCGCGGTGCTCGGCGCCAACGGCTCCGGCAAGTCCACGCTGATCCGCGCCGTGCTCGGGCTGGTGCCGCTGAGCACCGGCTCGATCACCCTCTTCGACCAGCCGCTGCGCCGGTTCCGGCAGTGGCAGCGCATCGGGTACGTCCCGCAGCGCCTCGGCGCGGGCGGCGGCGTACCGGCGACGGTCCGTGAGGTGGTGGGCTCCGGCCGGCTGGCCCGTCGAGGGTTGCTCCGCCCGCCGGGCGCTGCCGATCGGGCCGCCGTCGACGCCGCGCTGCGCGCTGTCGGGCTCGCCGACCGGGCCGCCGACCCGGTGGCCACCCTCTCCGGCGGCCAGCAGCAGCGCACGCTTATCGCCCGTGCGCTGGCCGGCCGACCCGAGCTGCTGATCCTCGACGAGCCCACCGCCGGGGTGGACGCGGCAAGCCAGGAGGCGTTCGCCGGCGCGCTGCGCGACTTCGTCGGCGACGGCGGGACGGTGTTGCTGGTGGCCCACGAGTTGGGCCCCCTGCGGCCGGTGATCAGCCGGGCTGTCGTCGTACACGAGGGTGGTATCTGTCACGACGGCCCGGTGCCGGACCCGGCCGGCCACCACGCGGAGCCCGACCACGACCACGTGCACCCGCACGGTCCCGACGAGCCCGCCGGGCTGTGGAGCAGCTGAGCATGGAACTTTTCCAGTACCCCTACATGCAGCGCGCCCTGATCGCCGCGCTGGTGATCGGCTTGGCCGCGCCGGCGCTCGGCATCTATCTGGTGCAGCGCCGGTTGACGCTCATCGGCGACGGCATCGGGCACGTGGCATTGACGGGTGTCGGCGCGGGCCTGCTGCTCAACCGTTCGCCGGTGCTGGTGGCGGTGATCGTGGCCACCGCCGGTGCGGTCGCCATCGAGCTGGTCCGCGCCCGTGGGCGTACGTCCGGCGACCTGGCCCTGGCCCTGTTGTTCTACGGCGGCATCGCCGGCGGTGTGCTGCTGGTCGGGCTGTCCGATGCGACGAGCGCGAATCTCAACGCCTACCTGTTCGGCTCGCTGACCACCATCTCGGCCACCGACCTGACCACCATCGTGGTCCTCGGCGGGGCGATCCTCGTCGCCATGATCGCGCTGCGGCCGGCGCTCTTCGCGGTGAGCCACGACGAGGAGTACGCCCGGGTCTCCGGCCTGCCGGTGCGTACCCTCAATCTGCTGATCGCGGTCACCACGGCGATCACCGTGACCATCGCGATGCGGGCCGTCGGAGTGCTGCTGATCAGCGCGCTGATGGTGGTCCCGGTGGCCACCGCACAGCAGGTCACCCGGGGCTTCCGCAGCACGATGACCGCCGCGATGGCGCTCGGTCTCTTCGCCGCCGGCACCGGTGTCTGGGTGGCGGCGACCGCGGACACCGCGCCGGGCGCCTCGGTGGTGCTCGTGGCGATCGCCTCCTTCCTCGTGGTGGCCGTGGGCGCGGCAATCTGGCGGGCGCTGCGTCGCCGGGCCACACCGGCCCCCGTGGCGCCGGCAGAGCCGCACGAGGTGGTGCTCCGCTGAATTGGTTACCGTTGCAGGATGACCACCGCTACGGGTTACGAGGGCTTCGACGGGGCGAGCGAACTGCTCCGCGCCCTCTCCGCACCCATCCGGCTGGCCATCGTCAGCGAGCTCGCCGACGGCGAGCGGTGTGTGCACGAGCTGGTGGAGAAGCTCGGCGCCGCGCAACCGCTGGTCTCCCAGCACCTGCGGGTGCTGCGCGGCGCGGGAGTGGTGCGGGGGTCCCGCCGGGGCAGGGAAATCGCCTACAGCCTGGTCGACGAGCACGTGGCGCACATTGTGGCGGACGCGGTGAGCCACGCCGGGGAGGGATCATGAACGAGAGCGGCGCCGCGGTGCGCAACACCCGGCAGCGCTCGGCGGTGAGCGCCCTGCTGGGCGAGATGGAGGGCTTCCACAGCGCGCAGGACCTGCACGCCATGCTCCGGCAGCGCGGTGAGCGGGTCGGCCTGACCACCGTCTACCGGACGTTGCAGGGGCTGGCCGACGCGGGCGAGATCGACGTGATGCGCCCGCCGGGCGGCGAGCACCTCTACCGTCGGTGCAGCGAGGGGCATCACCACCACCTGGTCTGCCGGGTGTGCGGGCGTACCGTCGAGGTGGCCGGGCCCGCTGTGGAGAGCTGGGCCGACCGGGTCGCCGCAGAGCACGGCTACGCAGAGGTCAGCCACACACTGGAGATCTTCGGCACCTGCCCGACCTGCGTGCGCTGACCGCCGCGCATGATCTTGCTGGGCTGACCTCCACCACTGCACGGATCGGGGCGTTCGTGGCACGCTGTCCGGCGTGAAGATCTACGCCGATCGCTTTCCGACCGCCGCCCGCCAGTTGCTCACCGACCTCCTCGTCGTCGCCTGGGTGTACGTCGCGATCCGCGGCGCGCTCTGGCTGCACGACCTGGTGCAGAAGCTTGCCGTACCCGGGCAGAAGCTGGAGGGCGCAGGCGGTGGCCTCGCCGACAACCTCGCCGACGCCGGAGGCAAGGTTCGGCGGGTTCCGCTTGTCGGCGACGAGCTGACAGCCCCCTTCCAGCGCGCCGCCGACGCGGCCCGGGGGCTCGCCGACGCCGGCCGTGACCAGCAGCACCTGGTCGACCAGCTCGCCTTGGCGCTCGCCGTCGCGGTGCTCATCTTCCCGCTCGGCATCGTGCTGTTCGGTTGGCTGCCGCTGCGGCTGCGGTGGATGCGCCGCGCCGGGTCGGCCGCGAAACTGGCCGCCGGACCGGCCGGCAGGGACCTGCTCGCCCTGCGCGCGCTGGCCACCCAGCCGCTGGGCCGGCTCACAGCGATCGCGCCGGACGTTGCCGAGGCGTGGCGGCGTGGTGACGACGACACAGTGGACGCCCTGGCCGCGCTGGAGCTGCGCCAACTCGGCCTACGCGGCCGAGCCCGCTGAGCCTGGGCCGGCGCGGGTCAGGGCTTCGGCGGGATGCGGCGGCGGACGTCCTCGGACGTGGACGGGCCGGGCGTCCAGCGGGCCACCCAGGGCAACTCGTCGGACGGCGTGATGACCCCCTCCTCCAGGCTGGCGTAGCGGCCGGCGAGGATCCGTTTCGCGGCGGTGGTGTCGACCGCGTCGGTGTTGTCCCACAGGGCGGCGAACAGCGCGTCCACCCGGACCCGGGCCTGCCGGCAGAACAGGTCTGCCAACTCGACGTTCTCTGGTCGGCTGCCGCGCTCGGCCGTCGCCCGGACGCAGACCGCCGACATCGCGAACAGCTCCGCGCCGATGTCGACGATGCGGCCGAGGAACGCCTGCTTGCGTTCCATCTTTCCCTGCCAGCGGGACATCGCGTAGAACGTCGACCGGGCCAGCTTGCGCGACGAACGCTCCACCTGGCGCAGGTGTGCGGCAAGTGGCCCGAACTCGGCGTACGCCGATGGGCTCTGCCCCCGGCCGACCGCAAGGGTGGGCAGCCACCGCGCGTAGAAGGCGCTCGCCCGGGCGCCGGCGCGGGCCTTGCGGCCGAGCCCCGCATCCGGGTCGATGATGTCGCCGGCCACCGACAGGTGGGCGTCGACCGCCTCCCTGGCGATCAGCAGGTGCATGATCTCGGTCGAGCCCTCGAAGATCCGGTTGATCCGCAGGTCACGCATCATCTGCTCGACGGCTGCCGCGCGCTCGCCACGGGCTGCAAGCGAGTCGGCCGTCTCGTAGCCACGCCCGCCCCGGATCTGGATCAGCTCGTCGGCGATCTTCCAGGCCATCTCGCTGGCGTACAGCTTGACGAGCGCCGCCTCGATCCGGATGTCGTTGCGGTCGTCGTCGGCGAGCAGGCAGCACAGGTCGAGCATGGTCTCCATGCCGTACGTGGTGGCCGCGATGAAGGAGAGCTTCTGGGCGACGGCCTCGTGCTCCCCCACCGGCCGACCCCACTGGACGCGGTCGGCGGCCCACCCCCGGGCCACGTTCAACGCCCACTTTCCCGCGCCCACGCACATCGCCGGCAGGGAGAGCCGACCGGTGTTCAACGTGGTCAGGGCGATCTTGAGGCCCTTGCCCTCGCCGCCGATGACGTTCTCGGCCGGCACGAACACGTCGTGGAACCGGGTCAGGCTGTTCTCCAGGCCGCGCAGACCGACGAACTCGTTGCGCCGCTCCACTGTGATGCCAGCGCTGTCGCCGTCCACGACGAACGCGGTGATCCCACCGCGCCGACCCTCGCTGGCCGGCACCCGGGCCATCACCACAAGCAGGGTGGCCACGATGCCGTTGGTCGCCCACAGCTTCACCCCGTTGAGCCGGTAGCCGGTGCCGTCCTCCGTCGGCTCGGCCGTGGTGGCGAGCCGGGCCGGGTCGGAGCCGACGTCCGGTTCGGTGAGCAGGAACGCGGAGACCTCACCGGCGGCGAGCCGGGGCAGGAAGCGTTGCTTCTGCTCGGCCGTGCCGAACATCTTCAGCGGCTGCGGCACCCCGATCGACTGGTGCGCGGAGAGCAGCGCGCCGATCGCGGGGCTCACCGAACCGGCGAGCATCAGCGCCCGGCAGTAGTGCAGGTTGCTCAGGCCCAGGCCGCCGTACTTCCGGTCGATCTTCATGCCGAACGCGCCGAGGTCGGCAAGGCCGTGGAACACCGAGTCCGGGATGGATGCCTCCCGCTCGATGGCCGCTCCGTCCACGTCGGAGGCGAGGAAGTCGCGGAACCGGCCGAGGAAGTCCTCGGCGCGGGCCTCGTCGTCCGGATCGGAGCGCGGCCACGGGTCGATGAGGTCGAGGCGGAAACGCCCCAGGAACAACTCCTTGCCGAAACTGGGCCGGTCCCAGGTGGACTCCCGGGCCGCCTCGGCGACCTGCCGGGCTTCCTTCTCGGAGACCTGCCCGGCCTCCGTCGGCAGCGGCGCGGCCGCACCAGCGGTGCTCGCGTCAACTGCGGCGTTGGAGTCGGGACCGTCCGGTGCCGGTCGGCCGTTCTGCGTCGTGGTCACGGCTGCCCCCTCGAACCTCGGTGCGGCTGCGTCGACGTGCGCGACTACCGCCACGCTACCCCCGCTTGTTACCAAGGGGTAGCGCTGCGTGCGTCCCGATCGCCGCCCTCAACGACCGCTGAGCGTCTCCGGGTCGTCATCCTCGTCGTCGATGTCGTCCTCGCCCCAGCTACGCCGGGAGAACGGCAGGACCGCCCAGAACGTGAGGAACCACAGCCCGGTCAAGCCGCTGAGGATGAAGGCGATCGGCCGGTCCAGCACGAAGTCGGTGATCAGCAGAACCGCGCTGACCATGGAGATCAGCATGAAGGCGAGCCCGCCGCTGGCCATCCGGTGCGCGAAGCGGACCAGCTCCGGCTTGCGCCCCTGCCGGAACAGCGCCCTGTGGAACGCCACCGGCGAAATGATCATCGCGGTGGCGGCGGCAGCGGCGAGCAGGGCGACGATGTAGACGTCCCGCTGGAACTCGCTGGTCCGGGTGAATCCGTTACTGAATGGCAGGGTCAGCAGGAAGGCGAACAGGATCTGCACGCCCGTCTGGGCGACCCGCAACTCCTGTAGCAGATCGGCGAAGTTGCGCTGCCAACGCTGCTTCTCGGTCTCCGTCGACACGCGCTACCTCCGGTGAAACGCTACTGCCGGCGGCCCTGCCCGCCGGCAGCAACGCCAATGCCCCACACGACTGAGCGCGAAACAGGTTCACGACATCTGCCGGCCACCGCCAGGTCACGCCACTGGCCAGCTCGACGAGGGCCACCCACATTGGCGTCTAGGAGCCGCGGCGGATCCGGCCCGCGTAGCGGGCTTCAAGCTCGGTGTTGTGCGCGTCGCCGTCCGGGATGTTCGCCGACAGGTAGACCGGGGGCCGCTCCCCCGCCGCCAGCAACCGGGCAACCACCTCCACGGTGACCTGCTGGGCCAGCAGCGCCGCCGTGATCGAGGAGACCGCGCCCACAGCGCCCCCGCCGGGCAGCGGCAGTGTCGCATCGTCGTACGGCGCGCCGTTGTCGAGAACCACGTCGGCCAGGTCGGCCAGCTTGCGACCCGACGGGTGGCGGGAGGTCATCCGGCCGGAGTGCTGCACGGAGGTGATCGCCACGAGCCCGTGCCCCCGCTGCTTGACAAGCGTGGCGAACTCGACCATGGCGCCGTTGACCCCGGAGTTCGAGGCGAGTACGAAGACGTCGGCGGGGCGTACCGGGGCCAGCTCGTAGAGCCGGTGCGCCACCGCCGGGTCGCGTTCCAGCAGCGGGCCGAGCCGCTCGACCGGCTCGCCACCGATAAGCACCAGGTCGCGCAGCGCGATCCGGTTGGTCGGCACCAGGCCACCCGCCCGGCCGGCGATCTCCATGGCGAGGGCCTCCGAGTGGCCCGTTCCGAAGGCGTGCACCACCCCGTCGGCGCGTACGGCGTCGGCGATCAGGTCGGCGGCCCGCCCCACCGCCTCCCGCTGGCTGGCGGCCACCCGGCCGATCGTCTCGGTCACCACTGCCAGAAAGTCGTCGGCGCTCACGCTCATGTGTCCTCCGTCGTCCGGTTGCGGGCCATCCACTGCACCGCGAAGTCGACAGCCGCCCGCTGGCGTACCAACTTCGCAGTCCCGGCGCCCACCGGGCCCACGCGGGCCACGCCGGTGGCCTCCAGGGCCTGGCCCAGCGTGCCGAAGTCGCTCGCGTCGAGCCTGACGTCCTGCCACCACACCCACTCGCGGCCACCGTCAGGTATCCGCACCGCCGCGCCCAGCCGCTCGCGGGCCGGCACGGGAAGGCGGTACTCGGCAAGGTGCAGCGACGTGTTCACGCTGTGGTCCACCCCGAGCAGCAGCACGTCGGCGTCCAGGTCGTAGAGCCGGGCCAGCGGAGACTGTGCGCCGAGCATGTCGGCCAGGCCGTGCCCGGCGACGACCTGCTCGGCGGCCGGGCCGAGCGCCGCGAACGACACCTGGGGATGCGCGCTGCGCAACGCGCCGGGCCAGCCGCGAACCGTCTCGGCGAACACGCCCATGTAGCGGCTGGGGGTGACCGCCGGGTCGAACCCCGGCATCTCGGCCCGGATCAGCGGCCACCAGTCCACCGGAACCGGCGGGTTGCGCCACTGCGCGGGGTCGCTGTTGTCGGGCGTGTGGGTCGGCACCACCATCGTGCCGTCCGGGCCGAGCGCGTCGCGCAGGGCGAGCACCACCGCGTGCGGTCCACCGCAGACGAAACCCAACGGGCGCAGGCCCGCGTGCACAAGCACTGTCGAGCCGGGACGTACGCCCAGCAGGCGCAGCTGCGCGGCGACCGAACGGCGGGTGCCCGGCCCGCCGGGGTACGTCGTCACGGCGTTCCCTCGATCGGCACGGCGCTCAGGCCGTCCCCGCGACCCGGGCCAGGATCGCCTCGGCGAGAGGGCCGGGTGCGGCGTCCGGGATCCAGTGGGTCACCCCGGGCAGCGGTACGAATCGGTAGTCACCCGTGACGTTGGCGGCGCACGCCTCGGCGGCGGTCCGGCCGATGGCGATGTCCCGGTCACTCCACACGTAGGTGGTGGGCACCGCGACCGGGCCGACGGCGGCCAGGTCGGCCCGGGACATGGCCCGGTACCAGTTCAGCGCGGCGGTCAGGGCACCCGGCTCGCGCATCGGGTCGGCGTAGCGGTCCACCCGGGGCGCGTCACCGACCCCGCCGAGCATCTTGCGCAGCGCCGTCGCGTTGAACGCCAACAGCACCTTCTCGGCCTTGCCGGGCTGGCGGAACAGCGCGATGTACGACGAGCGGGCCTTCTGCTCGGTGTCGTTGCCGAGGGCGTGCGCCATGGCCGCCGGATGCGGCACTGACACGGCGGTGAGCGTACGGACCCGCTCGGGGTGCTCGGCCGCCAGCGCCCAGGCCACGACCGCGCCCCAGTCGTGCCCGACCAGGTGCACGGCGTCCAGCCCGAGCGCGTCGAGCACCGCCACCGCGTCGGCGACCAGTTCGGGGATCCGGTAGTCGGCCACCGCCTCCGGTCGCGCGCCAGGCGAGTAGCCGCGCTGGTCCAGCGCGTACGTGCGCAGCCCGGCGGTGTGCAGCACCGGGGCGACCTCGTCCCACTCGCCGCTGTGCTGCGGGAAGCCGTGCAGCAGCAGGACGGGCGCGCCGTCCGGTGGGCCACCGGTGCGTACCTCGAAAGTGAGACCTCGCGCGTCGACCTGCATGATCGTGAGCCTACCCAGCCGGCGGCGGGCCGGCCGGCGCCGGAACTCCCTGCTGGGCCGTAACCCCTGGTCGGTGCTAGCGTCAGCGAGACAACTTCACATCCGACAGGGGAGCGCACAGCGCTGAGAGTGCGGGCATGCCCGCAGACCCTCGAACCTGATCTGGGTAATGCCAGCGCAGGGAGTTCGGTCGACCTCCAGCCGCGCCGCCGTCCGGTGCCACCGGACGCGCGGCGTGCGTCTTCTCCTGGTTCGTACCACTGAACTGGGAGCAACCATGGACAACACCACAAACCGTTGGCGCACCATCGACATCGTGGTCGCCTCGGTGATCGCTGTCGCCTTCGGCGTCATCTTCTGGGCCTGGGGCCTGGTCTGGAGTGCCACCGAGGGCGCGTTCGCCTTCTTCCCGCCGGCGCAGACGCTGATCTACGGCGTCTGGCTGATGCCGGCCGTCGTCGGCGGCCTGGTCATCCGCAAGCCCGGCGCGGCGCTCTACTGCGAGACGGTGGCGGCTGTCGTCTCCGCGCTGCTGGGCAGCCAGTGGGCCGGCACTGTGATCCCCCAGGGGATCGTGCAGGGCATCGGCGCCGAGTTGGCCTTCGCCGCCTTCCGCTACCGGTCGTTCCGGCTGCCGACGGCGGCGCTGGCCGGCGCGTTGACAGGTCTCAGCGCCGCGCTGTTCGACTTCTTCGTCTGGAACGTCGAGACCGAACTTGTCAGCTACCGCATCCCGTACGCGCTGCTCACCATCGTCAGCGCCACGGTGATCGCCGGCATCGGCGGCTGGCTGCTCACCCGGGCCCTTGCCAACACCGGCGTCCTGGACCGCTTCCCAGCAGGCCGCAACCGAGCCCTCGTCTAGCCCTCCGGCCCTGACCCGCTCCCCTCCCGCTTTCTCGCGTTGATCATGAGGTTGACGGGCGGATGGATCTCCCAAGCCCCCGTCAACCTCATGATCACCGGGCAGGTGGAAGGGGTGGCGGGAGGGCGGCGGGGAGGGTTGGGCGGGTCGGTGCGGGCAGGTTGGTTGGGGGTGGGTGGTGAGCGCGGTTGTGTTGCGGGGGTTCGGGTGGCGGCATGCTGGGCGGCGCGCCTGGGCCGTGCGCGGGGTTGACCTGCGTGTGGAGGCTGGGGAGCGGGTGCTGCTCCTCGGGCCGTCGGGGGCCGGCAAGAGCACGCTGCTCAGCGCCCTGGCCGGGCTGCTGCCCGAGGACTCCGGCGAGCAGGAGGGCACCGTCGAAATCGACGGGCTCGACCCACGCAAGGGCCGGGAACGCGTCGGCATCGTCTTCCAGGACCCGCAGACCCAGTTGGTCATGGCCCGCTGCGGCGACGACGTCGCGTTCGGCCTGGAGAACCGGGGCGTACCGACTGCCGAGATCTGGCCCCGGGTCGACGAGGCGCTGCGTCGCGTCGGCTTCCCGTACTCCCGGGACCGCAACACGGCCGCACTCTCCGGCGGCGAGCAGCAACGCCTCGCCCTGGCCGGCGCCCTGGCCCTGCGCCCCGGCCTGCTGCTGCTCGACGAACCGACCGCCAACCTCGACCCGGCCGGCGCCGACCTGATCCGACAGGCGGTGGCCGGCGCCCTCGACGCGGACACCACGCTGATCCTGGTCGAGCACCGGGTCGCCGAAGCGCTGCCACTTGTCGACCGGGTAGTCGTCCTGGAACCCGGCGGCGGAGTCCGCGCGGACGGCCCACCCGAGGAGGTCTTCGCCGCGCACGGCGCCGCCCTCGCCGCCGAAGGCGTCTGGGTGCCGGGTCACCCCATCGCGCCACGGCCGGCCACCGCCGGCCCGGGGGATCTGTTGCTCACCGTCGACCGGCTCGGCCTGCCTCCCCGGCTGGGCCCCACCACCCTTGGGGTACGCGCCGGCGAAGCACTCGCCGTACGCGGACCGAACGGCGCCGGCAAGTCGACCCTGGCGCTGCTGCTCGGCGGTCTACTCAAGCCGGGCACCGGCCGGGTAACCGCGTCCGCCGAGTTGGCCGGGCCGGACCACCGCACTCCCCCGCACCGCTGGCGGGCACCCGCGCTGGCCCGGCGGATCGGGTCGGTCTTCCAGGACCCGGAGCACCAGTTCGTCACGAGCACCGTCTTCGACGAGCTGGCGCTGGGTCCACGCCGAACCGGTCAACAGGAGTCGGCCGTCAAGGAGACGGTGACAGAGCTGCTGGAACGGCTGCGGCTGACCCGGCTCGCCGCTGCCAACCCGTACACCCTCTCGGGTGGGGAGGCGCGGCGGCTGAGCGTCGCGACGGCCCTGGCGACCGCGCCACGCCTGGTGATCTGCGATGAGCCGACCTTCGGTCAGGACCGGCGGACCTGGCGGGAACTTGTCGACCTCTTCGCCGACCTGCGCGACGCAGGGCACGGCATCGTCACTGTCACCCACGACGCGGACTTCGTCGCCGCGCTCGCCGACCGCACCGTCACCCTGGAGCGACAGTGACCACCCGGGGCGCCAACCTCGGCGGCGGCTCTGCCCGACCGCACCGCGCTCGAGGAGCGACCGCGACCACGTGGGGCACCAACCTCGGCGGCGCTGCCCGACCGGGCGACCCAGGAGCGACAGCTACCAAGCGGGGTGACATCCGATGATCAGCATCGAGCCGGTCGCCGCACCCGGCGCGCCGCTGGCCCGGCGCAACCCGGTGGCGAAGGTCGCCGCCGCTCTGGTCTTCTCGTTCACCCTGCTGGCCACCCTGGACCCGGTGGCCCCGGCCATCGCCATCGCTGTGGAACTCGCCGTGCTGCCGCTGTTCGGCATCCGCTACCGGGTGCTTGCCCGGCGGGCCCTGCCTCTGCTGCTCAGCGCCGTCGGCATCCTCGTCACCCTTGTGCTGTTCGCCGCCGACAGATCCGGCCGGGTCCTGCTGGACGTAGGGCCGGTGCTGGTGACCACCGGCGTCCTGCTCACCGCGCTCGGGCTCATCCTGCGGGTGTTCGCGGTGGCCCTGCCCGGCGTGATCGTGTTCGCCACCACCGACCCCACCGACCTCGCCGACTCGTTGATCCAGAACGCGAAGGCGCCGCCCCGGTTCGCCATCGGGGCGCTGGCCGCGTTCCGGCTGGTGCCGCTGCTCGGCCAGGAGTGGCAGATGATCAGCATGGCCCGGCGGGCACGCGGCGTGGATGCCGGGCGCAACCCGGTGGCGAAGCTGCGACTGTTCGCCTCCACCGCGTTCGCGCTGCTGGTCGGTGCGATCCGCCGGGGCACCCGGCTGGCCGTCGCGATGGACGCGCGCGGGTTCGACGCCGACACACCACGTACCGTCGCCCGCCGCCAGCGCTTCGGCCCCGCCGACGTACTCCTCATCGCTGGGGCGGTCGTCCTGGCCGGCGGCGCCCTGACCGTCAGCATCCTGCTCGGCACCTTCCGCCCGCTGATCGGCTGAGCGCGCCGCGCGCCGCTACGCCGCGCTCCAAGATCCGCACAACATCAGGGATGTAGTGCCCTCGCTGCCAGACGAGGCCACTACATCCCTGATGTTGTCGTCACCGTCCGCCGGGCGGCGTCCGCGTCCGCGGGCGACGCGCGGCGGGCGGCGTCCCCGGCACGCGGCACGCGACGCACGGCACGCAGTGGGCGGCCCACGCCGGACAGCGCGCGGCGGGGCGGGATCGGTCAGCTGCGGCGGAAGGCGTAGCGGCGCGGCTGGCCGGCCTGCTGGCTCTTGCCGCCGGAGCGGCCTCCGCCGCCATGCGGCGGTCCGGCCGTCGGCGCCGCAGGTCGCCACGCCGCCTTCGGCAGGTCGGCCACCGTCGGCGCGTCGACCGCGGCCGGCACGTCGACCGGCGGCACAAGCTCACCCAGCGACACCGCCGGCTCGACCAGCGCTGCCGGTTCGATCGACACCGCCGGGTCCACCAGCGCTGCCGGCTCGACAAGCGCCGGCTCGACCGCGAGGCCGAGGTCGGCGCGGGTTGGCTGGAGCGGGCCGTGCTTGGCCGCCGGGTCGGCGCCGAGCGGCGTTGCTCTGGGGGTACGGAACTTCTTCGGGTTGCGCCTGGCAGGCATCCGGGCCTCCTTCGGTGCCGACCGTCACGGCCGGTCCCGCGCTCCGGCGGTCGGTCGGATCGGCTGGTGACCGTCGCAGCTCGACGGTCGAGATAGGGAAGAGACAGCTCACCGGGACCGCCAAGCACCACCGAATGCAGATGGCGAGTACGCGGACGCCCGGGAGCGCACGGACCGCGGCGCGGGGCGGCGGGCCGGCTCGGAAACTGGGCGTCAGTAGCGCATGACCGCACACTATCCGGTGCCGGACTCCGGCACGACCGGTTTTCCCTGGCGCGATCGTGGCGGATGCTCCTGGCGCGATCGGTGGGAGGCCGCGACGCTGGGGAGTGAGTGTCGCGCGGTCGAGCGCCAGGTTGGACATCGGCGGGAGCTGACCGGTACCAGTCAGTGACCGCCTGTCGACCAGCGTTCCCGCGCTGCGCGCAGCGCGATACGGTCGCAGCAGGACCACACGACGGCGAGAGGTGGCAGCACGGATGGCTCAGCAGGCGACAGCGCAGATCGGCGTGACCGGGTTGGCGGTGATGGGTCGCAACCTGGCCCGCAACCTGGCCCGCAACGGTTTCACCGTGGCGGTGCACAACCGTTCACCCGAGCGCACCCGTAGCCTCGTCGCCGAGCACGGTGACGAGGGCACCTTCGTTCCCGGCGAGTCGATGGCCGACTTCGTGGCGTCGCTGGAACGGCCCCGCGCGGTGATCGTGATGGTCAAGGCGGGCGCGCCCACCGACGCGGTGATCGACGAGTTGGTACCGCTGCTGGACGAGGGCGACATCATCGTCGACTGCGGCAACGCCCACTTCGCCGACACCCGCCGCCGCGAGGAGGCGCTGCGCGCGAAGGGGCTGCACTTCAGCGGCACCGGTGTTTCCGGCGGCGAGGAGGGCGCGCTGCTCGGGCCGAGCATCATGCCGGGCGGCTCCGACGAGTCGTACGCCAAGCTCGGGCCGATGTTCGAAAAGATCGCCGCCCAGGTGGAAGGTGTGCCGTGCTGCGCGCACGTCGGGCCGGACGGCGCCGGGCACTTCGTCAAGATGGTGCACAACGGCATCGAGTACGCCGACATGCAGCTCATCGCCGAGGCGTACGACCTGCTCCGGGCCGGTCTGGACGCGAAGCCGGCGGAGATCGCGCAGATCTTCCGCGACTGGAACGCTGGCGAGTTGGGCTCGTTCCTCATCGAGATCACCGCCGATGTGCTCGCGCACACCGACGCGGCCACCGGCCGCCCCTTCGTGGACGTCGTGCAGGACCGCGCGGAGCAGAAGGGCACCGGGCGGTGGACCGTCCAGAGCGCCCTGGACCTGGGCATCCCGATCACCGGGATCGCCGAGGCGACGTTCGCCCGCTCGCTGTCCGGGCACGTCGACCAGCGCGAGGCGGCCCGCCGGGCGTTCCCGGACACCGGTGACCAGTGGCAGGTGACCGACCGGGACGCGTTCGTCGAGGACGTCCGCCGGGCGCTGCTCGCTTCCAAGATCGTTGCGTACGCGCAGGGCTTCGACCACATCCGCGCCGGCAGCCAGGAGTACGACTGGAACATCGACCTCGGCGGCACGGCGACGATCTGGCGGGGCGGCTGCATCATCCGCGCCCGTTTCCTCGACCGGATCCGTGAGGCGTACGACGAGCAGCCTGACCTGCCGACGCTGCTTGTGGCGCCGTACTTCGCCGAGGCGGTCGGTGCCGGCGTGCCGAGCTGGCGGCGGGTGGTGGCCGACGCGACCCGGGCCGGGGTGCCGACGCCGGCGTTCTCGTCGTCGCTTGCGTACTTCGACGCGCTGCGCGCCGAGCGGCTGCCCGCCGCGCTGATCCAGGGCCTGCGGGACAACTTCGGGGCACACACGTACCAGCGCGTCGACCGCGAAGGCTCGTTCCACACCCTCTGGGCAGGCGACCACACAGAGTCCCCGGCCTAACCCCCGCCGCCCTCTCCCCGCGATCTTGCACTTTCGGACCCCGGAATGCGGTCTACGTACCGTTATGACGGGGCAGAAAGTGCAAGATCGCGGGAGCGGGGTCAGGCAAGGGTTGCGTGCATTTCCCAGACCAGGATCTCGGCCGGTTCGTCGGCGGTTACCCGCCGGCCGCCGGTCATGGCTAGTCGGGCCGCGTCGCCGGTGCCTAGCGGGCCACTGCCCTCCAGGGTCACCGTGCCGTTGGGCACGTACAGGTGCACGAAAGGCGCGTCCGGGAGGGTGACCTCGTCGCCCGGGGTGAGCCGGGCGGCGTGCAGGGTGGCGTACCGGTTGCGGATCCTGATGGCGGACGCGCCGTCGTAGCGGTCCATGCCGGAGGCGACAGGCACCAGGCCGCCCCGCAGCAACTCGTCCTCGATCTCCAGCTGCTCGTAGCCGGGATCGACGCTCTGCTCGTCGGGGAGCACCCACATCTGCACGAAGTGCACGGGGTCGCTGTGCGGCTCCTGGTTGTTGAGCCGCCAGGCGTCGTTCTTCTCCGAGTGCAGGATGCCCGTACCGGCGCTCATGCGCTGCGCCAGCCCCGGATAGATCACTCCCGAGTGGCCTGTGGAGTCCTGGTGCACCAGGGAGCCGCGCAGCACCCAGGTGACGATCTCCATGTCCTGGTGCGGGTGCGTCTCGAAGCCGGCGCCGGGGCGGACCACGTCGTCGTTGTTGACAAGCAGCAGACCGTGGTGGGTGTTGGCCGGGTCGTAGTGCCGGGAGAACGAGAAGGAATGCTTGGAATCCAGCCAGGAGATCCGGGTGGCGAAGCGGTCTTCGGCGCGGCGCAGGTCGACCGCAGGTGCGGGCGCGGTCACCAGGCCCGCTGACCGGCGTCCGGGGTCGACGGTGCCCAGGTCAGCGCCGGCTCGCCGGTGGCCAGCTCGGCGATCTCGCCGGTACGCACCTGTGGCGTGTGGCCGAACTCCGCGCAGTGCTGCTCGGCGATCTCGGCGCAGATCTCGGCCACCTGTTCGCAGAGCGGATCACCCAGGTCAGCAGCATTCAACGCCATGATCATCTTGTACCGGAGATCCCGCATCTCCACCCCCGCACGACGGCGTACGTCTCCGCCCGACCCTACCCCCGCCCCACCGCCCCCCACCTCGAAAACAACCCGACCCCCCTGACCCTGACGCCAAAAGCAAACCCGCCCCGACCCGCGCCCCAAGCCCGCACGGCGTCGATCATGGAGTTGTGGTGCCTCACAAAAGCCCTTTATAGCCTTGAATCAGGCACCACAACTCCATGATCGACCGTGCGTGGTGGGGCAGGGCGGACGAGCGGACACGCGGCGTGGGTGGATATGGTGCGGCGCCGCCTCCGCGATGCGGGGGCGGCGCCGGGGGTAACAGGTCACCAGAGGCGGCGGCGCTTCGCCTTCTGCGGGCGGACCATGTCGGCGCCCTTGGTGAGCATCCGGGTCAGGCCGGAGGAACCGCGCCGGGCCTCCAAGGTGTGGCTGAGGCGGCGGGCACCGGCCGCGGCCACTGGCACCGCGATCGCCATCACCGCCCACTGTGCAATGCGCTTCTGGATCATGTGGGTTCACCTCCGTCAGTGGCTCGTGACGTCCTGGTACCCACTGTGACGTGCCGGTAAGCCTCTCAGCCGACCGGGGCGACAGGGTTGGGCAGCGCTCCGCCGAAGCGGCGGTCCCGCTGGGCGTACAGCTCGCACGCGTACCAGAGGTGTCGGCGGTCGAAGTCCGGCCAGAGCGTGTCCAGGAAGACCAGTTCGGCGTACGCGGTCTGCCAGAGCAGGAAGTTGGAGATCCGTTCCTCCCCGGAGGGGCGCAGGAACAGGTCCACCTCCGGGATCTCCGGGTGGTACAGGTATTTCGCCACTGTCTTCTCGGTGACCTTCGCCGGGTCGAGCCGGCCGGTGGCCACGTCCCGGGCGATCGCGGCGACGGCATCGCCGATCTCGGCCTGCCCGCCGTAGTTGACGCAGAACTGGAGGGTCAGCGTCGAGTTGCCCCGGGACATCTCCTCGGCGGTCTGCAACTCGGAGATGACGCTCTTCCACAACCGGCCGGGCCGGCCCGACCAGACCACCCGGACGCCGAGGTCGACCAACTGGTCGCGGCGGCGGCGGATGACGTCCCGGTTGAACCCCATCAGGAACCGGACCTCGTCCGGCGAGCGCCGCCAGTTCTCGGTGGAGAACGCGTACGCCGACAGGTAGGGGATGCCCATCTCGATGGCGCCTTCAATGGTGTCGAAGAGGCTGTGCTCCCCCGCCTCGTGCCCCTTGGTGCGAGGCAGCCCGCGTTCCTTGGCCCACCGGCCGTTGCCGTCCATCACCACTGCCACGTGCTTCGGCACCGCCTCGGCGGGCAGCGCCGGTGGCCGGGCACCCGACGGGTGCGGTGTCGGTGGCGTCGGCTCGCGCCGGCCGGCCCTCGTCGATCGGATCACTCGGCTCTCTCCCTGTTCGCACCGTCCACCCCGACCGCACCGTCACCGCGTGGCCGAGGCGCCACGGCCCCGGCCGCGTCGTCCGGCAGCGGGGCCGAGCCGGCCGCCGAGGGACCCCGATCGACCAGCGGCAGCGAGCGTAGCGCGCGTTCCAGGTGCCACTGCAGGTGCGCTGCGACAAGGCCGCTGCACTCCCGGCGTACACCGGTCTCGGTGGCGTCGGCGACCACCCAGTCGCCGGTGGCCAACGCGGACATCAGGTCGATGGTGGCCGGCGCGGGGTGGGCCGCGCCGGGTGGCCGGCAGTCCGGGCAGACCGCGCCGCCGGCCGGCACGGAGAACGCGCGGTGCCGCCCGGGGGTGCCGCAGACCGCGCAGGCGACAAGCGCGGGCGCCCAGCCCGCAAGGGCCATACCCCGCAGCAGGTACGCGTCGAGCACCAGGGTGGTGGCGTGCTCGCCCCGGGACAGCGCCTTCAGGGCGCCCACTGTGAGCTGGAACAGGCGCAGCGAGGGTTCCCGCTCGACAGGTGTCAGTCGCTCGGCGGTCTCGGCGATCGCGCTTGCCGCCGTGTAGCGGGGATAGTCGCCGAGGAACCGCTTGCCGTACAGGTCGATGCCCTCGACCTGGCTGACGGTGTGCAGCGAACTGCCGTGGTTGCCCTTGGGGTCACCGGCGAGTTGGAGGTCGACGTGGCCGAACGGCTCCAGCCGGGCGCCGAACTTGCTTGTGGTACGCCGGACGCCCCGGGCCACGGCGCGCAGCCTGCCGTGCCTGCGGGTGAGCAGTGTGATGATCCGGTCGGACTCGCCGAGTTTCTGCACACGCAGCACCACCGCGTCGTCGCGGTAGAGCTGTCGGCGATACCCGGCCATCGGGCCATTCTCCCTCGGGGTGCGAAATCAGGGTTGGTTCGGGGTGGACGCGCGGACGAACCCCGATGCGGAGGGCGGGTCACCGGCCGTAGCGTCCTCGCCATGGCACCGCAACGGATCATCGCAGCCCCTCGCCACCGCACCACCACGGCCGTCTCATTGGGGTTGGCCACCATCCTCATCCTGCTCGCCGGGTGCGACAACCTGGCCTTCCGGCGGCTCGACTTCGACGACACCGAAGCCGCGAAGATCACCAACATCCAGGTCCGAGGTGGGTCCGGTGACGTGGTGGTCCGGGGCACCGGCTCGGACACCGAGGTACGGATCAAGCGGGTGGTGCGGTACCAGGGCGGCGAGCCCAAGGCACGGTACGAAATCAAGGACAGCGAACTGATCCTCGACAGCGACTGCGGCAACCGGTGCAGCGTCTCCTACGAGGTGACAGCTCCGCCGGGCGTGATCGTGGAGGGTGAGGGAGGCTCCGGCAACGTCGAGTTGAGCCAGGTCGGGGCGGTGAAGCTGCGGTGGGGCTCAGGTGAGATACGGGTGGCCGGGGCCTCCGGGGCGGTCGACGTGGAGACCGGCTCCGGCAACATCGAGCTCAGCGAGGCCAGCACGTCGGTACGACTGCGTGCCGGGTCCGGCAACGTCAACGCCCGCCGGGTCAGCGGTGCCACGGACGCCGAGGCCGGCTCGGGCAACGTCACCATCGAGTTGGAGACGCAGGTCTCGGCCCGGGTGCGCACCTCCAGCGGAAACGCCACGCTGCTGGTGCCCTCCGGCAGCTACCGGGTCCGCACCAGCACCGGTTCCGGCGAGTCGGAGGTCACCGTCGTCAACGACCCGAACTCGCCTGTGGTGCTGGACGGGTCCACCGGCAGCGGCAACGTCACGATCAGCCAGCGTTGATCTCGGTGCCGGAGCGTGGTCGCGGGACAGGCGACCGACCTTCCGGCTCGGCGGTCGCCGGGCTCGACGGGCCTGCGGGCGCCGGGCTCGACGGACCCGCAGTCGGCGGGCTCGTCGAGCCAGCGGTGGGCCGACTCGACGGCTCGATCGGGCTCGACGGGCCTGCGGGGATCAACTCCGGGCGGCGACGGGCGGCGACGTCCTCGACCCAGCCGACGGCCAGAGTGACGAGCCCGACCAGCGCGAAGACGAGCAACACCCGGATGGCGAGCCCCAACGGGTCCTGGTGGGACCAGCCGACGACGTCGACCAGCGGGGTGAGGGCAACCACGAACGGCATGTGCCAGAGGTAGATGGTGAGCGCCCGCCGGTTGACCACCGTCACCGCCCTGTCGGCCAGGCGGCTGCGCTCCAACCAGGCCATCCCCGCCGGCCCGCGACCCAGGGCGATCAGGATGAACGCCGCCGACCAGAGGGCGTTACCGAGGTGGTTGTCGTTGAGGTCGTACCCCCGGGGGCCTGGATGCGCGGCGAGCCAGGCCCCGCCGGCCAGCGCGAGAACCGACGCCAGCGGGTAGAGGATGCGGCCGGCGAGCCGGCGCAGCATGCCGGCCTGGTGGGCGAAACCGAGCATCCAGGCGCCGAAGTACAACCCGAACTCGCGCAGTACCGGCGGGGGCGCCTGGTAGATGCCGGCCTCGATCGCCAGCAGCAGCAGGTACGGGGCGAGCAGTGTGGGCAGCGGGGCCTTGCGGAACAGCCAGAACGCGATCGGCGAGGCGAACACGAACCACAGGTAGTCGCGCAGGTACCAGATGACGCTGAGCGCGAGGGCACCCCAGTTGTTTGCCGGTGGGTCCGCGATCGGGAACAGCCACAGCAGCACCCGGGGTGACAGCGACAGGCCGGTGAACAGCATGGCCGGGACGAAGACCACCGCCACGACCCACAGCGACGGCAGCAGCCGGCGCAGCCGACGACCGACCGCGGCCGGGCCGGAACGGGCGAGCGAGGCCGCCATCAACGACCCTGCCAGCGCGAACATCACCGACATGGCAGGGAAGACGAGGGTGAGGGACGCCCACCCGGTGACGTGGTAGACGACAACACGGACGATGGCCAGGAAACGGAGCAGATCGAGATACCGGTTGCGCATCAGCCTGCATCTGGGTCGGGGAAGCGGGGGGTTGTACTCCCCTACCCTTCGCGGTGTCGCCGCCAAACGGTACCGGCCCCGCCCAAACGTGAATCATCCCATACGCCCGACCGATAACGACTTTGTCCGGTGGCGCACCCATCGCCCGGTCAGCCCTGGCTCGGCCAGGGCTGACCGAACGGTCGTCAGAACCCCAGTTTGCGCAGCTGCTTCGGGTCGCGCTGCCAGTCCTTCGCAACGCGGACGTGCAGGTCCAGATAGACGCGCGTGCCCAGCAACTCCTCGATCTGCCGGCGGGCGGTGGTGCCGACCTCCTTGAGCCGGCTCGCCTTGTGACCGAGCACGATCGCCTTCTGGCTGGGCCGCTCCACATACAGGTCGGCGTAGATCTTCGTGAGCCGGCCCTCGGGGATCATCTCCTCCACCACAACGGCGATGGAGTGCGGCAGTTCGTCACGGACCCCTTCCAGGGCCGCCTCCCGGATCAGCTCCGCGACAAGCACCTGCTCCGGGTCGTCGGTGAGCATGTCGTCGGGGTAGAGCTGCGGCGACGGTGGCAGGTAGTTCGTCATCACGTCGACGAGCGTGTCCACCTGGTGCCCGGAGACGGCGCTCACCGGCACGATCTCGGCGAACTCCCCCATCTCGCTTACCGCGAGCAACTGCTCGGCCAGCCGGCGCTTGTCGACCAGGTCGGTCTTGGTGACCACCGCCAGCACTGTCGCCTTCAACTCGGCCAGCTCACCGCTGATGAACCGGTCACCGCGACCCACCGGCTCGTCGGCCGGGATGCACAGACCGATCACGTCGACCTCCGTCCACGTGGAGCGGACCAGGTCGTTGAGACGCTCACCCAGCAACGTCCGGGGGCGGTGCAGACCCGGCGTGTCGACGAGCACCAGCTGCGACTCCGGCCGGTGCAGCACCGCCCGGATGACGTGGCGGGTGGTCTGCGGCTTGTTCGAGGTGATCGCGATCTTGGTGCCGACGATGGCGTTCGTCAGCGTGGACTTGCCGGCGTTGGGCCGGCCCACGAAACATCCGAACCCTGCCCGGTACGGGCGCGGCTCGGGATCCCGCACGGCACTCACTCGGTCACCGTGCCCAACACGGTGCCGTCCGGCGCGGCCACGTGGATCGGCGCGTCCACGGCGAGATCACGCACGGCGGCGTGCCCGGCGCCGTCAAGCGTCGACGCCTCGGTCACCACCGCAGCCGCCTCCAGCCGGCTCGCCCCGGCCGCCACAGCCGACGCCACAGCCAACTGGAGCGCGGTGAGGGTCAGCGACGGCAACGCGACACTTGCCGCCGCGTACGTCCGGCCGTCCTGGTCCCGGACCGCGGCGCCTTCCACGGCACCGACCCGCGCACGGGCTCCCCGGGCCAGGACGACGAGCTTGCCGTCCTCGGCACTCAGCGGCTCCGCTGCGGCGGGGGTGGGCCGGGCGGCGGGCGCGGCGGGTGTGTCAGGCATCGGCGGGTTGCCTCTCCTCGTCTCGATAATGGTCCGGGTCGTCCCCAGGGCCGGCCTGCTCGCCGCGCCCCGCGGTGTCCTGCTCGTCGCCCGACTCCACCCTGCTTACCAGGACGGTGTCGATCCGGTTGCGTCGGCCCGTGGTGCCCTCGGCGACCAGCCGGAGGCCGGCCACCTCGGCCTGCGCTCCGGGGATCGGCACCCGCCCCAGCGACTGGGCGAGCAGACCACCGACCGTCTCCACCTCGTCGGTGGGCAGGTCGGTGTCGAACATCTCGCCAAGGTTCTCCACCGGCAGGCGGGCCGTGACCCGCACCGAGGATTCCCCGAGGCGTTCGACCGGCGGGCGTTCGACATCGTACTCGTCGGTGATCTCACCGACGATCTCCTCGAGGATGTCCTCGATGGTGACCAGACCGCCGGTGCCGCCGTACTCGTCGACAACGATGACCAGGTGGTTGCGGGCCGCCTGCATCTCGGAGAGAAGGTCGTCGACCGGCTTGGACTCCGGCACGAAGGTCGCCGGGCGCATCAGCTCGGCCACCGGCAACTGCTCGGCGTCCGGGTCGCCACCCCGGGACCGACGGATCAGGTCCTTGAGGTAGAGCACGCCCAGCACGTCGTCGACACTCTCACCGATCACCGGGATGCGGGAGAACCCGGACCGCAGGAAGAGCGCCAGCGCCTGCGCGAGGGTCTTGCCCTCCTCGATCCACACCATCTCGGTACGCGGAACCATCACCTCCCGGGCGATGGTGTCGCCGAGCGCGAAGACCGAGTGGATCATCTGGCGTTCGCCGTGCTCGACGACGCCGCGCTGCTCGGCGAGGTCGACAAGCTCACGCAGCTCCACCTGACTGGCGAACGGCCCCTCGGGGAACCCGCGCCCCGGGGTGACCGCGTTGCCGATCAGGATCAGCAGTGACGCCAGCGGGTTGAGCGCACGGCCCAGCCAGCGGACCAGCGGCGCCGCCGCGCGCCCCACGGCGTACGCGTGCTGCCGGCCGATTGTGCGCGGGGCGACACCGACCACCACGAAGCTGACCACTGCCATCGCGCCGGCGGTGACAAGCGCGGCACGCCAGCCGGCGCCGAAGCTGTCCACCGCGACAAGCGCCACAAGCGTCGTCGCGGTCAGCTCGGCGAGAAGCCGCAGCAGCAGGAGCAGGTTGAGGTGCCGGACGACGTCGCCGGCCACGACCTGGAGGGTGCGGGCGCCGCGTACGCCGTCACGTGCCAGCTCGGCTGCCCGCGCCGGGGAGACAGCGGCGAGCGCCGCCTCGGTCATCGCGATCACACCGGCCAGCACCACGAGGCCGGCCGCGAAGAAGATCAGTTGCAGGTCGGGAAGGCCGGCGGCAGGGCCGACCGCAAGGAACGGAGTGGACATCACTGGTTGCGGGTCGACCGCCAGCTCGCCAGCAGTCGGGCCTGGAGCGCGAACATCTCCCGCTCCTCCTCCGGCTCGGCGTGGTCGTAGCCGAGCAGGTGCAGCACCCCGTGCACGGTGAGCAGGTGCAACTCGTCGGCCGGAGCGTGCCCGGCGGTCGCCGCCTGCTTGGCCGCGACCTCCGGGCAGAGCACGATGTCACCGAGCAGCGCCGGCTCGCCGCCGGCAGGGGCGGTCTCGCCCGGGCCGTGGTCGACGCTTCCCTCGTCCATCGGGAAGGCGAGCACGTCGGTCGGGCCGTCGCCACCCATCCAGCGGTGGTTCAGCTCGGTCATGTAGTCGATGTCGACAAGCAGCACCGACAACTCGGCGAGGGGGTTGACCCCCATCTCGTCGAGGGCGTGCCTGGCGACAGCGAGCACGGCGTCGGTGTCGACCTCGGCACCGGACTCGTTGGCGATCTCGATGGACAACTGCTTTCCTCTGCTTTAGCGGCGGCGGCCGGCACGGCCGCCCTGGGCAGGTCGCCCGGGTACGGCATGGACGCCCTGCGCCTGCTGGGTTTCCCGCTCGGCATCCCAGCGGGCGTACGCGTCGACGATCTCCCCGACCAGCCGGTGGCGGACCACGTCGGAGCTGGACAACTGGGAGAAGTGCACGTCCTCGACGTTCTCCAGGATCTCCCGAACCACCCGCAGGCCGCTGCTCGTCCCGCCGGGAAGGTCCACCTGGGTGATGTCACCCGTCACGACGATCTTGGAGTTGAAGCCGAGCCGGGTGAGGAACATCTTCATCTGCTCGGGCGTCGTGTTCTGCGCCTCGTCCAGGATGATGAACGCGTCATTGAGCGTGCGGCCCCGCATGTACGCCAGCGGGGCGACCTCGATCGTGCCGGCGGCCATCAGCTTCGGGATCGACTCGGGGTCGAGCATGTCGTGCAGCGCGTCGTACAGCGGCCGCAGGTACGGGTCGATCTTCTCGTTGAGGGTGCCGGGCAGGAAGCCAAGCCGCTCCCCCGCCTCGACCGCCGGGCGGGTCAGAATGATCCGGTTGACCTGCTTGGCCTGCAACGCCTGGACGGCCTTCGCCATCGCCAGGTAGGTCTTGCCGGTGCCGGCCGGGCCGATACCGAAGACGATGGTGTGCGAGTCGATCGCGTCGACGTAGCGCTTCTGCCCGAGCGTCTTGGGACGGATGGTGCGGCCGCGACGGGAGAGGATGTCGAGGGTCAGGACCTCGGCGGGCCGCTCGGCGCTGCCCTGCTCGAGCATGCCGACGGTACGCCGGACGGCGTCAGTGGTCAGGGTCTCGCCTTTCTCGATGAGTTCGAGCAGCTCACTGAAGACCCGCTCGGCAAGGGCGTTGTCGGCGGGAGCGCCGGTGATGGTGATCTCGTTGCCCCGCACGTGCACGTCACTCGTGACCGAACGCTCGACGAGTCGCAGGATCTCGTCGCCCGCGCCGAGCAGATTGACCATGATCTTGGGGTCGGGCACGGTGATCCTGGTCTGCACCCGGGGAACGCCGGGAGGTGGGGTGCCGGTCATAAGTTGGGCCGAAGGGCCCTGCGCACCTGCTCTCGATCTCGGGCGCCGGCCCTGCTGGCACGGCGTGCGGACGTTGCAGCCATCGTATCCGTTCAACGCGGGACGCATCGCGCCCATTTCCGCTGGCCGCGATCAACCGCCGGCCCGGAAGTCGTACCTGTCGAAGGTCTCCTGGTGGCGGGTGAACCGGTAGGTCGCCCAGTGCATCCGGACCACCGTTCCGGCGTCGTCCCGGGTCAGCCTCAACAGCTCGCCCACCTCCCGGCCGGACACGGTCCGGAACACGTCCGGCCGGTCCGGCAGCGGGGCGAAGACCGCAGGTGGGCGCCCGGCTGGATCGCCTGCCCCGCGTGCCCGCAGTGTGCCGTCATGCCAGGAGAAGACGTACTCGAAGCCCTCGCCCCACCAGCGACCGAGCACACCCCGCAGGGCTGCCGGGGCGGGTGCGCCGGGCCGCCAGGGCTCGATCTCGGCCGGGTCGTGCTCGACGGCCTCGGCGAGCAGCCGGTGCGGCAGGTCGAGCAGGTCCGTCGCCGTTCCGGAGGAGCCGACCACCGCGGCGCCCATCGCGCCTGGCGTGCCGTCGCCGCCCCGGCGGCCGTACACGGCTGCCAGGAAACCGGGCATCGCGCCGTCGTGCCCCACGTGCACCACCCGCTCGCCCTGGGGGACGAGGATCAGTCCGAGCCCGAAGCCGGCGCCCCAGAGCGTCTCGTCGGTGGTGGTCAGCGGCCAGCGCATCTCGTCGAGGGTGCCCGGGGCGAGCACCGCGCCGGACGGGTCGATCGCCGCCGGGTCGGCGAGGAACGCCGCCCAGCGGGCCATGTCGGTCGCCGTGCTCCAGAGCTGGGCGGCCGGGCCGACCGCGCCGAAGTCGGTCGGCGGCTCGGGGTGGGCCTCGTCGGAGTACGCGTCGACAAGGAACCCTGTCGCAGCCGTCGGCAGGGGCGTCACTGTGGTGTCGGTCAGCCCGAGCGGCGTCGACACCCGCTCGGCGAGCACCTCCGCCCAACTGCCGCCGCGCAGCCGGGCCACAAGCAGGCCGAGTACGGCCATCCCGAGGTTGGAGTAGTGGAACCGGCGGCCCGACGGCAGGACCCGCTCGGCCCGGTCCAGCTCGGCCACCAGCCGCTCCGCATCGGGTGCGGCCAGGGTGTCCCAGACGTCGCCGAACGGCTCACGTTGCAGACCACCGGTGTGCGACAGCAGCCGCCGTACGGTCAGCTCACCGTGCGCCGGCAGGTCCAGGTACCGGCCGACCGGATCATCCAGGTCGAGCAGTCCGTCGTCGCGGCACTGAAGGGTGAGCACCGCCGTGAAGGTCTTGGTGACCGAGCCGATCCGGAACTGGGTGCGCGGCCCCAGCGCGCTGTCGGTGCCGGTGTCGCCGACGGTGCAGGTCCACAGCGGCCGGTCGGCCCTGTGCAGCGCCGCCGACACAGCAGGCACCCTGGCGTCGGCCTGCACCCGCCGGACCAGCCGGTCCAACCGGTCGTGCGCGCCGGGGCCTGATGTCACGCCACGCTCCGCGCGAGCATCGGGCCGAGCGGCGCACCGCCGAGCAGGTGCGCGTGCACGTGGAACACCTCCTGGCCGCCGTACCTCCCGGTGTTGAACATCAGCCGGAATCCGTCGCCGAGCAGGCCCTCGTCCTCGGCCACCGCGGCGGCCGTGGCCAGCACCTCACCGGCCAGCCCGGGGTCGCCCTGCCCGAGGGTGGCGACATCGGCGTAGTGCTCCTTCGGAATGACGAGTACGTGCACCGGCGCCTTCGGGTCGATGTCACGGAAGGCGAGCGTCGTGGCGGTCTCCCGGACCACTGTGGCCGGGATCTCCCCGGCGACGATGCGGCAGAACAGGCAGTCGGATCCCATCGGGGCAGTGTAAGGAAGGGGCCGCTCGGAGCACACGCGGCTCCTGGGGCAGGATGGCCGCCATGACGGCTCGGGCGGTACTGGTGACCGGTTCTTCGCGCGGCATCGGCAGGGCGGTGGCGACGGCGTTCGCGGCCGGCGGCGACCGGGTCGCGATCCACCACCGCGACTCCGCCGCCGCGGCCGAGGAACTACTCGCGCAACTTCCGGGTACGGGGCACGTGGTGGTCCGCGCCGACCTCACCGACCCGGACGCCGTCCGGGCCATGGTCGACGATGCCGCCGAGCAGCTCGGCGGGCTGGACGTCCTTGTCAACAACGCCGGGATGTACGGCGACCGGGACGACCCACACCCGATCTTCGGCACCTCCTACGAGGAGTGGCAACGGCGCTGGCGGCAGGTGCTGGAGACCAACCTGACCGGCGCCGGCAACGTCACCTGGTGTGCCGCACAGCACATGCGCGAGCGCGGCGGCCGGATCGTCAACGTGTCGTCGCGGGGCGCGTTCCGGGGCGAGCCGCACCAGCCGGCGTACGGCGCCAGCAAGGCGGGGCTGAACGCGCTGGGCCAGTCCCTCGCCGTGGCGCTAGCGCCGTACGGCATCGCTGTCGCCACTGTCGCGCCGGGCTTCGTGGCGACCGACATGACCACCGAGCACCTTCGCGGCGAGGGCGGCGCGGCGATCCGGGCGCAGAGCCCGTTCGACCGGGTGGCCCGGCCGGAGGAGATCGCCGCAGCCGTGCACTGGCTGGCGTCCCCGGAAGCGGAGTGGGCCTCGGGCACCATCGTCGACCTCAACGGCGCGTCCTACCTGCGCAGCTGACCGCCGCCAGCGCACTCCGCCACACACTCAAGGGCCGAAACTGTTGCGTCAGTTGAAGCAGAGCAAAGGACACTGACCGCACCTGGTCGGGCGACCGCCGGGAACAGGAACAGGGACAAGTGGGCGGGGCCGGGGTCGGGGCGAGAGCCGAGGCCGGGTCGAGGTCGGGGTCGGCCCACTGCGGCGGGAGGTGGGGCTACCAGCGGCCGAGGCGGGTGGCGAGCACGCTGAGCGCTGCCACGCCTGCGGTGGAGGTGCGCAGGACCTCGACACCGAGCCGTACCGGTCGGCCGCCGGCTGCCCGGAACGCTGTCAGCTCGGCCGAATCGATGCCGCCCTCCGGGCCGACGACAAGCACGATCTCCCCGATGCTTGGCAGGTCGGCGGTCGAGAGCCGTTCCTCGGCCTCCTCGTGCAGGACGAACCCGGCGGCGGCACCGGCGATCCGGCGGGCCACCGTCGCTGTGGACTCGTCCGGCGCCCCGGCCACGACCGGCAGCCAGGGTCGGCGTGCCTGCTTGGCAGCCTCCCGCGCGGTGGCCACCCACTTCTCCCGGGCGCGTACGCCTCGGTCGCCGCGCCACTGGGTCACCGAGCGGGACGCCGCCCAGGGCACGATCTCGTCCACACCGACCTCGGTCATCGCCTGCACGGCCAGCTCACCTCGGTCGCCCTTGGCGATGCCCTGCACTGTCACCAGCCGGGGTACGGGCGCGTCCGCGTACCCCCGGGAGGTGATGGTGACCTCCAGGGCGCCCCTGCCGACGGCGGTGACCACGGCGGCGGCCGTGCCGCCCCGGCCGTCGGCGAGCAGCAACTCCTCGCCGACGCGCAGCCGCTGCACCGTGGCGGCGTGGTGCCCCTCCGGGCCGTCCAGGATCAACGCGTCGCCGGTGGGCAGCGCCTCGACCAGGAACAGCGGCGCGGACACCTCAGGCGTGCCCGTTGAACGCGTCGCGCATCCGGGAGAAGAAGCCGCCCTGCTTGGTCAGCTCGGCGACCTCCTCGCCACGGGTCTTGGCGAAGTCGCGAAGCATCCGCTCCTGGTCCGGGTCGAGCTTGGTCGGCGTCCGGACGTCGAGGTGCACGTACAGGTCGCCCCTGCCGGTGCCGCGCAGGTGCGGCACACCTCGGGCGCGCAGCCGCAGCGTGCTGGCCGGCTGGGTGCCGGCCTTGACGTCGACGGTCTCCTCGCTGTCGAGGGTCTTGATGGTGAGGCGGGTGCCCAGCGCCGCGGCGGTCATCGGCACGGTGACCCGGCAGTGCAGGTCGTCACCCTTGCGCGAGTAGACGTCGTGGGGCCTCTCGTGGATCTCGACGTAGAGGTCGCCGGCGGTGCCGCCACCCGGGCCGACCTCCCCCTGCTGGGCGAGGCGGATCCGCATGCCGTCCTCGACGCCGGCCGGGATCTTGACGGTCAGCGAGCGTCGGGTACGCACCCGGCCGTCGCCGGCGCAGGTGGGGCAGGGGTGCGGGATCGTGGTGCCGTAGCCCTGGCAGACGGTGCACGGGCGGGCCGACACCACCTGGCCGAGGAAGGTGCGCTGCACCGACTGCACCTCGCCCCGACCGGCGCACGCCTCACAGGTGGCCAGGTGGGTGCCGGCTGCCGTGCCGGCGCCCGAGCAGGTGGTGCAGAGCACAGCCGTGTCGACGGTGATCGGGGCCTCGACGCCGAACGCCGTCTCGTGCAGGTCCAGTTCGAGTCGCAGGATCGCGTCGGAGCCCGGACGGGTCCGTGGGCGGGGGCCACGGGCGCCGCCCGCCGCGCCGCCGAAGAACGCGTCCATGATGTCCTGGAATCCGACGAACGGGCCGGCCCCGCCCGGGCCGCCCGGACCGCCGGCGCCACCGCCGCCCGGGGCGAGCGGGTCGCCGCCCAGGTCGACGATCTGCCGCTTGCGGTCGTCCGAGAGGACCTCGTACGCGGCGTTGATGTCCTTGAACTTCTCCTGAGCCTCCGGGTCCGGATTGACGTCCGGGTGGAACTGGCGCGCCAACTTGCGGTAGGCGCGCTTGATCTCATCATCGGAGGCTTCCCGGCTGACACCGAGGATGCCGTAGTAGTCCCTGGCCACTGCGTTCCGTGTCCTCATGTTCGTCTCGCGTTGCGCCGACCGGCGGCCGCAGCCGGCCGTCGGCCCTGACTTGTCAGTTCTGGGCCAGCAGCTCGCCCACGTAGCGTGCCACGGCGCGCACCGTGGCGATGGTGCCGGGGTAGTCCATCCGGGTCGGCCCCAGCACCCCGAGGCCGCCGACAATTGTGCTGCCCGGGCCGTATCCGGTGCTCACCACCGAGGCGGCGCGCAGGTTGTCGAACTCGTTCTCGTCGCCGATCAGCACCCGGGTCGTGCTCGGCTCGGTCTCGCCGATGAGCTTGAGCAGCACGACCTCCTCTTCCAGGGCTTCGAGGATCGGCCTCAGTGAGCCCTGGAAGTCGAGCAGGCCGCCCCGGGTGAGGTTTGCGGTGCCGGCCAGCGCGATGCGTTCCTCGTGCCGTTCGACGAGCGTCTCCAGCAGGACGGAGGCGAGTGTGGTCATGGCCGGGCGCAGCGTGGCCGGCACCTCCTCGACCAGCGCCTGCACCAGCGGCGGGGTGTCGGACAGCCGCTCGCCGGCGAGCTTCTCGTTGATCATGCGGCGCAGGTCGGTGACGTCGTCGGCGGGCACCGGGCCGGGCAGCTCCACCAGCCGCTGCTCGACACGGCCGGTGTCGGCGATCATGACAAGCATGAGTCGGGTGGTGGAGATCGGCACCAGTTCCAGGTGCCGCACCGAGGAGCGGGCCAGGCTCGGGTACTGCACGACGGCCACCTGGCGGGTCAGCTGGGCGAGCAGCCGGACTGTGCGGTGCACCACGTCGTCGAGGTCGACAGCACCCACCAGGAACCGCTCGATGGCCCTGCGCTCGGCCGGGCTGAGCGGCTTGACGCGGGACAGCCTGTCGACGAAGAGCCGGTAGCCGCGGTCGGTGGGCACCCGGCCGGCGCTTGTGTGCGGCTGCCGGATGTAGCCCTCTTCCTCCAGCACGGCCATGTCGTTGCGGACCGTGGCCGGGGAGACACCGAGCTGGTGACGCTCGACAAGCGCCTTGCTGCCGACCGGCTCCTGGGTGGAGACGTAGTCCTCGACGATGGCGCGGAGCACGGCGAGCTTCCGGTCGTCCAGACCCATCCTCCGCACCTCCTGTCGCGCGTCGGCCACCGACCCGAACGGGGCCGGCGGGCCGCTTGGCACTCGACTGTAACGAGTGCCAGTCTACGTCGGCGCGCCCGCCGACGCGATGATCAAGGTCGCCGCTGTTCGTTCCTCGTTGCCCGTTCAGCCGGGTCGGGCTCGGCGGTGTCGCTCTGGTGTGGCGTTGCCAACCACCCCTACCGTGACACCATGACTGAACCACCTCGCCCACCCGGTGCGGGAGACCCTGGCGGCTACCCGCCGGAGCCGACCTCACCGGCAGGCTCGCCCTACTCGGCCGAGCCACCCACCGCACCACTGTCCGGGGCACCTGGCTCGGGCGGCTATCCCCCGGCCGGCGGGTATCCGCCGCCCACCGGTGACCAACCGCCGTCAGGTGGCTACCCTCCGCCTGGTGGATATCCCCCGCCGGGCGACTACCCCCCAGGTGGCGGCTATCCCCCGCCCGGTGGCTACCCGCCGGGTGGCCCCACTGGCGGCTATCCGACGGGCGGCGCCTACGGCGGCCCCGGCGGCGGCTACGCCAACAACGAGGACAAGACCTGGGCGCTTGTCGCGCACTTCGGCGGCGCCGCCGGCGCGCTGATCAGCTTCGGTCCGCTGGGCTTCGTGGCCCCGCTCATCGCCTACCTGGTCCGCGGCAACCAGTCGCCGACCGTGCGGGCGCAGGCCCTGGCCGCGCTCAACTTCCAGATCCTCTGGTCGATCATCGCGTTCGTGCTGCTCTTCGTGAGCTGGTGCCTGCTCTTCCTGCCCAGCGTCGCGGTAGTGGTGATCCAGATCCTGTTCGGAATCATCGCCGGCATGAAGGCCAACGAGGGCGCGTCCTACCGCTACCCGATGTCGGCCACCTTCATCAAGTGACCCGGGCCGGCCGCTCCCCCGGCCGGTCCGGCGCACGTCGCCGGTCGGGGGCGGCGCGTCGGTTCAGGGCAGCAGGTCGCGGACCACGGCGTCGGCGAGCAGCCGGCCGCGCAGGGTGAGCACCGCCCGCCCGGCCGCGTAGTCGTCGGCGGCCAGCAGGCCGTCGGCGAGCGCCCGATCGGCGCCGGCCCGGCCGGCGACGTCGAGCACCGCCAGCGGCAGGCCGCTTGCCAGCCGCAGCCGCAGCATCACGTCCTCCATGTGCGCCTCGTCGGCGGTGAGCACCTCACGGGCCAGGCCCGGTGACGCGCCTGCGGCCAGCCGCTGGGCGTACGTCGTGGGGTGCTTCACGTTCCACCAACGCACCCCGCCGACGTGGCTGTGCGCTCCGGGCCCGAGCCCCCACCAGTCCGCGCCGGTCCAGTACAGCAGGTTGTGCCGGCACCGGGCGTCGTCGGTGCGGGCCCAGTTGGACACCTCGTACCAGGACAGGCCGGCCGCGTCGAGGGCTGCCTCCGCTGCCAGGTAGCGGTCCGCGGCCACGTCGTCACTGGGGTACGCCAGCTCGCCGCGTCGCATCCGGGCGGCCAGTCGGGTGCCGTCCTCCACGATCAGGGCGTACGCGCTGACGTGGTCCACCCCGGCGGCCACGACCTGTTCCAGCGAGGCGGCGAAGTCCTCGGCCCGCTCCCCCGGCGTGCCGTAGATCAGGTCCAGGTTGACGTGCTCGAAACCGGCGTCGCGCGCTTCCAGGGCGGCGGCGGTCGCCCGGCCGGCGCTGTGTTTGCGGTCCAGGATCGCCAGCACGCCCGGGGAGGCGGACTGCATGCCCAGCGAGATCCGGGTGTAGCCGGCGTTGCGCAGCAGCTTCAACGATTCCGGGGTGACCGATTCGGGGTTGGCCTCGGTGGTCACCTCGGCGTCGGCGGCCAGCCCCCAGGTGCTGTCGATGCCGTCCAGGATGCGGGCCAGGTCGTCGGCGGGCAGCAGGGTTGGCGTGCCGCCGCCGACGAAGACCGTGTCGACGCGGGGCGGCGGGCTGTCGCCGAGCACCCGGGCGGCGAGCGCCAACTCGGCGAGCACAGTGTCGGCGTACCCCTCACGGCTGGCCCCTCCGCCCAACTCGGCGGCCGTGTACGTGTTGAAGTCGCAGTAGCCGCAGCGACTGGCGCAGAACGGGACGTGCACGTACACGCCGAAACCGCGCGCGCCGACAGCGCTGGTGGCGGTGGCGGGCAGCGATCCGTCGACGGGGACGGTCTCACCATCTGGAAGGACGCCGGGCATGGCCACTAGTGTGCCCGGCATGACCTCTCCCGACGTCCTCGTGCGGGTCGCCACGGCCCATGGGGTGACCACCCTCACCCTCGACAGTCCGCACAACCGCAACGCGCTCTCCACGGCCCTGATGACCCAGTTGCTGACCGGCCTCGCCGACGCGGTCGCCGACGACACGGTTCGGGTGATCGTGCTCGACCACACCGGCCCGGTCTTCTGCTCCGGAGCGGATCTCAAGGAGACCGCCATGGCGTACGCCAGCGGGACGGTGCCTGCGGCGATGCTCGGCGATGTGCTCACCGCCCTGTGGGAGTGCCCGAAGCCGGTGCTGGCTAAGGTCGCCGGGCCGGCCCGGGCGGGCGGGCTGGGTCTGATCGCGGCCGCCGACCTTGCGGTGTGCGCCGAGGAGGCGACGTTCGCCTTCACCGAGGTGCGGATCGGCGTGATCCCTGCGGTGATCTCGGCAACCGTGCTGCCCCGGCTGCACCCGCGTGCCGCCGCCGAGCTGTACCTGACCGGCGACACCTTCGACGGCCGGCGGGCCGCCGAGATCGGTCTGGTCACGGCCGCCGTGCCGGCCGACGGTCTCGACGCGTCGGTGGCCCGCTACTGCGACTCGCTCGTGCGCGGCGCGCCCCGGGCGCTGGCCGGGGCGAAGGATCTGCTGCGCCGGCCGGGCACCGCCGAGCTGCGCGACGAACTGGCCCGCCTCTCCGCCCTGTCGACAGGCTTCTTCCTCTCCGACGAGGGACGCGAGGGGATCATGGCCTTCCGGGAGAAGCGGGACGCCGCCTGGGTGCCGGCCGCCGAGTAGCGGTTTGTCCTGGTGAAAGCGGGGAACGTCACTTCGACCTTCCCCGCTTTTCGGGGCGGGAACCGGTCGGACGACCCGGACGGCGTCAACGGGGACGTACGCTTGTCGGACTGTCGAATCTGGGGGTGTGAGTGCGGACTCGGGCAGCCGTGTCGGGTGGTGTGGTGCTCATCCTCGTCGCCGTGATCGCGATCTGGGTCGTGGTCCGGCAGGCCGGGGATCGGCTCCGGCTGCCGCTGGCGGGCCGGACCTGCACGGTCCAGGCCGACGGCCGGGTCGTGCTTGATGCCGACCAGATGGCCAACGCGGCGACGATCGCGGCGATCGGCGCCCAGCGCGGTATGCCCGAGCGGGCCGTGGTGGTCGCGCTGGCAACCGCGTACCAGGAGTCGGGGTTGCGCAACCTCGCCGACGGTGACCGCGACTCGGTGGGCCTGTTCCAGCAGCGCCCGAGTCAGGGCTGGGGCACTCCGGCACAGATCCGGGACCAGCGTTACGCGGCGAACCGCTTCTACGCGGCGCTGAAGAAGGTGCGCGGCTGGGAGGAGATGCGGGTCACCGACGCCGCCCAGCGGGTGCAGCGCTCGGCGTTTCCCGAGGCGTACCAGAAGTGGGCCGACGAGTCCGAGGTGCTCAGCAAGGCGCTGCTCGGCGACGCCACGAGCGCTGTGGCCTGCACTGTGGGGCGTACCCCGGTGATGTTCGGCGCGGCGGCGGCCGCGCAGCTGACCCGCAACCTGGTGCTGGACTGGGGGTTGAAGGGGATCGACCCGACCGACCCGACCGGGCTGGCGGTGACGGCGGGCGACCAGCGTGACGGCTGGCGGTACGCGCACTGGCTGGTGTCGCACGCCCAGGACCACGGCGTGAAGCGGGTCCGTTTCGGCGACCAGGAGTGGACGGCCCGAAACGGCACCTGGGGTCAGGTGTCCGGTGAGCAGGGCCCTACCGGTCAGGTAGTGGCCGAGGTGTTCACCGAGGGGTGAGTTCCCGGATCTCTTTACCGGCAGTGACCGCACAATCGGGCAAATACTTGCAAACCCCGTTGCCGACGACACGAATGTGACTCTCGGCACGCACCTCGCTGCATGCCGTCCGGGCACCGGGCCACTTCCCACCGCTCGCCCTCCCACCGCCGGGACGCCCGCGTTACGATCGGCGGCCTGTGCCAGAAACAGATTCACCTCATGGGGAGGGGTACGACGCGGTGTTCGATTACGGCGACCGGACCGGCTACGAACCGATCAGCGACACTGACCGCAAGGAGTTCCATGAGCAGGGGTTTCTCCTGCTGCGCAACGTCCTGACGGAGGACCACCGGGCGGCGCTGGAGGCGGCTGTCGACCGCGTCTACGCGGAGGAGCAGGCAAAGGGCACCACCAAGAAGGACGGCACCCTGCACCTGCTGGGCTTCCTGGAGCGCGACGAGCTGTTCGGTGAGCTGCTCACCCACCCGATCGCCTTCCCGTACATGTGGGGACTGGCCGGCTGGAACATCTACACCCACCACAACCACCTGGACGTCACCCCGCCGGCCGCCGAGCCGGAGAAGCCGTACTGGGGTTGGCACCAGGACGGGTACCGCCAGAACTCCGACCCGGAGACGATGGACCCGAACCTGCCCCGGCCGATGTTCTCGCTCAAGGTCGCGTACGTGCTGTCCGACCTCTCCGAGACCGGTCGCGGCGCCACCAAGGTCATCCCGGGTAGCCACCTGTGGAACTCGCTGGACCGGCCCAAGGACCTCAGCGTGCACAACCCCGACCCGGAGGGCACGGTGGAGATCACCGCCAACCCGGGCGACGCCTTCATCTTCGACCGCCGGCAGTGGCACTCGCGGTCGACGAACCTGTCGACGATCACCCGCAAGATGCTGTTCGTCGGCTACACCTACCGGTGGATCCGTCCGCTTGACGAGCTGCACCCCGACGTGAACGGCGAGTGGTACCAGAACCGCACCCCCGTGCAGCGCCAGCTGATCGGCGAGGGCACCCACACCGCCAACTACTGGGGCATCAACTGGGACGGATACGTCGACGACGAGATCCCGCTGCGCAAGGAGCTCAAGGAGCGCGGCCTGCTCGACCGCAGCGTCCCCTGGCTCCGCTGACGATGTAAGGAAGGGCCCCCTGTTATCGCTTTTTGCATAACAGGGGGCCCTTCCTAACAACTGCGGCTGAGAACGGCCTCCGGGAGACCAGGGGTCCACCCCGTCATCCTGTTCTCATCGGCGTGTCGTCCCGGGGACGGTCAGCTGACGTCCCGGCGCAGCGGGAGCAGCACGGCGATCGCCGCGGCGAGCACCGCGTACGCGGTGAGCAGGAGAGCGCCCGCCGTCGGTGGGAGCAGGTGGACGGCGCCGCTGCCGAGTTCCGCGGAGATGGCGTCGGCGACGTATGTGAAGTCGGTGAGCGCGGCGGTGGCTCCGCCGGGCAGGACCGGGTACAGCGTGTTGATGCCCGGGATCATCATCAGCACCGGCTCCCCCACGTACAGATAGCCGACCACGACGCACAGCGCCGCGATCTGGTGGTGGACGAGGGCGCCCACCCCAGCCCCGAGGAGCAGGTAGACCACCATCGCGACGGCGATGCGGCCGAGCAGCGCCAGCACGGTGGTGACCGGCAGACCGAGTGGGACGCCGCGGGCGGCGGCGACGGCGAACAGCGCCACCGCGGCGGTGCCCGCGAGGACGAGCCCATAGGCGAGACCGACGACCGCGTACGTGGCGAGTTTGGCGGCGAGCACCCGCCCACGGCGCGGAGCGAACAGGAAGGTGACAGCGGCGGTGCGGTGTCGGTACTCGGAGGTGGCCGCAAGGGCCCCGGCCGCGGCCGGCACGAAGGCGGTGTAGCCGAGGATGCCGAGAATCGCGCGGAGACCGGCCTCGGTGTCCAGACCGGGCATCGGCGGGTCGAAGTTCTCCGGCCCCACCAGCGCCATGGCCCCGAACATGCCGCCGCCCAGCGCAGCGGCGGCGAGCAGCAGGCCACCCCACATCCGGGTGGCCAGAAGCCTGCGGAACTCCGCTCTGATCAGGAGATTCATCAGATGGCCGCCTTGTCCCTGGTGAGATCGAGGAAGAGTTCTTCGAGACCGGTGGTCTCGACGACCAGCTCGTGCACCCGAACATGATGGGCCGCGGCGAGGTCGGCGACGCCCGGCGCGTCCAGCCCGCGTACCCGCAGCCGGTCGGGCCCGACGGCTTCGACATGCGGTGCCGTGCCGCCGTTGGGCGGGTGGGCCGCCAGAACGGCGACGAGCGCGTCCGCGTCGGGTGAGGTGATCAGCACCGCTGGCGGACCGGCGAGCCGGGAACAGGGCCCGGCGGCGACGAGTTCGCCGCGCCGGATCACCACCACGTCATCCACGAGCTGCTGGATCTCGCCGAGCGCATGGCTGGAGATCAGGACGGTGCGGCCCTGGTCGGCGAACTGGCGCAGGAAGCCGCGCAGCCACGACACGCCTGCCGGGTCCAGGCCGTTGCCGGGCTCGTCCAGCAGCAGGACGCGGGGGTCGCCGAGCAACGCCGTGGCGAGGTTGAGCCGCTGCCGCATGCCCGTGGAGAATCCCCGGGTACGACGGTGCGCAGCCTCGGCGAGGCCGAGCAGGTCGAGCAGGTCGGTGACGCGGCTGTCCGGGTATCCGCCCATCGCGGCGTAGACGCGCAGGTGGTCGCGGGCGGTGTGTCCAGGGTGGAACGCGTTGCCGTCGAACACCGCGCCCACCGTGCGCGACGGCCGGGCCAGTTGACCGTACGGCTGCCCGCCGATCGTGGCGGTGCCACTGCTCGGCGACACCAGCCCGGTCATCATGCGCATCGTGGTGGTCTTGCCGGCGCCGTTCGGGCCGAGGAAGCCGGTGATCACGCCGGGTCGCACGGTGAAGCTCAGATCATTGACAGCAGTGACGTCACCGTATCGCTTCGTCAGGCACGACACCTCGATCGCGAGGTGGTCGCCGGTCACGCGCGGGCCGCCATGGCACGCGTGATCGTCTCCACGAGGCCCGGCGCGGCCGGCCCGGAGAGCACGACCTCGTCGAACTCGCCGCCGGCCGCCGCCCGGTCCAGGACGAGGTGCAGCCCTGGTTCCGCCCGTCGGGCCGCCACGAGCTGTCGGGGACCGCCGTACAGGCCCCACACTCCGATCTTGGCGAAGCCGGACACCACATATCCCCGGCGGGCGCCACGGGCCAGACGCAGAGGGTTGTCCGCCAGGGCGACCTTCCGCACCGCGGTGAGGGGCAGCGCGAACCACTCCCGCCCGACCCAGACCCGCTCCCATCCGGTGAACCGAATGTCGATCACATCGTTGGTCACCATTACCGATGCCATCAGTCATCCCCTGTCGTCGTGTCGGAGTCGTCCGTCGGCGCCGGTGCGCGCCTTTCGTCCGTCGGCGCCGCTGCGCGCCTGTCGGCCGTCGGCGGATCGGTGGGCAGCAGAACGGTCGCCAACAGTCGCGGTATTCGTTCGCCGCCGGGCTGGTGGGCGAGCAACGGACCCACCAGAGCGTTGAGACCGGCGGCGAACTCGCCCAGTTCGGCGTCGGTCAGGTGCAGCACGAGTTGCTGGTAGCCCACACCGTCGGCGTTGAAGTCGATCCGCTCCCGGCTGAGATAGCGGGAGAACTCCGACAGCAGACTCGACATGAACGCCGTGAAGTAACGCGCGTGGTCCTCCCGCGTAGCCGTGGCGAGGGCCGCGGGGTCGAGCGTCGCGCCGCGCGCGGGCAACGCGTACACCCGCTCGACGGCACCGCGCACCCTGCGTTCATCGATCACCTCGACCAGCCCGGCCTTGACCAGGATCGCCAGGTGCCGGTACATCGTGGCCTGCGGGACATCGGGCAGCAGCTCAAGCAGGCCCTGTGTGGTCAGACGTGTGCCCGCGACCGCGCGCAGGATCCGGATTCGCACGGGGTGCAGTGCCAGGTCCGCCCAGCGTTCTCTCGCCATCTCCACGGCCACACGTTATCACTACTGATAATGATAATGAAGGAGCGTCATCGTCCAAATGGCCTCCGAACAGCGGCCGGCTCCGGCGGGACGTCAGCTGCGGGTGGCGAGACGGCGGCGGACCTTGTCCAGGATCGACTCCGGCAGGTCGTCCGCGTCGAGCAGGCGGGGCAGCAGCTCCGGCTCCAGGCTTGTCGCCCGGAACACCTCGCCGATCGTCACGCCGTGCGCGGGCCGCTCCACCACCTCGACCGGGTCGCCGGCGCCCACCTCACCGTCGCGCAGCACCCGCAGGTACGCCCCCGGGCTGGCCCGGACGGTGAAGCGCCGGATCAGATCCGGTACGCCCCAGAATCCGGCGAAGGTGGTGCAGGGCGTCCGAGGCTTGGTGACCTGAAGCAGGGCGGAGCCGATCTGCCACTTCTCGCCGATCACGGCACCTGTCACGTCGACCGCGTACGTGGACAGGTTCTCACCGAAGCCACCCGGCCCGATGGCACGGCCCAGCTCCGCCGCCCACCACGCGGCGTCCTCCTCGGCGTAGGCGTAGACCGCCTGGTCGGGGCCACCGTGATGGGCCCGCTCGGCGATGAAGTCGCCGGCCACCCCGTCGACGCTTATCAACACCGGCCCGTCGACCGGCCGCTTGTCGATGCCGCTGCGACCGCTCGCGTCGCCGGCCCACTTCGCCTCGGTCACGATGCCGAGGTTCACCGCTGCCACCCTGCCCGTCATGGCCGCCAGCCTAGTGGCGGCCAGCCGCGGCCGACTTCCGCGCGGGGTCAGCCCTTGACGGCCCCGGCCACCAGGCCGGAGACCATCCGCCGCTGCACCAGCAGGAAGAAGATGATGACCGGCAGGGTGAACAGGGTGGAGGCGGCCATGACCGGACCCCAGTTCGTGTCGTCCCGACCGAAGAAGAACGTCATCGCCACCGGCAGCGTGTAGCGGCTCTGGTCGTTGATGAACGTCAACGCGAAGATCAGCTCGTTCCACGCGGTGATGAACGAGAAGATGCTGGTGGCCACCAGGCCGGGCGCGACGAGCGGAAACAGCACAAGGCGGAACGTCTGTGCCCGGCTGGCCCCGTCGATGGCCGCCGCCTCCTCCAACTCCTTGGGCACCGCCGCCACGAACCCGCGCAGCATCCAGACCGCGAACGGCAGTGAGAAGCCCAGGTACGTGAGGATCAGGCTGGGCAGCGTGTTGTAGAGCCCGAGCCGCTGAATCATCAGGAAGAGCGGGATGACGAGCGCCTCCAGCGGGATCATCTGCACCACCAGCAGCATGATCAGGAAGCTGGTCCGCAGCTTGAACCGGAAGCGGGCCACCGCCGTCGCGGCGAGCAGGGCGACCAGACCGCTGAGCACCACGGTCGCGACGGCCACAAGCGCGCTGTTGAGGAAGAAGTCGAGGAAGCTCACGCCGGGGATGAGGTTGCCGGTGAGGATCTCCCGGTAGTGCGCAAGCGTCGGATGAGCCGGCACCGGCTGCGGGGTGGACGAGAAGATCTCGCTGCTCGGCTTGAGCGATGTGGAGATCATCCAGTAGACCGGGAAGGCCGCGAAGAGCGCGACAAGCAACCCGGCGCCGTTCAGGGCGATCTTCTTCACGACTCGTCCTCCTGCCTGAGCACCATCCGTACGTAGAAGCCGGTGACGACGAGCAGGATCAGCGTGAGGATCACCGCGATGGCCGCGCCGAGGCCGTACTTCGGCGGCGGCGAGAACGCCTCGGCGTACGAGTAGATGGAGAGCATGAACGTCGGCCGGTCCTGGGTGCCGCCGGCCAACACGAACTGCTGGGTGAAGACCTTGAAGTCCCAGATGGTGGAGAGCACGATCAGGATCCCGAAGACCGGGCGCAGCAACGGGAACGTGATCTTCCAGAAGACCCGCCACGGGCTCGCGCCGTCCACCCGGGCCGCCTCGTGCAGCTCACTCGGCACGCTCTTCAGGCCGGCGAGCACGCTCACCGCGATGAACGGGAACGAGTGCCAGACCACCACGAGGGTGAGGATGGCGAAGAACAGCAGCGGCGAGTTGAACCAGCCGTAGCCGGTCCAGTCGCTGCGGCCGAACAGGGCGTTGGAGAGCCCGTCCGGCAGCGCGTTGAACAGCCAGGTGACCAGGCCACTCGTGTCGTCGAAAATCCACTTCCAGACGATCGTGCCGGTCAGCGCCGGGGTGGCCCAGGCGAGCATCACGCAACTGGCGACGAAGGTGGCCATCTTGCGGCCCAGCCGGTTGAGCAGGAGGCCGACAAGGGTGCCGAGGACCATCGTGAGGAACACGTTGGCCGCCGCGAACAGGACGGTGTTGCGCAGCACCGTCAGGAAGAACGGATCGGTGAGGATCTCGGTGTAGTTGCCGAGACCCACCCAGGGCCACTCCCGGTCGCCGCGCAACTGTCGCACGCTGTTGAGCCGGTAGAAGGACATCGTCACCACCTGGCCGAGCGGCCAGAGCAGCAACACCCCGATGATCACCAGGGCGGGCAGGAGCAGCAGGTAGGGCAGGCGGTCCACAGGGCGACGCCGCCGCGCGGGGGTCTCCCGCGCGGCGGACGTCTGCGAGGTCTTCGTCAGGACGCTCACTTGCTGTTGAGGATGCCTTCCATCTCGGCGGCCGCGTCGGCGGTGGCCTTCTCGACCGTCTTCTGGCCCTTCATGACCGAGCTGTTCATCGCCTGGGTCACCGTCTTGGTCCGGCTGACCTCCACCCATTTCGGGGTGAGCGGCGTGAGCTTGGTGTTCTGCATGGTGGTGGCGAACGCGGCCATCACCTTGTCGTTGGCGTACGTGTCACCGGCGACCAGATCCTGGTAGACGGGGAAGAAGCCGAGGCTGCTCGCGAAGCTCTGCGCGTTCTTCTTGTTGAGCAGCACTGTCAGGTAGTCCCAGGCCAGGTCCTGACGCTCGCTGTCCTTCCAGATCGCCACGTCCGAGCCACCGGCGAACGCGGGCGCGGCCTTGCCGTCCGGGCCGGGGATCGGGAACGTACCCCAGACCTTCTCGATCTCGGGGTTGTCCTTCTTGATGGCGGCCTGCTGCCAGCTGCCGGCGAAGGCCATCGCGGCCTTGCCGGTGGCGAACTGGGTACGCGCGTCGATCTCGTTCCAGCCGGCCGCGGCCGGTGGGGCAACCTTGTGCACAGTCACCAGGTCGGTCCAGAACTTGACAGCCCGCTGCGCCTCGGGAGTGGTGTAACCGGACTTCCAGGCGCCGCCCTGGTTGCTGGCGATCTCGCCACCGGCACCCCAGAGGAAGGAGTAGAAGGGCAGCTCGGAGTTGCCCGGCAGGGCGATGCCGTACGTGCCCTTCTTCTTCGCCTGCACGGCCTTGGCCACGCTGACCAGGTCGTCCCAGGTCTTCGGCGGCTGCACGCCCGCCTCGGCGAACCAGTCGGTGCGGTAGTAGACCGCCCGGACGCCCGCGTACCAGGGCACGCCGTACTGCTTGCCGTCGAGCTGCGCGTTCTTCACGAGGTCGGGCAGCAGGTCCTTGCCCTCTGCCCAGCCGCCCATCCGGCCGCTGACGTCGGCGAGCGCCTCCTGGGCAGCCCAGCCCTGGGTCTCGGTGTTGCCCAACTCGGTGATGTCCGGTCCTTCACCGCCGGCGAGCGCCGCCTGGAACTTCTTGGGCGCTTCGAGCCAGGGGATGTACTGCACCACCACGTCGGTGTCGGGGTGCTTCTGCCGGAACTCCGCCTCGACCGAGTCGAGGAAGGCGTTCTGCGCGTCGCCGCCCTCGCCCATCATCCATACCGTGAGCTTGCTGTCGTCGGCCGCCTCTTCGCCGGAGCCTCCGCAGCCGGTCAGCACCATCGCGACCGAGGCCACCACGGCGGTGACCGGGGCCAGCCGTTTCCACCTGTTCACGCCACTTCTCCCTCGCGCCGCCTGGAACTAACCTTCTCCGCCGCACCTTAGTACGAAGAATTCCTTTACGACAGTGGGCAGACCGGCGAAGCGTGGCGACGGTACCGCAGCACATCGACGGGCAGGGCCGTGGCACCGGGTCGAACTCGGGCACTCCACCACGAAAGAACGCCCGGCCGCGGGCCGGGCGTTCTTTCGTAGTACGGCTGATGCGAGGTTGTTACCGGGTGACGCTGCGGCGGCGACCCACGCCGGCGACAAGCGCGACGGCGATGGCAGCCACGACGACCTGCACCAGCAGTTCGGTCCAGTCCACACCGGCGGTCTCGGTCGCGATACCCATCGCCCGCGCCAGCACCGTACCCAGCAGGGCCGCGCCGATGCCGATCAGCAGGTGCAGCCAGATCGGCATGTTCTGCCGGCCCGGGACGACCAGACGGCCGAGCGCTCCGACGATGAGACCAACAACGATGGCGGTGATGATGCCCCACACGGTGAGCTCCACGGTCGCCCTCCTTCTAAGAATGTCCGACACACAATGTGTGTGTGCTTCCTGTCGTGACCGCTAAGTTCCCGACCGCCCGAAATCCCAAACCGACTTCGATACCGAGACGATCACGAATTGGTAGACATGGGCGGCGTTCGCCGACATGATCGGCCGCCGCGACGCATTGGCCGAGGTCATGACCGTGACCCGTCGACCTCGTCAACCTCGCCGACCTCGACGGCACGCTGGGACGCTGGGACGCTGGGACGCTGGGACGCTGGGACGCTGGGACGCTGGATCAACGACCGGTCCGAGGACGCCGCCGTCGGGACGGACATAACGGCCGCTACGACCCCGGCAACCGACACAACTGGACGTGATCGACTCGGCTTCACTGAAACCGGGGTATCACCGCGACCCGGACACCCCGATATCAAGGAACCCGAGTCGATCAACCCGAAAACGGCGGTGGGCGGCGGGGCGCTGGGCCCGCGGCGGGGCCACAGCGGGCGCCGGCCCGCGAGGGGCGCCCGCCCAGAGCGGGCGCGGGCCCGCGGTGAGCGCCCGCCCGCGGCGGGCGCTCACTTTTGTTGCGACGAACGCCGATGGGCGCCCGACCTGTTGGTCGGGCGCCCATCGAAGGTTGCGGCGGTACGGGGTGGTGCTGGTGTTACCGGGTCACGCGGCGGCGACCACCCACACCGGCGACCAGCGCGACGGCGATGGCCGCGACGACGACCTGCACCAGCAGCTCGCCCCAGTCCACACCAGCGGTCTCGGTCGCGATGCCGATCGCCCGCGCCAGCACCGTACCCAGCAGGGCCGCGCCGATACCGATCAGCAGGTGCAGCCAGATCGGCATGTTCTGCCGGCCCGGAACGACCAGACGGCCCAGCGCGCCGACGATGAGACCAACAACGATGGCGGTGATGATGCCCCACACGGTGAGCTCCACGGTCGCCCTCCTTCAAAGGAACGTCTGACACACAATGTGTGCTTCCTGTCGTGACCGCTAAGTTCCCGACCCGTGGAAAAGCCAAACCGACTCACCGGGAAACAAGTGGCAGACGTCAATGCAGCAGGCGTGCGTCGGTTGGGCTGGGAGCGCGTCCACGCAGCTCACCAGCCCTGCGACCGGTCACCGACCGCCTACCGGCGGCCCGAAAAAATTCTCCGTCAGCCCGGGCCCACCCGGCACCCGGGTCGACATCCGAGCCACGCTGCCGGCCCGGACGCAGCCCACCGCGCGGGATCTGGTGGCCGCCGAGCCGGCGCCGGGCACCCGAGAGCCACGCCGGACGCACGGCGCCTGTTGAACAAGAGCCTTGCGCCCGGAACCCGCCGTTCAGCCCCCGCTCGGGCGGAGGCCGGGGTTACTTCTTGCCGGCGGCCTTGCCGTCGCCGGAGTCGGAGGACAGCGCGGCGATGAAGGCCTCCTGCGGCACCTCGACCCGGCCGACCATCTTCATCCGCTTCTTGCCTTCCTTCTGCTTCTCCAGCAGCTTGCGCTTGCGGCTGATGTCACCGCCGTAGCACTTGGCGAGCACGTCCTTGCGGATCGCGCGGATGGTCTCCCGGGCGATGACCCGACTGCCGATGGCCGCCTGGATGGGCACCTCGAACTGCTGGCGCGGGATCAGGGTACGCAGCTTGGCGGCGATGGTGACGCCGTAGTTGTACGCCTTGTCCTTGTGCACGATGGCGCTGAACGCGTCCACCGGCTCACCGTGCAGGAGGATGTCGACCTTGACCAGGTCGGACGCCTGCTCGCCGGAGGGCTCGTAGTCGAGCGAGGCGTAGCCCTTGGTCCGGCTCTTCAACTGGTCGAAGAAGTCGTAGATGATCTCGGCGAGGGGCAGCGTGTAGCGCAGTTCCACCCGGTCGGCGGAGAGGTAGTCCATGCCGAGCAGGCTGCCGCGCCGGCCCTGGCAGAGTTCCATCACCGCGCCCACGTAGTCGTTAGGGGTCAGCACTGTGGCCCGGACCACCGGCTCGTACACCTCGGCGATCTTGCCGGTGGGGTACTCGCTGGGGTTGGTCACGACGATTTCCTCGCCGTCGTCCTGGATGGCCCGGTAGACCACGTTGGGCGCGGTGGAGATCAGGTCGAGGTTGTACTCACGCTCCAGCCGCTCCCGGATGATCTCCAGGTGGAGCAGGCCGAGGAAGCCGCAGCGGAAACCGAAGCCGAGCGCGCCGGAGGTCTCCGGCTCGTAGTCCAGCGCGGCGTCGTTGAGCTTGAGCTTGTCCAGTGCTTCACGCAGGTTGGGGTAGTCGGAGCCGTCGATCGGATAGAGACCGGAGTAGACCATCGGCTTCGGGTCCTTGTAGCCACCCAACGGCTCGGCGGCCGGCCGGCTGTTGATGGTGACAGTGTCACCGACCCGGGACTGCCGGACGTCCTTCACACCGGTGATCAGGTAGCCGACCTCGCCGACGCCGAGCGCCTCGGCCTTGACCATCTCGGGTGAGATGACGCCGATCTCCAGCAACTCGTGCACCGCGCCGGTGGACATCATCTTGATCCGGTCCCGGGCGCTGATCCGGCCGTCGATGACCCGGACGTAGGTGACCACGCCACGGTAGACGTCGTACACCGAGTCGAAGATCATGGCCCGGGCGGGCGCCTCGGCCTCGCCGACCGGCGGGATGAACTGCCGGACGATCTCGTCGAGCAGGTACGGCACGCCCTCGCCGGTCTTGCCGGAGACCCGGATGCAGTCGGCGGGGTCGCCGCCGATCAGGTGGGCAAGCTCCTCGGCGTACTTCTCCGGCTGGGCGGCCGGGAGGTCGATCTTGTTGAGCACCGGGATGATGCGCAGGTCGTTCTCGAGCGCCAGGTAGAGGTTGGCAAGGGTCTGCGCCTCGATGCCCTGCGCGGCGTCGACAAGCAGCACGGCCCCCTCGCAGGCGGCCAGCGACCGGGACACCTCGTAGGTGAAGTCGACGTGCCCCGGGGTGTCGATCATGTTGAGCACGGCCTGCTCGCCGGCGCGCTCGCCCTCACGGATGGTCCACGGCATCCGGACGGCCTGGCTCTTGATGGTGATGCCGCGCTCGCGCTCGATGTCCATCCGGTCCAGGTACTGGGCGCGCATCTGCCGGGGGTCGACCACACCGGTGAGCTGCAACATCCGGTCGGCCAGTGTCGACTTCCCGTGGTCGATGTGGGCGATGATGCCGAAGTTCCGGATGCGACCAGGGTCGGTGGCACCAGGAGCGTTCGCGCCGGGATCGAGCTTCGGTGGCACAGCGGTCCGTTCTGGTCGGCTGACGTGAACAGGCCGGCGCGCCGCCGACCCCCTCTATGTTCCCACGCCGCCGGGGTACGCCCGCTGTGCGGGCGATGGATCGCTCCGAGAACCCCTCACTCCAGAGGCGGCTCGACGAAGAGCGCGGCCAGCCGGGGCAGCCTGCGGCGGGCCTCCTCCTCGTCGTCGAAGTCCCAGAAGTCGTTGAGATCCGGGGTACGCACCGGGTCGCGGTCCGCGGGAAGTTCGGTCGCCGTGGCCTTGCGGTACGCGTCCCAGGGCACCGACAGCATCTGCTCGGCGGAGAATTCCTCGCCGCTGAGCGAGGCGGCCCGCACCTGCGGCAGCTCCGCCAGCGAGTCCGGGTCGGTGACCGCGCGGGCGAAGACCGCCCGCCCCTGGGTCATCAGCCAGCCCCGGAAGTGCTCGAAGCCCTCCGCCGAGGCACCACCGTTGATCAGGTACGCCGCACCCCACAGGTCCGCCTTGTGCGAGGCGGCAAGCACCCTCGTCTGGTGGCGCGCGTACCCGATGATGTCCTCCGGGTCGCGCTTGGCGAGCAGGGCGACGGCTCGCGCGGCGACCGGGCCGGGCTCTCCCCCGCCACCGGCGCGGGCCTCGTCGATCAGCTGCCAGAAGTCCTCGGTCCTCATGGTTTGGCAGTCTGGCAGTGTCGCCGCGCGTCGCGCACGTACCCCGGGGCAGCATGGTGGGGTGTCCTCCCCGCCGCCTCCGCCCCACGCGGGCGTGCCGCGCCCGTCGTGGTCGGCGCTGCCTGCGGCGCTGCGGTACGCGATCGCGGGCCGTCTCGGCGCGGCGGTGCTCGCCGCCCGGGTCGCCTCCGCCGGTTTCAGCGGGGGCTTCGCCGCCGTGCTCGACACCGCCGACGGGGGCAGGGTCTTCGTCAAGGCGGCGGCAAGCGTGGGGCAAGCGCACCTTGTCGACTCGTACGCCCGGGAGGCCGCGATCCTCGACCGGCTGCCGGTCGGCCTGCCGGCGCCCCGCCTCCGGTGGACGCTGTACGACGCCGGCTGGTTCGTGCTCTGCACCGACGCGGTCGACGGGCACAACCCTCGCCGACCCTGGACGCCTGCCGAGATGGAGGCCACGCTCGCCGGGTACGCCGAGGTCGCCGTTGCGCTGGCCGATCCGCCGGCCGCGCTGACGGCGCTCGGCCTGCCGCACCTCGCCGACCTGGCCCGCTCGGACATCCTGTGGTGGGAGGAGGTCGCCGCCGGCCGGGAGCCCGCACCGGCGCTGCCCGTTGCCGCACGGGGCCGGCTGCCCGACCTCGTGGAGCTGGAGTCCCGCCTTCCCCGGTACGCCGCCGGGGCGACCGGGCTGATCCACGGCGACCTGCGGGGAGACAACGTCCTCGTCGACGGGGACGGCCGGGCCTGGTTCTGCGACTGGACCTGGGCGTGTTCCGGGCCGGCCTGGTTCGACGTGGCCGGGCTGCTGCTCAGCGCGTACGCCGACGGGCTGGACGCCGACCGGCTCTTCGCCGCGCACCCGACCACCGCCGATGCGCCCCCGGACGCGCTCGACGCCACCCTGGCTGCGCTTGCCGGCTACTACCTCACCGGGGCGGACGCGGCCCCGGCGACGGTGCCCCCGCACCTCACCGCACACCGGCGACGCAGCGGCGGGCAGGCGCTCGACTGGCTTGCCCGACGTCAGGGCTGGGCGTGACGCGGCCAGGGCGTATTGTGGTCCCCGGCGAGCCGGGGTCGGCCGCTCGGTGGTCGAGCCGTTTTGGCTCGTCCCGGGCGACCTGGTAACCTGGCTCTTCGCGCAGCGTTGACGCATGTTCGTCATCCCGCGCACTTAAGCTGACCAACCCGAGCTATCAAGACGAGGCTGTCGCGTGGCGAACATCAAGTCCCAGATCAAGCGCAACCGGCAGAACGAGAAGGCCCGGCTGCGCAACAAGTCGGTCAAGTCGTCGCTGAAGACCGCCGTCCGGAAGTTCAACGAGGCTGCTGAGGCCGGTGACGTCGAGAAGGCCACCGCTCTCATGCAGGAGGCCTCGCGCAAGCTGGACAAGGCCGTCAGCAAGGGCGTGATCCACTCCAACCAGGCCGCGAACCGCAAGTCCGCGATCGCCAAGCGCGTGGGTGCGCTCTCCGCCTGACGCTCCTGTCAGACTGAATTCGGAAAGCCCCGGACTCCGGTCCGGGGCTTCCGCATATCCAGCGTTCCACCGGACTTCGAGATCTTGGTGAGGAAGCGCCCCTAGAGGGGCCGTTTCTCTCCAAGATCTACTGAGGTTGGGACGGCGGGGGCGCGGGCGCGGCATCCACCACGACTGCTCCAGGCACGCTGTGCGAGATCCACTCGACCCGGGCCCTGCCGACGACAGGCTCCATCTGCCTGCGGAAACGGTCCCGCTCCTGCTCGGGCACGAGCGCTGCGGAACGGACGACTGTCGCGGCCACCATGTCGTTGAGCTTGACCATCGCCGCCACCACAAGCGGCAGCACCAGCACCGCCCACCAGGTGACCAGCTCCGCGAGAGCCAGCAGCACCGCAAGGGCGATGGTGCCCTCGAAGAAGAGGAAGCAGAGCACCCCGCCGGGGTTGACGAACCGCAGACCGAGGAGCCGGGCATAGAGCGGCCGGTAACGCTCCTCGTCGGCCGGGATGGTGGCCCACGCCGTACGGTTCGGCCCCGTCACCGGCTGCTGCCCTGCCGGGCCGCCGCGACCGAGAAGACCGCGCGCTCCAGGGCGTACGCCCTGTCGTCCGAGCCACCCTTGACGGCCGCGTTGCACTCGGCGGCGACCTGCATGGCCCGGACCAACCCCTCCGGGGTCCAGCCCCGCCCCTGCCGCTGCGCCCGCTCGATCTTCCAGGCTGGCATGCCCAGGCTGCTTGCCAGCTGGTACGGGTTACCCCGCCCGGCTGACGCGACGCGGGCCACAGTACGCACCCCGTCGGCCAGCGCGTCCGCGATGGGCACCGGGTCGACGCCGACATGCAGGGCCCACCGCAGCGCCTCCAGCGCCCCGGGCACGTCGCCGACCATCGTGGCGTCCGCCACCGTGAAGCCTGTCACCTCGACCCGACCCCGGTAGTAGCGGGAGACCGTGTCGGCGCTGATCCGCCCGTCGGTGTCGGCGATGAGCTGGGAGCAGGCGGCGGCCAGCTCACGCAGGTCGTTGCCGACCGCCGCGATCAGCGCCTCGGCGGCGTCGTCGGTGCACTTGCCGCCGGCCCGGCGGATCTCGTCACGGACGAAGGCCACCCGCTCACGGTGCCCCTTGAGCTTGGCAGCGGGGACCACGGTGGCACCGGCCGACCGCAGCCCATCGGCGAACGCCTTGCCCTTGGCGCCACCCAGGTGCAGCACCAGCAGCTGGACCTCCGGGTCGGGATTCTTCGCGTACGCCAGCAGCGCTGCGACCAGATCCTTCCGGGCGTCCTGGCCGGAGCGCAGGATGAGCAGCCGCCGCCCGCCGAACAGCGACGGGCTGAGCATCTCGGCGATCTCGCCGACGGTGAGCACGGCTGCCTGGTACTCGCGGACGTCCACCTGGGCGTCGACACCGCGGGCCCGTTCGACGGCTTCGGTCACCGCGCGCGTGGCGAGCAGCTCCTCGTCGCCGAGGACGAGCAGAATGGGGGCGAGGCTGGCCGGGGTCACGTCGCCCATATTCGCACGCCCCACGGCGGGATCGTGCCTGCTCATTCGCCGCCCGGTCGGTGCAGCCCGCACTTAGCGCAAATCCAGACATTCATCTCTATTTACCGCCTAATCCGCAATTCACCCGCCGTTTCCTTGTCGGTGCTGCAATTTCCACGCGCCGCGCCTCGGCGGAGCCCGGGACATTGGCTGTTGCGCTCTCGCGCCCCGCTCGTCGGTCCCGACGGCGATCACCCGCCGATGCCCGCCCGGCGACGCCCGCCCGGCGACGCCCCGCCCGGCGACGCCCGCCCGGCGACGCCCTCACCCGGCGGCCTACGGTGGCCGCCCCGGCGGCACTCCTCGGCGGACCACCGCCACACCCCCGCCGGTACGCACCACCGCCAGGTCGCCGTCGGTGTCGGTCCGCAGCACCCGTGCGCCGCCTCTGCTCAACCGGGCCAACAGACCGGGGTTCGGGTGCCCGTACGTGTTGCCGACCCCGACCGGCACCAGCGCGACGGTCGGGCGGACCGCGTCCAGGAAGCCCTCGTCCTGATACGCCGAGCCGTGGTGGGCAACCTTCAACACATCTGCCCGCAACTGCTCCGGCGTCACCCGCGTCAGTACCGCGTGCTGTTCCTCGGTCTCGGCGTCGCCGGGCAGCAGGATGCGTACTCCGGCGACTGTGGCGCGCAATATCAACGAGTTGTTGTTCGGGTCGGATCTCGTGCCGGCCATTGGATAGGGCGGGCCGAGCACCAGCAGGTCGACCCCGCCGATCGGATGCCGCGCCCCGGCGGTGGTACTCAGCAGCGCCGCCCGCCCGCCGGTCGCCGCAGCGTGCACCGCGTCCCGGCCGCCCGGTGGATCCGCCGACGATGGAGTCAGGACGGCGGCCACCCGCCGGCCCCGGAACACCCCTGCCACCCCGCCCACGTGATCGGCGTGAAAGTGGCTCACCACCAGCAACGACACCTCCCGGACGCCGAGCCGCCGCAGACAGGCGTCCACCGGCCCGGGCTCCGGCCCGGCGTCGACCACCACCGCCCGGCCGGAGGCGACAGGCAGCACCAGGGCGTCGCCCTGACCCACCGCGCAGGCCACCACCACCCACCCGGGCGGCGGCCAGCCCGTGGCCAACAGCCGGACCGGGAGCGCGCCGACAAGCGCGGCGACGGCGACGACCGCCACCAGCCGGCGTACCAGCGGCCGGCGTACGGCGATCAGCAGCGCAACGGTCAGGGCGGCCAGTAGCAGGGCACCGGCCGCCCCACCCGGCCAGGGCAGCGTGCCGGCCGGCAGGCGGGCACCGTGGCGGGCGATGACGACAAGCCACCAGGCCGGCCAGCTCGCCAGCCACGCGAGGAACTCGGCACCGGACGGCCAGACCGGTGACAGCACGGCCGCCGCCACGCCCAGCACCGTCGCCGGTGCGATGGCCGGCACCGCCAGCAGGTTGGCCGGCACCGCCACCAGGCTGACAGTGCTGGAGATCGCGGCGACGACCGGCCCGCAGGCGACCTGGGCCGCCGCCGGCACCGCCAACGCCTCGGCCAGCCCACCCGGGACGCCCCTGCGGCGCAGCCCGTCCCGCCAGCGCGGGGCGAGGAGCAGCAGGCCACCGGTGGCCAGAACGGACAGCGCGAACCCGGCGTCGCCTGCCAACTCGGGGTCGACAAGCACCAGCACCGTGATCGCGGCGGCCAACGCGGGCAGCGCGGCCCGGGGGCGACCGGCGGCCAGCGCGGCGAGCCCGATCGCTCCCATCGTGGCGGCCCGTACGACACTCGGCGACGGGCGCACCAGGATGACGAAGCCCACGAGCGCCACCCCGCAGAGCCCTGCGGCGAGCCACGGGCCGGCGCGTGCCCAGCGGGCCAGCAGCAGCACCGCTCCCACGACGATTGCCACGTTGCTCCCAGTGAACGCGACTTGGGGAGGTGAGTACAAGAACGGCCGGGGCGGGTGCTGCGAACACCCGATCTCCCCGGCCCTGGCCGACAGTGGAGGTCGACCACCTTGAGCGTACGTGTCATGTCCTGGGTCTGGGACAACAGCCCCGTAGGCGGAACTGAGCGCCTTGTCCTGCTGGCTATCGCTGACTGTGCTGCCGATGACGGCAGCAACGCATGGCCGAGCATCGCCACCCTTGCCCGGAAGACCCGGGTTGACAGCCGGACCGTTCAGCGGGTGATCCGTCGCCTTGCCGACGACGGTCACCTACTGGTGAACGCGACGACCGGCGGACGGAAGTCGAACACCTACACCGTTGTGATGGCCGGTCCCGACCCCCGGCAGCCTGCCATCCCTGGCGATACGCCACCCCCGGCAGACGACCACCGCTCCCCCGGTCCTGTGCCACGGCAGCCCCGGCGTAGCTCTGTCACCCGAACGTCCTTTACCCATCCTGGAGCCTCAAGCCGCGCAAGCGCGGGAGAGACCTCTCCGAGGATCAACGGCAAGAGAACCTTCACCCCCCGCGCTCTCACTGGTGCCGCTCTGCCTGTCGCTGGCATCGAGCAGTGCCCGAGGCACCGGGGTAGCTCGGCTACCAACTGCGGCCCGTGCCGCTCCGAGGCTCTGGCCGGTGGCCGATGAACGCCACCGCTGCCTACGCGCTCGCCCTGGTCCTCATCGGCGGACCGCTCTCGATGCTCGCCCCGTTCGTGATCGCCCGACGGCTGGTTGAGCGGCACGCAGAGCAGGTCGCCACCGACACCACCCCTCGCACCAACGCTCAGGAGCTGATCAACCGATGACCACCGCCACCGTTCCCAGCGCGTACCCGCGTCCCGTCGCAGACCTGCTCCCCGCTGTGCGGGAACTGGCCGACAGGCTCGGCGAGATCCCCTCGCGGAACCAGATCATGCGTGAGTTCAAGGTGGGTGCGCCCAAGGCTCAGGCTGTCCGGCTGGCCCTGGTTGCCGAGCCCATCACGCTGCCCGATGAGACCGAGGCTGAGCCTGCCTCGGATCCATGGGAGTACGCCGAGCCCGCCCCGGTTGCGCCGGTCCTGCCGGTTGAGCCGGTCGCCGACCCGTTGCCCGAGGTCGACCAGGTTGGACACTCGCCGGTCACCACCGACACCGCCCCGGTTCCCAGCAAGGCACGTCGACTGGCTACCTGGCCGGTCATCTTCATCGCTCTCCCCGCGTTCGTCGCCATCTGGTCCGGGTGGGTTGGTCTCGGCGGACTCACCGGGTTCGGGGTGGTCCACCCGCTGCCGGGCATCTGGGACTCGCTGAGCATCAACACCGCGATCACGCTCCCAATCGGTGTGGAGGTCTACGCCGCGTACGCCTTGCGGGCCTGGCTGTCGGGCACCGGGTCTCCCCGGGCTACCCGGTTCGCCAAGTGGTCCGCCATCGGGTCTCTGCTGATCGGTGCGGCCGGTCAGGTGGCGTACCACCTGCTCGTTGCCGCCGGCATCACGTCTGCCCCGTGGCAGATCACCACCCTGGTTGCCTGCCTGCCGGTCGCCGTGCTCGGCATGGCTGCCGCTCTGGCTCACCTGTCGCACGAGGGGAGCGACCAGTGACCGAACTTGAGCGAGCGATCCGCCGGCTGCGGCGCAAGCACACAGTCTCCCGCGTGGCGTATCGGTACCTGTCTGGTCGGCCGCTCAGCGGCAAGCCTGGCTACCCGTACCGCCACCGGGGGCCGGGCCGGCTGGCCGGCTGGCAGCGTCAGGTGATCCGGCTCAGCGTGCCGGCTACGGCTGCACTGGCCGTGGCTCAACCCGAGCAGGTCGGCTCACTGGTTGGCTCGGCTGCCCTGGTCGCCGGCTACCGGGCACGCCGCCGGTTCACGATGCGCCGGTTCAACCGGGAGTACGTGACTCCGACCCTGGCTGCCCTTGCCCCGGCGATGGGTCTACAGACCGGCGTGAGCCTGCACGTCGATCCGTCGTTGGGCAACCTCACTCCCCGGCTGGCGAAACCGCTGAGCCCGGCTGAGACAGCCGTCCGCACCTGGTACGGCGAGCGGGTAGAGCCCGCGATCCGCTGGCTTCCCGAGCGGGCACAGCGGGCAGCCTGGTCGATCCAGCGCAAGGCCGAGCCGATCACGTCTCGGCTGGCTGTGTTCCGTCGGCCGGTCGATGGCGACCAGGGTCCGCGTATCGAGCTGGTCGCCGACACCCCGTACCTGACCAGGGAACAGCGTCAGTTGGTGTCGTCCATCATCGGCAGCAAGATCCCCGTTGCCGACCTGGTCGAGTCGTGGCACCAGGTTGGCCCCCGGGTGCGGGCTACCTGGACTGTGCGCAAGCGTCCCCCTGCTCGGGTTGGTGTGGACCAGGTCGCCGAGCACCTGCCCCGGCTGGCCGAGTGGGAGTTCTACATCGGGCAAGGCGCGGGCGATCGGCCGGTCACCCTGTCCCTGCGGGACGACTCGCCCCACCTCGCCGTGTCTGCGGGAACGGGCGCGGGCAAGAGCGTTCTTGCCGAGCTGGTTGCCGTTCAGGTGCTCGCCCGTGGCGGACGGGTGGTCATCCTCGACCGCAAGGGTTCCCACCGTTGGGCGCTCGGGTTGGCCGGGGTCGACTACTGCACCAAGCCCGCGCAGATGCATGACGCCCTGGTGCGCCTCGCCGTTCTGGCCGACGAGCGGAACAGCCTCGCCCTGCACGCCCCGGAAGACTGGGATCCCGGTCCCCGCGTGCTGGTCATCTGCGAGGAGTTGAACGCGACCATCGGGCAGCTCGTCAACTTCTGGGCCGAGGCACGCGGCAAGGGTGACCCGAAGCGGTCCCCCGCCGTGTCGGCTCTGGCTGACCTTCTCTTCATGGGTCGCAGCGCCAAGGTCAACGTGCTGGCCATCGCGCAGATGCTGACCGCTCGGGCGATCGGCGGACCCGAGGCGCGGGAGAACTTCGGCATCCGCTGCCTGGCTCGCTACACGGCGAACAACTGGAAGATGCTGGTCCCCGAGGCAGCCATGCCCCGGGCATCCCGCACCCTCGGACGGTGGCAGATCGTGATCGGTGGTCAGGCGACAGAGACTCAGGTCGCCTACCTCACCGCTGCCGAGGCTCGGGAGTTGGCTTGTCCCCGGTCCTCGGGGACATCCGAGGTCAGCGGCCCATCAAGCCCTGCCGGGGACTTCCTGACGCTGCGGCAGGCAGCCGAGGCAGGAGTCATCCCGTGGAAGCTCGACGCAGCCAAGAAGCGACTACAGCGCGGAGTCGGCGAGGTGCCAACCCCGAGGGGCAAGGACGGGAACGCCGACCTGTACGCGAGAGCAGACCTCGCCCGCTGGGCAGAGACCGGAGAGAGGATCAGCCAGTGATCGAAACCATCACCTACGCCGACCACGTTGCCCACCTCGACCCGATGACCGGCGAGGGTCTGTTGATCCTCCCCCGCGTTGCCGACGACATCGACCCGCTTGCCGGTCCGGTCACCTTGCAGGCTGCCGGCTGGGATCACGCGATCAGGGATCTCGGCCAGCGAGGCTGGCAGCCGACCGAGGATGACGATGGGGACCTGGTCCACGTTGGCACCACGGTTGACGGTCGGCCGGTGGTCGGTCTGTACGGGGAGCACCCCGTGATCTCTGAGCCGAGCGTCGACCAGGCGGCCGAGTCGTGGCGGGAGTTGCTTGCCGTCGCCCTGGTCGTCACCGAGTAGCCGAGCAACGAAGATGCCCCGGCACCCATCACGGGTGACCGGGGCGCTTTCGTCGTATCGGGTCAGTCAGCCTGGTCGGGTCGGTGCTCAGCGATCCAGCGGGCAACATCCCGCCGACGCCACACCTTGCCCATGGCGAGCGTGGCGACCGGGTCAGGGAACCCCTTGGTATTCGTGATCACGTTGACACGCTGCCGGCTGATCCCGCCGAGCATGTCTCGGATCTCCGCTACGCCGACCAGGTCCACACCCGTTGACGGTAGGCAGCGGCGAGCGTCGGTAACGGAACAACGTCATGAACCGTTGACGGTTGACCTAGTCGAGCGACAGCATGTGAGCATGCCGTCACGCCATCTTCCCTCTGGCCACTGCCTGCCGATCTCCGCAGGGCACGCACCCATCCGCCCGATCTGACACTGCCGCCGAGGCTGCGGCGTCTGGCCGTGCCCAACTGCTCGGCTGACCTTGCGCGCCGTGTTCCACGATGACCCGGTCGGGTTGTCGATCGAGATGGCCGGCTGCCTGTTCGACGCGACCGGGGACCTGCTCAAGCTCAACCCCAACGAGGTGCCCGGACCTGACGCACTGTTCGTCAGGTTCATCGGGTGGACTCGTCGAGGCATCCCCCGGTAGAGCGGGCCTGCGGCCCGCTGAGAGCCACGCTGCCGGGCGAACGGTTGGCGGGGGTAGTCAGGTGTAGGTGTCGAGCGTCAACGACGCTGAGAGGCTGCCAGCGGGTTTCGGTGAGGCGCGTCACAAGGACCACTAAAACCCCCAAGATCAACCCGTCTTACTTGTGTAGGGCATCTCGCCCGACCACCTGAGCACACCCACACAGCCCGTACCCGATCAGGGGTGCGGGCACTTTCTGTTGGCCCTGACCAGGGATGCGACCACATCCCACCCGCACCGAAGGAGGAACCACCAGTGCACGTCATCGACGGCATCACGTACCTGACCACCGCCGAGACCGCAGCTCGACTCGGGCTGAGCATCGGCACGCTCTCGAACCAGCGGACCGAACACCGCTCCCCGATGAAGTGGGCCCGCCTACTCGGCGCGGTCGTCTACCCCCTGGCCGAGGTCGAGCGGTACGCCCGGGAGATCGGCCGTTGAGCGAACACCTCCGAGAGATCGCACAGCGCCTCGCCGAGGCGGCACCACCCCTCACACCCGACCAGCGAGCCCGGCTGCGCGGCCTGCTCGGCGGCGGCGAGTGAACCAGCCAACCCGACCTGACACGGAGTCAGCCAGTGACGACCTTGCCCACCACCCACATCGAGCCCGAGACCTTCCGCCGACTGCGCAACCTGCTCGACCCGACCAGCCGGCAGCGGATGGCGGACGTACTCCACCGGCTGGCCAGCCTTCCCCGCTGGACCCAGGACGACGACCAGGAGGTGACCGAGCAGTGAGCCGGCGCAAGCGCGACCACCGGGCAGCCAAGCCAGCAACGATGACCAGTCCCCCGTTCCGCATGACGGTCGAGGAGTGGGCACGGGACACCGGGTTGACCGTCGATCAAGTCCGCGAGGACATCGACGCACTGATCGTCAAGGGTTGGCTGATCCCCCTCGCCCCCGATACGTGGGTCCTGACGGTCCCGCAGGAAGCCGCAGCATCGTGAGCAAGCACAAGAGCGCCGACACGTTCGACGTGCTCGGCACCATGCGTACCGTCCGGGCAGACGAGAAGCTGAGCGCCAGCCAGAAGGCAATGATCGTGTTCGCCGCGCTGCGGACGAACAACGCCGACGGCAAGGTGAGGGCAAGCCTGGAGATGATCGCCGACGACGCCGGGCTCTCCCGCAAGACGGCACACCGAGCGTTCGGCGAGGATCAGCCCGAGGTGATGAAGTACTTCCGGCAGGTCGAGCGCACCCGGCGACGGGTTGATCTCTGGTTCAACCTTCGGCCCGACCGGGTTGCCGAGAGGGACACAAAGTCCCACTCGCAGAACGAGACCACCGAGCCGAGAGGGACACAGAGTCCCACTCGCGAGAGGGTCAGCGAGTCTCGCTCGGGGCCGAGTGGGACATCCTGTCCGCCGAGAGGGACACAGAGTCCCACTGAGAGGGACACAGAGTCCCACCATCTACCTCCCTCTACTTCTACATCTACAGAGACCCCCGCTCTCGGGATCTTCACCAGACCGAGCGAGGTCGAGGTTCCCGAGGTTGTCGAGCCTTCCGTGTGGGACCTGGTTGAACCACCCACGCCGGCCACGCCGGCCGAGCCGGTCAAGGTCGAACCCTCCAGGCCGACTGCCGATGTCTGGGCTCTGGCACTCGCTGAGAAGCCCTAGCCCTGTGGCGCTGTGCGCTACGCGCGCCGTGCCGCTGCGCTCCCGATGACCAGGCAGCGGCGAAGAGATAGAGGCCCCGGAGGGGCCATCACCAGACAACCCGCTGACCGGATAGTGCCCCGCTCGCGCGGGGCTTTCGTCGTTCTGCCGCTGATCTTTCTGCCGCCGCAGAGGCACCGGAGGTGCTGACGCTGACGCACCGGACCGCAGCGCCGCAGAGCAACCAACCCACGAACAGGAGAACCACCGCGTGACCAAGCTGTCCAAGAAGGAACGCGAGGCTGCCCGCAACCTTGCCGAGCAGCGATGGGCGCTCGCCCACGATGCCAAGCGCAACGCGGCTGACCGACTCGCTCGGATCCAAGCCGATCCCGAGTCCACTGCCGCCGAGATCACCGAGGCAACCGAGTCACTGAGCAAGGCGACCGCGCTCTACCGCTCCGCTCAGGCTGCCGCCCGGTCTGCCGGCTGACCACCCCTCACGACGAACAGGAGACCCCTACCCGTGACCAACCCTCGCCGCTTGCCTCGAACCCGCACCTACCCCGAGCCGGACATGATCCTGCCGACGCTTGTCTCTCAGGTGCTCGCCAGCGCGTACCCCGGGGCTGACGTTCAGCCGTCCGCCATCCGTGGGATGACCCACACCCCCGAGGTGCTGCCTGCCGTCCGCCTACGCCCCCGGGGTAACGCCTGGTCCGCCGATGGCCGGATGACGGGTCGGCTGGTGGTCGTCACCTTCATTGAAGGCAGCACCCCGATGGTCATCGACCCGATGAGCCTGGTCGACCCGACGACCGGTGACGTACTCCCCCGGTACATGGCTGGGCTCGACGGCGTGTCGATGAAGCTGCGCACCGTCTCCCGCAAGCGCATCGGCAACAAGGTCGACCACCTGCCGACCTACGCGGCTCACTACTGGGGCTGTGCAGTCACCCTCTGACCACCTACACCTACCCCCAAACCCTGCCCGTTCATCGCTCAGCGGCGATCTCAGCGGGCTACAGCACCACCACCTACGGGCCGGCTACCTGCCGGCCCTTCTCTGTATCCGAAGGAGCACAACCACCGTGGCTACCAAGTCCAACCGCACCACCGCCCGCACCGCTACCGAGGCCGCTCGGGAGAAGCTGACCGAGGCTCGCGCCCTGGTCGACCAGCGGCAGGCCGAGCACGAGCACGCCGAAGAGACCGAGGCTGAGTTGATCACCCGGCTGACCCGTGGTGACGCCAGCGTGAGCGCGCTCGACCTGCTGACCGCTCGCGCTGAGATCGAGCGGACCGGCTACCTGATCGAGGCGGCGCGCAAGGCGATCAAGCCGGCTGAGAAGGCGCTCAACTCGGCGCAGGCGACCGACAACCCGACGCTTGCCCGGTTCGTCGCTGAGCGGATCGAGGCCGACCCGTTCGCGTTCGGCCTGTTCGGTCTGACGGTCACGGTCAACGCCGACGACCGCAGCAAGCCGGGTGTGTACGTCAACCAGGCGACGGCGACGAAGGCCAACCCGCAGACCGGCGTCATGTCCGGCGCGGTGACCGTTACCGTCGTCACCCCGAACGGTCAGCCGATCGACGGCGCTGCGATCCTGGCTGGTCTCGCTGCCATCGAGGCGAGCGGCAACGGCCAGGTGAGCACCAACGCCAGCCCGAGCCCTGCCGGGGTGACGGTCGATGTTCGGCTGACCAACATCAAGCCGGACGTGCCGACCCTGGCAACCTCGGTCGACAGCGAGGCTCTGCGGAACTTCGGCCTGGACCTGGTCGGCGCGATCACCAAGCAGGGCGGCACGGTCGACCTGAGCAACGCCGACCAGTACGGCGGCGGCATGTTCGGGAACACCCGGGGCAGCTTCGACAACCGGGCCAGCCGGATCCTGTCGGGGCTCAACTCTTCGACCGTCGTCAACACCGAGCAGGACGACGACCAGGAGCGGCGCACCGTTCGGGTTGAGTTCGACCTGACCTCCCGCTACTACGGCAGCCAGGAGCTGAGCGAGTTCACCCGCAACGGCATCAAGAGCCTGGTTGGTGAGATCGCCGCTGGCATCGGCCGGGTTGAGTCCGCCCGCGTGGTGAGCGACCAGGTAGCCACCGAGGCGAACAAGCCGGGGCGAGAGTTCTCCAACTACCAGCAGGTCAACGGCAGCGTGGTCGTCGAGGTTGTCGCCGTCGCCCGGATCGCCGGCTGACCAACGGGATGACGGGGCAGGCAGGTCCGCGCCTGCCCCTCCCCTGGTGACACGACATGACGAACACGAACCACACCACCGACCAGGGATGCCTGGTTGACGACTGCACCCGACCCCATCGAGCCCGAGGGATGTGCGGGACTCACTACGCGCGCCGTAGGCGCAACGGGCACGGTGACCTACTCGTCGGCCAGGAGTTGAGCGACAACCCGGCGTGCCTTGACTGCGGTCGACCCGTGCCGATCAAGAGCGGCAGGGCTTCCAAGTTCTGCTGCGGCTACCACCGGAACAGGTTCGTACGCAGGCAGCAGAGAGCCGCCCGCTCAGCGCCGCACTGACGGCCGATCACACCACCACCCACACCCACGCAAGGGCACAGGATCTCCCGCCTCTCAGAGCCTCTGAGCGGGTTGACCGAGCCTGCGCCCCTTGCTGTGCACTACCTACAGGAGACGATCCAGAGTGAACACCACCGACCAGATGACCGACCGGGCATGCCAGCACTGCGGCGGCTCGATGGAAGGGAAGCGACCGCAAGCCATCCACTGCGGCGAGCGTTGCCGGGACCAGGCTCGACGGCAGCGTGAGCGGGAAGCCAGGCAGACCGACCCACGACCGCGCGGGAACTACCCGACCAGCCGGCCGAACCAGCGGAAGCACAAGCCAGGCAGCGTCTACGGGCCGCTGACGCTGGTCGAGCGGATCGAGGGTAGCGGCGAGCCTCGGGCTCTGTTCCGCTGCGACTGCGGCAACGTCAAGGCACTGCGCATCGGCAACGTGGCCAGCGGCGTAACCGCCAACTGCACTGACCGGGCCAACCACCCAGACCCCCGGCGCAAGGATGTCCTCACCTACGACGGCGCGCACAACCGGGTGAAGGGCCAGCGAGGCAGCGCCAGCCAGTACACCTGCCGATGCGGCAACCAGGCCGAGCACTGGTCGTACTCCCACGCCGACCACGACCAGGCGCGCATGCCCGAGGGTCGCGAGGCTGGCAAGCCCTACAGCACCAACCCCGACCACTACACCCCGCGCTGCCGTGGCTGCCATGCCCGGTTCGACAACTCGCATCGCCGGATGGCCGGTGGTCCGCTGTCCCTGGTGCACGTCGCGCTGTTCGCGGCGACCCACGACCAGGCCGACGAGGTCTGCGCATGAGCCGCGAGGAACACCGTTACACCGGCCCGGCCTGCGGGTGGTGCGGTGATCCCTTGCCAGGAGATGCCGGTTACCTTCGGGAGTTCTGCAACGCAACCTGCCGGCAGCGCAACCACCGGGCGATGAAGCGGGCTGGCCTGCGGTAGGCCAGGCAGGCGGGGGTGCTGGGGCAACCTGGCACCCCGCCAGCCCATCGACTTCCTATCGGTGGCACCGCATTTTTTGGTGCCTCACCGGGGAAAGACCCCCTAGTCAGGGCGGTTTCGGGGTGTCACGGCGACTTTGGTACTGGGGCGCGATGGGCGGCGCTAAGACGTAGCGATCCGGCTTCCCGCGCCGAAGGGGTCACACCCCCACCCCATCGACCGAGGCTCCTGCCAACCATGCAGAGATAGGCTTCAAACGCTTGAACCAACTGTGCTTCAATCCCCAACATGAGGACTTATTCGCCGGCTATCACCATTCGGGCAGACCTCGGATGGCAACCAACAGTCTTGGAAGTGAGCAGGTACCTCAAGGACGTCAATGAAATCTGGTCCCTCGCCATGCAGACGGTCCTTCTCGCGGATGACAGTTTTGAGGGCGAATTGGCTCATCGACGACTTGACGACCTCAGGAGCGTCGAACAAGGCCGTGGGCAACGGTGGTACCCCAACGCTTCCGACCGATACTACGCATTCATCGCCGACAACACCCCCTCGGCTCGCGTCTCGCGACTCCAAGTAGCCAGTCCGCTTGAAGCAGTCCTGACGGGGATAGCAACCGGGGTCAGGCCCGTCGGCTACGCCCTGGGCGGCATGATCATCGTGGAACGCATCTTCCGTCTGGTGATGGAATGGCAACGCCATCGCGCCGACCTAGCCGACCGTGAGCCGCCGGCTACCCCGCCAGAGCTGCTGGTTATTAGCAGTGAGGACGCTCGCCGACTGGCGACCGAAGGTGGCCTGAGCGTCCCCCTCCGAAGCGCGAACGAAAGCGCAGCGAACGCTATCAGCGGCGTAGGGCAGTATTACATCATCGAAGTCCGGCAGAGCTCGGTCTAGCCAGCGGAACGGCGGTAGCTACGTTCGCACCCGCACCGCTGTCGGAACCAACGCGATCGTATCGAGAGAGGTCACACCAACCCACGCTCTGCCCACGTCTGCGAGTCACCACGCCAGCGAGAGTTGCCAAGCCGAGCAGGGTCGAGCGAGCGTGCGCCTTGGTACGTCTTGCCCACCCGCAGGTCGAGTAGCAGGGACACCACCTCGCGTTGCTGCCCGATGGTCAGCCGTTCCCACCTCTGCTCAACGTCAGGGCCGACCAGGTCACGAACCAGCGGGGGCACGTCGACGTGCTGTGCCCTGCTCTCGGCTGCATCGATCTCGGCGAGCAACGTCCGCTCGATCGTCGCCAGACCCGTTGGCGAGATCTCGCCGCGTGCGGCTGCGGCGTACCACTCATCGAGCCGGGCTCGCTTCTCTTCGGCCTCCCGCCGAGCGTGCTCAACCTCGCCCATGCCCTCTGCCGGGGCGAGCAGGTTGAGCGCATCCGGGCGAGCCAGCCGAGCCATGAGCACAGCCACCACGAACTGCTCAAGAACCGTTGTCTTCACGCTCACGCAGAACCCAGTGGCGCACAGATAGGCGTAGTGCGTGCGGTTCTTCTGCACCCGCATCCGTGAGCCGCACACATCGCAGGCAGCGGCACCAGAGAGCAGGTGTCGTACGGCTGTGTCCCGCTGAGTCTTCCGCCGAGGATCGGTCAGGATCGAGCGACACACGGCGTACGTCTCATCGTCGAGGATCGCCGGCCAGTCAGCATCCCCGACGATCTTGCCGAGGTGGACCCGCTTCCCGTTGTACCCGGGGTTCTGCAGCATCCGGCCGATCTGGCTGAGTGACCATCCGTTCTCGCCACCGCGCGGTGTGGGGATGCCTCGGGCGTTGAAGTCCTGAGCGATCGAGTAGGACGCTTCCCCGGCAGCTACCCGCCGGGCTGCCTCGCGGACCACTGCGGCTTGTTCCTCGTTCTCGACCTGGGCGATGAAGTTGCCCCGGTCGTCGTAGGTCCGCCGGTACCCGTAGAGCAGCTTCCCGTGTGGCTTGCCGCTGGCAGCCTTGGCGCGAACAGACCTGAGGATGCGCTCTCGCGTCTTCTCACTCTCGTACGCCGAGTCGACGCCATCCTCTGCCAGCGTCCGCCAGTCACGCGGGTTCTCAAGGTCGTACGTCCGTCGATGGGTGACGACATGGATTCGGACCCGACGGCGACGGCAGAGGTTGAGCAACCCTGCCCACCCCTCAAGCTCTCGGCCACCACGCGACGACTCCCAGAGGATCAGCACGTCAACGTGCTCACTCGCGAGGTAGTCGAGCAGCTTGGCGTACTCTTCCCGCTGCTTGCGGGCGTAGCGGCTGGCTGAGCGGTCGTTGTCCACGAACACCCGCGCGACGGTCCATGCATGGTCGGCTGCGTCCTGCTGGCATTCCTGCTCTTGCTCGCCGACCGACCTACGCTGCCGCTTGTCGTCGTCGCTCACCCGCGCGTAGATGACGGCGAGGGTTGCGGCGCGAAGACCCGGTTTCGCTTCTCCCATGACGTGCTACCGTAGCACTACCCCCAACGAACGTTCGCGCCGGAGACGGCATTGAGGTGCGTCATGCCGGTGGCTTGGAAGTCCTCCTCGACGGCGGGTGGCAGGCGGCTGGTGTCGCCCACCACCAGGCCCGGCAACAGCCCACCGGGGTCGTCGGGCAGGGGCGCGCAGGCGCGTTGCAGGCCGGCCCGCAGCGTACCGGCGGCACGCTGCGCCCAGGATGGCGTGCCCTGCCGCTCGGGCGGCCCGGTGGTGCTCAGCACCGCTGCGGTGAGGTCGCCACCGTGCGGTACGCCGAGTCGCCCTTCGGCTGTCACGCGCTGGCCGGGCAGCAGCCCTCGCCACGCCGGGTCGGTGGCAAGGACCAGCAGTCGCACCGATGCGTGGATCCTTTCGCCGTCCGGACCGGTGAGCCGGACCAGCCGGGCCGGTACCAGCAGCATGCCGGGACGCCCGGCGGACCGGATCGAGCGCGGGTCGTCCCGGACGACGAGGTCGGCGGTGACCGGCGCGCGCGCCTCGGACAGGGCCCGGATCGGCGGCGAGTCCCGGACGGCCAGTTGGGCGCTGGTCGCCGCCGCACCGCAGAGCACGCCGAGGCCGACCGCGACGGCGATCCAGCCGTACCGGCGGGTCACTGCCCGGGGCCGCCCGAAGCGGCCGAGCAGGTGCAGGGTGCTCAACGCCGTCAACACCGCCACCACGCCGGCCACCAGCAGCAGCGGGCGGGCACCGACGTGCAGACCGGCGAGCGCGGTGAGCCAGGCGGCGACAGCCAGGCCGGCCAGCCGGAGGTCCGGCGGGGTCGGGTCGCCGACGACGGGCTGGCCGCTCACACCGTCACCAGGTCCTTGAGCTGCTCGTATCGCGCGTCGCCGATCCCGTCGACCTGGCGCAGATCGTCGACGCCCTTGAAGCCGCCATGCTGGTCCCGGTAGGCGAGGATCCGCTGGGCGAGCACCGGCCCCACACCGGGCAGCGAGTCGAGCTGGGCCAGCGTGGCGGTGTTGAGGTTCAGCGGACCGCCGGCGGGCGGCACCCCACCGGCTTCCGGGCCGACCGCGCCGGCCGGCACCGGCGGTGGCGTCACCCCGACCACGATCAGCTCGCCGTCGGTGACCTTGCGGGCGGGGTTGAGCAGCGCCACGTCGACACCGGGCAGCGGGCCACCGGCCGCCTGCACCGCGTCGGCCACCCGCGAACCGGCCGGCAGCCGCACCAGGCCGGGCTTGCGGACCTTGCCCGCGACCGCCACCACCAGCTCGCCGGCACCGGACGCGCTTGCGTCACCCGCCGGGCTGACCGTGGCGACCTCGCCGCCCGGCGGGGTGACCGCCTCCGCGTGCGGCCGGGAACGCCAGGCCCAGCCTGCGGCGGCGAGCACCACGAGCGCGGCGACGACCGCCAGCGCCCGCACACCGCGCCGTCCCGGATCGAACGCTCCCGGACCGGGCAGCGACGACGCGGGCTGGGCCGCAGGGCCGTCCGTCGCCGGCTCCACGTGCGGCACCCCGGCCCGGGGCGGCACCACACCAACCGGTGGGTCGCTCCACGACACCCCGATCGGGGGTACGCCGCTCGGAAGTGACTCGCCCTGCGCCAACAGCGCACCAGGCGAGGCACCCGCGAGCGGCACCTCACCCCATGGCGGCGGCGCACCGACCGACGGCAACGCGCCCGCCGGACCCGCCAAAGGCAGCGCACCCGCCAGCGGGAGAGCGCCTGCCGGAGACAGCCCGCCCACTAGCGGCAGCCCGCTCGCCGGAGGCAACCCGCCCGCCAGCGGGTCGGTCAGCCGGCGCAGGCGCTCGCGTACCTCTGTCTCCTCGTCGTGCGACACGAGGTGACGCTAGGGCGGCGGGCGGTGCTACAGGTCACGCCGCATCCACCCTGTGGACAACGAACGCCACTGTGGACAACGCCCTGATCATGCCTCGATCTGCTATGGGCCGGACGGTCGCCCGAGGAGCGGCGAAGCGGCGAAGAGAGCACCTCAGCTGCGGCGGTGCACGACGACGCAGGCCAGCCCCGGGCCGGCGTGCGCGGCGACGACAGCACCAGCCTCGGAGACGTACGTGTCGTGCAGCCGGTCGCCGAGCCGCTCGGTGAGCGCGGCGAGCAACGCCTCGGCTCGCTGCGGCGCGGCCAGGTGGTGCACACCGAGGTCCACGTCGTCGTCCCCGGCCGCCTCGACGGCCAGGTCCACGAGCCGGGCCACTCCTCGACTGGCGGTGCGGACCTTCTCGCGCAGGACTATCGCCCCGTCCGGCATGTGCATGATCGGTTTGACCGACAGAGCGGTGCCGAACAGCGCTTCGGCCGCGTTGATCCGGCCGCCCCGGCGGAGGAACTCCAACGTGTCGACGTAGAACCAGACGGTCGTACGGGCGACGGCGGCGAGCGCGGCGTCGCGTACACCGTTGAGGTCGGCACCGGCCTCGGCGGCGGTGGCTGCCGCGATGGCCGGGAAGCCGAGCCCCATGCCGGTGGAGCGACTGTCGACGACCTCGACCCGGCCGCCGAAGTCGGCGGCGGCCAGTTGGGCGGCCTCGACGGTGCCGGAAAGGCCTGCGGAGATGTGCACGGAGACGACCCCGTCGGCCCCGGCGTCGAGCAGTTGGCGGTACGTCCGGGCGAACTGCTCGGGCGCTGGCCGGGAGGTGGTCGCCGAGACCCGCCGGCCACTGAGCGCCCGGGTGGCGTCGGCCGGCTGGGTGTCCACCCCCTCCAGCCCCTCCGCACCGTTGAGCACGACGGTCAACGGGACGACGGTCAGGTGGTGGCGCTGCACCAGCTCGGGCGAGAGGTAGGCGGTGGAGTCGGTGACGACCGCGACGGGCATGCCCGGCACCGTAGCCGATCGGGACGGCGAACGACGAGGCGGAAGCGCCTAGATCGCGTCGACGACCACCGGGGCGGTGACCAGGCCGACGTTGTGCGCCCGCAACTGCCAGCCACCGACGTCATGGGCGCGCCCGACAGCCGGCGCGCGGTCGTCGTGCCGCAGCTCGCTCCAGTGGCAGTTGGCCAGGGAGCCGATCGTGCGCAGCACCCCCCTGTCCCAACCGAGCAGGTGACCGATGCCCTGCCGGGAGGCGCCACCGTGGGTGGCGACCACCACGGTGCCGCCGGTCGCGGCGTCGGCCGCCTCCCGCAGTGCGGCGCTGACCCGCTCGCCGAGGTCGTGAAGGGGCTCCAGATCCGCGCCCGGGGCGGGGTCACCGGCCCGCCAGCGCGCGTACTCCTCGGGGAACTGCTCGGCGACCTCGGTGAGGTGCAGGCCCTGCCACTTGCCGAAGTGGCGCTCGCGCAGCCGGGCGTCGGTGCGGACCGGCAGCCCCGTCAGCGCGGCCAGCGCCGCGGCGGTGTCCGCGGCGCGGCTCAGGTCGCTGGACACGATGGCGTCGGGCCGCAGCGCCGCGAGCAGCGGCGCGGCGGTCCGGGCCTGGTCGCGACCCCGATCATTGAGGGGTACGTCGGTCTGCCCCTGGACGCGGTTGGCGGCGTTCCAGTCGGTGTTGCCGTGCCGCCAGACGATCAGTCGGGTCATTCGGCTGCGGCGGACCCGCTGGCGTCGGCCTCGACCAGGTCGCGGTCGACGAACGGGATGGTGGGGCAGTCCTTCCAGAGGCGGTCGAGCCCGTAGAACTCGCGCTCCTCGGTGTGCTGGACGTGCACCACGATGTCGACGTAGTCGAGCAGCACCCACCGGCCGCCACGCTCACCCTCGCGCCGCACCGGCTTGGCCTTCTCCGGCAGCTCCAGCAGGCGCTCCTCGATGGCGTCGACGATGGCAAGCACCTGACGCTCGTTGGGGGCGGCGGCGAGCAGGAACGCGTCGGTGATGGCGAGCTGGTCGCCGACGTCGATGATCGCGATGTCCTGCGCCTTCTTGTCGGCGGCGGCCTGGGCGGCGGCGATAGCCAGCTCGTGAGCGCGTTCGGAAACTGTCACCGTTCTCCTTCGATCAACCGTGCGATCCTCCAAGCGTCTCACACCCGGGGACGCCCCGACCCGTCAGTTCTGGTCGGTTAAGGGCATGAAGGCACCCATACTGGGCAGAATCAGCGCTGGTAGAGGCGGCGCTTGGCGATGTACTGCACCACACCGTCGGGCACGAGGTACCAGACCGGCTCACCCCGGGCGACCCGGGCGCGGCAGTCGGTCGACGAGATGGACATCGCGGGCACCTGGATCAGGCTGACAGTGTCCGCAGGTAGGTGCTTGTCGGTCAGCGGGAAGCCGGGCCGGGTCACCCCCACGAAATGGGCCAGCTCGAATATCTCGTCCAGGTCCTTCCAGGACAGGATGCGTTGCAGGGCGTCCGCACCGGTGATGAAGAACAACTGCACCTTGGGGCCGTACTCGGCCTGGAGGTCGCGCAGGGTGTCGACGGTGTAGGTCGGCCCGTTGCGGTCGATGTCGACCCGACTGACCTGGAAGCGAGGGTTCGAGGCCGTGGCGATGACGGTCATGAGGTAGCGGTCCTCGGCCGGGCTGACCATCTCGTCGGCCTTCTGCCACGGCTGCCCGGTGGGGACGAATACCACCTCGTCCAGGCCGAACCGGTCCGCGACCTCGCTGGCCGCCACGAGGTGCCCGTGGTGGATCGGGTCGAAGGTGCCACCCATGATCCCGATCCGCCGGATGTCTTCCTCCACCCGATGATCGTAGGCGGAGTCTGATGGCTGGCCACCCTGGCCCGGAGGTGCGGTCGGCAGCGACGTCGAGGGTCGCGGCGCCGCTACTCGCGTGCATATACTCGTAGACAAGTAATCGAGGGCGAGAGCGGGAGGCCCGTCATGCCGAAGCGGCGCAAGGTCGGCAACCTGCTCGCGCTTGCCGTGCTGTCCGCACTTGCCCAGCGGCCCATGCACCCGTACGAGATCGCCACCACACTGCGCGCCTGGGGCAAGGACCAGGACATGCAGTTCAAGTGGGGATCGTTCTACACAGTGGTCCGCAACCTGGACAAACACCAGCTGATCGCGGCCGTGGAGAGCGTCCGCGACAGCCGACGTCCGGAACGCACCGTCTATCGGATCACCGAGGCGGGGCGCGCTGAGCTTGTCGACTGGGCCCGCGAACTGGTCTCCACGCCGGAGCCGGAGCACCCCCGCTTCCGCGCCGGCCTCTCCGTGCTCGCCGCCCTGCACCCCGACGAGGCCACGGACCTGCTGCGCCGGCGACTCGACCTGCTGGAGGGCGCGATCCGCCGGGACCGCGACACGCTCGACACCCACCTGCGGGAGATCCCGCGACTGTTCTTGATCGAGTCGGAATACGACATCTCCATGCGGGCCGCGGAGGCGGCCTGGCTGCGCGGGCTACTGGGCGAGCTGACCTCGGGCACCTACCCGGGCCTGGACGTCTGGCGGACCTTCCACGAGACCGGCGAGATGCCGGCCGAGCTGACCGAGCTGGCAGAGAGGACCAGCCAGGACCCCGACACCACCGACTGAAAAAACGGCTCCGGCGGGGTGCGCCAACACCCCGCCGGAGCCCTACCTCGAACCGACACCTGTGCAGGACACCCGGCCCGAATGCGGCAACCACGAGGATAACCGGGTCCCTCCCAGGTCGGTTCGCACGCGCACGCACCGACGAACCACAGGGAGAGAACATGACCACGGTACGAACCGCGATCGTCATCGGCGGCGGCATCGCCGGGCCGGTGACGGCACTCGCGTTACGCCGCGCCGGCATCACCGCCACCGTGTACGAGGCGTACCCGGAGACTGCCAGCGGGGCCGGCGGAATCGGCGGCACCCTCGCGCTCGCGCCAAACGGCGTGGCGGCGCTGCGTGCGGTCGGCGCGGGCGAGGCGGTGACGGCGATCGCCACCCCGATCGAGCGCACCGTGATGGCCGTCGGCCGTCGACGCGTCGACCTGCCCACACTGGCCGGGGCGCCGCCACTGCGCGTGGTGCACCGGGCCGCGCTGTACCGCGTCCTGCACGACCGGGCGGTCTCCGAGGGCGTTCCGTTCGCGTACGGCAGGCGGCTGGTCCACGCCGACCAGACCGACAGCGGTGTGACAGCCCGCTTCGAGGACGGCAGCACCGCCACCGCCGACATCCTCGTCGGCGCCGACGGCATCCGGTCCACGGTCCGGAGCCTCATCGACCCGGCCGCTCCCGGCCCCCGCTTCACCGGCCTGCTCGGCTTCGAGGCGGTCGCGCGGCACGAGGTGGACGCCGAGCCCGGCACCATGACGTTCGCGTTCGGCAGGCGCGGCTACTACCTGTACTGGCCGGAGCCCGGCGGCGGCACCCGGTGGGGTGCCAACCTGCCGTACCAGCGGCCACTGAGCCTCGTCGAGGCCCGCGCGGTACCGGCGGCGCAGTGGCTGGACACCCTGCGCGAAAGCTACGGCGACGACGACCCCGGCCGGCAGCTGACGGCGACCAGCGACGCCGACGAACTCCAGGTGGTCGGGGCGTTGCAGATAATGCCGCAGGTGCCGCACTGGTATCGGGGGCGGATGGTGCTGGTCGGCGACGCGGCGCACGCGCCGTCGAACAGCTCCGGGCAGGGAGCGTCGCTTGCCATCGAGAGCGGCGTGCAACTCGCCCGCTGCCTGCGCGACCTGCCGGACGTGGAGTCGGCCCTTGCCGCGTTCGTGCGACTGCGCCGCGCCCGGGTCGAGAAGGTCGCCGCCCGCGCGGCCCGCATCAACCACGCCAAAGCGCCAGGGCCGGTCGCCCGCACGCTCATGCCGCTGCTGATGCCGCTGCTCGTGCGCACCGCGATGGACCCGGAGAAGACAGTCGCCCACGAGCAGCGCTACGTCATCGACTGGGACGCCCCGGTCACTGCCGACCCGGCGTTGCGCTGACGTTCCGGTGCGCGGGGTGACCCACCGGCCACCCCGCGCCCGGAGCGACACGGGCAGTCCCGATTCGCCGCCCGCGCCGGCTCGGCTCAGGCCGCCGCCGCGGCCACCGCCGTGCGGGCGACAAGCGCGCGGCGCAGGTCGTCGTCTGCGTCGGTGACCACCCGACGCAGACCCGGGGTCAGGTCGTCGCGGGCCAGCAGCGCCGCGGCGGCCTCCCGGGTCGGCTGCGCCACGGCGTAGCGCGGGAACGCCAGCTTCGCCACCCGATCGGCCGTCCACGGGGTACGTCCACGGGCGGCGGCCGGCATCTCGGCGAAGTACCGCTCGACGTACGCGGCGGTCAGCTCGGCCTGCTCGGGCTGCCAGAACCCCTCGGCGGTCGCCTCCAGCAGCCGGTTGGACAGCTCGGTGCCCCGCACGATGACCTCCCAGGCGGCCTGCTTCGCGGCCGGCTCCGGCAGGGCGGCCCGGCAGAGGGCGGCCCGCTCGGCACCCGCGGAGCTGGGATCGGCGGCCACCTCTGCGGCGATCTCCGCTGCACCGGCCGCGCCCAGCACGACGAGGCGGCACAGCACCGACCAGCGCAGCTCGGCGTCGACTTTCAGCCCGGCCGGCACGTCGCGACCGGCGAGCCAGCCGGTGAGCAGATCGACGTCGGTGGTGGCGGCGACCCATGCTCGCGCGGCAGCGAGTTGGAGGGACTCCCCCGCCGGTGCGCCGTCGAGCAGTTGCCGGCACGCCCCGGCGATCCGGGCCAGCGCCGCCGACCGGGCCAGCGGGTCGAGGTAGCGGTCGACAAGCGACCTGCTGAGCGTCAGCACGTCCTCCGCGATGATCACCTCGATCTCGGCGGGCAGCGCGGCGACCATCAGGTCGACAAGGCCGGTGACCGGCCGTTCCCCGTCGGTCGCCGCGTCCAACGCCTCGCCCCAGAGCACCGCCCGGGTGAGAGGGTCGGCGAGACCGGGCAGCACCAGCGGAACGGCGTCGGCCGAGGCCGGATCGAGGCGCACCTTGGCGAAGGTGAGGTCGCCGTCGTTGAGCAGCAGCAGCCGGGCCGCCGGTGCCCCGGTCAGCGCGCCGAGCACGGTACGGCCACCGTCGACAGCGGGGTCGAGATCGACCTCGTCACGCTCCACAGTGCCGTCCATCGAGTAACGGCCCACCCCGATCCGGTGCGGGCGCAGCACCGCTGCCGACTCGGGCGCGGTCTGCACGACGGCCACCTCGCTGTAGCGGCCGTCGGCATCGACGGCCACCTCGGCGCGCAGCGTGTTTACCTGCGGGCTGCGCAGCCACCGCTGCGCCCAGTCGAACAGGTCCCGGCCGCTGGCGGCGGTGCCGTCGTTACTCGCGACTGCGGGGCTCGCAAGCTCACTCCTCGCGCTCGCGGCGCCGTCGTTGCTCGCGACTGCGGGGCTCGCAAGCTCACTCCTCGCGCTCGCGGCGCCGTCGTTACTCGCGACTGCGGGGCTCGCAAGCTCACTCCTCGCGCTCGCGGTGGAGAGGCTGGCCAGCAGGTCGGCGAGGGTGGCGTTGCCGAAGCGGTGTGCGGCGAAGTGCGCGTTCAGGCCAGCGAGGAACGCCTCGTCACCGAGCCACGCGACCAACTGCCGCAGCACGCTGGCACCCTTGGCGTACGAGATGCCGTCGAAGTTGAGTAGGCCCTCCTCGGCGTCGGCCACCTCCTCCGGGGCGACCGGGTGGGTGGAGGGGCGCTGGTCGGCGGCGTACCCCCAGGCCTTGCGGCGCATGGCGAACGTCGTCCACGCCTGGTCGAAGCGCGTCGCCTCGGCGGTGACCCGGGTGCCCAGGTATTCGGCGAAGGACTCGTTGAGCCACAGGTCGTCCCACCAGCGCATGGTGACCAGGTCACCGAACCACATGTGCGCCATCTCGTGGGCGATGGTGGTGGCCCGCAGCTCGCGCTGTGTGTCGGTGACCGCCGAGCGGAACACGTAGTCGTCGCGGAAGGTGACGATGCCCGGGTTCTCCATCGCGCCGGCGTTGAACTCGGGCACGAACGCCTGGTCGTACTTGCCGAACGGGTAGCGCTCGGTGAACAGCTCGTGGAACCGGTCCAGGCACTGCCGGGTGACTGTGAAGATCTCCTCGGCGTCGGCGTCCAGGTGCTCGGCCAGCGACCGGCGACAGTAGATGCCCAGCGGTACGCCGTCGTGCTCGGCCTGCCGCACGTGGTACGGCCCGGCGATCAGCGAGAAGAAGTACGTGGCCAGCGGTGCCGTCGGGGCGAACTCCCAGCGCCCGGGGGCCGGGTTGGCGGTCAGCTCGGCGTTGCCGACGACTGTCCATTCCGGCGGGGCGGTCACAGCGAGCACGAACGACGCCTTCAGGTCAGGCTGGTCGAACGCGGCGAAGATGCGTTGCACGTTGTCGAGGAACGTCACGGCGTAGAGGTAGGTCTCGCCGTCGGCCGGGTCGACGAAGCGGTGCATCCCCTCCCCGGTGTTGGAGTAGGCCATCTCCGCCTCGACGACAAGCGTGTTGTCCGCCTCCAGGTCGCTGAGCGGCAGCCGGTTGTCGGCAAGCACGCCCGGGTCCAGGTCGCGGTCGTTGAGGCGTACACCCAGCAGGGTGTGGGGTTTGATCTCGGCGAAGGTCGCGGCGCCGGGGGTCGCCCGGAACCGGATCTCGACGCGGGAGCGGAACAGGTCACCGCCACCGGTCAGGTCGATGTCCACCTGATAGGACTCGACGGTAATCGTCGCGCCACGCGCGGTCGCCTCTACACGGGTCAGGCTCGGCATCCGCTTATCCTGCCCGATGGGGATCGGCAATCGGTCCCCACACGGCCCTCGGCACTGGAGGAAAGAACCATGGCGGAGCACCCCAAGGGCGATTTCGACCTCTCCCGGGCGGTCTGGCAGCGGGCCGAGGGGGACACCTCCGACAGCGCGGTCGAGGTCGCCTTCGTCGACGACCTGATCGGGATGCGCAATTCCGCCGAGCCGGAGGGACCGGTGCTCGTCTTCACGCAGGCCGAGTGGGACGCGTTCGTGGCCGGCGCGCAGGACGGCGAGTTCGACCTGGACTGACTGCGACCGGGCGCCGAAGGGCGGTGTCGCCGCCCGTCGTCAGCCATCGTGGTCTCCGTCGCCGTCTCCGTCTCCGTCGCCCCAACCGAGGCCGCCGGGACCCGGCGCGTGGTGGAAGCCGGGATGGTCGGCCACGTCGACGCAGCGCTCCCCGTCCGGGCCGACCGCCCCGCAGAACAGTCGTTCGGCCCGGTGCCAGGCGTCGGCCGGTGACAGGGCCGCCGCGCCGAGTGCCAACTCCGGGCGGAGCAGGCTCAGCGCCTCGGCGTACGACACTGCCACCTCGCGGGCGTCGGCCGTGCCCGGCGCGGTGAAGCCCAGGTGCACCGTGAAGAACCGGTGCGGTCGGGTGGGCCGCCTGGGCGGCCCGATCAGCGGCCGGTCGTCGCGGCCCCCGCCCGATTTCCCGGCCGCCCGTCGCTGCCGCCAGTGTGGCGATCTGTTCTCCCGCATCGCGCCCTCCCCGTGGCCGTGGCCTTCGAGGCCCGCCGGCAGGCGGCGGCCTCACCAGCAAGCCAACCAGGTTCCGCCGTTCCTGGGAGGGGCCAGCGGGGCCCGGTCGGCGTGATTCAGCGGCGGCGACCGGGGTAGTCACAACGCGAAGGCGGCCGGTGGTCGACGGCCGCCACCTGCGCGTGAGGAGACACCGATGGCGACCCTGCCGGTCGACCGCAGCCCGGACAGCACCCTCGCGTTCCTCCGCGCCGGGTACCGGTTCATCGGTGAGCGCTGCGACAGGTACGGCAGCGATGCCTTCCAGACCCGGATTCTGCTGACGCCGACCATCTGCCTGCGCGGCAGGTCGGCGGCGGCGCTGTTCTACGACCCCGAGCGCTTCCAGCGGCGCAACGCGATGCCGCTGCGGGTGCAGCGCACGCTCACCGGCCGAGGCGGGGTGCAGGGGCTGGACGGCCCGGAGCACGCCGACCGCAAGGCGATGTTCATGTCGATCATGACGCCGGACAACATCCGGAGGCTCGGGCAGCTCTTCGACGACGAGTGGCGGACCCGGATCGCCGCCTGGGAGGCCGCCGGGCCGGTGCGGCTCTACGACGAGACGGGTCGCCTGCTGACCCAGGTGGTCTGCGCCTGGGCCGGGGTGCCGCTTGTCACCTCGCAGGTCGACCGCCGGACCGTCGAGCTGCACGCCATGATCGAAGGCCCGGCGATGGTCGGCCCTCGGCACTGGCGGGGCCTGCTCGCCCGCCGCCGGGCCGAACGCTGGATCGGCGACCTCATCGAGCGGGCCCGGGTGGGCACCCATCCGGCGCCGCCCGGCAGCGCGCTACAGGTGATCGCCGAGCACCGCGACGCGCAGGGGTCGCTGCTTCCCCGCCGGATCGCCGCTGTCGAGCTGCTCAACGTGCTGCGCCCAGTGGTCGCCGTGGACCGGTACGTCGCCTTCGCGGCCCTCGCCCTGCACGACCACCCTGCCTGGCGGCAGCGGGTCCGCGACAGCGACGAGGCCACCGAGCAGTTCGTCCAGGAGATACGCCGCTACTACCCGTTCTTTCCCTCGTCCGCCGCCCGGGTCCGGCGCTCCTTCGACTGGGAGGGCCACCACTTTCCCCGGGGGCGGCGGGTGCTCCTCGACCTCTACGGCACCAATCACCACCCGACGCTCTGGCCGGAGCCGGAGCTGTTCCGCCCGGAACGGTTCGCCGGCCGCCGGGTGGACCCGTTCGAGCTGATCCCACAGGGCGGCGGGGACTTCTTCGCCGGGCACCGCTGCGCTGGCGAGTGGATCACCATCGACCTGATGAAGCGGGCGGTCACCAACCTGACGAGCGCCATGACCTACGACGTGCCGCCGCAGGATCTGCGGCTGGATCTGAGCCAGATGCCGGCCCTGCCACCGAGCGGCATGACCCTCACCGCCATCCGTCGGGCCACCTGACCTGCCCCGCCGGCCAGGAACCAGACCGGCGGGGCGATGGTACGGCAGGGGTCAGGGGTGCAGGACGCTCCGGAGGCACCCGTCCTCTTTCTTCTCGAACATCTCGTAACCCCGGGCACCCTCCTCAAGGGGGATCGGGTGGGTGGCCAGGTAGCCGGGGTCGATCTCGCCGGCGGCCAACCGGTCGAGCAACATGGGGATGTAGCGCTGCGCGTGCATCTGCCCCATCCGCAACACCAGCGCCTTGTTCATCGCCGCGCCGAGCGGGAACTTGTCGATCAGCCCGGCGTAGACGCCGACGATGCTCACCGTGCCGCCCTTGCGGCAGGCCATGATCGCCTGGCGTACGGAGGTCGGCCGGTCGGTCTGCAACCGGGCCGACTGCTTCACCCGGTCGTACGCGTAGGTCGGCCCGACATCGTGCGACTCCATGCCGACGGCCTCGATGCAGGCGTCCGGCCCACGTCCACCGGTCAGCTCGCGCAGCGCCTCCAGCACGTCGGTCTCGGCGTAGTTGATCGTCTCCACACCGACCCGGTCGGCGGCCGTGGCAAGCCGGTCCGGAAAGCGGTCGATCATGATGACCCGCTCGGCACCGAGGAGTTGCGCCGACCGGGCCGCCATCTGACCGACGCCACCGGCACCCCAGACGGCTACCACCTCACCGCCGGTGAGCCCGCAGAAGTCCGCTGCCATCCACCCGGTGGGCATCGCGTCGGAGGCGAACACCACCGAGTCGTCCGGCACTCCGTCGGGCACCGCGAACGCGCCGACGTCACCGAACGGCACCCGGATGTACTCGGCGTGCGAGCCGGCGTAACCACCAGCCGCGTGCGAGTAGCCCAGGATGCCTGCCGGCGAGTGCCCCCACAGCTTCTCCGTGAACACCGGCTGCGGATTGGAGTTGTCGCACAGCGAGTACTGCTCGGTCCGGCAGTACCAGCAGCCACCGCAGGCCACCACCGACCCGACCACCACCCGGTCGCCGACCTTGTGCTGCCGTACGCCCGGCCCGACCTCCACCACCTCGCCCATGAACTCGTGGCCGAGGATGTCACCCTCCCGCATCGCCGGCAGGTATCCGTTGATCAGGTGCAGGTCGGAGCCGCAGACGCTGCTGGCCCGGACCCGGACGATGATGTCCCCATCGGCGCGGATCTTCGGCTCCGGCACGTCCCGGACGGCAAGCTTGCCGACGCCTTCCCAGCAGAGCGCCCTCATGCCCGTCCTCCCGTCATCAGCTTCTCCCGCATCCGGTCGGTCGCCTTCTCCTGGACGGCAGTCCGGCCGGACGGGTCGCGCCGGGTGTCGATCACCTGGCCGCACTCGACGAGCGCCTTCACCCGGCGCAGGGTGTCGCGCAACGCCAGGTCCGGCTCGTGGCCGCTGGCCAGGCCGAACATCCGCCGCAGCGGCCCGGAGCGGTAACGCAGCTCGGCCCGGATCTCAGTGCCCCGGCCCTGCGGTGCCTCGGCCAGCTCGACCCGTCCGTGCTGCGGCACCGGCCCGTCCTCGACCTGCCAGCGCAGCGCGCCCGGCCCGTCGACGGTGATCTCCGCCCGCCACTCGGTGTCGCCGCCGTTCCGGTCGCGGGCCACGCACCGCCAGCGCCGCTCGTCGAGCTGCTCCAGGGTGGCCCACTCGGCCAGCGCGCGGTCCAGCCGTTCCCTGTCGGTCCAGAACCCGATCACCGCGTCCCGGGGCCGGTCCACCGTCACCGCGCGGCGCACGACGTACCAGCCGTCCTGCCGGTCGGGCTGGTGCCGACGCCGGCGGCGGGCGACCGCCCTACCGACACCGGCGGCGGTCACCGCTGTGACACCGAGCAGCGCCCACCTCGTTCCGTTGTTGGTCATGTCGTCTCCTCCACCCGGACGTCCGGGGATGGACAGCCTTCCCGGGCAGCGCTACCCCGAGCCGACCGGTCGAAACGACACGCCGGTTTGATCGCCCGCTGAGCGGGGAGTGCTGCGGCAGGCACGAACCACGACCCCGACCAGGAGGCACCCGTTGTCCATCGACGCCAGCGAGCGCCGTCGGGGCGTCGGCACGTCGGCGGTCCGGCTACCGATGGCGTACGTTCTGCCGCTGCGCTGGCACTCCGACACCGGCCTGGCCGAGCTGACGGGCTACCTGCGCTGGCTGGCCGAGCGGGTCGAGGTGCTCGTGGTCGACGGCTCGGCACCTGCCCTCTTCGCCCGCCACGCCGCGGCGTGGCGCGGACTGGTCCGGCACCTCCCACCCGATCCCGCCCTACGCGGGGCGAACGGCAAGGTGCTCGGGGTCCTCACCGGCGTCGCCGCGGCTCGCCAAGAGCACGTGGTGATCGCCGACGACGACATCCGGTACGACGAGGCCGGGCTGCTCGCGGTACACCGAATGCTCGACCGGGTCGACCTGGTACGGCCGCAGAACTACTTCGACCCGCTGCCCTGGCACGCCTGGTGGGACACCGGCCGGACGCTGCTCAACCGGGCGCTCGGCGCGGACTACCCGGGCACCCTGGCGGTGCGCCGCAGCACCTTCCTCGGCATGGGCGGGTACGACCCCGACGTGCTCTTCGAGAACCTGGAGCTGATCCGCACGGTGCGCGCGTACGGCGGAACGGAGGCCGCGCCGGCCTGGCTGTACGTACGCAGGCTGCCGCCGGACGCCGCGCACTTCCGCGGCCAGCGGGTCCGCCAGGCGTACGACGACCTGGCCCAGCCGGCCCGCCTGCTTACCGCGCTCGCGGTCGTGCCGGCGCTGGCCGCGGCGGTCGCGGCTCGTAGGCCGGGGCTGCTGCTCGGCGCGGCAGCCGGCGTCGTCGCCCTGGCCGAGGTGGGTCGTCGGCGTGCCGGTGGCGGCGCGGTCTTCCCGGCGGGCACGGCGCTGGCGGCGCCGATCTGGCTGCTGGAGCGCGGGGTGTGCGGCTGGCTGGCGGTAGGCCAACGACTCCTGCTCGGCGGCGTTTCGTACGCCGGCACCCGCATCCGGCACGCCGCACACCCCGTCCGAGCCCTGCAAAAACACCCCCGCTAACCAGCGCCTCCCCACCCTCCCACCCTCCCGCGCTCCCACCCTCCCACCCCGCGATCTTGCACTTCCTGCCCGGACAAACAAACCTCAAGCGCGCAAAAGCCAGACCGAAACTGCAAGATCGCGGGGGTACGCGGGGAGCGCGCGGCACGCGTGGGGGGCGCGAAAAGCTCGCGGTCACCGGAGGTGCCGCGAGCTTTTCGGGATTGCGATGGTGTGGGTGGGGTCAGGGGCTGACCTGCTGGCGGGCCTGCTGGGCGTGGTCCCTGACGTCGTGCGCGGCGGTCCTGCCGTCGTCCTTGACCGTGTGCACGGCGTCCTGGGCGGTGGACCGCACCGAGTCCGCGGCGTGCTGGGCGGGCTCGCGCAGTTCGTTCTTGAGGTCGCTGGCCACCTCGCCCAGCTTCTCCTTAACCGCTCCGCTGTGCTCGCTGACCTTCTCCTTGACCTGCGTCGCGGCCTGCTGCTCCCGACGGGAGGCCGGGATCAGCGAGGAGGCCAGCCAGCCGACGCCGAACGCGATGAGGCCGGCGGCCAGCGGGTTGCCCTGGGACTTCTGCCGGATCACCCGGGGCGCGCTGTGCGCGGCGTCACTGACGGTCGAGGCCGCCGAGTGCGCGGCGTCGCTGACGCTGGAAGCCGCCGACGAGGCGCGGTCGCCCACCGAGTGCGCGGCGTGGCCGGTGCCGTGGCCGAGGTCGGATGCGGTTCCCATGACCTTGTCCCTCACATTCTGCAGCGCGGAGCGGGCCCGCTGCTTACGGTCGTCGACGATGCGGCCGGGGCTGACCTTGTACGCCAGCGCGTCCACATCGGAGCTGAGGCTGTTGCGGGTGGCTTCGATCTCCCGGCGGATCTGATCAGGATCGGTGCTCATCGGGTGACTCCCTCCGGGTGGGGTTTGAGCGCGTCGGGGATCCGCTGCACGCTGTCGTTGGTCTGCTTGAGCCCGCGTACGTGCTGGGCGTTCTGCTTGGCCTTGGAGTACAGGACCGCGGCGACCACGGCCCAGATCACGGCCACGATCAGCGCGGCCAGTCCGGAGTCCATGACGTTGTCCAGGAACTGCCACACGGCGATGGACACGAAGAGCGCCACCATGTAGCCGCCGAAGCCCGCGCCGCCGAAGAGCCCGGCGGCCTTGCCGGCCTTCTTGCCCTCCTGGCGGATCTCGGCCTTGGCCAGCTCGACCTCCTGGCGCATGAGAGTCGACAGGTCGGTGGTGACCTGACGCATCAGGTCACCGAGCGAGCTGCCCTTCACCTCGGCCGCGGTGTGCGGGGCACCCGCGTCGGGGTGGTAACCGGAGTCCAGTCCGGACCCCTGCGTCGGCATGGTCATGCCGTCGCCTCCCTTCGGAGATCTCGGTGGGTCACGGGCGAGGGCTACCGCTGGACGGCACGCCCGGCAGCGGGTCGGTCTCGGTCACCGGCGGCAGCGGCTGCCCGGTGCTGGACGGCTCCGAGTAGCTGCCGGCCCGACCCGGGGCGGGGTCGGTGTAGCCGCCCGGCGTCGGGTCGGTGTAGCCGCCAGGCGCGGGGTCGGTGTAACCACCGGAGGTCGGCTCGCTGTACGTGCCCGGGGTCGGGTCGAGGTAGCCACCCGGCGGGGCGGCGTTCGGGGCGGGGCGAGGTACCGGCGACGGCGTCGGAATCACAGCGGTCTGCTCCGGGTCGTACGCCCCGGCGCCCCGGTAGGAGGCCGATCCGTTGCCGTTGTCGTCGTTACCCGCCGAGATGCCACGGGTCAGGCGGCCGGCCAGCACACCGAGGACGGCAGCGCCGACCAGGAAGGTGCCCGGGCTGCGCCGCGCGTAGTCGCGTACCTCGTTGATCAGGTCGCCGGGCTCGCGCTCCTCGAGCCAGCCGGCCACGCCGTGCACCCGGTCGGCGGCCTGTCGGGCAAGCTCGCTCACCGGTCCGGTCTGGCCACCCTGCTCGGCCATGGAGCGCATCTCGTCGGCGATCGAGCGCAGCCCGCCAGCGGCGCGCCGCTGCTGCTCACCGGTCTGGCTGGCGAGCTGGGTACGCGCCTCGCCGTAGAGGTTGCGGGCCTGCCGGGCCGCCTCGCGGCCGACCTCGGTGCCCTGCTCCTTGGCGGTCTGGGCGACCGCGCCACCGGCGTGCGCCGCCTCGGACCCGACCTGGCGGGCCTGCTCGCGCACGCCTCCGCCGTTGCTGGACTCCTGCGGGTACGTCGAAGTGGTGGGTGAAAGATCGTAAGTCATGATTTCCCTTCCGCTCGGAAAGTCGTCGCGGTGTGCTGGGGGATGCGGCCGTGGCGCCGTGGCCGCCGACAATTGACCTACCCTGCGAATCCGCTTCCATACCTCTTCGCGCATTTCTCTGCGGAGAGGCCCCTGTCGACTTCAAAATGGAGGATCGTCGGGCTGCGTAACGTCGCCGACACGGACAGCGACATTGGCGGGCCGGCGGATCCACGGAGGGGGCAGGGATGGCACGAGACGCGCGAGGTGGTCGACCTGCCGCGCCACGGCCCCGGGTACAGCAGGCCGCGCTTGTCGCGGCCGCGCTCTTCCTGCTGATCGGCGTCCTCGGCTTCATCCCCGGCATCACCACCGACTACGGGCAGCTGCGCTTCGCCGGGCACCACTCGGACGCCCGGCTGCTCGGGCTGTTCCAGGTCTCGATCCTGCACAACGCTGTGCACCTGCTGTTCGGGCTGGTGGGCCTCGTGATGGCCCGCAGCATCGCCGGCGCCCGGCTCTTCCTGGCCGGTGGCGGCGCCATCTACCTCGCCCTCTGGCTGTACGGGCTTGTGGTCGAAGGGCTCGACGAGGCGGGCGGCGCGAACTTCCTGCCTGTCAACAACGCCGACAACTGGCTGCACCTCGCGCTCGGCTTCGGCATGATCGCGCTCGGGCTGTTGCTGTCCAACCAGGTCGGCACGGGCGGGCGGCTGGACACCCCCTTCGACCGACCCTGACCTGCCCCTTCGGGGTTTCGCGGGCACACCGTCGCGGGTATCAGCACGTCGATGATGGGCGGCTACGTGCTGCTCACCGCGTACCTCGTGCGGCGCGGCTCGGCCGAGTCGAAGCCGGTCACCGTGGCGCACGCCGAGACCGGGGCGTGAACCCCGTCCTCGTCAGGCCGCGACCGGCAGCCGCTTGGCGAAACAGACGCTGTACGGGTTACCCACGTCCCCGTACACGGGGATGCGGTCGTATCCGCACGAGGCGTACAACCCGAGCGCTGCCGGCAGGTAGGTGCCGGTCTCCAGGCGGACCACCGAGTGCCCCTGCCGGAACGCCAACTCCTCAAGCGCGGCGAGCAACTGGCGGGCGATCCCCCGTCCCCGGTGCGCCGGCCTGACGTACATCCTCTTGATCTCACCCGTGCTGGCGTCGAGCGACTGGAGGCCGCCGCAGGCGACGGCCTGGCCGTTCGCCACCACCGCAAGGTAACGGATGTCGTCGTGGGTGACGGTGACCTGCCCGTCCAGCCCGCCGTCGGCCGTACGCAGCTCACGCTGCTGGGCGACGACCAGTGTGGCGATCTCGGGATCGGTGGCGGGCCGGGACTCGATCAGCATCACCCGACGTTAGGCGGGCCGGATTTCGCGGAGGTTTCCGGAAGTCAACCCGGTCACGGAGGGCAACGGACTACTCGGTGTCGTCCTCGAAGTCCTCGTCGTCGGACGCGTCCGCGCCCACCTCGTCGGCCGAACGCACCCGGCGGGCCTTGCGCGCGGCGAGCCGTTCCGCCGCCGAGGCCCGGTTCGACTTCTCCTCCAGCCGGACGTCGGTGCCCCGGTTGCCGGGCACGAAGTCCACGCCGGCGTAGAGCGTCGGCTGCCAGTCGAACTCGCGCTCACCGATCCGCACCAGGTCACCGGGCTGGGCGCCCGCCTTGGCCAGCTTGTCCTCGACGCCGAGCCGGGCCAGCCGGTCCGCCAGGTATCCGACGGCCTCGTCGTTGTCGAAGTTCGTCTGCTTGACCCACCGCTCCGGCCGGACGCCACGAACCGTGTACGAACCGTCGGTCTCGGCAGTGATGGTGAAGCCGTCGTCGTCCACGGCCATCGGCCGGATCACGATCCGCGTCGGCTCGGCCGGCGGAGCTGCCTTACGCTCCGCGTCGACCAGGTCGGCCATCGCGTACGTCAGTTCCTTGAGCCCTTCACGGGTGGCAGCGGAGACCTCGAACACCCGGTAGCCGCGCTCCTCCAGGTCGGGTCGCACGATCTCGGCGAGGTCCCGGCCGTCGGGCACGTCGACCTTGTTGACGGCCACCAGCCTCGGCCGGTCGGCCAGCCCGCCGTACTGGCTCAGCTCGGCCTCGATGGCGTCGATGTCGGCGACCGGGTCACGGCCCGGCTCCAGGGTCGCCGAGTCGATGACGTGCACAAGCACCGCGCAACGCTCGATGTGCCGCAGGAACTCCAGGCCCAGCCCCTTGCCGGTGGCCGCGCCCGGAATCAGGCCCGGCACGTCGGCGACGGTGAAGGTGTGGTTGTCCACCCGGACCACGCCGAGGTTCGGCACCAGCGTGGTGAACGGGTAGTCGGCGATCTTCGGCTTCGCGGCGGAGATCACCGAGATCAGCGACGACTTGCCGGCCGACGGGAAGCCCACAAGGCCCACGTCGGCGACGCTCTTGAGCTCCAGCACGATGTCCAACTGGTCGCCGGGCTCACCCAGCTCGGCGAAGCCCGGCGCCTTGCGCTTGGCGTTGGCAAGCGAGGCGTTGCCCCGCCCGCCACGCCCGCCGCGGGCCACCTCGAAGGTCGTGCCCGCACCGACCATGTCGGCAAGCACGGTGCCGTCGGTGGTCTGCACGACTGTGCCGTTCGGCACCTTGAGCACCAGGTTGCGACCGTTGGCCCCGTCCCGGTTCGACCCCGCGCCGCCCTTGCCGTTGTCGGCCTTGACGTGCGGGTGGAAGTGGAAGTCGAGAAGCGTTGTCACCTGCGGGTCGACCACCAGCGACACGCTGCCGCCGTGCCCACCGTTGCCGCCGTCCGGGCCTCCGAACGGCTTGAACTTCTCACGGTGGATCGAGACACAACCGTGCCCCCCGTCACCGGCCTGCAGATGCAGAACGACCCGGTCAACGAACGTCGCCACGGCGTCAATCCTTCCAGCGAGGTCGACCCCGCACTTCGGAAAAGCGAAGCGGGCCGGGACCCTGAGGTCCGCGGCCCGCAAAGCCTGAAAGCTACTGCTGAGGAACGATGCTGACGGTCTTACGACCGCGCTTGGTGCCGAACAGGACCGAACCGGCGGCGAGCGCGAACAGTGTGTCGTCGCCGCCACGGCCGACCAGGTCACCGGGGTGGAACTTGGTGCCACGCTGCCGGATGAGGATTTCACCGGCGCTGACAACCTGACCACCGAAGCGCTTCACGCCGAGTCGCTGGGCCGCGGAATCGCGACCGTTACGCGAGCTGGACGCACCCTTTTTGTGAGCCATTGGAGGACGACCTACTTCCCGCTGGAGATGCCGGTCACCTTGACCTGGGTCAACGGCTGGCGGTGACCCTGGCGCTTGTGGTAGCCGGTCTTGTTCTTGAACTTGTGGATCCGGATCTTCGGGCCCTTGGTGTGCGCGGCGATCTCGCCGGACACCGCGACCTCGGCAAGCTTCGCCGCGTCGGTCACCAGGTCGTCACCGTCGACGAGGAGCACCGCGGTGAGCTTCACCGCGTCACCGGGAGCACCGGTGAGCTTCTCGACCTCGATCACGTCGCCCTCGGCGACCTTGTACTGCTTGCCGCCGGTCTTGACGATCGCGTACATCGGAGGCGGACTCCCTGTCGTTGAGGCTGCTGGCGGTCGTCCCCGCGGCGGCTCGCCGGGTAGCAGTGCACGGCGGCGCGGGCACACGGGAACTCAGCACACCAAAGGTGCGCCGCAGGCAAGAGTACGCCATGGCAGCCCCGGACCCCAAACCGGCCCGCCCTGGTCAGCGTACGCAGAGCTGGTCGAGGCGCTGCTGGAGCCTGTCGAGTTCGGTCTCGTCGATCGACCCACCGTCGACGCCGAGCGTGGCGACCTCGGCGCCCATGTCGTTGAGCAGCGTCCTGAGCTGCGGATCGGCTGCCCGGGCGGCCTGTTCCCGCAGCGCGGTACGCCACTGCGCCAGCGCCGCCTCGGCCCGTACGCGGGCAGCCTCGGCCGTGGCCCTGTCGCCGGCACCCACCGCCGCCACCATCGCACCCAGCTCCTCCACGTACACCCGTACGGCTGTCGTACCGGCCTACTGCGACTCGGCACACACCTGCGCGTCGCCGGCTGAGGGCGTACCTGTCGACCCGGCGGACGTGGCCCCGGGCCCGGCCGCCGTCGGAACTGCCGTGCCATCGCCGGCCGGCCGGTCGGCGGAACAACCCGATACGGCGGCGAGCGCGGTCACCAGCACGGCTACGGCGAGCAGGCGGCGCATCTTCTCCTCCTGACCGGAAGCGGCCTGGGTGACCGCACGACGACGAGGTCCCTCCCCCGTCAGATTGCCGGGAAAGGGACCTCGTCAAACACGTCGCTGGTCAGGCGTCAGGGGCGGGTCCGTCGACGCGCGCCACCCCGGCGGGAGCGACGACGCCCCGCACCGCCCTCGGTGCTCTCCTCGTCGGTGTCGCCGTCGGTGAGCGCGTCCGGGTCGTCCGCCGCGGCCAACCGGGCCGACTCGCCCTGCTGGGCGTCGGCGACCGCAGGCCCGGCAGCGGCGTCCGACTCGTAGCGGGACAGGTCGTAGCCCATGGTGTCCTGGTAGTCGACGTCCGACTCGGCGCTGGTGTCGGTGTCGACGACCTCGACCACCGCCCGCTCGGCCGAGGCGCTCTTGCGCCCCCGGCGGCGGGAGGACGCCGTGCCCTGCTCGGCGGCCGGAGCGGCCGGGACCGGCGGGGCCGCCGGGGCCGACGAGGCGACCGCCTTGACCTTCTCCCCCGCCCCACCGGTACGGGGCTTCTCCGGCACCGGCTCGGTGTGGATGATGACGCCCCGGCCCTTGCAGCACTCGCAGGTCTCGCTGAACGCCTCCAGCAGGCCCGCACCGATCCGCTTACGGGTCATCTGCACCAGACCGAGCGAGGTGATCTCGGTGACCTGGTGCTTGGTGCGGTCCCGGCCCAGGCACTCGGTGAGCCGGCGCAGCACCAGCTCACGGTTCGACTCCAACACCATGTCGATGAAGTCGATCACCACGATGCCGCCGATGTCCCGCAGCCGGAGCTGACGGACGATCTCCTCGGCCGCTTCCAGGTTGTTGCGGGTGACAGTCTCCTCCAGGTTGCCCCCGGAGCCGGTGTACTTGCCGGTGTTGACGTCGACCACAGTCATGGCCTCGGTCTTGTCGATCACCAGCGAGCCGCCGGAAGGCAGGAACACCTTGCGGTCCAGGCCCTTGATGATCTGCTCGTCGATCCGGTACTCGGCGAAGATGTCGGTAGTGCCGACGTGCCGGCGCACCCGGTCGACCAGGTCCGGGGAGACGTGCGACAGGTACGACTCGACCATGCCGTACGACTGCTCGCCCTCGATCACCAGCTCACGGAAGTCCTCGTTGAACAGGTCCCGGACCACGCGGATGACCAGGTCGGGCTCCTCGTAGAGCAGCACCGGCGCACCGCCCTCGGCGGCCTTGGCCTGGATGTCCTCCCACTGCGCCTGGAGCCGCTTGACGTCGCGGGCAAGCTCGTCCTCGCTGGCGCCCTCGGCGGCCGTACGGACGATCACGCCGGCGCCGTCCGGCACGAGCTTCTTGAGGACGTCGCGCAGCCGCTTGCGCTCGGTGTCCGGCAGCTTGCGGCTGATCCCGGAGGCGTTGCCGTTGGGCACGTACACCAGGTGCCGGCCGGAGAGCGCGATGTGGCTTGTCAGCCGGGCGCCCTTGTGCCCGATCGGGTCCTTGGTGACCTGCACCAGCACCGAGTCACCGGAGCGCAGCGCCTGCTCGATCGAGCGGGCGCGACCCTCCAGCCCGGAGGTGTCCCAGTTGACCTCGCCGGCGTACAGCACCGCGTTGCGGCCCCGACCCACGTCGACGAACGCCGCCTCCATGCTGGGCAGCACGTTCTGCACCTTGCCCAGGTAGACGTTGCCGGCCATGGTGCCCGAGGAGTTACGGGTGACGTAGTGCTCGACAAGCACCCCGTCCTCCAGGACGGCGATCTGGGTGCGGTCACCGCGCTGCCGGACCGCCATCACCCGGTCGACAGCCTCCCGGCGGGCCAGGAACTCCGACTCGCTGAGGATCGGCGGCCGGGTACGCCGCTGCTCACGGCCGTCACGGCGGCGCTGGCGCTTGGCCTCCAGCCGGGTCGAGCCGGACACGCCCTGGACCTCGTCGACGGTACGGCGCGGCTCACGGATCTTGACAACGGTGGGTACGCCGTCGTCGGCGGCACCTTCGGTGTCACCGGCGCCCCTGCGACGGCGACGGCGGCGGCGACGGGTCAGCCCGTCCCCACCCTCGGACTCCTCGGACTCCTCGTCCTCGTCGCCCTCGGCCTCGGCGGTCTCTTCCTCGTCGGCCTGCGCGGCTTCCTCGGAGTCCTCGTCCTCGGCGTCGTCAGCCCCGCCCTTGCCCCGGCCACGGCCACGGCGACCACGACGACGGCGGCGACGCGCGGCGGCGCTGTCCTCGTCGTCCTCGTCCGCCTCGGCGGCCCCGTCGGCCTCTTCGGTCGGCTCTTCCTCTGCCTCGATCGCCTCGACGGGCTCCACCGGCTCGACGTCGCGACGACCGCGCCGCCGCCGACGGGACGGCTCGGCCTCCACGGCCGGCTCCTCGGCGACCGGGGCGGGTTCCACCGGGCGGGTCACCGGCACGGCGTCCGGCTGCGGCGCCATGAACAGCACGGTGGGCGCGGAGAGCGCCGCCCGCCGACGACGGGTACGCGGCGGCTCCGGCTCGATGACGTCGGCCGGCTCGATCGGCTCGTCCGCCACGTTGGCAACGGCCACACCGGGCGGCACGTCACCTGCGCTCTCTTCGGCGCCGCTGGACCGGGCCGGTTCGATCTCCGACTCGTTCAGTTCGGCTTCCGCCTCGCGCAGGTCCGACTCCGCCGGTGGCTCGACGGGCTCCGCCTCGACGACGGGTTCCTCCACAGCCGGAGGCTCCTCGACGGCTGCGGGCTCCACGACGGCGGGCGGCGTGGCCTTCTTGCGGCGCGTACGCGTCACCTTGACCGGCGGCACCACCTCGGCGGACGCCTCCTCGGCGGTGGCCGCGACAAGCGGTTCCTCGGCGGGCGCCTCGACAGGGGTTGCCTTGCGGCGGCGACGGGTGGTCTTCGGGGCGACGTCCTGGTCACCGGAGATCGGGGCGAAGACCTCCGCCTGCGGCGACTCGGCGCTGCCCGCTCCGCCGGTGGACGCCTCGACCGGCGCGTCGGTCTGCTCCGGCTGGGTGAGTGGTGCGGCCCGACGGCGGGTCGTCCGGGTACGTCGCACCGGAGCCGCAGGCTCGGCGCTCTGCGCGCTGGTCGGCTCCGCGCTCTGCGCACCAGCCGGCTCGGCGCTCGGCTCGGCGCTCTGCGCACTGGTCGACTCCGCGCTCTGCGCACCAACTGGCTCCAGCGGGGCCGCACCGGACCGCTCCAGTGGAGCCGAACCGGCGGGCGTGGCGGAAGCGCCGTCGGTGGTGCTCTGGTCAGCGGTGTCACCGGCCGGCTGTGAGCCGGTCCGTTCGCCGCCCTCGGGCTCGTTCTCGAGCATGGACGTTCTCCAGTTCTGGCTGCCCCGGGCGCGGGTGAGCGCTGCCACGCAGGGTTGCCGCAAAAGTGTTTCCGCCGGGCGCGCGTGGTGCGCGACCGCCGAAGTCTGCCTGCCAGAGCACTGACCGTCGGTCAGCGCCCAACGATGGCTGCCCCGCCGCGGTCCGCATCCAACGGATCCACGATCGCACCCTGCGCGGTCAACGTGCCCTGAGCCAGCCGGGTCACCCTCGGCGAAACCGGCGGCTCCAGGTCGGCCACCACGCGGAGGCCGGAAAGGACGTCATCGGGCCGTACGGACGGGGTGACCTGCCGCACGACCAGTTCGAGTATCGCACACGGTACGGCCGGCACCCCGGAAGGCGTCTGCGTCGGCATCGGGACATCGATCGATATCACGGCCGCGCGGGCGTCGAACGTCCGTCGCCCCTGCTTGGTCATCCGCTCGACCAGCACCTCGTCGGCGGCACTGAACGCGTCCACGGCGGCTCGCAGCACGGCGGGCTCGACCTCGGGCAGCTCGATGTGCCAGTGCGACGCCTCGATCCGGTCCGGCAGGCTGCCGCCGTCGGCGATCACCGCTTCGAGTACGTCCAGCCCTGGCGAGAGCGCGGCGTCCAGCGCGACGCGCAGTGCCTCCGGGTCGACAGGCGCCTGGAGGCCGATCTCCAGGTACTCCGCCTCGCTGGCCACCCCGGTGGGCGCCGCGCTGGCGTAGGAGATCTTCGGGTGCGGTGTGAAGCCCTGGGAGAAGGCGATCGGTACGGCGGCTCGACGCAGGGCGCGTTCGAAGGCCCGGGCGAAGTCCCGATGCGAGGTGAACCGGAGCGGCCCGCGCTTGGCGTACCGGATGCGGACACGCTGAACGATCGGCGCCTGCCCGCCTTCCGGCTGTGGTTTCTTACTGATCGTCTCGCTCCTCGGAACTCAGTAACCATTGATCATGAAGTCATTGTCGGCGACACGCGGTGCCACAGGCAACAACTTCATGATCAACGCTGGCTGGGGCGGGGCCGGTCGGAGGTTAGGCGGAGGGGGCCTTCAATGCCTTCAGAGGGGTCAGGGGCAGGAGCTTCTTGCCGGTGGGGCCGATCTGGATCTCGGTGTCCATCGACGGGCAGACCCCGCAGTCGAAGCACGGCGTCCACCGGCAGTCGTCCTGCTCGAAGCCGCTAACCGAGTCCTGCCAGTCCTGCCAGAGCCAGTCCTTGTCCAGCCCCGAGTCGAGGTGGTCCCACGGAAGGACCTCCAACTCCTCGCGCTCACGGGTGGTGTACCAGTCGAGATCCACCCCGAAAGCCGGCAGCGTCTCGGCAGCGGCGTCCACCCAGCGCTGGTACGAGAAGTGCTCGCTCCAACCGTCGAACCGGCCGCCGTTCTCCCACACCTTGCGGATCACCGAGCCGACCCGGCGGTCACCTCGGGACAGCAGGCCCTCGATCAGCGACGGCTCGCCATCGTGGTAGCGGTAGCCGATGGCCCGGCCCAGCGAACGGTCCGAGTTGATCGCCTGCTTGAGGATCTTGAGCCGGTGGTCGATGACCTCCGGGCGCACCATTGACGCCCACTGGAACGGGGTGTGCGGCTTCGGCACGAAACCGCCGATGGAGACAGTGCAGCGAATGTCCTTGGAACCGGTGGCGGCCCGACCCGCCCTGATCACCTCGTGGGCCATGTCCGCGATCTCGAGGACGTCCTCGTCGGTCTCTGTGGGCAGGCCGCACATGAAGTAGAGCTTCACCTGCCGCCAGCCGTTGCTGTACGCGGTGACGACGGTGCGGATCAGGTCTTCCTTCGACACCATCTTGTTGATGACCTTGCGGATGCGCTCCGACCCGCCCTCCGGGGCGAACGTCAGGCCCGTCCGCCGACCGTTGCGGGACAACTCCTGGGCGAGGTCGATGTTGAAGGCGTCCACCCGGGTCGACGGCAGCGACAGCGAGACGTTGGTGCCGGCGTACTGCTCGGCCAGGCCGGAGCACATGTCGCCGATCTCGGAGTGGTCGGCCGACGACAGCGACAGCAGGCCCACCTCTGAGAAGCCGGAGAACTCCAGCCCCTGCTGCACCATCTGCCCCACTGTGGTGATCGAGCGCTCCCTCACCGGACGGGTGATCATGCCGGCCTGGCAGAACCGGCAACCCCGTGTGCAACCCCGGAAGATCTCCACCGCGTACCGCTCGTGGACCGTCTCGGCCAGCGGCACGAGGGGCTTTTTCGGGTACGGCCACGCGTCAAGGTCCATCGTCGTGCGCTTGTGCACCCGGAACGGCACATCTGCCCGGTTCGGCACGACCCGCTGGATCCGCCCGTCCGGGAGGTAGTCCACGTCGTAGAAGCGCGGCACGTACACGCTCTCGGTACGGGCCAGCCGCAGCAGCAGCTCGTCGCGGCCACCCGGGGAGCCCTCGGCCTTCCACTCCCGGACGATCGCGGTGATCTCCAGGACGGCCTCCTCGCCGTCACCGAGCACTGCGGCGTCGATGAAGTCGGCGATCGGCTCCGGGTTGAACGCCGCGTGCCCGCCGGCCACGATCACCGGGTCGGCGTCGGTGCGGTCCGCGGCAAGCATCGGGATGCCGGCCAGGTCGATCGCCGTGAGCAGGTTCGTGTAGCCCAGCTCGGTGGAGAACGAGATGCCGAACACGTCGAAGTCGCGCACCGGCCGGTGCGCGTCGACGGTGAACTGCGGCACGCCGTGGGCGCGCATCAGGTTCTCCAGGTCCGGCCAGACCGCGTACGTCCGCTCGGCGAGGGTGTCGGGCAGCTCGTTGAGCACCTCGTAGAGGATCTGCACGCCCTGGTTGGGCAGGCCCACCTCGTACGCGTCGGGATACATGAGCGCCCAGCGCACAGTCGCCGCGTCCCAGTCCTTGACCACCGCGCCCAGCTCACCGCCGACGTACTGGATGGGCTTGGAAACCTGAGGGAGCAGCGGCTCCAGCCGGGGCCAGACGGAATTGGTCGCGGCCGCACGCGGCGTCGTGGACGGGGCACTCATGATGCCCAAGGGTACGCGCCCGCCCGGCGCCGACCGCGCGGACGCCGCCACGACGCACCTTCACCTTCTACCTGCCGTACCGACCCCCCGCCGTCGCCCCGCCTCGATGCCCGCTGAGCGGCGGTGGCGACACGGTACTAACCTCGGACCGGCGCGAGAGGAGATTGCCGCGATGCCGGAGCCCCAGCCGGGAGCACGGCCGGCCGACGGGAGCACCCCGGGCGCGGAGCCGGACCATGACCCGGCGGTCGCCGACGAGCCGACCTCCCCACCCGTACCCCCGAAGCAGCCGGAGCCCTCGGACCAGCCCGCAACCACCGACGAACCGCAGGCCACCGACCAGGCCCGACCCACCGACCAGCCCCAGGCCCCGGACCAGCCGGGACCCACCGACCAGCCGGGGACTCCGGGATCCGCCGCCGAGACCGAGGACGTTCCCGCGCCCCGGTGGAGCGGGTCCGCGCCGGTGCCTCCCCCGCTGCCGCGTCGGCCCGCCTGGGGCGCGTCGGTCGAGCCGACCCCGCCGCCACCTCCACCCGACGAGGCGCCCGAGCACCGGACGCCCGTCGACCCGTGGGCTGGCGTGGACACCGGCGGCTGGCACCTGCCGTCCGCCGAACTGCCGCCGCTGCCTCCGACGTTGGACTACCCACTGCCGCCGGCGACCCGGCAGTGGCCCGAGCCGCCCGCGCCCCAGGTCGGCTCGCACCCGGTGTCGCCGCCGCCGGCTGCTCCCCTGCCACCTCCCGCGCACCCCACCGGCCCGCCACGGCCTCCTGCCGCCAGGCCCACCACCCCGGTCCGGCCCGCGCCGCCGGTCCAACCCCCGCAGCCGCCGGTCCAGCCGGCCCCGCCGGTACCCAAGCAGCGCAAGGGCCGCCGGTCGGCGCCGCCGACGCCACCACCGGGCTGGGAGCCACCCAAGGGGTACGCGCGTCGGCGTCGCCGCCGACGTTGGCCCTGGTTGCTGCTGCTCACGCTTGCCTGCTGCTGCGGCTGCCCGGCCTACTACGGGTTTCCGATCTCGGCCCAGTACCCGGCCCGCGCGGCGTTGCCCGACCGGGTGGCCGACCTCAGCCTGCGTCAGGACAACGGCAGCACCCAGACCGCCCGGCAGTTGGAAAACGAGGTACGCCAGGAACACTGGCTGGCCGAGGACACCTTCGCTGGCGTCTACACCACGTCAGACGGCAAGCGGGTCACGGTCTTCGGCGGCACCGGCTTCCGGCTGACCCCGGAGGCGGACGCGGACGCGGAGATCACCCGGCTCAGCGAGCGGTACGCGCTTGACGCTCCCGAGACGGTGAAGAGCGGCGTACGGGGACGGCACGAGCGCTGCGCGGTCGGCCGGTCCTCCGACACCGACGTAGTGGTCTGTACGTCGGTGGACCACGGCAGCATCGCCACCGGGGTGTTCACCCGGCTGTCCGTCTCCGACAGCGCCGACCTGCTGCACACACTGCGCCGTGAGATCGTCCGACCCGAGCAGGGCTGAGCCGCAGCCCTGCTCGGTGCGGGCCGGTGGGCGTGGCAGGCCGGCAGGCGTCGCGGGCCTGTCAGGGGTGGCAGGCCGCCGGGCGTCGCGGAACTGTCAGGGGGTGGCAGGCCGCTGGGCGTCGTGGGCCGCCAGAGGTGGCAGGCCCACGGGCGCGGATCGTCAGGCGTCGCGGGTCGGGTCCGGGTGGGCGCGCGGCGGGGCGTAGCGCGGCACGTACTCCTGGCCGGTGAGCTTCTGGATCTCGCTCATCAGCTCGTCGGTCATCTGCCGCAGCGAGGCGCGGTCGTCCGGGCGGCCGGTGAAGTCCAGTGGCTTGCCGAACCGGACAGTGATCTTGGCGGTGCCGGGGCGGGGCACCCGGGCGCCGATCGGTTGCGCCTTGTCCGTACCGATCATGCCGACCGGGATGATCGGCACTCCGGCGGAGAGGGCCAGGCGGGCCGCGCCGGTCCGCCCCCGGTAGAGCCTGCCGTCCGGCGAGCGGGTGCCCTCCGGGTAGACCACCACCAGGTCACCGCCCCTGAGCGCCGGGATGGCGGCGTCGAACGCGGACAGTGCCGCCCGCCCGCCGGCCCGCTCGACCGGGATGGCACCGAGGCCGGTGAGGACGAACTTGGAGATCGCGCCCTTCACACCGGTGCCCTTGAAATACTCCGACTTCGCCCAGAACGCCAGGTGGCGGGGCACCACCGTGCCGAGGAACAGCTCGTCGGCCACCGAGAGATGGTTGCCGGCGAAGACCGCGCCGCCGGTCTCCGGCACGTGCTCCAGCCCCTCCACGGTCGGGCGGAACGCCAACCGCAGCGTGGGCGCCACGGTGAGCTTGCCGATGGTGTAGAGCAGGGGCACTGGTCCTCCGGCAGATGAGGTGCGGACAGGCGGTGTCACGGTAGCGGACGCCTCCACACCTCCGCCGACGGAGGTGGTGAGGCGCCCGCACCCTGACGATATTCCGTTAGGAAGGGGCCCTTCCTATACATCAGGCGTTAGGAAGGGGCCCTTCCTTACACCCGGCGGACGACCACCGTTACCCGGTCGCCCTCGCCGACCTCACCGGTGAAGCCGTCGAGCCCTTCGGCGAAGTCGACCGAGTCGGCCAGCACCTCGCGGGCCACGAAGTCGCCGTACGCGGCCACCGCCGCGCGCACCTCCTCCGACGCCGACACCGACACCGCGATCCGGTCCGAGACGTTCAGGTCGGCGTCGCGGCGGGCCTGCTGCACCACCCGCACCACGTCGCGGGCCAGCCCCTCGGCGGCCAGCTCCGGGGTGACCTCGGTGTCGAGCACCACCACGCCCTCACCGGCGGGCAGCGGCGCGGAGTGCTCGGCGTCGGCCGCGACGAGCCGCAGCTCGTACTCGCCCTCGGCCAGGGTGATGCCGGCGGCCACCGGGGCGCCGTCGACAAGCTCCCAGTCGCCGGCCTTGACCGCCTTGATCACCTGCTGGACCTGCTTGCCGACGCGCGGGCCGAGAGCCCGGGGCACCACTGTCAGCACCTGCTGGCAGTACTCGGCCAGGTCCGCGCTGAACTCCACGACCTTCACGTTGACCTCGTCGGTGACCAGGTCGGCGAACGGGCGCAGCTGCTCCGCCGCGGGCGTTGCCACTGTCAGCTTCGACAGCGGCAGACGCACCCGCAGACCCTTGGCCTTGCGCAGCGACAGCGCCGCCGAGGCGACCGCCCGGGTGGCGTCCATCGCGGCAACCAGCTCGTGGTCGGCCGGGAAGTCCTCCGCCGAGGGCCAGTCGGTCAGGTGCACCGACCGTTCACCGGTCAGGCCACGCCAGATCTCCTCCGCGGTCAGCGGCGCCAGCGGCGCCACCACCCGGCAGAGCGTCTCCAGCACCGTCCACAACGTGTCGAACGCCTCCGCGTCGCCGGCCCAGAAGCGGTCCCGGGAGCGGCGCACGTACCAGTTGGTAAGTGCGTCCAGGTAGGACCGGACGGTGGCGCACGCACCCGAGATGTCGTACGCGTCCATCTGCGCGCCGACAGTCGACACCAGCTCGTTGGTCTTGGCCAGCACGTACCTGTCGAGCAGGTGCGTCGAGTCGGTGCGGCGGCGGGCGGTGTGCCCGTCGGCGTTGGCGTAGAGCGAGAAGAAGTACCACACGTTCCACAGCGGCAGCAGCACCTGCCGGACGGCGTCGCGGATGCCCGCCTCAGTGACCGCCATGTCTCCGCCGCGCAGCACCGGTGACGACATCAGCATCCAGCGCATCGCGTCCGACCCGTACGCGTCGAAGATGTGGTAGACGTCCGGGTAGTTGCGCAGGCTCTTGGACATCTTGCGCCCGTCCGAGCCGAGCAGGATGCCGTGGCTCAGGCAGTTACGGAACGCCGGCCTGTCGAACAGCGCGGTGGCCAGCACGTGCATCGTGTAGAACCAGCCGCGGGTCTGCCCGATGTACTCGACGATGAAGTCACCCGGGTAGTGGTGCTCGAACCAGTCCGCGTTCTCGAACGGGTAGTGCACCTGGGCGAACGGCATCGACCCGGACTCGAACCAGCAGTCCAGCACCTCCGGCACCCGGCGCATCATCGACTTGCCGGTCGGGTCGTCCGGGTTGGGGCGGACCAGGTCGTCCACCGCCGGTCGGTGCAGGTCGGTCAGGCGTACGCCGAAGTCCCGCTCGATGTCGGCGAGCGAGCCGTAGACGTCCAGGCGCGGGTAGTTCGGGTCGTCGGACTTCCACACCGGGATGGGCGAGCCCCAGAACCGGTTGCGGCTGATCGACCAGTCGCGGGCATTGGCCAGCCATTTGCCGAACGAGCCGTCCTTGATGTGGCCGGGCGTCCAGTTGATCTCCTGGTTGAGCTCGACCATCCGGTCCTTGAACTTTGTCACGGCCACGAACCACGACGACACCGCCTTGTAGACGAGCGGGGTGTCGCAGCGCCAGCAGTGCGGGTACGAGTGGGTGTAGGTGTCCTGCTTGAGCACCACCCCCCGCTCCTTCAGCTCCCGGATCACCGGCTTGTTGACGTCGAAGACCTGCTCACCCTGGTACGGCGGGACCAGCGATGTGAACCGGGTGTGGTCGTCGACAGTGACGATTGTGGGGATGCCTGCGGCGTTGCAGACGTTCTGGTCGTCCTCACCGAACGCCGGTGCGAGGTGCACGATCCCGGTGCCGTCCTCGGTGGTGACGAACTCCGCGCCGAGCACCTGGTAGGCGTTGTCGCCGGCCTGCTCGACGAGGAAGTCGAACAGAGGCGTGTAGCGGCGGCCGACCAGAGCCTTGCCGGTCACCCAGCCGACCTGCTCGTATCCCTCCAACTCCTTGGCATAAGCCCCGAGCCGGGACTCCCCGACCACGTACCGCTGGCCGTCGCGCTCCAGCACCGCGTACCGGATGTCCGGGCCGACGGCGAGCGCGAGGTTGGACGGCAGGGTCCACGGCGTGGTGGTCCAGACGCCGAGCCTGACCGGCCCGCGGACCAGCTCCGGGGCACGCTCGTCCGGGGTCAGCTCGAACCACACGGTAAGCGTCGGGTCGTGCCGGTCCCGGTAGACGTCGTCCATCCGGGTCTCGGTGTTCGACAGCGGCGTCTCGCAGCGCCAGCAGTACGCCAGCACCCGGAAACCCTCGTAGATCAGGCCCTTGTCGTGCAGGGTCCTGAAGGCCCACATGACGCTTTCCATGTAGTCCAGGTCGAGGGTCTTGTAGTCGTTGGCGAAGTCGACCCACCGGGCCTGCCGGTTGATGTACCGCTCCCAGTCCTGGGTGAACTCCAGCACCGACGTGCGGCACGCCTCGTTGAACCGGGCCACGCCCAGGTCGAGGATCTCCGCCTTGCTTGTGATGCCGAGCTGCTTCTCGGCCACCACCTCGGCGGGCAGGCCGTGACAGTCCCAGCCGAAGCGCCGCTCGACGTGCCGCCCGCGCATTGTCTGGTAGCGCGGCACCACGTCCTTGACGTACCCGGTGAACAGGTGGCCGTAGTGCGGCAGGCCGTTTGCGAACGGCGGGCCGTCGTAGAAGACGTACTCGTTCTTGCCGTCGTCACCGGCCGGGCGGGCCTCGACGGACGCCTCGAAGGTCTTGTCGGCCGTCCAGTGCTCCAGCACCCGGCGCTCGACCGCGGGCAGGTCCGGGCTCGCCGGGACACCGGCGGCGGTCGGGTCGTGCATCGGATAGGCCATCGGGGGTCGCTCTCCTCGCGCAGCTCACTCAACGTGGGTCTGCGAGGACGAACCTTCCGGGGTACGCCTGAGACGGCGCTCCCGGGTGGTCCGCGGTACCACCCCGCTTGGCGGTCAGGATCGACCGCCCGCTCATTGTCGGCTGTGACGGGCCGAACCCGTCCGGTTCTACTGGGCCGGTTGCCCGGCTGTTCTTCCGGAGGCTCACCGGTGATGGCCGGGTCATCGCCTTACGGTGCACAACGATACTCGATCCACCCCCCACCCCGCCCCCGAGTAATCCCCGCCCACCCGCCTCACGCTGCCTCACGCTGTCGATCATGAGGTTGACGGGCGAGTGGATCACCAGATCGCCCGCCAACCTCATGATCGCGGCCGCCCTGCTGCTGCCGGCCCTGCTCTCGCGCGGCGTCCTCGCCCGGGGTCTGGGCACGCGGGCGATGGTGTTGGTGGGTGAACGGTCGTACTCGATGTATCTGATCCAGTCCATCTACCCGTGATCGAGTTGGGCCGTCGGCTTGCCGGCCGGGTGTCGCGGCCCGACCCGCGCGGCGACGCCCCGCCGGCCCGCCCAGCACCGCCCGCGCCGGCGATCCTCGGATTCCCCGCCCCCGCGCCGACACCGTCCCGGCGAACCGCGGCTGAACCCCTGCGGACCGCATGACCGGGATCACAGCCGGAGCTGTCACGGCGCACCCCGCTCGGTCCGTCATGTCGGTGTCGCAACCGATCAGGGAGGTAGTCATGCAGCGGATGAACGCACACGAGGTCGTGCCGCAGGGATACCGGGCCGTGCTGGGCCTGGAGCAGTACGTCCGGTCGAACGTCGACCACACGGTCCTGGAGCTGGTCAAGCTGCGGGCGTCGATGTTGAACGGCTGCGCCTTCTGCGTGGACATGCACAGCCGGGACGCGCTCGGCGCCGGCGAGTCGAGCCGGCGGCTGTTCGCGGTGGCCACCTGGCGCGAGGCGCCGTTCTTCGACGAACGGGAACGCACCGCGCTGGCCCTCACCGACGCGGTGACCCGCCTCGGCGACCACGGGGTGCCGGACGACGTCTGGGACGCCGCCGCGAAGGTCTGGTCGGAGAAGGAACTGGCCGACCTGGTCCTCGCGATTGCCACAATCAACGTGTGGAATCGACTGGCGGTCACCATGCGCACGGAGCTTCCGGCCCAGGTGTGACGACCGAGGCGACGCAGGCGGCCGGTGCGCTCCAGGCGCACCGGCCGATGCTGCTCGGCCTGGCCTACCGCCTGCTCGGCAGCCGGCACGACGCCGAGGACGTACTCCAGGAGGCGTACCTGCGCTGGCTGGGTGTGGACCGCTCGACGGTGGCCGAGCCCCGCCGCTACCTGTCCCGGGTCGTGACGCGGCTGGCCCTGGACCGGCTGCGTGCGCGGCAGGCGACCCGCGAGACGTACGTCGGGCCGTGGCTGCCCGAGCCGGTGCCGACCGAGCCCTCCCCGTTCGGGCCGTTGGACACCGCTGAGCTGCGCGACTCGCTGTCCGCCGCCCTGCTGCACGTGCTGGAGCGGCTCACCCCACCGGAGCGCGCGGTGTACGTCCTGCACACCGCCTTCGAGCTGCCGTACGCGGAGATCGCCGAGATCCTGGACCGTACTCCCGAGGACTGCCGGCAGCTGCACCACCGCGCTACCGCCCGCGTACGCCAGGAACGGCGTCGGTTCACCGCCAGCCGGTCGGAGCGCGAGCGGCTGTTGGAGGCGTTCCTGGCCGCCGCCCGGAACGGGGACCTGGCGACGCTCACCGGTCTGGTCGCCGCGGACGCCACGGCGTGGAACGACGGCGGCGGTCGGGCGCAGGCCGCCCGCAACCCCATCGCGGGCGCCGACCGGATAGCCCGGTTCTTCGCAGGGATCTACGGGACGGGCCGGATCTGGGCGGTGCGGCGGCTGGAGTTGAACGGCGAACCCGCAGCCCTGCTGACCCGCGCGAACGGCGACCGCTACACGCTGACGGTCGCCGCTGCCGATGGCCGGATCACCGGGATCTACGTGGTGGGCAACCCGGCGAAGCTACCGCCGGTCGACTGATCCGCGCCGCGAGCCCGCGTCGACCGCTCGGGTCAGCCCCGTTCGCGGCCGACGGGCCCAGGTGCGGCAGAGGCTGTGCTCAGCCCAGCTCGGGGAACCAGAGCGCGATCTCGCGCTTGGCGCTGTCCGGCGAGTCGGAGGCGTGCACCAGGTTCTCCCGGTTGGACAGCGACAGGTCGCCCCGGATCGTGCCGGCGGCGGCCTTGCGGCCGTCGGTCGCGCCGACCAGCCCTCGTACCACGTCGATGACCTGGTCGCCGGAGAGCACCAGGGCCACAAGCGGGCCGCTGGTCATGAAGTCCTTCAGCGGCGGGTAGAACGGCTTGTCGACGTGCTCGGCGTAGTGCTCGTCGGCGAGCGCCGCGTCCATCGTCCGGTGCGTCATCGCGTCGATCCGCAGCCCCTTGCGCTCGAAGCGGGAGAGGACCTCGCCGACCAGACCCCGGCGGACCGCGTCGGGCTTGATCAGAACGAGGCTGCGCTCATCCGGGCTGTTGCTGGACACGCTGGGTTCCTCCTGTACGCGCAGAACGCTCGGGCTCGGTACGGTCAGCCTAGCGACCCGGTCCCGGCGCCGGCGCGGCGGCCGGTCTTTCCCCCGGTGGCCGATCCGGCCTAGCCTGGCCCTGACCCCCGGGAGGTCCACTGTGGCGAATGGCGGGAACCGGCCCATCGCGCCGGTACGCAAGTTGATCGGCGCGGTGCTCGGCACCGTGGCCACGTTCGTCGTCCTCTTCGGGCTGGGCATGACCAGCTGGGCCATCGTGGCGCTCGGGGTCGCCCTGCTGGTGCTGGCGATCGCGCTGGCCACCGTACGCGGCGGTGGGCGCACCTGGGTGGTCGGTGTCGGCCACGTGCACAGCGCCTCCGAACCACCCACCCAGTACGCGTTCGGCCGCTGCGAGCTGCAACTGGTCCTCGACGCGCCGGGCCTGCCGCCCCGGTCCAAGAAGATCATCGAGCCGCGGGTGCCGGTCTCCAAGTGGCCGTCGCTGGGTCAGGCCCTGCCGATCCGGGTCGCGCTGGACGACCAGCGGCACGTCAAGGTCCTGTGGGACGAGGTGCCGACCCACGCCGAGATGGCGGCGGCCGTCGCCGACCTCCCGCCGGAGTTCGCCGACGTCGACGCCGTGGACGAGATGCTGATCCAGCAGGACGCCCCGCCGTGGGCGGGCCGCGCGGCGGACGACGACTTCCGGGACGACTTCCGCGACCCGCGCGGCGACGACCCGTTCCGGGATCCGCGCGGTGACGACCCGTTCCGCGACCCGCGCAGCGGCGATCCGTTCCGGGATCCGCACGACTCCGACCCGTTCCGCGCCCCGCGTGACCCTGATCCGCTGCTCGACGACGACATCGTCCCGGCGGACGAGCACGAACCGGTGGTCATGAGCCACAGCCCGAGCGGCCGGGTGGTACTGGAGGGCGTCTTGGTCGAGCAGCAGGCCGGCGGCCTGCCCCGACGGGCCACCACGCCCGCGCCGCGCCCGCCGGAGGACGACCGGCCCGCAGCGGCGGAGGAACGCCTCGACCCGCCCGCCACGCAGCTCCTTGATCCACCCGCAGCGCAGCGCTTTGATCCGCCGCCCGGTCAGCGCACCGGCCCCGGCGGCGCGGACCCGCTGGACCCCCTGGACCTGCCGCTGGACGACCCGGCCACGGGCGCAGCGGCCCCCGAGACCGTCACCGCCGAGGAACTGGACGAAGCGATCTTCGGGTACGACGACGCGGCCGTGGCTGACCCGGCCGGCCCGATCAGCGGCGTCGGCCTCACGCTGCTGGTCACCGACCTTTCCCGATCGCTCACCTTCTACCGCGACCGGCTCGGCTTCACCGAGTTCGACAGGGGCACCGGCAACGCGGTGCTCGCCTCCGGCACGACCCGGCTGGTGCTGCGTGAGCTGACCGAGGCCGCGCCGATCAGCCGCCGACTGGTACACGTCAACCTCGAAGTGGACGACATCGAGGGCGCGTACGAGCGGATGCGCGACTCCGGCGTCCGTTTCACCTACGCCCCCCGGGTGGTCAGCCGGGGCAGCAAGCTGGAGGTGTGGGCGGCGGCATTCCGGGACCCGGACGGCCACGGCATCGCCCTCACCCAGTGGCGCGAACGCGCCGACGCCTGACCCCGGCCCCTCCATATGCCCTGCGTGGTCCATACGGTGTCACCCGACGCCGCTGGCCCTCCGCCGTGAGCCGGTGGGGCAGCGCGTTCAGCCGAGGATGACCCGGCGGACGTGCAGCGCGTACGCCCAGACCAGGGCGAAGATGATGCCCAACGCGAGCAGCGACCAGTGCAGCAGGCCGGCGAGCATCAGCAGGCCCTGGAACACGGTGCCGGCGTGCCAGGCCCATTGGCGGCGCATCATGCCGGCGAGCAGCACGGCGACCACAGCCAGGGCCACCACCACGCCGATCGCGGTGCCGCTGAGATCACCGCCGACGACCCGGATCGGCTGGATCGCCAGCAGCAGAACCAGCGCCTCCAGGCTGAGAGTCCCGGCGCCCAGACCGCGTACCGCCCGTTCCGGGTTACGCAACCCGGAACGGCGCGGCTGCCCAGCGGGCGGCTGGTCCGCTGTTGGCTGGTCCGCCAGTGGCTGGTCCGCCGGCGGTCGCTCCGCTGGCGGCTGCTCTGCGGTCCGGGGGTCCCGCTCCGGGCCGGTCATCGCTTCAACAGCCGACGGGCGTCCGCCACCGTGACCACGGAACCCGTGATCAGCACACCGACCCCGCTCAGCTCACCGGGGACGTCCTCCTCGGTGAGCGCCACCGCCAGCTCGATCGCGTCCGGCATCTCCTCGGCCACCTCGACCCGGTCCTCGCCGAACACCTCGGCCGCCAGAGCGGCGAGTTCCTTCGTCGGCATCGCCCGGGGCGAGCTGTTCCGGGTCACGACCACCACGTCAGCCACCGGCTCCAGCAGCTCCAGCAGACTGCCGGCGTCCTTGTCGGCGAGCACACCGACCACCGCCACCAGCTTGCTGAACGCGAACTCCTCCTGCAGTGCGGTGACTGTCGCGGCCATGCCGTGCGGGTTGTGCGCCCCGTCCAGCAGGACTGTGGGCGCGCTGCGGACCCGCTCCAGCCGACCCGGTGAGCTGGCCGTGGCAAAGCCCTCCCGTACGGCTTCGACGTCCAGCTGACGCCGCGCCCCGGCGCCCAGGAACGCTTCCACGGCGGCGAGCGCCACCGCCGCGTTCTGCGCCTGATGTGCCCCGTGCAGCGGGATGAACACGTCGTCGTAGACACCGCCCAGACCCTGGAGGGTGAGCACCTGCCCGCCGACCGCTACCGCGCGGCTCAGCACGCCGAACTCGGCGCCCTCCCGCGCGATGGTGGCGCCCACCTCGGAGCAGCGTTCGAGGAGGGGACGCGCGGCCTCCTCCTCCTGCGCCGCCGCGATAACTGTGGCGCCCGGGTGGATGATGCCGGCCTTGGCCAGCGCGATGTCCTGGAGCGTGTCGCCGAGCCACTCGGTGTGGTCAAGGCCGATCGGGGTGATGACGCAGACCCCGGCCTGGATGACGTTTGTGGCGTCCTCGGCACCGCCGAGCCCGACCTCGACCACAGCGATGTCGACGGGCGCGTCGGCGAACGTCGCGAACGCCAACGCGGTGGTCATGTCGAAGTACGTCAGCGGTTCGTCCGAGCGGGCGTCGACCAGCTCGGCCAGCGGCTTGACCTCCTGGTAAACCGCCGCGAACCGTTCCTCGCTCACCGGCTCGCCGTCCAGGCTGATGCGCTCCCGGACGGTCTCCAGGTGCGGACTGGTGTACCTGCCGGTGTGCAGCCCGAACGCCCGGAGCAACGAGTCGATCATCCGCGCGGTGGAGGTCTTGCCGTTGGTGCCGGTCAGGTGGATCGCCGGGTACGCCCGTTGCGGGCTGCCGAGCAGGTCGAGCAGTGACTCGATCCGGTCGAGCTCGAAGACCATGCGGGTGAAACCGCGGGCGGCGAGCTCGGCCTCGGCGGCGGCGAATTCGGTACGGTCGGTCACGAGGGAAGCGCCTCCAGGGCAGCATCGATCCGGACCAGGTCGGCCTCGGCGGTGGCCAGTCGGTCGCGGATCTTCGCGACGACCGGCTCGGGGGCCTTGCCGATGAAGGCTGGGTTGTCGAGCTTCGCCTTCGCCTGCGTGACCTCCTTCTGGGCCGCAGCGCGGTCCTTGGTCAGCCGGGCACGCTCGGCGGCCACGTCGATCGTCCCCCGGGTGTCCAACGCGACACCGACCGCGCCGGGCATGGCCAGCGTGGCGCTGGCCTGGAAGTCGTCGCCGGCCGGGTCCAGCCGCACCAGCGACCGGATCAGCGGCTCGTGCGCGGCGATGCCAGCCCCGGTCAGCCCGTCGAGCCGGGCGGCCACCCGCTGCGTCGGGCGCAGCCCCTGGTCGGAGCGGAACCGACGGATCTCGGTGACGACCCGCTGCACACTTGCCAGCTCGGCCTCGGCGGCGTCGTCGATGAGCGCCCGGTCGGCCACCGGCCAGGCCGCGTACTGCACCGTGTCGCCGCCGGTCAGCGCGAGCCACAGCTCCTCGGTGACGAACGGGATGACCGGGTGCAGCAGCCGCAGCAGCTGGTCCAGGACATGCCCGAGCACCCGGCGGCTGGCCTCCGCCCGCTCGCCGCCCTCGGCGAGCACCGGCTTGCTCAACTCGACGTACCAGTCGCAGACGTCGTCCCAGGCGAAGTGGTAGAGCAAATCGCACACCTTCGCGAACTCGTACGCCTCGAACTGCTCGTCGACCTCGGCGGTGACGTGCGCCAGTCGGGACAGAATCCACCTGTCGACGGTGGAGAGCTGCTCGACGGGTGGCAGGTCACCGTTGGTGTGCGCCCCGTTCATCAGGGCGAAGCGGGTGGCGTTCCAGAGCTTGTTGCAGAAGTTGCGCGAGCCCTGGCACCACTCCTCGCTGACCGGAACGTCCTGACCGGGGTTGCCGCCCCGGGCCAGCGTGAAGCGGGTGGCGTCAGCGCCGTACCGGTCGATCCAGTCCAGCGGGTCGACCACGTTGCCGAACGACTTCGACATCTTCTTGCCGAACTGGTCGCGCACCATGCCGTGCAGGGCGACAACGTCGAACGGCGGCCGGCCGTCCATCGCGTACAGGCCGAACATCATCATCCGGGCGACCCAGAAGAACAGGATGTCGTAGCCGGTGACCAGAACGCTCGTCGGGTAGAACTTCGCAAGCTCCGGGGTCTGCTCGGGCCAGCCGAGCGTGGAGAACGGCCACAGACCGCTGGAGAACCAGGTGTCGAGAACGTCCTCGTCCTGGTGCCAGCCCTCGCCGGTCGGCGGCTGCTCGTCGGGGCCGACGCACACGATCTCGCCCTGCGGGCCGTACCAGACAGGGATGCGGTGCCCCCACCACAGCTGGCGGGAGATGCACCAGTCGTGCATGTTGTCGACCCAGGCGAAGTAGCGCTTGGCCAGGTCGGCCGGCTCGATACGCACCCGGCCGTCGCGGACCGCATCGCCGGCCGCCTGGGCCAGCGGAGCGGTGTTGACGAACCACTGCAGCGACAGCCGCGGCTCGACTGTCGTCTTGCACCGCGAGCAGTGCCCGACCGCGTGCACGTACGGGCGCTTCTCAGCCACGATCCGGCCCTGCTCGCGCAGCGCAGCCACGATCGCGGGCCGCGCCTCGAACCGGTCCAGCCCTTCGAACGGGCCGGGCACGGTGATCACGCCGCGCTCGTCCATCACGGTGGGCGCGGGCAGGTCGTGGCGCTGACCGATCTCGAAGTCGTTGGGGTCGTGGGCGGGCGTCACCTTGACCATGCCGGTGCCGAAGGACGGGTCGACGTGCGCGTCCGCGACGATCGGGATGCGACGGCCGGTCAGTGGCAGCTCGACCTCGGTGCCGATCAGGTGCTTGTACCGCTCGTCGTCGGGGTGCACGGCCACGGCGGTGTCGCCGAGCATCGTCTCGGCCCGGGTGGTGGCGACCACTACCTCGTCGCTGTACCGGATGGAGATCAGCTCGCCGTCGTCGTCGGTGTGCTCGACCTCGATGTCGGAGAGCGCGGTCAGGCAGCGCGGACACCAGTTGATGATCCGGTTCGCCCGGTAGATGAGACCGTCGTCGAAGAGCTTCTTGAAGATCGTCTGGACGGCCCGCGACAGGCCCTCGTCCATTGTGAAGCGCTCGCGGTCCCAGTCGACGGAGTCACCGAGTCGGCGCATCTGGCCGAGGATCGCACCACCGGACTCGGCCTTCCACTGCCAGACCCGCTCGACGAACTTCTCCCGACCCAGGTCATGGCGGGACAGACCCTCGGCGGCGAGCTGCCGCTCGACGACGTTCTGGGTAGCGATGCCCGCATGGTCCATACCCGGCAGCCAGAGCGTCTCGAAGCCCTGCATCCGCTTACGCCGCACCAGAGCGTCCTGGACCGTGTGGTCCAGGGCGTGACCCATGTGCAGAGAGCCGGTGACATTCGGCGGCGGGATCACGATCGTGAAGGGCGGCTTGTCGCTGGTCGCTGAGGCCCGGAAGTGGCCGCCGGCTACCCACTGCTCGTACCGTCGCTGCTCTACCTCGGCTGGCAGGTACTGGCCGGCAAGGGTCGGGGCGTCGGGGCGTCGGGCATCCAGTCTCTCGGTCACCTGACAAGTCTACGGAGGGCTTTCACAGACCCGACGTGCGCCACCTGCCATTCGCGTACGGTGTCGGCTATGTCCGACGCACATCTCACTGAGCGTCCGCTCGACGGCGGTCGCGACCCTGTCGAGCTGACCGAGGAGCCGATCCAACTGAGCACCCGGGACACCGGAGGCGCCCCCGAGGAGCGTTCCGGTGGCTGGTCCCGGCGTCGCCGGATCGCCTGGGCTGCCGCGCTGGCGGTGGGCCTCGCGGGCGCGGGCGCGCTGACCCTCGCTGGGTGGCGGGTGGTGCAGCAGAAGGACACCCGGTTGAGTTCCCCCGATCAGGTGGCGGGGTTGACGCGGGACGACAGCGAGCGGGCGAAGAGCACAGCGGACTACCTGCGCAGCGGCCTGGCCGCGGACATCGAGCTGGACCGCAGCTTCGGCACCGTCTACCGCGACCCGGCGGACGACAAGCGTTCGGTGCTCATCTTCGGCGGCACCACACTGCTGTGGCAGCCGGAGCGCGACCTCACAAGCCTGTTCGGCCTGATGTCCGACGAGACGGGTGCGGTGACCGGCCTGCGCGAGGTCCCCGCGGGCGGGCTGGGCGGCGTGATGAAGTGCGGCAGCACCACGGGCGAGGGTGGCGACTTCGCGGTGTGTGGTTGGGCCGACCACGGCAGCGTCGTGATGGCCATGTTCCCCGGACGGTCCGTCGACGACGCCGGCGCTCTGCTGCGCGATCTCCGCGCCGACATGCAGACCCGCGACTGATCCGCCCCCGCGCCGTCGGCGGTCGCCCTCTGCGCCCATGAGGTACGTCCGCCCGGGTCGACTCGTCTTCCTGGAAAGCAGGGCATCAGCCGGCTACGGATGCCCCGGTTTCCGTGAAAGCGGGTGGATCAATAGCAGGGCGGTGAACGCAAATAGGGCCACCCCTTGAAGGGGTGGCCCTATTTGGAAGATTGTCCGGCGGTGTCCTACTCTCCCACACCCTCACGAGTGCAGTACCATCGGCGCTGGAGGGCTTAGCTTCCG